>NZ_CP032819.1:4309729-4925405 GCF_003991565.1 Butyricimonas faecalis | reverse complement strand
GTATGCAGCAAAGGTCAAAAAGACCAATCCTATCACACACCGGGATAATATGGAGATTATTTTTTTTATGCTGTCACTATTTTAGTTTGCACGCAAATTTATTAATATTGCAGAACATTTCATCTTAATAATTGAAAATTAAAAATGGAAAGTTGAAAATGGGAAAAAATTGTAACTCAACGCTGATAACGGCTTATAGAGTTGTAATTCGTGCTGTTGGAATCTAAAATTTAAAATCTAAAATCAAGAAATTAAAATGGGCGTTGTAATTCTCGGTATTGAATCTTCTTGCGACGACACCTCGGCCGCTATACTAAAAGACGGGGTTGTGTTATCGAATGTTATTGCCAGTCAAAAGGTTCACGAGGCCTACGGGGGAGTTGTACCGGAATTGGCATCCCGGGCTCACCAGCAAAACATCATCCCGGTTGTAGCACAAGCCTTAAAACAGGCAGGAGTATCTGGAGATGAAGTAAATGCGGTGGCCTTTACCCGAGGTCCCGGATTACTGGGTTCCCTTCTCGTGGGGACATCGTTTGCCAAAGGATTTGCTATCGCCAAACAAATACCCATGATCGAGGTAAACCATTTGCAGGCTCACATCCTCGCGAACTTCATCAAAGAACCGGGAGTGGAAGCCTGTCACCCGAAATTCCCGTTCTTGACCTTACTCGTATCCGGGGGAAATTCGCAAATCATCATCGTACGTGACTATCTGGACATGGAAGTTATCGGGCAAACCATTGATGACGCAGCGGGAGAAGCCTATGACAAATGCGCCAAAGTAATGGGACTCTCCTATCCCGGAGGCCCGGTAATCGACCGTCTGGCGAAAGAAGGAAATCCGGAGAGATTCACGTTCAACAAACCGAATATTCCCGGTTTGGATTATAGCTTTAGTGGGCTGAAGACTTCATTCCTGTACTTTATTCGGGATGAAATCAAAAACGACCCGGATTTCATACAACATAATCTCAATGATCTTTGTGCCTCACTGCAAAAAACGATCGTTGATATCCTCATGGCCAAATTGAAAAAAGCCGCCAAACAGACCGGCATCAAACAAATCGCTATCGGTGGTGGTGTATCTGCCAATTCCGGATTACAAAAAGCCGTGTATGACGAAGGCGCCCGTCTCGGTTGGGAAGTTTTTATTCCCCGGTTGGGCTTCTCGCTGGATAACGCCGGGATGGTTGCCGTTACGGGATATTACAAATACCTGGCGTCACAGTTTATCGGGCTGGATGCCCCGGCTGACGCTCGCATGAGCTTGAGAAAAATTTAGAATTTAAAATTTAGAATGAACAACGCTCCCTCTGGTTCCCACTTACACGGGAAGAAAAACGGACAAAAAGTCGCTTCTATATTTCAATGTAGCGCATTCTCCCCCTGTGTAAGGGGAAGTTAGAGGGGGTTGTTGAAGTGTCATCTAAAATCACAAATCAAGAAATTAACACAGTTTAAAATTAAAAATATGAAAATTCTCGTTACGTACAACATTCCCCGCGAATCATTCGCCAAACTGGGAAAAGAACACACGATCACCATGCCGGAAGGCGAGTATTTCACCACGGAAGAATTAATTAAACTTGTTCCGGATTATGACGTTATTCTAGGCATTTTCACCCGCACAATTGATAACGCCGTTATCGAGGCCGGGAAAAAACTAAAAATAATCAGCAATTTCGGTGTCGGCTACAATAACATCGACATCAAATTTGCCCGTTCCAAAGGCATCGCTGTTTGCAATACCCCGAAAGCCGTATGTTTCCCGACGGCAGAAATGGCCATGGGACTCATGTTGAGTGCTGCACGCCGAATCACCGAATGCGATCGCCGCGTCCGGGTTGAAAAAGAAAGCATGTGGGGTGTTATGAAAAATCTCGGATTCACGCTGGAAGGACGCACGCTGGGTATCATCGGTATGGGAAATATCGGTAAAACCGTGGCTAAACTGGCTGAAGCATTCCGGATGAATGTCATCTACTACAATCGCCGAAGCACCGTAGAAGGATACGAGAAAGTAGATCTTGACACGTTGTTGAAAAGATCGGATTTCGTCTCCATTCATACACCCCTGACAGATGAAACCCGCCACATGATCGGGAAACGGGAAATCGAATTGATGAAACCGACCGCTATTCTGGTAAATACGGCCCGCGGAGCTGTCATCAATGAAAAAGAATTAGCGATCTGTCTACAAAATAAAACAATCGCCGGGGCAGCCTTGGATGTATTCGAGGACGAACCCCATATTACAGAAATACTCTATGGCTTGGATAACGTGATCCTTGCCCCACACAACGCTACAGGAACTATCGACACGCGCATTGCCACCGGGCAGGAAGCGGTTGATAACATCCTGAACTTTTTTAATGGTACACCCACTAATGTAGTAAACGAATGAAAACAATTATCACGATGCTGGTTCTAACCGTATTAGGTAGCGCAATCAGCGCACAAAACATCAAATTACCCGCCCCGAAAAAAAGTGGGGGAAAAGCTCTCATGGACTGTTTGAACGAACGGCAAACAGACCGGAATTTCGACACGAAACAACTATCCCTACAGGACCTTTCCGACCTAGTGTGGGCAGCCAACGGCATTAATCGTCCGGAAAGTGGCAAACGAACTGTTCCCACTGCCACCAACTGGCAGGAAATGGTGCTTTACGTGGCCACGGCAGACGGTATCTATCGTTATAATGCCGAGAAACATGAACTGGAACTCGTGAAGAAAGGAGATTTCCGCAAAGAGTGTGGTCCACAACCTTTCATGGGTATCGCTCCCGTGTGTTTTATCTACACGGCCGATCATAACAAAAAAGGGCGAATCACGAATCCTGAACACCAAAAAGAATACTCTTACCACCACGCCGGCTACATGGCACAATCCGTTTATCTGGTATGCGCCGCGAAAGACATGGCAACCGTGGTCATCGGTTCCGTGGATAAGGAAGAATTAGCCAAAATCATCGGACTCCCGGAAAAACACCTCGTTATCTACACGCAACCCGTGGGATATAAAAAGAAATAATTCAAACCGCCTTCGGGCGGTTTTCTTTTATCCCCTCTTTCTAAAGTTATATTGTCATACCCCTTTTCGACAAACGCAATCCACCAAATGATCGTTAATAAACCCCGTGGCCTGCAAGTGAGCATAACAAATCGTAGTTCCAAAGAATTTAAATCCCCTTTTTTTCATATCCTTACTCATGGCATCAGATTCGGGAGAAAATGCAGGCACCTCGTTTAAAGTTCGAACGGTATTGACAAGCGGCTCCCTGTTGGGGAAAAACGACAGCGTGTAGTCATAAAAACTACCGAATTCCCTTTGTATATCAAGAAATAGCCTTGCATTCGTGATTGTCGATTTAATTTTCAGACGATTTCTCACGATACCATCAAACTGCATCAACCGTTCAACATCTTCATCCGTCATCCGCGCCACCTGCTCGACATCAAAATCACAAAAGGCTTTGCGATATCCCTCCCGTTTCCGAAGAATTGTTATCCAACTTAATCCGGCTTGAGCACTCTCCAACACTAGAAATTCAAATAATTTCTTATCATCGGTCATCAATTTTCCCCACTCTTGATCATGATATTTCACATACAATTCGTCTGTTCCACACCAACCGCAACGTCCGTTTATTAAATCTTGCATCCTTATAATATTTATAACTCATTACAAATGTAGTTATTATTCCATCCATACCTACAATTATCAAATATAAGAATACCATTTACACCACGAATTCCGTCAAACAACTCTCTGAACCCCTTTATATTATTAAAGAAATTAAATATCGGCTCGCAAAAAATTCCCAAAAACTATTGCGCCAAAACCAAAAAGCTGTATATTTGCACCCGAAACAAATGTTCTTTGAACAAAGGGGAGATACCAAAGTGGCCAACTGGGGCTGACTGTAACTCAGCTGACATCGTCTTCGTAGGTTCGAATCCTGCTCTCCCCACAACCGCGGAAATAGCTCAGTCGATAGAGCACTAGCCTTCCAAGCTGGGGGTCGCGGGTTTGAGTCCCGTTTTCCGCTCTCATTTTAAAGCACTTACGATTGTAGGTGCTTTTCTTATTTCTGGCAGTTTTAGTGGATTTCACCCGCCTCATGTAAACCTAGATGTAAACCGGAAATGCAAACTAAATGCCTATGAATGCAACAGTTAGCATCATCTGTTATAAACAAAAAGCATTAAAAGACAAACGATAGTGTTTCAAAAAGTGTGTAAATCCCAAATTTTTTATTTTTGTGATGCAACTTTCAAAAATGAATATTTATGGAATTTACACATGAACAAATCTCGGAAATAATTTCTGAAATAACAAATGGCGAATCCGGTTTTCATGGATTAGTAAAACGCGGGTTAGAGAGTTTAATGCTCACCGAGCGAAGTCTTCATAACGAAACGTTATCAGACGTGAGTAACGGTTTTCGAGGCCGTAGAGTCTGCCATGGAGGTAAGGTCTTCGAGCTTCGGGTCCCGCGTAGTCGTAACAGTAATTTTTACCCGATGTTACTAGGCGTGTTGAAAGACTAGGAAGAAGAAGCGCAAAAGCTAGTGAGTAGCCTTTATTGTAGTGGTTTAACCACGGAACAAGTGGGTAAAATTTACGAACAGTTTTACGGCAAGCATTACAGTAAAAGTCAGGTAAGTCGTCTCTTGAACACGGCACGTGAAGATGTAAACGCCTGGCTGGGGCGTAAACTTGAGAAGCGTTACCCCATTCTTTATATTGATGCCACTTATGTCCTCACCCGGCGGGATGAGTCCGTGAGCAACGAAGCCTACTACACGGTTTTAGGGGTGAAAGAAGACCGGACAAGGGAAGTTTTGACCGTCGTGAACTTCCCCGTGGAAAGCGCCACGAACTGGAAAGACGTGTTCGAGGATCTAAAAGCGAGAGGGGTCCAGGAGGTTAACCTCCTGGTGTGTGACGGGCGGCTCCCCGGCATTGAAAATGTACTGGCGGAAACTTTCCCGCGGGCGGATCTACAGCTATGTACCGTGCATTTGAAGAGGAATATCGCGGGAAAGGTCAAGCCAAGGGACAAGAAACAAGTGCTGGAAGAACTTAAACAAATTTGCGCTCCCGACCAGTGGGAGATCTCGCCGGAAAAGGCTTTTCTAAAATTTAAAGAGTTTATTGCCAGGTGGCAGAAAAGTTATCCCGTCTTGAAAAGATATTGTCACGACAGGTACAGGTTCTACTTCACGTACTTCAAGTATGAAAGAGAAATCAGGGGGATGATTTACACTACAAACTGGATCGAAAGGCTGAACAGGGATTACAAGAGGGTTATTAACATGAGGGGCGCAATGCCAAACCCGCGAGCCGTCATCCTGCTCATGGGAACGGTGGCGCAAAATGCAGATATTTACAAGTACCCAATTTATAATTTTTTAGAATCAAGATTATTTTATTAAAAATTAATAGATTTGCAAATATGAAAAAAGAAGGGCTATACACACTTTTTGGTACACTATCCAACAACTCCTCATGTAAGCAGAGATGTAAGCAGAAATCGCAATTTAAATCATTATGAATGCGATAGTTAAATAAAGATATATTACTAGGAACAGCCATAGGTGATGCTTTAGGCGTTCCTGTTGAATTTGAACTCAGGCAGGAGTTAGAGAAGGAAGTGTCATCATTAACCTATAGGTATCCAAGAAGCATTCTAGCTTGTATTGCATTATGTGAGTTTTCCATACAGTATATAAACCTCCAAACAATCGAGAAAGCCTATCAAGCTATACCGCAAATAATTTTACAATTTTTGAAATGAAAGTTGCATTGGCAAGTTGAATCTGCGTAACCATTAATTACTCCTAATATGGTGGTTTTCTCATCAACATTCACTATTTTTGCAAAAAGAGCAAATATGAAACAAGCTATTATCAATAAACTAAGAGAGTTCTTTACGCTACAACCAGTTGAGAAAGCATGGGTGTTTGGTTCTTATTCTCGTGGAGAAGAATCAAGGGAGAGTGATATTGATATACTTGTACGCTTTGACAAAAATGCTAATGTTACTCTTTTCAAGTATATCGGTATCGTGAATGCTTTACAATCTCTTCTGCACAAGAAAATTGATTTGGTGGAAGAAGGGCAGTTGAAAGATTTCGCCAAAGAATCAGCAGAACAAGATAAAATATTGATTTATGAGAGAGAAGCCTAAAGATATTAACCGCTTTAGAGGCTATTGATAACTTGTTTGAATTTACCCAAAGTATCAATTTTGAAGAGTACAAGGGTAACAAAATATTACGCTTTGACATTATCAAGAATTTAGAGATAATTGGAGAGGCTGCATATTTGCTAACGAATGAATTTTAAGTTGTCATGAAACTGACCGATAAACAATTTTGGAATGGCGAAAAAATGGTTTATTACCCGCTATTCAAATATGCACAGACAGATAGTTTGCTGTTCTCTATCCTATGGACGGTGACAATCAGTTTGTTATTATGCTCAATATGCTTTATCATTTATTTGAACAATGGAGAGAATTTATCCCTGCACACAATTTCCGTCGGATCAATCTTTCTTTTCATTGTATTCATTATTTCAAATGGGATGTTCTTATATGAGAATTGGTTTAAGCAATGTCGCGTTATTAACAAGGCAAAGAAGCAGTTGCCGGAAGGATATGATATGCTGAGTATTAAATTTAACAGTGCAAGCAAGGCGTATAAGATAACGCTAGACTATCTGGGTAAGCCATACCGAATAACAGTCGAATATCCGTCCTTTTATATAAGTGAAAAAGGAGTACGCGCACTTGGTCCTCTGAATATTGATTCTCGCAAGAGTTTAGAGGAGAACAAATCGTTAATCATGGATTATATGTCTTGAACAATAGCATAGAGATGAAAAATAGAATAATCACTACATTATTCCTTGGTTTAACTACTCTCGTTTGTAGTGGTCAGTCATTTCTTTTAGAGTATCCGAAACTGACAAAGAAGAACCTAAGTGAATTTTTCTTAGATTGGAAAGCCTATTCAGATAGTATTGCATTAAAGGCAACAAAAAATGATAGTTTGATTGACGAAATAGTGTGTACCGAGTATGCACCGATGCTACTTGAAGGGCGGCTTTGGATGACAGGAAAAGATGGTTCACCGCAATACTTTGTGTTTCCGCAATACATCAAAGTCGAAAGATACTATATTGATGTTGACACGGTAATGGCAAAACATGAATTCGGTTTCCCGTCTTTCATTCCCGATATGAAAGATAATCAATACATCGTTGACAGCATAACACCGATTCTGCCGCACGGAGGATTATATCTGACTTCGGATATCAATAAAACCTTGTCTATATTTGTCGGCGGTCTGAAGAGAGGAGATAAAATTGCGAAAATCAACAAGAGAAATGTCGGAAAATTAGAAAAATACATACCGGTCGATTATGGTCATTGGGGTGGCTATTGGTGGTTCACATCTTTCCCGCTGATTACCAATATTTGCTATGCCAACAATCTAATAGCTGTTATGAGAAGAACAAGTTGGTGTACGGGTGATGTGATTTGGTATGTAAAAGAAAATGGCAAATTTGTAAGATATCCAGAACCAATAGTAGATTGGATGGAATAACAAAGCTATTTTAGAATAAAAAGTTGCATGGGTGAATTGAATCCGCAGAAACAAAATTAAGAAGTAATTCTTTGCATTATCAAATTAAATCCGTTTTTTTGTAGATAAAATGCAAAAACATGATTTTAGATATTCAAATTAAAAACTATCGATCATTTAAAGATAGATGCAATTTTACAATGGTAGCCACTTCAACAGAAACAAAATCAAACAATGTTTTTGTTGCACCAGTATCAGAAAATGATAAAGAAAGGCTATTGAAAATTGCTATCATTTACGGAGCAAATGCTTCTGGGAAAACTAATATAATCCGATTACTTTATGCCTTAAGGTCTATGATCTCAAACATGACAGCAGATCAAGGAGGTGAAGGGATATATCTATATGAACCATTTGCTTTAGATGAAAATTCCAAAAATGAACCGACAGAAATATCTATCAGTTTTATTGTAAATGACATCAAACATTTGTATGAACTCACATATAATGGAGAAGAATTTTTATCGGAAAAATTAACTTATTTTCCCAAGGGGGTTAGCGCAATATTATTTGAAAGAGTACCAGTAGAAAATAATTCCAAATTCAAAGTTTATGAACCTAAATACTTCACTTCAATACCTAAAAGTAAAGTACAAAAATTTGCAGTATTTAGCAATAAATTGATCCTTTCCAAATTTCTGTATGATATACCTCTCGATTTAATCACACCCGCTGCAAAATATCTTGCTAATATTCATATCGCTAATGGTTACCATAGCCGAATGATTAATCAACTATGGGACGAATTTAGAGACTGGTTAGCAGAAGATGAAAAGAGACGGAATAAATTAATGGAATTATTAGCATTTGCCGATCTCGGAATAAAAGCATTTAAGATTGATGTAAAGGAAACAAGCCTTCAAAAGGTTTTACTTACACACGAACGTTATCATGGTGATCAAAGAATTGAAGATATCGATTTTTCTTTCGATAATGAATCTTATGGAACCCGTCAATTATTCATTCTTGGTGGTAAAATCTTGCAATCACTTGAAAGTGGAAACCCGTTATTTGTGGATGAAATGGATACAGGTTTTCATACCTATATTTCTTCTTTTATCCTAGACATTTTTAGAGATAAGGAAATAAATAAAAAGAATGCTCAATTAATCCTCACAACACACGATATAAATCTACTTGACGAAGATAAATTACGAAGAGACCAAATTTGGTTTACAGAGAAATCAGAAAAGGGCACATCTGATTTATTTTCTCTTTCGGATTTTTCAGGAGTTCGAGAGGATACTCCTTTTGCAAAATGGTATGTGGCAAATAAATTTGGAGCAGTACCTTCCATTAAACCCCTACAAAAACTATTTACAAATGCGATTGACTGATACAAAACAAGCACGTTACTCAATGCTTCTTATTTGCGAGGGGACTCACACTGAGCCAAATTTCCTAGAACTTATGATTGAAGATTTTAAAGAAGCCGGAATAATTGATTTTGCCACCACGATTAAGCCTAAACCGACCATATCCCCAAGCGATAATACTTTAGATTTAAATCGAGGAAAAGAAAAGAGAAGAAAACGCTTACTTAAAAATACTACACAAAAACAACAAGAAATAGAGAATATGGATTTTTTCCCCGGAGAACAACCTTTAAACTGGGTAAAAGGAGGCATCGACAATTTAAAGGTGTACGACGAAGTTTGGGTATTCTTTGACAAAGATGGTCACCCGAAGGCAAAAGAAGCTTTCGAAATGGCTAGAATTACCGAGATAGATGGGAAAAAAATCAATATAGCCTTTTCGAGTCGCTGTTTCGAGTATTATTTACTTTTACATTTTGAACTTATATATAGAGCTTTCGAAAAATCCGAGTGTAACGGGAAAACTTACTCCCAAGGGGGGAAAAAATCTAAAACAATAAGCTACTATTGCATGACAGATCGGGCCGTAGAAGGCAAAGCGTGCAACGGTGATGTATGTATTAACGGTTACGCAAGAAAGAATAATTACTGGAAAAACAGTAAAGGAGACCTTTCTACTTATACATTCGTAAAAGAAAAAATATGGACCGGTGTATATAACGCACATCTTATTCGCTGGAAAAGCAACACATTGCATCAAAATGAATATTATGAAAGGAACCCGTATGTTGATGTTGACAAATTTGTCTGTCGTTTGATGGGATATTCAACAATCAATTTTGAGGAATCTTATGAGGTAACTGACGACAAAATAAATTATTGCATAACAAGGGAATACAATACGATTACTCTAACTCTACTCAATACTAAAACTTTGATTCTTTCCCAAGGTAATATTACCGCACATGATTACAACACAAGAGATTATAGAGGAATAAATATACACGCCATTCTAACAGAAGATAATCCTATTTTCTCAATTAATTTAAAGGAAATCATCACTCCAAACGAATTTTGTGTGATCTCGATTCTTTCAAAAAAATATTATTGTCCCCTATTTCCTCTGCAAACGATAATATGGCATTGATATTCTATCATAATAATTTTTATTTGCAGAACAAACTACACGAAAATTTTGATACATACAAGAATAATGAAGCGAGTTCAAAAGTCGTCACCTTCAAAGCTCTCTTCATATTCTTATAGAATTGCCACAAAGAAAATTACAGATCAATTAGTTCCATATTTTGTGCAACGATCTTAATAGTCTCTTGAGTAGAAAATGTTTCAATTTCCACACCGCTAAGAGTTCGTTCCGATAATTTAAAGCCACCCATAGATTTCCAATATTTATACACACTTTTCACGTCTTCATCTTCATCCACGTTGACTAAATCAGCACCACTTATTGTTGCCGGATCACTAACGCCCATCCACATCGCTAATTTTAAAAGATGAACATCAGTAAAACGCACTATGCTATGTTCCAAATTCGGCCACATTACATAAATATCAAAAATACCATTATTATCCCTATCTTCTTTATTAACAACCATACGGCTAATCTTAGCATCATGCCATTCTAAATCATAAAATAATTTCTTGTTGATCATACTACATTATTTTTTATTATAATTCAAGTTACATAAACTTAACTATAAATCATGAAATTTTATCACTAACTTTTCTATCAGCAATGCACGATGAGACATATATGATTTTAATAAAGGCTCTTCGGCAATATCGGCATCTTCTATTTTTTCAACAACTTTTTCCAGTAATTCTTCATTATCGAAAAACAATTTTACATTACCAGAATTTTCTTTTCCCGTTTTTATTTCTGATAATTCTGATGCACATATTTCTGAAAACATCTTATATTCTTCATTAGTTAAAATTATCTCATCCATCATTTCGAATAGTTTTTGTAGCAATTTCCCATAAAGTCGTTACCTTCAAAACTCACGTCACATTTTTATAGAATTGCCACGAAGGAAATTACAAATCAATTGTTCCATATTTTGTGCGACAATCTTAACGATCTCTTTAGTAGAAAATTCAAGTAATTCAATTACTAAATTTCAATGTTCAGAACCGAACTCTTGAATAATCTTCTTCAAATCAGATACTAGCAACGACATATTAGTATCAAGCTTTCTTCTTTTCACAACTTCTGCCAACAAGTTCATCTTCGCCAAAATAATCTCTCCCAAAAAATCATATCGTCCTCGCTCTGTTTTCGAGAAAAAATTCTCGTCATTAATTATTATTGGAATCCCGATAGCTCTCTCCTTCTTGCGGTAAGCCTCAATTTCTTTCAAGCAAGTCAATAACTCTGGAATCGGCTTCACGTAAAATTGGAATAAGACAAGTTCCAAATCTTTACCATAATTAGATCTATCCAATTTTTTCAATAATTCCGAAATTCCCCGCCTCCCCCATATATATCCACGAAATTCTTCTCCCTGTTTCATTATAAAATCCAGTTTTTCCTGACTCCATCTTGAATCTGTCGGTTGAGATACAAAACAGCCAAAAATTTCATTCTTTTCATTTTCCATCTTAATGCATATTTTTATTTAAAGGTCCTCTATTTATTAAATTCTCTTGATATTCCCAATTATAAGCAACTCACCTGTTGGGAAATTTGAAAATCTTTACCCACGTACGTTTACTTTTACTTAATGAATCATAAGAAAGTTCTATATCTGAAAAATGACGATATTTTATATAAACTACATTCATTAAAATTGCGATTAAAATTGAAACTATAAAAGATATAGGCTGTCCATATTCATTCATAAAAGCGATAATCTCTCGATCCATGTGATAATGGTTACCCACAATCCCTATTCCCCAATACAATACAAGAAAAAGAAGCCACATGTAGGCACTTAAAAAAAATCGCGCACTAAATTTAACGCTCTCATCTTTTCGTATAGAATAGGCGAAACGATATACAAGCAACAAAAAGTAATCCAAAAATCTCATAATCACATATATTCTATTTCCATATTATTTGATCATCCAAACCTGGAGTAAATCCATTTTCCCCCATCGTCGTATAATATTTCGCATTCCACTATAAAATATTTTACTCCCCGTATATACTGCTCTAACTCCCCCAAAATACGCTTGCGATTCCTGCTGCCCTACAAACACAATTTGTCATTTAATCATCTGTTTTAGGCAAATTTACAAAATTATACGATAACGCGGTTATTTTATTAGGTAGTTATATACGATTTTGTCGTGAGCTGTTAACTCCTGCATGCAAGAAGGAATATTTACCATTCGTAATCCAATGGATAAGGGATTCATTTCTAAGACAAGCACCCATTCATTTCGCCACGGAAACGTGTCAGGGACGTTCACGAACGTCTTTGTAACGTCTTTGATGCGTCTTTGATTCGTCTTTAATCCCTAAGAACATCGAATATGCCACGGAAGACAAACGTGTATTTCCTAGGAAAAGTTTACTTCGTTTTTCATTGTAAAGTGGTATATAAGTACCTAAAATTCTTCCCTATGTCTGTTTATTTTACTTGATAAGTTATAAGAGATTACCCCCCAAAGCATCCCGTTTGGGTTCAATTATTATCTGTTCTTTATAAGAGAAGTAATGATAATCCTACCGAGAACAAGGTGAGAAGCTACCCCTTTTTCGAAGATCATTCGAAGCTTAACCAGTGCTTAACCAGTGCGGAGTGTATGAGCAACGGATAAGCAACGAATGTGCAACGAATAAGAGGTAGCTTCTCGATTACTTTACGGTAGGATTACACATGGTTTTCCTTAGATTTACTTCTAGGAGACGGTTTGATTACACGTTAACCAGGGGAAAATCCCATCATAACCCCATTTCCAAAACAATCTTATATGTTTCTCCCGGCTTGAAATTGGGTTCGTAGATCAACATAAAATCCTCGTTAATCAAAATGTCGCCTGAGCATTTTGACACCAAACGAGGACTTTTTAAGCGTTCCGGGAAGAAATAACTAAAAGGCAAATTTCCAACATGTTCTTGCTTAAATTGCTCTCCTTTCAGGTGATTCATATTGAAATTCTTCCGTGTTTTAATTTTAATAATACATTTCTCCCCTTTAACTTTAAAGTCTACCTTATACTCCTCCTCGGGCATTTCTTGCAAACGAATATCAGCTTTAGGATCACCATAGTAAGCCAACACATCTCTATCATACAGGAAACCGACCTGATCTTTAGTCGGATTTTCTATACCTAATTGATTTTGAATCGCGGCAACAGCTTTTTTCATCTCTCCCTGAAATTGGGCATCAGATTGAGAGTAAGGAAAATTTAACTGGTTAAAATTAGAATTCCAACGATTCATTTGGAATAACATATCTTGCTCATTCAAGAATACGGCTTCAGCTAAAGTGTACCGTCCCGGATTGAACAACCAATATTTCAATGTTCCCCATCCGGCTCGACCATACCAAGAAGTTACTACATACCCGACCATTGCAGCCGCATTTCCACTTCCCAAACAAGCAATTGCCATCGAATTAGGATTTTTCCTGACATTTCCAAGCAAACAGTTTCCCGCCCCCAGAAATACTCGTCGCTTTCCACTTTCAACCAAATATTCCTTACCTTCAGGAAAAGCCGCGTATAAGAAACCGTTCTTTGACTTAATATTCCCGTGTGAAAACGGCATCTCTAAATTCCGTTCCGTGGCATGCCCGGAAGTAACTACAAAATCCGGATCATATTCCTTGTAAAAATCATAGAATTTTTGCAGGCTTTCATCAGGAGAAATCGTGTAAGTAATAACGGAATCTTTGATGCTTCGCTTTTCCCCACAAAGTCCATCCTGATGATCATCTATCCATGCAAAACGATCGAACCACTTGGCTTCATGCAACTCGGCAATAGTCGATACGGCACTTTTTATCGTCAAAGGCCGTACGCCATTATTAGCTAACTTCAAAGCAGCCTTCGCGTCATATCCTGTAATAATTCCCCAAATATAATCCGAATAAACATCATCATCCACCTGACGACTCATCCGATGTAAAAGCATGACCAATTCACGGTCAACCTGCTTGGGCTCTTCAACAAAAGCAACATAACGAGGAGTATAAAATTTTAAACTATCTAAAATCTCGGATGGAGAGTTATTGTAATAAAACACGGGAGCATGATGCTTTTCTTGTAGAAAAGAGATCACTTTTGCCCAACCCGTATCCGTTTTCAATTTTTGCCTGGCAACCACCGCGTAGTCTTGAGCCATACTCTTGTTAAAAAAAGCAGAAACAAGCAGGCACAACAATATTTCAACGATATTCTTCATTCTATACATCTAATTATAATCCTTTTAAGGCTTTCAACATTGTTTCTGTTTCAGGTTCTGAAGGACGGGTCGTTTTAGGAGAAATGATTTTTCCCTTCCGATCAACCAATATAAAACGAGGAATTTTTCGATTACCGAACGCCTCCATAAAAGACCAATCATCCCCCATGTGCAACTGGATTCCACCCAATTTATCTCCTTTCACCATTTCTATCCATTTTTTCTTATCGTTGTCACAAGAAATGCTCACGAACCAAATATTCTTATCTTTAAATTTCTCTTCCAAAACTTTCAAGAAAGGTAATTCATCACGACACGGAGGACACCATGTTGCCCAGATATCTATAAAAATATATTTCCCTTTCAAAGCTTTTAAAGAGACTTTTTTACCATGAATATCCTCAAAAGAGAAATTAGGACAACGATCGCCCGCTTGCAAAGGACGCTCTTCTTTTTCAATCGCTTTTCCCTTTTTTCTTGCTTGTGCTTCCACCGAGATAGCACAACTTAAAACAAACACGAATAAAATAAATAAACCTGTTCTCATTTCAATTATTTTATATGTGACCTTCTTGCTCTTAAATCTTTCAAACATTTTATTGTATAAGCCGAAATTCGTTCACGTTGTGCACGATCCGCCCCTTTCATCAAGGTGGATAAAAAGTCTCCCAACTCACTTCTAAATATAGGTTCTACCATAAAAATTTTCTGATCGTAGAAATCCATTATAGCTGCATAATCTTTCTTTTCATGCAACGTCCAAAGTTGTCTGAGAATTTCCCTTTCCGGCATTCCCGCACTATCTATTGTAACCATTAACAGAGCTGGATTCTCCATGCCGGAAGTATCCTGTAAGCACGCTTGGAATGCAGTCATCAGTACTTGACGGATTTTGGCATTGACCTGCTTTTCTCCCACGTGGTCCACAAAATATGCTTTGTTTTGTAGAAAAGCCTGAAATACAGCATCTCGATAATCATTCACGCACATCTGAAACATAATCCACCCTTTCTTGCTCACCAAATCCTCAGAAGAAAAAGATGGGAAGAAATCCCGGGCGATATCGGACAAACTAACTATTTCACCCGCATCATCTAAAGCGAAAAGATAATCAGGTAGCAAATCAATAGAACGTTCCCCGGCTTCGTAACGTTGTTTCACCATGGCATAATTAGCCCGCTCATCCAATCCCCGGGAGATTTTAGCCAACAGTTCCTCTCCGGGACAAATACCCGCGATCTTGTGTAATAATTTCCCTTGATTGTTAAACAACAAAAAGGAAGGACACTGTTTCAACCGGTGCTCTCTTTTAAAGAGAACACCCGCCCGTTCATCCATATCCATATCAACCAAAATGAAATGGTTGTTCAAAAAATCTGCCATATCGGGTAAAGACAATACTTTCTCCGTCATATCGTCACATAAACGACAGGGAGAATAGGCATAAACCAGTACCATTTTCCCCTCTTCTTTTGCCTGTATGAAAGCACTGTCATAGGACGTCGCGTAATGTAACGACTGGGCATTTACCAACCATGGATATATCATCAATAGAATAAGTACAAATCCCTTCATTTTAATCTTCTTTATTTTTCACACAACGCACACTATAAGCCGTACCATCTGTTCTGGAATAGAATCTCAATATTCCAAATTCTCCCATTCCCACGCTTCTAACCACCGCTATTTGAGTACTATCCGTCTCTGCAATAGCCGAAGCAGACCAGAAATAAGCATTCGCCCCCTGACGGGAATATACATTCACTTTCTCTCCTGTTCCGAATAGCTTTCCTCCACACATCAAGGCATCAAAACCGATTCCACTCTCCCCACTTTTCAACAAGTCCCCCTGCCCATTTCCTCGCCACTGATTCATCAAAGAAATCTCCTTTCCAGACATGCCTAACGTTCTCTCCAACTCTTGCCAATCCTCGTCTGTCGGCAAACGCCATCCTTTCGGGACGGCAGCCATGGCCGCTTCGTATGAATACAGATAACCAAACTCCTTTAAAAATTCCTCGTTGGGATTCGTTTGATAAAATTCATCCAACAATTCTTTCGGCAATTGATCTCTGACTTTATCAATGATTTCCTCGTAGGAGTATCCCTCTTGATTCCATTTATCAATTTTTAAATAAAGATCATCGGAAATCAAAAACTTCACCCAATAGTCTTCTACCAACTTTACAAATTGTTTCGTGGTCAATTTCGGAAGCTTCTCATTCCACGTCCAACACCCATCAAAAGCACCTTCATCACGACGGAAACGCAAATTTTCTGCCATCCATACCTGATTGCCTATCGTAACACAACGATAAGTTATTTGATCTCTCTCATCCGTAAAATTACCAACTTGTACATCCGGACGTATCACTTTGTCCTCGTTTTGACAACACCACAAGGCAAACAAAGATATTATCAACAATATTTTTCTCATAATAAACAACTATCTATTAACACGCTATCATTTTTTCACCGGAACATAATCCCGAATGAGCTCATACTTTTGCATCACTAAAGGATAATTTCCCCAACGCCTTTCAAATTCTTCCGGAGTAACGGAAACGATCTCGTTAATATAACCTTGTAAGTCAATATCCGGATAAGGAGGGGTACAATCAAAATAAACAAGTTCCCAATCATCATCAAAATCAAGTTGCTCGTAATTAGATACAAAACCATATTTTCCCAACACATCTCTCACCGCTTTCTTATCCTCCTCTAAAGCATCAGGATCCGTTAAAATATCCGGGTCAAAATTATCCGGTAAATTCGGTTCCAGCTTCTCCCATTTTACATCATAATGCTTCGAAGCAGACACTTTAGAAAAATTATTAACAGCATTATCGTCCATTTTATTTAAAATCACATCGATCATAATCTTGTTAATATACTTTTTCACTTTCGCATCCGTATTTTGTTTCAAAACATCAGAGAGAAGCAATGTCCTGAAGAATATCCCGGAAGATATTGAAGTAACATCCCCTGACATACTCGGTCTCACGGTTTTCTCTGTCAGTAACATTGAAAACGGATAAATACCGGCAGGGATTGTTTCCAAATATTTAGCCGCAAGTTCCAATGCCACAAGACATTTATCCGTCTCTTTGATATACGTGTGCGTGTAAGGAGTATTATAACTCTCGGAACTAAAATTCCAATTCAAATCTATTGTCTCGTAACGAAAAACGGAATCACCGTGAATGTCTACCTTTACAAATATCTTACCAATCGTATCATTCAAGAATACGGGGACCCCGTATTTTTGATAAATTTCAAAAGCACGATGTTGTACCGGATCATTGGGATTATCCTTTATTTCCCAGAAATTTTCATAATAGGACGGTTCACTCACGATATTCTCGTCTTCACATCCTAAAAAAATACCCCATCCCAAAAGTAACGCAATAACTATTTTTGTCATCTTCATAACTCTAGTTTTACTCGTTTTCAATCAAATTTCCATCAGCATCCACGGAGGCAAACGCCTTACGTACTCTACGCTCGTTATCCGGCATATCTTCATGATATTCCCGAACGCTTGCCGGAATCCGGAATAAATAAGCAGGATCATCTTTTTCCAATCGGAACAATTTTGCCGTATTGAACTTGTAATTATTATCCTGACTATATTCGGCAAACACCCGAACGATCTCCTTTTTAAAAGGATATTTTACACATGCCGCATAACGGCGCAAGTCAAACCAACGATGGCCCTCCAAACACAACTCTTTTCTTCGTTCATTCCGAATCTCATCCACCAATTCTTCCCCGCTGTATTGCATATCCACGTACTCACTTATCCGATTTCGACGCAATCGATTTAACCAATCACATGCTTCCGCATCATTCAACATCGCGCAAGCCTCGGCCATATTCAAATAAGCTTCGGCCACACGCATCGTAAAGCCATCTGAAGGCGTTACCTCTCCTTTTTTCTTTGAATATTTACGATTTAACGCGATACTATCCGTCGAAACGTTTTCTGAAAAATACAGTTTCTTGCGATAATCTTTATCATCATACAAATTATAAAGATTTCTTGACACGCAAAAATCCCCACCTTCTGCTGTCAAAACATTCACCAAAGTCTGACTACTTTGAGAAAAAATAATTTCCTCATTATTTTTATTCATAAAACACTGGTCAGCAGCCAAACTTGCAATATTAACCAACGTATTTTTACTCTGTAAAAACTCATTGGCCGTCTTTCGAGCATTTTCCCAATCCTGCATATACAAATACACGCGCGATAAAAGTAATAAAGCCGATTCCCGCGAAGCCCGGAATGAAGGATTCGATTGCGGACTACGGGTCAATTCATCTACCGCCAACGTCAAATCCGTCACGACTTGTTCATAAACTTCCTTGAGCGAATTTCTATGAAACTCATTTTCGACATAACTTGACAATTTCAATGGAATCCCCAACGTCTCGTCGGCACTCTCCGGTTGATAAGCTTTCGCGTACAAATTCACCAAAAAGAAATAGAAAAGTCCTCGCTGGAAATGACATTCACCTTGAATCCGAAGAGCTGCCAATTCATCTGCTTCACCATCCAAATCAATGTTTTTCAATTCGTTCAAAATAACGTTAATAACGTTTATACGATAATAAGTCTCTACCCAAGGACTACCATCACTAGCGATCGTAACACTTCCGTCAACAGAGGCACCGATCTCTTGCAACCAATTCGTATAACCGTACAACCATTTGGTGGATATCCACTTATCTCCACCCCGACGATAAATAACGGTATTTATATCATCATCCAAAAAATTAAGCCACGAAACGAAAGAAGATGACAGAAAAGCCGTTGGAGCCTTATTCGGTAGATAAACATCCCCTAACAATACTTCATCCAAATCTTCAACAGTTTTCACCACGACCAAATCCTGAGAATACTCATCTAAAAAATCTCCACAACTTGTGAGACAGATAAAACATACAATATATAACAAATATTTTTTCATGTCATTTCGCTCTTAAAATGAAACATTCAAACCCAAAGAATAAGCCGGACGAATTGACAAATTCGGCTTAGCAAATCCGGCCTGCGTCGGATCTTGTCCCTTTAACTCTTTAGCCGAAATCGTGAATACATTCGTTGCATTCAGCGTGATATAAGCCGATGAAAAGGGAGTTTTTTGCAAGAGATTAGGGGAGAAACTATACCTCATGGTTATCGAGTTGCATTTCAAATAATCACCACTTACCACTCGCAAATTCGACTTATCATACATATCCCACACGTTGGAAGCAAAATTAGCGATATTCAAACCCGGCTCTTTACAGTAGTGTTCTCTATAATTGTCATAATCAGGATCAGCAGGACTCAAAATCACAGGAACATTCGTTCGTAACTCATCTCCAGACACTTGCCAACGATTAGTAAATTCCTTCCGAACATTGGCATCAGAAGAAATACCCTCGATAATAGGATTATACAAACTAAATAAACGAATTTTTGATCCCAGACTATACACGAAAGAAGCCTGTAGACTCACGTTTTTGTAAGTCAAAGAAGTTGAAAAACTTCCAAAAAATTTCGGTTCACGGGAACCGCTATCTTCCAACACCAATTTTACCACTTCATCCAAAGATTTTCCCACCAATTGATTACGACGTTCTTCCCAATCATCAAAAACAGGTACACCATTTGAAGGGTTCAAGCCTAAAAATTTATAACTATAAAACGTTCCTACCGGTTTACCGTTCATCAAAGCTCTCCCGTCCAAATAATCCGAAATACTGTAATCCTCCGTTGTTTGGGCTTTAACTTCATTATAATTACCCGACCAATAGGTATTCACTTGCCACGTAAAATTATCCGTGCGAATCGGTGTTCCGGATATACCCAAATTATACCCTTTATTGGTCAGATTCCCGTTATTCATTACATAACTATAAAAACCATTTAAAGGAGAAATCTCCACATCAGTAAAGCAATCCTTTGTCTTCTTCAAAAAATAAGAACCGGAAATAGCCAAACGAGAGGCAAAAAGCTCAACATCCAATGTCAAATTCAACGAATTTGTCTGTTCCCACCGTAAATTGGGATTCGGGAAACGTTCTACATTTGAAATATTCTGCCCGTAATTAGCGTCTATTGTACCTTTACGAATAATCAAATTAGGACTCTGATCATCCAACATATTCCCTTGAATACCAAAAGAAGCCCGAAGTTGTAAATTAGAGACAAATTCAACATTTTTCAGTAAATTCTCTTTTCCATTCCACATCCCGGAGACAGACCAAACGGGAAGAAATTTTTCGTTACTCCTGCTACCGAATTTATTGGAAGCATCGAAACGTCCGTTTACATTCAACGTGAAATGATTCTCGTAACTATAAGAGACCGTCGCGTAACCGGCCAACATGTTAGTTAAATTATCACTGATGGTCAGATGATTCTTTTTTATCCAAGATTCATACCGGACATAATCACTCAACGTGATTCCCGTGGCATCTGTAAACTGCAAGCCTCGATCCTTCATAAATCCCCGCTTTTCGTCTGAATAACTTTTATATTTACTGCTATTAGCCTCGAAACCAACGGATACTGTGAACAAATGATGGACATCTGATCCAAACAAATGGCGGAAGTCACTTTGGACACGGAAAGTGTATCCGGAAGAAATAGAATTGGTCGTTAACAAGACACCACCATAAGGCAATTCGCAATACCCACCTTCGGCATCTGTCAACGGTTTTTCGTCCACTTCCGCATCTCTCAGCATAGCTACATATTGAGTTTTTTCTCCCCACCATTTTTCCTGCAATGTACTACTACGGTTATAAGATCCAAGCACGTTAATATCCCACCCTTCCATTATATTATATTTCAAATCCAATCGTGCACTTAATCCTTCTCCATCATACTCGTTAGAGCTATTATTAATTTCGTTTAAAATATTGAACCTATACTTTTTTCCAGGATGATTAGCATGGGAGTAATAACGATTCTCGTAAAAAAACAGAGATCCGTCTTCATTATAACATGGAAGGGCACGAGTCGTATTGTAAGCATAGTCCATCGTGTTTATCGATTCCATCAAATGATTTTTCTTCTGGATATTTCCATTTAACTGAAAACCTAATCTCAATTTACCGAATAACTCCGTATTCAAGTTTATCAACGCGGTATAACGCTCCGTATAAGTTGTTTTGGAGACTCCGTTTTCTCGATCATAACCAATAGAAGTATAATAACGCATATCATCACTTCCCCCGGAAATACTGATATTGTGTCCATGAGAATAAGCATCTCTCGTCAAAACATCAAACCAATCCGTATTTACTTTCTCGTAGAAATTTACTTCGTTCATAAATTGTTCATAATTGGATGATCCTGTTTGTAAACGATAGAATGCACCTTCATAGCCCACCATCACCATTCCTTCCGGGAAAATATAGTGCATATCTGTCAATTCTTTTCCAAAACGTACTCTTTCTTGAGAATTCATTAAATTAATATCTCGATCAGAATAGCGAGGACGACGCGTCAATTTTGATGTATGATTGTATGACAACCGAGCTTTACCGCTTCTACCTTTTTTGGTGGTAACAACAATAACCCCGTTAGCGGCACGAGTCCCGTACAAAGCCGTGGCAGAAGCATCTTTTAACACGTCAATCCGTTCAATGTCTTGGGGATTAATACCTGAAATTGCATTACCGATAATGTTAATATAATCAGGATTATTCAAATCCGTCGGATCTACACGAACCGGATCGGTAAGAATAATTCCATCCAATACCCACAAAGGCTCGCGATTACCCAACAAAGTCGAAGTTCCACGGATACGGATTCTAGGTGTAGAGCCAACTTCCCCGAAATTGCTCATCAATAACAAATCAGGAATACGCCCCTCCAAAGCAGCATCAATACTTGTCATTCCGGCCACCAAAATATCCTCCGCTTTTACGGAACTCACAGAACTTGTTAAATTTCGAACATTAATTGTCTGATAACCTGTATTCACCACCACTTCTTCCAATTGTTCTGCACTTTCATGCATAACTACGTTGATCACCTTTTTGTTAGCCCCAATCTCCTCTGTCTTCATTCCAATAAACGAAAAAACGAGAACAGGTTCTTTAATTTCAGGTAAAACAATAGAATAATTTCCATTTACATCCGTGGCGACTCCCACGGTGGTACCTTTTACCAATACCGTAACTCCCGGCAACGGACTACCATTTTTATCCTTTACATTACCCGTAATTTTAACAACACCTTTTTCTTCCTCTTTCGTTATTTGCTTTTCCTGAAATAAGATTACGATGACATCACCTTGTATCTCGTAATTCAACGAGGTATTTTCCAAACACTTATTCAATATCTCATGGATATCGTCAGAAGTAATATCCAAAGATACCTTTCCCTCTTTATTCACGATTTGTTCATTAAAAACAAACGTATACCCCATTTTCTGCCTGATTTCCCTAAACACTTGTTTTAAACTCGTATTATTTACCCGAATCGTTGTTTTCTGGGCTAAACTTGAAGCCGAAACGGATAAAAACGTCACGAACAAAAATACCACAGTCAATTTCATAATCCGCAAAATTTTAGATCGGGCATACTTTTGTATACCCATTCGTCCTTTTTTTTTCATACATTTGTACATAATAAATTTTACAATGGTCCATTAGGACTTTTTACTATACCAGATGTGTAGCGACATCTGGTATTTTCATTTTATAAAAATCACATTCTTTTTAACGACAATTTCCACCATTCCCGCACGTTCAATCAAATCAAGTACCTGCCAAAAATCTTCATGACGCCGAAGTTCCAAGGAAAAACGTTCCTCTCGAACCTTAGTATTCTCAAAAAAGATATCCACGTTATACCATCTTCCCAATTCGTTCATGATATCTTCTAATTTGGCATTATCAAACAAAAAATACCCTCGCAACCAAGCTAACCGGGACTCCACCTCCGCTTTTTGAACGTGAATCGTTCCCCCCGCTTGTTGCAACACCGCTTCTTCACCCGGCTTTAAACAGACGATTTCATTCTCCCGATAAATTGTCACACCTCCGGATACCAAGGTCGTCAACTGAGGGCCGTCAGCGTATGTACGAACATTAAATTCCGTACCCGTCACTTCTACCGTGTAGCTTTCCAACTCTACACGAAAGGGTCTGGTTGAATCTCGAGCTACCTCAAAATAAAGTTCTCCCTGTGCATACACGTGCCTCTCATTCCCGGAAAACATCCTCGGGAAACGTAACACGGACTCTGCATTCAACCAAACTTTTGTCCCGTCGGGCAATCGAATTTGATACTCTCCTCCTCTAGGCGTTCGAATCTCGTTATACTCTTTGACTACTTCCCCGGTTGAATCTTGTGCATATGACACCATTCCCCCTTCGTTATCCAATCGTTCTCCCCGAGCCAGTTCCACCGAGTACACGCTATCTTGATGTAAAGCGATAACTGTTCCATCAGCCAGTTCTAATCTAGCACATGCGGTACCGGACAGAATTTCATAGCCGACCTCTTTTTCCCCATCTCTTTCCCCATTATTCACAAGAAGCCATGCGCCCACGAACAATGGAACCATCAAAGAAGCTGCTATCCACCGATGCAAAAAATACCTTTTTTTCTTTTTATAGATTTTAGATTCCAAACTCTCCCACATCTTCTCCTGAGAATGCCTGTCAAAAAACTTTGCCTTACGCAAGATCGTCTCTTTGTCACAAATTCGATCAAACAAGACTTTATTAGCAGGCTTGTCGTTTAACCATTTATCCAATTTGGCTTGCTCCTCGGACGAGAGTCTTCCTCGAAGATGACCATATATCAAATTTTCTATGTCTGGATTAAAATTCATACGTATATTCATTTTATTCCATAAACAACAACCCCTCACAACAGGGTGACAAGGAAAATGATATTTTTTTCGCAAAAACAATTATGGAATCAACAACATGGCTAATAACCAATTAAAATCCTTCAACTTTTCTCGCAACACACGATACGCTCTCAATTTGACGGTTTTCACCGTATTCAGTGATACCCCTAACGTTGAAGCAATCTCCGGATTGGAAGTACCTTTTAATGTCATCAGCACGATCTCCCTAGCCCGATCGGACAACTCTTCTATCGCCACATACAACTTAGCATGAACCATATCCTCCAAAATAAAATCATCCTCCGGTTCCTCTTGAAGAAATGAAGCAAAATCCATTTCGTTCCGTTGCCTAACAGCTAGATGTTTCAACCAATTCAAACAGGCATTCCTCACGCTTAGATAAAGAAAAGAGCGAATAGCCGTCAATGCATGAAACTCGCCACGCCGTTCCCAGAAGTTCAAAAATGCATCCTGCACGAAGTCATCTGTAATCGCATCGTCCTGCACATAACGATAAGCATACATACATAACGGATGATAATATAACTTAAAGATTTCCTTAAAAGCCAGACTATTATCTTCATGCAATCTTGTTATCAAAAGCTCTTCACTCAAAATAATACCTGATATTAATTTTAATTCATTCTATCGCAATCAAAATTACTACTTTTTTATGCAAAAGCAAAGGTAACTAATAGGGCTGAATTCCAAGCAAAGAATTCAGCCCTAATTTTTTTCTCCCAAAACGATTTTTATTCTCCAAATTGCGAACGTCATCCAGATTAAAGATAAAATCAGTACCACCATCAAGTAAAATTTAATAATTTTCCCACAGGTAATCTGGGGAGAAATTCCACAACTGGGTAAAATTTTCCACAATAATAGAATTCAAATAAATACATTTATAATCTGTATTTCAATACTTTATCATTTTATTGCATGAATGGCACGGGCATTGCTTTTAATCAGGCATAGAATAAAACATCAAAACAAAGAAACTATGAAAACGTTTATTTTTTTAGCAATCAGTTTGTTTTCCATAAGCTTCCTAGGGAGTTGCGTGGATAATTCACAAAAATATAAAGCTTTACAGGCAAAAATAGATTCGCTGCAAACTATTAGCAATGGACAAAGCGACGAAATGGATAAACTTTTGGCAGATTTGAACGACATTTCTGCTGGCATGCAATCAATCCGTGAGGCCGAACATATTTTGGCTATCGAATCACAGAGTGACACGAAAAGCAGCAAGAGCAAAAGCCAGATTACCGCTTTAAAAAATGACGTGCAAGCACTTTCAAACGCTATTGCCGGTTACAAAGAAAAAATTGCCAAACTGGAAAAAACGAACAAAAGACAATCTGCTGAATTCAAGAAGTTAATCGCCGGGTTAAACGAAGAGTTAGCGCTCAGAGATCAAAAGATTAACGAAATCAACTTGATTTTGGCTGCCAAAGAAAAAGAACTAGGTATCAAGACTCAACAAATAGCTGAACTTAACCAAAACGTGAGCAATTTACAAGAAGAATCAATTGCCCAGAAAGAAACGATTGCCAATCAAGACAAATCGCTCAACACGATCCACTACTTGTTAGGTTCCAGAAAGGGATTAAAAGAGGCTAACGTGATTTCAAGACAAGGAATCTTCTGCCCGCCGATCGTTTCTTCCCAAGCTCAAAATGCAGAATTCGTGGATGCCGATATGCGTGAATTGACATCCATCCCGTTAAATTCCAAAAAAGCAAAAATACTTTCCATTCACCCAAGCGAATCATACACGCTGGAAACCGGGGACGACGGTATGCAAACTTTGAAAATCAACGACCCGAGTACATTCTGGAAACAGACGAAGTATTTGATAGTGATGATTAACGAATAAGCAAAGATTCACACTCACATACACACAACACACACAGGTAAGGCGTTCGGGGTTCTCCCGGATGCCTTTTTCATTTTTGAAAAAAGATGAGGAGCAGAGGATAACCTGTTTCTAAAAACATTACCTTAGTGCTTTATTACAAAAGGAGACAGCAATATGCTATTCAATAAAAACGAAAACAAATTGACATCCTCCATCGAGGAAAAAATTAAACTCTATCGTCGTCAAGGACACATTGTCCCCCCTCGAAAGATTATCAAGAACGCGGAACAGATAGAAGGCATCCGCGAAAGTGCAAAGATCAACACGGCCGTGTTAGATCACGTGGCGGCAAACATCCGGGAAGGGATGTCGACCGAGGATATAAACACGCTGGTATACGATTTCACCGTGGCACATGGGGCTATTCCCGCACCATTGAATTACGAAGGATTTCCCAAAAGCGTATGCACGTCGATTAACGAGGAAGTGTGTCATGGAATTCCTGATAAAAATATCATTTTAAGAAGTGGTGATATTATCAATGTCGACGTTTCAACTATATATAACGGCTATTTTTCGGACGCTTCCCGCATGTTCATGATCGGGGAAGTTGCAGAAGATCGTCAAAAATTGGTGCGTGTCACGAAAGAATGTCTGGAAAAAGGCATTGAAGCCGCACAACCCTGGCGTTTTCTAGGAGACGTGGGTGCTGTTATCCAAGAATATGCCGAGGAGAACGGGTACTCGGTAGTCCGAGAGTTCTGCGGACACGGAGTCGGGCTGAAATTCCACGAGATCCCGGAAGTGGAACACGTGGGAAGACGGGGTACGGGAATGCTTCTCGTTCCGGGCATGATCTTCACGATCGAACCGATGATCAACATGGGAGAACGATATGTATTCATAGACGAGGATAATGACTGGACGGTTATTACTGAAGACGAACAACCTTCCGCTCAATGGGAAAACACCATACTAATCACGGAAACCGGGAACGAAATATTAACCTGGTAACCCGTTTAACATGGCTAATGAACCAATAACCTCCCCCCTCATCGATCTCCTGCGACAATACAAACTGTTGCAAGAGGAGTTCGAATTTGAAAAAGAGACATTCTACCAACAAACGCAACGTGCCGGAATCCCCAAAAGGATTCAGCAGGGCGTTTGCTGGTATCCCGTGTCAGCCCATAGAAGTTACTACAACTCGCTAAACCAGCTCGTCATAGAAGTCAAACGGGATGAGAATGACGACACGGATCACAATTTCGAATACGGCCGGCCGGTTTGCTTTTTCCGTTTTGACGCAACGGGAAACCTGCGTTATTTCAATTTCTCGGCAACCATCAGTTACGTTCACGAAAACACGATGCTCGTCGTGTTGCCCAACTCCAACAGTCTTTTGGATATTCAAGGGACCAAGGATCTGGGCGTGCAACTCTATTTTGACGGAACATCCTATAAAACCATGTTTTCCGCCCTAAAGGAAGTCATGGAAGCCAAGAACAATCGCCTTGCCCATTTGCGGGAAGTTATACTGGGGAACGAGATGGCAGAACAACGGCAACTTCAACCGATTCATCTAACGTGGCTGAATCGTTCACAGGAGCAAGCAGTAAATCGGGTTCTGGCAACCAAAGAGGTCGCCGTTGTTCACGGTCCTCCCGGAACCGGAAAAACAACCACGCTCGTAGAGTCCGTCTACGAAACGCTGCGACGAGAGAATCAAGTGCTGGTTTGCGCCCAAAGCAATACAGCCGTAGACTGGATAGCCGAAAAGTTACTGGATCGGGGAGTCAATGTATTGCGAATCGGGAATCCCACGCGGGTAAATGATAAAATGCTGTCATTCACGTACGAACGCAAATTTGAATCTCATCCGGCTTACCCAGCGTTACGAGCCGCAAGAGCATCTATTCGGGAACTCTCCGGACGTTTGAAACGCTTGAAAGGAGCCAAACGAGAGTCTTCCCGCCGGATGCTGCACGAGTTACGAGATCAAGCCATCAAATTGGAAATTAAGATTGATGCCCAACTCTTCGGGGAGGCCCGGGTGATAGCTTGCACGCTAGTCGGTTCCGCCAATAAACAATTAAACGGGAAAATGTTTTCCACCCTGTTTATCGACGAGGCCGCACAAGCCCTAGAGGCGGCTTGCTGGATTGCCATATCCAAGGCTTACCGGGTAATACTTGCCGGGGACCACTTTCAGTTGCCTCCCACCATCAAATGTTACGAGGCGGCAAAAGGCGGTCTGGATCGCACGCTGCTCCAAAAGATCATCCTGCGTAAACCCGAAACGGTTTCCATGCTCGAAACGCAGTACCGTATGCACGAGGACATCATGTATTTTCCCTCGAAATGGTTCTACAAGGGGCGATTGCAGGCCTCTCCAGAAGTTCGCCATCGAAATATTCTCGAATACGACACACCCATAGAATGGTTCGACACGGCTCTCTGCAAGTTCTCGGAAGATTGTGTTAATGAAACATACGGACGAATCAATAAACCGGAAGCCGAATTGCTGGTAAAACAATTACAGGAATATATCGAGAAAATCGGTGTCGAACGGGTGCTGGATGAAAGAATCGATTTCGGGTTAATCTCTCCTTACCGGGTACAAGTACAATATATCCGGCAAATCATCAAACGGAATCGCTTTTTTATTCCCTTGCGGAAACTCATCACGATCCACACCGTGGACGGATTTCAAGGACAGGAACGGGATGTCATCCTAATCAGTCTGGTAAGAGCTAATGACGAAGGAAATATCGGTTTCTTAAACGATCTACGCCGCATGAACGTGGCCATTACCCGAGCCCGCATGAAACTCATTATCCTGGGAGATGCCACCACACTCACCTGTCACCCGTTCTACAAAGCCCTATACAAATACATTCGGGAGAAAGGAAGGATTATCGAGATTCAACCGGAAGCATCTGACACGCTTCCATCCTAATAAATAAATATGCCAGGATTTCCATCCTGGCATAAAATCAAAAACAACAACTAGACTCAACAGATCACTTGCTTCAAACCACTAATCCAAGTATCTATTCTCTTATCAGTCTGATCAGATTCATTGGATTCATCCAAAGGAAGCCCCACGAACTGACCATCCACACAAGCCTCGGAAGAGTCGTAACTATACCCGTCGGTATCCACCGAACCGGCAAATTGACATCCACTTCCTTGCAACTCGTTATAAATTATTCCGATAGCACTGCAGAATGATCCACCAAAAGAGGCTGAATCCCCGCACCCGAAGATTGCCACGGTCTTACCAGACAATTTTTTCGCTTTTAGTTTATCCAAGAAATCGTTCCAATCGTCCTGCAATTCCCCGATTCCCCATGTAGAACTACCCAATAACAAAACATCGTACTTGTCGACCTCATCCACTTTTGTAGTTCCCACGTTATGTATATCTTCATTTGCGACTCCCAAACGAGAGGCAATCGTTTCTGCCACTCCTTCGGTTGCTCCTGTCGTGGAGCCATAAAATATTCCAACTTTCTTCATCTCGATGTATTATTTATTTTATACATGACAAAGATAGCTCCCCGGATAATACCTGTAAATCCCTATATATGATTAAATTTACCTATGCTGACCCCTATTCATGGGGATGTGGTCAAAGCAGTAAGTGACCATTCAATAATAACAAAAGGCAGCGATAAACGCCGCCTCTCATTCATATACACATAACACTTGATTAGAACCGATAAGAAATACCGATAGACGGAGAGAACGCCGTAGATTTATATTTTCCCTCGAACATTTCATCCTCTCCCGTGACCACGTTCTTGTACGGGTACTTCCCATGTTGGCTAAATCCTTGAATGTAAAGGAATGCCACATCAAATTGCAAACCTTTGTAAGGTTCGAAAGTCAATCCGGCAGAGAGTCCTAATTTGTTCATCCCTGGAGTTTCCGGGTTGTACAATTTCTTACGAATCGGACTTTGATCATAATATACACCGGCACGTAACACTAAACGATCCGTCGTCTTATAGCTCGCCCCGATACGGTAAGTCATTGAGTTTTTATAATTTTTCTCTGCTTTAATCGGTGCTATACCCAATTCAGCCTCATTAAAATGCACGTTCAAAGAATCGTAAGCATTCCACCCCACGTACTGTAAATCTAACGCCAGTTCCCAACGATCCGTGGGACGATAACTTACACCCAATGTCGTGTTGGAAGGCAAGGGTAATTCTGCACGAAAAGATCCCTCATCATACTTGGGAATAGAGATATTCGGAACCGTCACTCCCAGTAGCTGATTCAACATCGGACCATATTTTGCAAGCAAATCTTCCATATTGGTAAACAAATCTTCAATACGACGGTTGGCATAATTTAAGGAAGCCTCCCCTTCTTTTACCCGCATTTTGATTTTGGAACGATAAGACAAACCAACAGTCACCTGATCGCACACGTCATACATGATTCCCACGTTAAAACCGACTCTCATGTGCGCATTTCCTTCCAGACGAGCGTAAGCAGGCGGAACCTCTGCATTTTTCATTGATGCAACCATCTCTTGCATTGCCTGTTTATCCGCATCCGAAATTACATTCGAGGGCACACTTGCCAACAAGGGCAAGAAACTCTCAAACTCCGCTCCTATTCTTTGCAAATCACCGGCGCTCATCAAAGCTCTGGAAAGATTCACGTTTCCCCAGGCCAACTGCAACCCGACTCCAATACTCAAACGATCCGTGATCTTGTAAGAAAGTGTAGGTTGAATCACGTATGATTTCAAGCTAATATCTTGAATCAATCCTGCCCCGGCCCAGTTCTTCGGCCACTTCAAAGAGTTTCCGTAAGGAGTGGTCAAACTAATACCGGCAGCCAGATTTTCGTAAATTTTAAAACCAGCATAAGCATATAACGGCGTTCCTACCGGGTTATCCGTCTTGGCTGAATAGCCATCGTAACTATATTTAGCCTTGGCCATGATAGCAGATATACCCAGTGAATAATCCATATTAGTACGCAAAAACGCCAATCCTGCCGGATTAAAATGCATACTCTCCGCACCCAATTTCATCCCGGTTCCCACGTGTCCCATCCCGGTCTGTTTCGTGCTTAACAAATTGACTTGGTATCCTTCGGCAAAAACCGTCATGCTTAAAATAGAAGCCAATACTACAATGACTAATCTCTTCATAGAATCTTTTTTACATTATTACTTAACGATCAAATCATTAAAACAATCTCATCATTATTTTCTAAATTTTAAGGCGCAAAAATAACATTCAACACCTTAAGTTGTTTCTACTTTACGGTATGCAACAAAAATTGGTTACCTTTGTATCCAAAATGCAGATACTATGATCACGTTTGAAATAGACACCGAATATATTGAATTAATTAAGTTGCTAAAAGCCACTCACATCGCTGAAAGTGGCGCTATGGCAAAGATTCTCGTGGAGAATGGAGAGGTGACCCGCAACGGAGAACCCGAATTCCGCAAACGGGCTAAAATTACCAAAGGGGAAATCATCACCGCTCTGGGACAAAGCGTGAAGGTGGTATAAGTACTTTCTATCAATACTTATACTGAATCCTACCCCAATTTCTCAGCCTTGAACCCGGCTTCTTTTACCAGTTCGATTACCTGATCATCTGACAAATCGGAAGTAATAGTCAGTACCCGGTCGGGAGTGGAAAGATCTATATTCCACCGATCGCGGGAGACCGCTTTATCCAACATCTCGCTAATTCTTGCAACGCAACCGCCACATTTAGCGGTAGTTTTAAATTTACTTGTTTTCATACTTTATTTATTTTAATTACGATTCCACCCGTGAAGAACATTCGGCACATAGGCCTTTCAACACGTAGTTTATACTTTCTAACGTAAAATCACCGGGCAAGGCCACCGTGGGTACGTGAATTTTTCTTAAACAAAAGGTTTTGTGGCAATTCCGACAATAGAAATGAGCATGGAGATCATCGATAGAACAGGTGCATTCATTACTACATACCGAATATTTCAACGAACCGGAACCATCATCAATTTCGTGAATCAAATGGTGGTCCAAAAATAGGTTTATCGTCCGGAATATCGTTGATTTATCCACGGTATCCAATTCAGTCTCCAGGTCCAGCAGGCTAAACGCCCGGGTAAAGCGGGTCATCGCTTTCAGAATCAATAGGCGCATGGCCGTTGGTTTGATCTCCCGCTTTTCCAGTTTTTCCAAATATACCTTCTCGTCCATAAACTTCTTATCTTACTCGTCTCTGTATTCTTATCGCATTCAGTATGGCCAACAAGGCCACCCCGACATCAGCAAACACGGCTTCCCACATAGTGGCAAGTCCCCCGGCTCCCAATATTAGCACGATCAACTTCACCCCGAAAGCCAGCGTGATGTTCTGCCAGATGATCCGACGAGTCTCTTTCCCGATCCGAATTGCCATAGCCAACCTACTAGGCTGATCCGTTTGGAGAACCACATCCGCAATCTCAATGGCTGCATCACTTCCCAAACCACCCATGGCTACACCCACATCACTCAAGGCAAGCACCGGGGCATCATTAATTCCATCGCCCACGAAAGCAACACGTCTCTCCGAATCGCTCTTCAATGTCTCCACATGGGCCACCTTGCCTTCGGGCAACAAATCTCCATAAGCCTCATCCACGCCTAAATACCCTGCTAATTTAGAAACAATTGTTTGTTTATCTCCCGATAATATTTGAATATTATCAATATTTAATCTTTTTAATGCCGCAACGGCTTCTTTAGCATCTTCTTTCACGGTATCTGCCAACAACAAGTGACCAACATACACCCCATTTACCGCACACGCAACAAGCGTTTCGGAGACCTTGGTCAGTTCGGACGGAAACGAGATCCCGTACTTATCCAGCAAACGGGCATTTCCCACCAGTACTTCTTTCCCATCAATAAACGCTTTCAAGCCGTAACCTGCCAACTCGAAGACCTCCATGTCCCGCCGGATGGCAACTTGGCGGGAGTTGGCGTACTGCCCGATTGCCTTGGCTATCGGGTGATTACTCCGACTTTCGACAGAAGCAATTATCCGAATCACCTCTTCTTCGGTAAACCCATCCCGCACCCAAACCTGTTGCACCTCGAATACACCTTTCGTCAACGTCCCGGTTTTGTCAAAAATGACCGTGTTAATCTTCGTGATCGCATCCAGATAATTTCCTCCTTTAAAAAGGATGCCCTGACGGGATGCCGCTCCGATTCCCCCGAAATACCCCAGTGGAATACTAACCACCAACGCACACGGGCAAGATATTACCAGAAACACGAGAGCCCGATACAGCCAATCATTCAACATGAAAGAGAAGTCCGGCTGCACCCACGACACGATCCACGGAATCAACACGATCAACACCGCCAATCCCGAGACTACAGGCGTATAAACCCGGGCAAATTTCCGGATAAAGAGTTCCGCCGGAGCCTTACGCTCGGAAGCATTCTGCACCATTTCCAGAATACGAGCCAAGGCACTCTGATTATAGGACTTGGTCACCTTTACCCTCACGACCCGGTCAGTCACGATCATCCCAGCCAGCACGGTCTCTCCCGTTCGGATGTTTCTCGGTACGCTCTCTCCAGTCAAAGCCGCCGTGTTAAAAGCCGCCACGTCTCCCAGCATCGTCCCGTCCAACGGAACCCGTTCCCCAACTTTAATTTCGATAATCTCTCCAACACTTATTCGTTCGGGTTTCTCGATTACATCATGCCCATCCCGTATAACCGTTGCCCGTTCCGGACGCACATCTAGCAACGAGCGAATATTCGACCGAGCCCGACTCACCGCACTATCTTGGAATTTCTCCCCAATGGAATAAAATAACATCACGGCCACACCTTCCGGATATTCCCCGATATAAAAAGCCCCGATGGCAGCCAAAGACATCAACATGAACTCGTTAAAGTATTCTCTCTCCCGCAAGCGCTCCACGACCTCTTTCAACACAGGAAATCCTACCGGAATAAAAGCTACCAGATACCAGACCAATCGCACGATTCCCGTCTGGAACCAGACGACATTTCCCAAAGACAAACCAATTCCGCAAACTAGCAGCCCGAAGGAAATCAATTCTGCACTATATTTTTTCATTATTCTACCGTTTTAATTTTTCGTGAAATTACAATTCATTTCGTGCAACTAAATTGCAAAAAAACAGAACGCACCTGAACATGATTCCAAAACATCCCCACATGCGTTTCTCCAAGTTGACACTCCATAATTGATTATTTCATCATCACTTCCCGGTGTTTCATGATTTCACCCATATGTTCCAATGCCCAATCCACCAGCACCTGTACCCGCGGCATCAGGCTCTCGCCCAAGTCCGTGAGCTGATATTCCACTCTCGGCGGTACTTCAGCATATACTTTTCTCGAAATTAGCCCATCGGTTTCCAGCGTCCGCAAGGTAACCGTCAGCATACGCTGTGATATGTCGGCAATCGTTTTATGAATATCGCAAAATCGCATGGTTCCATTCGCCTTCAACGTTACCAAAACAAGCATTGACCACTTGTCACCCAAGCGACTCAATACATCACGAATAGGGCAATTATCGTTCGAGTAAAAATTTTTCATTTTTTTCTTCGTTATATATGGTTTAATATCAATAATAGTTATCTTCGTGTAACTATCTTATCTATAAGTTCGTTCTTGTTTATACACATCAAATAGCATACATTTGCTAAACAAAAGTAATAAACTTACTTTAGAGAACTATTGTTTAACTAAAAAATTATACTCATGGCAAAAAAAGTAGCCGTATTGGCTGTTAATCCGGTAAACGGATTCGGTTTATTCCAGTATTTGGAAGCATTTTTCGAAAATGGCATTTCCTATAAAGTATTTGCAGTGGCAGACACGAAAGAGATCAAAACGAATTCCGGCATCGCTCTTGTAGCTGACGACGTGATTGCCCATTTGAAAGGACACGAGGATGAGTTCGACGCTCTTGTGTTCGGCTGTGGTGATGCAGTACCTAAATTCGGGGAAAACGCCGGAAAACCTTACAATCAAGATATGTTAGCCGTGATCAAAACTTTCGGAGACACGGGTAAAATCATGATCGGTCACTGCGCCGCAGCCATGATGTTTGACTCTGTTGGTATTGCCACCGGCAAGAAAGTCGCTATTCATCCTCTTGCTAAACCGGCCATCCAACATGCAAAAGCTACCGACGAGAAATTCGAAATCGAAAGCAACTTCTACACCGCCCAAACAGAAAACACGATTTGGATGATGATGCCACAAGTAATTGCAGCGCTGAAGGAATAACAAAGTCAACAGTTACAGGTGTTCTTCGGATAATATTAACGGCAGTTTAGGCTGCCGTTAATAAAATACTTTTATACGTTCATATTACAAGGCATCTATTATTTTCTTTTGCTCATTAAAAAACATCATCCTCTGTATCTCGCCACTCTGTGAGATCAGCGTGGAATGTCTCTTCAATGAATGAATCCATTTTTTCTGGTAATCACACATTTTACTATCTCGTGAATTCATCGAATTAATCGAATAAACCCGTAAAAAGCATATCTGGAATCCGACTTTTTCCACATAACTATACGTCGCTTCAAAATTTACGTTAGAAAGATAAACCGACAAGCTGTTTCCATTGTGGAACGATCCTTTTTCAGACAATATTTCCAACTCGTGTAAAAGCTGGTATAACTCCTTTTTCATGTCCTGCACGTCTGTCGTTGAAACCAGTCCCAATTCAGAGAAATACTTGATTTCTTTAACGAACGAAGTGAAGAGATTTTCATCTAAGATAAAGCAAGTCTTCTTGACGAGCCTTAAATCTTCAATTAATTCTTTCTGAACTTTTACTAATTTTTCTGGAAGAACGACATCGGACAAGGAGGTGGGAGTTCTCAAGTGTTCGTTCTGGTATAACCACCTGCCAATCCGGAACTTTGACAAATGTTCGTAAGGGGCGTAAAAGGTATAGGGAATCGTGTTCGATGCAGTCACGAACTCCGTCGTCGGGTCAGCCTTCACATAACGGAAAAGCCTCTGGTAACGCATCAGAATCTCGTAATAGGTATCCATGGGATCTGCAAGATCAAGCACGTTCAGATCAAACATTGCCCCTCCGGACATACTGTTACCGATAATCCTATCTAACGATATGCCCAACTGATTGGCAATGATCGCAACCTCACTGAACGTAAAAGCCACCTCTCCCCTCAATCTCCGATAAATTGCCTCCTTACTCATGCACAATATATCCATAAGAATATTAGCAAGATTACCCCCTTTAGGGGTAACCTCGCGCATCGTGCTGATGAATTCATTTACCACGGCTTTCTTCATAGGGGTATCATTCCTTAATCAAAAAAGTATTTACCTATAGAAAACTTAACTACTTTCTTAGCCGGAATTACCATGTTCTCCTTGCTATTCGGGTTATAACCGTTGCGCTCCTTACGTTCTCTGATAGTAAAAGAACCCAGTTTCAACAAGGATATCTTTTCTCCTTTTTTCAATGTTTCAGCCATTGTCCTGATCACAGCGTTTACAGCTTTAGCTGCTTCCACCTTACTAGTTCCGTTTTTTTCGGCCACTTTTTCAATTAATTCTCGTTTGTTCATCGTAAATGGTTTTTAAATTAATAAATAGAGTTTATGTTACATATCACGAAGCCGCACCCGGCGAATAATCACCAGATGCGGCTCGAATTATAATTGTATTTTTGTCCCATTGATTTGCACGTTTAAAATTCATACCATACAAGCGATATCTCGCTCACTAAACGGTACAAATATGAAGTATATTCTTCATAATTCTGTGCTACATTCAGGGTATCAACAATATACCAACTTTCTAATATCGTACTATATTTATATTTTAATTTATTTTATGCAACAAATAGTTTTTACTTCTGATAGAAATTTCATTAATCGAAACAAAAATGGAAATACATTTTCAAAAACAGCACTAACCTAAATACACAAACCTTCAACGATTTCCCGTTGTGTTTTAAAGAATTTAATACGTTGCATCTCCCCGCTTTGGGATATTAACGTGGAAAATTTCTTCAACGAATAAATCCATTCTTTCATACTGTTAAAAACTTGCTCGTCACGCGTCGCAAAAGAATTAATCGCAAAAACCCGGACCAAACTGATATGATAGGCAGAAGACGCCATATAACTATAGGTGGCTTCGAAGTTTATATTAGATATATATATAAAGACCTCCTGTCCCGTTTTGAATATTCCTCTCGTGGCAATCTCTTCCAGCTCATGGAGCAACTGGAGCAACTCCCTTTTCAATTTCTGAACATATTCTTGGGAGATCAGATGTATGCTGGCAAAATACCTGATGTCATTGATCAGATAAATAAACAATTTATTATCCCATATATACTCTGTGTACGGAAACTTCTGAGACTCCCGCACAAATTCTCTCTGTTTTTCCAAGAATTTATCCTCGATCTCCATATCCTCGAAATGCTTCTCTATATCAATCTTTTCAAACTGATACATCCACTTGAACATTCTAAATTTAGACAAAAGTTCATATTTTAAGTAAAAAGTCTGAGGAATGATGTTCGAGGCAGAACAAAGTTTCGAAGATGGGTCATGGTTCAAATCCCGGAAAATCTTCACGTAATTATCCACGATAGAATAATAGGTTTCCAATGGATCGGTTTGACGTACAATGTTCAGATCAAATATTGCATTCGAACTCACATTTGTTTCAGCCAGTTTATCCAACGACACACCCATTTTCCGAGAGATTGCGGCAGCCTCCGCTAACGTAAAAGGTACTTCTCCCCGTAATCTACGATAGACAGCCTCTTTACCTAAATATAAGATATCTATTAGCGTATTCGCCAAATTAGTACCATTCGGTAATTTTTCATTCATGGCTTTAACCAACTCGCTGTTGTAATTATAAGTTGTCATGATTTGAGGTTTGATTAATGCAACTATTTGATTTATCGTACGAGCCCTATTTACTTCTGTTGCGAAATACGAAATAAATATTTAGTAAAGGTAACAAAAATATCGGGAAACAAATCAATCCAAAATACAATTCTTTCATTAGAAAATATTTACTTCAAAAATACACCTTTACAGTCACCAATCCAAGCATTCCATTTGATACCTTTGTAACAACAAAAAAACAAAGCATGGGTTGGTAAAATGTTACAGAACCTGCGGATCTTATTTAATAGGAAAGAATATATTGGTCTGCACATATTAAACTAAAAACATTTCCTGAATGCCCCTCGGTATAACAAACGCCGATCCCCACATACACCTCTTACCGGGGGCATTCTTCAAAAAATTAACAAACTATCCTTGAATACCCTTCGGTTGTAACAAACGTCGATCCTCACACACACCTTCTAAACCGAGGGTATTCATTTACAAGATACATGCAGAAACCTATTCTAAATATTTATGAAATTGTGGATGCAATTGTTCATCCAACTCGTACAACTGGGGGATTCCCGTTGGAATCTCCAGATTGACAATCTCCTCGTCACTGATATCATCCAAATACTTGATTAATGCCCGCAAGCTATTCCCGTGGGCTGTTACCAAGACCGTTTTTCCCAAAAGCAACGAAGGTGCTATATAATCCTGCCAAAACGGGAGAACCCGCGTAATCGTCAATGCCAACGATTCCCCCAAAGGAAGAACGGCCGGGTCTACCTCCCTGTACTTATCCTCGAAAATAGCACAACGAGAATCATCCGGTTCCAACAATGGAGGTGTCACGTCAAAACTCCTTCGCCATACATGCACCTGTTCTTCTCCATATTTCTTTACCGTCTCTGCCTTATTTAATCCCTGTAACGCCCCGTAATGTCGCTCGTTCAAACGCCAATGATGAACTTCAGGCACCCACACCCGATCAACAACTTCTGCCAAGATGTGCTGCGTACGAATCGCACGTTTTAACACCGAAGAATAAGCCACATCAAAGAAAAGAGCATGCTTTTTGATCAGCTCTCCTGCCCGGCGTGCTTCTTGTTCACCTCGTTCACTCAGATCGACATCCGTCCACCCGGTAAACCTATTTTCCTTATTCCAGACACTTTCTCCATGTCGTACCAATATCAACTTGTACATAATTCTTTATTAATGAATTGTTGATAACGTATACGACAAGGGGAAGATAAAGGTTTAAACCCAATGAACTTTATACCTTACGAACCCTATAAACTTTATTCCGGTAACGTTAGGAATAATCCCATCACCCAATAAACCAAGCCGGACATCACGATAGTTGCCGGGATCGTAAGAATCCAAGCCGCAACAATATTCGTGGCCGTAGCCCACCGAACGGAAGCAACCCCTTTCGTGATTCCAACCCCGATGATAGAACCAGTAATTGTGTGAGTCGTACTCACAGGAATCCCCAATACGGCTGTCCCCATCAATGTCAAAGCTCCGGACGTCTCGGCACAGAATCCCTGCACGGGCTTCAAGCGAGCCAACCCATCACCTAAGGTCTTGATCACCTTCTTTCCCCCGATAATCGTACCTAAAGCAATAACCGAGTAGCAAGTAATAATCAACCAAACAGGAACGTGGAATTCCCCCGTATTCTCGTACAAGTAATCATTCACGAAAGTATTACTTCCCGCAACACTATATAATAAGATAGCAATAATCCCCATCGTTTTCTGTGCATCGTTAGCACCGTGTCCTAAACTGAATATAGCGGAAGAAAACAATTGCAATCCCTTAAACAACCCTTCCACTTTCATCGGATGCTTTTTACGAAATACGAGCATCGTGAGACACATCATAAAGAATCCCAGTATCATACCGATCAAAGGGGACAGCACGATAAAGATGGCTATCTTGAAAATCCCGGAAGCCACCAGAGCGTCACCCCCGAATGTAAACCATACCGGACCGATCAATCCCCCGATCAAAGCGTGCGACACACTGATAGGCATCCCGAAATGAGTACACAACCAAACCCAGATCACCGAACCGATCAAGGCGGCCAAAATAAGATATTCATTGATTTTAGAAGGATCCACTATTCCTTCACCCATCGTATGAGCCACGCTCACGCCAAAAATAAAGATAGCAGCAAAATTCCAGAAGGCAGCCCAACAAACGGCCATTGTAGGAGAAAATACACGTGTCGCCACGATCGTAGCGATCGAATTGGCCGCATCATTCATTCCGTTCAAAAAATCGAAAAGAAGAGCGATCACAATAGCTAAAAGAACGATTGTCAACATGGCGATCAGGCAAATTTAATAATAATACCTCTCACAATATCACCTACGTCTTTTGCCCGGTCGGTAGCATCTTCCAACACTTGACCGATATTCTTCAGTTTTACGAGCTCGATAGCGTCTTTCTCGTTCGCGAAAACATCACTCATAAATTGTTCATACAAATCGTCCACATCATGCTCGATCTGTTTAATACGAATACATTTTTCATTAATTTCTTGCGGTTTTTTCTGGATATACTCCAATCCATTCATAATATCCTTCAAGATACGCGCATCTTCCACGATACATTGCCCCATCGCAATCAATAGCTGGTTCACACATTTCGGACGGTACATCAACATTCGTTTTGCGGCATCGTGAATAAAATCTAGAAACGTGTCCATACGCCCACTCAACATGTTGATATCCTCACGATCGAAAGGGGTAACAAACGTCTTGTTTAGCTCCTCGTACAACTTAGCGGTAATCATATCTCCACTATGCTCATACTCCTTGACGTTCTTGTACAGTACTTTCTGTTTTTCAGGGTCATGCTCTTGTAATAACTCCACTAAAAACTTGGCAGCAGCCTCGATATTGGCAGCCTGCTCAATATACAAAGGATAAAACTTCTTTTCCTTTACCACAAACAATTGAAGAAATCGATCTATTTTCATATATTTATTGATTAGCACACAAATGTAGTATCCCTACGCGGATATGTATGTTAAAAAATATAAAACATACAATCTTTTTTTCCACACGTTAAAGCCGAGTAATAGAATTGATTTTTTCTCATGCAATCCATACAAAGATAATCGATGCTTATTCATCCAAATCAAAAATCATTAACTTTGCAACCTCAAAAATAAACATCATGTCTGACATTCCTGTCCTAATATCGGATTTGGCGATTATCTTATTTTCCGCCGGATTGATAACCATCCTTTTTAAATGGCTAAAACAACCTGTTGTGTTGGGATACATCATGGCAGGTATTATCGCGGGTCCCTACACGTTCGGTGGTCCAATGATCATGGATGCCGAGAACATTCATATCTGGGCTGACATCGGAGTCATATTCCTTCTGTTTGCCCTGGGGCTTGATTTTAGTTTCAAGAAACTCATGAACATCGGGGGAACAGCCATGATCAGTGCCCTCACCATCGTGGGAGCCATGATGATGTTGGGCTACATCACCGGATTATCACTCGGCTGGAGTCATATGGATAGTCTTTTCCTCGGGGGTATGCTTTCGATGTCGTCCACTACCATTATTTTCAAGGCATTTGACGACATGGGACTCCGCAATCAGCGTTTCGCGGGAGTCGTCTTCGGAATTCTTGTTGTGGAAGACCTCTTCGCCGTAGTTCTCATGGTATTACTTTCTACGTTAGCCGTCAGCAAACACTTTGAAGGCATGGAAATGGTCGATAGCATTTTAAAACTCATAGCTTTCCTCGTTTTCTGGTCTATTACCGGAATATTCCTAATCCCAACCTTTCTGAAAAAAACGAAACAATGGCTCAACGGGGAAACCTTATTAGTCGTATCACTCGGACTCTGTCTAGGCATGGTTCTACTTGCCGTAAAAGCGGGCTTCTCCTCTGCCTTGGGAGCTTTTGTCATGGGATCTATCTTAGCGGAAACCATCGAGGCTGAGAATATTGAACACCTCATTAAACCCGTAAAAGATCTCTTTGGAGCGATCTTTTTCGTATCGGTCGGGATGATGATCGATCCCGCCATGCTCGTCGAATACTGGTTCCCGATATTACTAATCACCATAGTCGTCATGGCCGGACAAATCACGTTTGCCGCATCCGGTGTTCTCCTGTCCGGACAAAGCCTGCGAATTGCCATTCAATCGGGATTCTCGTTAGCACAGATCGGTGAATTTGCCTTTATCATCGCAAGTCTCGGCACGACCCTGCACGTGACGGATAAATTTCTATATCCCATCGTGGTCACCGTCTCCGTTATCACCACCTTTTTCACTCCCTACATGATCCGCCTGGCAAACCCAGCTTACCAGTTCGTAACTAAACACCTGCCGACCCATTGGATTCATTTCCTTGACAGGTATAGCACGGGAACGAACACGATTCGCCATAAAAGCACATGGCTTCAGTTACTGAAAGTATTATGTCGCATCGTGATCACCTACACCATTCTGTCTGTCTTCACCATAGCTCTTTTCCTACAATATCTGACCCCGTTAATCCGCAAGGAACTTCCCGGACTACAGGGTAGCCTCGTTAGTGCCATTGCCATCCTGCTACTTATCTCACCCTTCTTACGGGCAATCATGATGAAAAAGAACCATTCGGAAGAATTTCAGCAGCTATGGAGTGACAGCAAATACAACCGAGGACCGCTTATTTCTCTCATCGTGCTACGGGTAGCGCTCTGCATCGGGATCGTGATGTTCGTCATATCCAGCCTCGTGAACGTTGCAGTCAGCCTCCTGTTGGTGATTGCCACCACGGTCATTCTGTTTTTCATTTATTCCAAACGGTTAAAAAAATACTCTATACAACTAGAACGCCGTTTCCTGCGTAACTTCACTGCCCGCCAACATGAACAGGAACGCAAGGCTCCCATCAAGCAACGCTTCGTTAAACACTTGCTCGATCGGGATCTTCACCTTGCAGACTTCGAAGTGTCGCAATCCTCTCCCAGCGTCGGCAAAACGCTAAAAGAATTGAATTTTCGTCAGACCTGCGGAGTCAGCGTGGTAACTATCATCCGGGGAGAAGAACGAATCAATATTCCCGGTGGGGAAGAACGCCTGTATCCTTTCGACCACATCATCGTGGCCGCCACGGACCAAGAAATTAATGTCTTCCGAGAGTTTGTTGAAAATCGCGTAGAAAAACGGAAACATGAACTTGAACAACAACGTCCTCCTGAAGTCAGTCTGGAACAGTTCACCATTGAGGCGAACACCCCACTCGTGGGACGCACCATCCGAGAATCCGGTATCCGTGATAAAGCCGCCTGCCTCGTCATCGGCATCGAACGCAACGGGACCTCCATTATGAACCCCGCCCCAGACACCACCTTCGAGACCGGAGACGTGGTTTGGATCGTTGGAGAAAAAGACAAATTACTCCATCTGGCTGCAGGAGAAACAATTTAATAATTAAAAATCCATGAATTTACGATTTATGATACCAAAAAACATTGACCTGCAAGCCAGAATCATAAATCGTAAATCATAAATCATAAATTACTTCATTCTATCTCCAACCCGAACAAGGCTTTCAATTCACTCACGGCAGGATTGATTTCGACAAAATGGTCAAATTTATCCTTAGCCGTAAAAAGTCGTCTTTTTTCCTCGCCATTTTCTGACTCCGTGTAAACTTGAACATGCAAGGTAATAAAACCATTATTCAACTTTTGGGCAAGAAACGAAAGCAAAGAAGGATGCATCTCCTCTATTTTGGACAATAAAAAATCATTATCAACCTCAAGTGTAATGACAAACCCCTGTACTTTTGGAGTATGGGAAGTCAAGGCAATCTTAACAGTCGTGTCTTCCTGAGAAGTTGCAACATAAGATTCTAAGGCGGAAATCACATCTGCCACCGTAAATTCACTCTGTGCCTTTACCCGGTTATCCTCAACTTTCCCTTCTTCCCGCTGAATCTGCATGCTATCCCGGGTCTCAGCCATCGCCATCTTCAATTTAAATGAACGTGGCGGTTCCGCTTTATTGACATTCGTTCTTCCGACAGGAGCTGAAGATGCTTTTTCCACAGGAGTCGTTGTTCCACCACCCGATTGTTGGAATTTCCCGTTAAAACCAGCTATCTTCAATAGCCCGGTAAACTCCTCTATACTAAGACTTTTTTTTTTAGTTCATTAATTTGGCACAACTTGATCAAGGTAAGTTCCACGCATAAACGCTTCTCCACACGCATTTTATACTGCATCTCGCATTGCTCGATCACTTTCAAGGCATCAAATATAAATTCGGGAGTTACAGTTTTCGCTTGTTTCAGGTAACGTTCTTTGATAGAAGCACTCACTTCCAACAATTGCACGGTAATCTCTTCTTTAGCAACCAATAGATCACGGAAATGACGTCCTAATCCGGAAACCAAATTACCGGCATCAAAACCTTTTTCCATAATCTCGTTAAAAAGCAAAAACGCCTCGGCCACTTTACCATCGTGGAATAAATCTGTCAACTTAAAATAGTAATCGTAATCCAACACATTCAGATTCTCGATCACCTTATCATAGGTCAAGTTTTTCCCGCAGAAACTCACAACTTGGTCGAAAATCGACAAAGCATCACGCATAGCCCCATCGGCCTTCTGTGCGATCACGTTCAACGCCTCTTCCTCTGCCTGTACTCCTTCCTTGACTGCAATTCGTTTTAGATGCTCGATCGTATCGGGTACTTTTATCCGGTTAAAATCGTAAATCTGACAACGTGATAAAATGGTCGGTAATATTTTATGCTTTTCGGTCGTTGCCAAAATAAAAATAGCATGGGCAGGCGGTTCTTCCAATGTTTTCAAGAAAGCGTTAAAAGCCGAGGCACTTAACATGTGTACCTCATCAATAATATACACGCTGTATTTCCCCACCTGTGGTAAGATGCGCACCTGATCAACCAAACCTCGAATATCATCCACACTATTGTTTGAGGCTGCATCCAACTCGTGAATGTTCAACGAACGCCCGCTATTAAACGCCTTGCATGACTCACACTCGTTGCAAGGCTCGGCATTCGGTTGTAGATTCATGCAATTAATCGTCTTGGCAAATATACGGGCACAAGTTGTTTTACCCACCCCACGAGGACCACAAAACAAATAAGCCTGAGCCAGTTGTTTATTAAGAATTGCATTCCTCAAAGTGGATGTAATCGAGTATTGCCCGATCACCGTGTCGAAACTTGCTGGTCTGTATTTACGTGCCGAAACAATAAAATTTTCCATGATAATCTATAACAAATTGTGATCCGGTACGATTATTACTGTACCGGATCACAAATTTATAAAGTAAAATGATTTATCAAGCCACAAAACCCAATAATTTTTCTATCACTCGAAACGATGTACTATTTCTCTTCTATAATTTTATAAACACCATCAATAACAACTCCCGGTTCGATATAAATATTTTTTGTCAAAATATTTCCTTTTATATGAGCCGGAACTTTCAAAGTCAGAGATTCCAATGCCACAATATTTCCTTTCACCCTACCGGAAATCAAAGCAGAAGAACACTTTACGTTTCCTTCGACTTGCCCTTCTTTAGAAATCACTACCCGTTCCGTTGTTATAACATTCCCTTTAAAATCGCAATCTATCCGAACTGCCCTTTCCGCACGTAAATCTCCGGTAATAGTCGTTTTGGTCGGCAAATTTATAAATGCATCAACCTGCACCTCTTCGTCAGATTCATTTCGATCTTTCTTTCTCTTTCTAAAAAACATACCTTTGATTAATCATTACATTCAACAAATGTTACGCAAGTGCTAGCATTCCCCACATCCAAGCCGACAGCCAACTGCGCAGCAGAACTTTTCAAAAACGCATCAGGATCAAGAGACTCTAAGTTAGCAAGTAAGCATTTCCCAATTTCGATTTTGAATGGAGACAATAACCATGAGACGCACATTTTTCCGGTTCCGGGTAAACAGATATAGACAAGAAGTTTCCGAATTCTTCTTTGATGCAATCTATCAAATCTTGATAATAAGCACCACCTCCGGCCACGAACATCTGATTACATTTACTAAAATCATCATCTGTAAACGCTTTTTTCAAACGAGGAGAGATAACGTCATTGTAGTACATTCTCAATACCTTCTTACGCAGATCCGCAACATCATGACGAACTCTATTTATTGTAACCCGACCTTCTTGAAACAAGACATCCAGTTGATGTTCCGTCTTCAAGTCCAAATAAAACTTCTTGGATAATTCATGTTCGAACAATTGTACCGCATAACGAACCCCGTTCATACTGACTGCAGAACGATTCACAATCCCAGAAGGAGTACTTACAACCGCCTCGCAAGTTCCAAATCCAAGACTTATCATGAAAAAATTACCTTGCGCACGTATACTTCCCTCCCGAACTGCCGTAATACACCCCACAATCTCCGGAATAACATCTACCTCTGCAATATTTATTTTCTTTGTTTCCAATCCAGCTTGGCCAAATGTTCCACCATCAAAAGTGATCGTTTGCTCCGTTCCTATTATTTTTCGAACTTCATCTCGATACAGCATATATGTAGAGAACGGGAAACCCACGGTCAAATTCATGGCAAAGTCACCTTGAGAAGCCGCCAGTAACAAACCGGCTTTCAACAACAATTGATATTCTTCCTCAGTAGGAGCTGAATTGATATTTTTATGAGGGGAATAACCTTCCCGCAAAGCTAAATTTCCAACAATATAATCGTTTTCGTTAATCTTTATTTTTATTCCATCCAAAAGATTGTTTGCAACATTTGAAAGTTCTTGATTTGTAAACTCATAGGTGCTTGGGAAACAGTATGACTTCATCATATACTTTTAGTTATTATTTATTTTGTTAAACGATCGTTTTTCTGAAATACAAATATAAGCAATTTTCGCAAATTGCGAATGAAAAGGTTTATTTTTTCGAAACTAAGAATCAACGTGTTGTGTTGATCTATTATTCGAAATAATATTTCGTTGCATTTATATTATTAGACAACCTTTCATGCTTCACTTAATTCACCACTTTTACACGTGCTGAACTGGTCAAACTCCCTCCCCTTAGAAGTACTCCCTCTACTAGATTTTTTCCAAATCCGTTTTAGCGATCCATCCTTCGTTTCCATCGGCTAAACGAACATTGTACCAATCTCCAAGAGTTCCAATAACCTGCACTTTTAGTCCTTCATGAATCACGAACAATTCGGTCCCGCTATTATCCGGAGCCCCGCGTACCACCACGCTGGGAGTCATTACAATTCCGCTATCCCTATCGGTCATCCGGTGATATTGCTTCAACGCAAAGAAAATGGTCATCACGGACACCAACAACATGATTATCCCTAAAGTAAACCAACTTTTCTTTAAAGATATAGATGTTGCATGGAAGAACAAGGCTGCCATAATCAGAAACCCTATAAAAAGAATAACAGACACGTACGCCCATTGATCAGCCGTAAAAGCAGTCACAAAAGCATTATACCAACGTACCAGGAAAAGTTCCGGTAACACCTTGATGTTATCAACCGTGGCCTTTTGCGCCATCGTCAGATTATATTTTATATCATTATCACCTGGGTGCAACAACAAAGCACGCTCGTAATTCAATATGGCTTTCGCAATCTCCCCTTGTTTGTAATAACAATTTCCCAAATTATAATACACGGTCGCAGACTCCATATCATCAGACAACATCTCGTTATACAAATCAATCGCTTTCTGATAGTCGCCTTCTTGATACATTTTAGTTGCCTCCTCCGCCAGCGCCTTTACATCAGTGGCATAAGTTGCCACACCGGATAAGAGCAATATCAATATTATATATATCCTTTTCATTCTTTTCAACTTTTAGTTTTTAGTTCTTAGCTTTTAGCTTTTAACTTTTAGTTTTTAGTTTTCATATCGCTTTATCCAATTTCGTGATAATGGATATACTATCCTTGTACACGCTATCCATCTCTTCACCCTGATTAGCACCCGGGGCATAGCGAGCATACTCGCAATGATCAAGCACCTCGATAAAACTCTGAATTAACGCCGCATTTGTCCCCCGACGAGTCAAGTGATCACTAATATTATCCCGATTCAATTCTGAGGCAGCAATGTTCAATTTATAACTTACATATCCCCACAAAGCATTTAATGTCTCTTGATAGAACAACTCGGAATTTCCGGCTTTCATCGCAACTGCAGCTGCACGTAAACGTTTCTGAGCCATTTTATTCGCCGTCTTACTCTTTACCCGTACCAAATCGGCATTTGCCTTGATCCGACGACGATTAAGAATCATCCCTACCACGAAAAGTACAAACGGGATCAAAAAACTCAACCAGTATTCCATCGTGGCAAAATACAACACGCCTTTCAGCCGGAGATCATCCTTATGGGTCTTGATATAGCGAATATCCTGCCCCAACATCCTGACATCTTCTTTCTTGAATGACTGTAAAGCTGCTTCTCCGGATCCTTGACTGCCTTCATTTCCCTTTTCAACCCGAACAGCGTACTCTTTTCCTTTCAACATCTTATAAGCACCGGCCTGAGGATCAAAATAAGAATACTGCACGGCAGGAATCTTGTAATCACCCGCGTAGCGAGGTATCACGAGATATTCAAAGGTGACAGTTCCAGACGTCCCGCTTAGATCCCGGGTTACTTTCGGATCATACACATCAAAATCATGCGGGAAAGTAATTTTCGGAGCCTCCAACAATTTCATGTTCCCATTCCCACGTAATACGACCTTATACGTCAAAGCATCATTCGCCTTTAAAGTATCCGTTGATATAGAAGTCGTCATGGCAAGAGTTCCCACCATACCGCTAAATCCTAACGGCTTCCCAGCTTCGGGTAAGGGTTTCACGGTAATTTTCACAGGTTGGCTCTTGCAGAGTACACGGACATCACGGGAATTTCCGAAGAATTCATCAAAAATACTACCACCGCGACTACCCACTCGCTGGCGGACGAGACAATACAATTCATAAGGCTCGATCGTCAATGTCCCGGCATGTTGCGGAAAAAGAATTGTTTTTTGTAACACGCCTACCCGATCGTATATTTTCCCGTTATACTCCTCTCGTTCCAATTGTATCTGGGGAATCTTCACGTCTTCAGTCAGAAACCCATCAAAAGGCGGAAACTTTTTCCCCTGTACATCAACCAGATTTACCCGGGCATATACTTTTAACGTGGCGGTCAAACTCTCTCCCACGTAAAGGGAGTTACGACTCACTTCCATGCGTATGAATAAATCATCATCCGTAATCGAAGTACTTCCCCGACTCTCAGAAATATCCCCGGAACTTTGGGCATTACTCCGAGGTTTCCCTGAACCCTTGATTACTTTTATCTTCAAGGGCTGGGACTTATACTCTTTACCGTTCACCGTAATCGTGGCAGGCTCGATCGTAAACTCTCCTTCTTCCTGCCCCTCCAAAATATAAGTATACGTGTACTCTTGATTTTGCTTCATATCACCATTGATAATCGTGATATTAGAAGACGTGCTCAACGACGGCCCTGCCAGTAAATCAAATCCTTTTATCGTGGGCACCTGTAAGTTCTCCCCCTTGGCGTTCAACACGAAGGAAAGACGGAATTGTTCCCCGACTTCCACAACGGAAGGTGCGGAGGCAACAAATTCTGTCTTTTGGGCAAATAACTTAGACCCACCAAAAACGCATAATAACAATATGATAATGAATGACTTCATTTGTTTATCTTTTAATTCTTTATTATCCTTCTGAAAAACGTACAAAATTACCAGTTTTTCTCAATCTTCATCTTCTTTGCCTTTTGAGCTTGAACTTTATCTTTCTGTACCTTTTCTTGTGTTTTCTTTTCGTCCGCTTCCAAGGCCTCTAACAAACGTTGGGCATCTTCTTTCGAGATTTTAGGCTGAGCTTGTTGTTCCTGCTGTTGTTGATCCTTATTCTGCTGGTCTTTATTCTGTTGATCTTTATTCTGATCTTGGTTTTGCTTATCTTGATCCTGTTTATCTTTATCTTGCTGATCCTTATTCTGATCTTGCTGGTCTTTATTTTGATCTTTATTATCGTCCTTATTTTGGTCTTTGTTCTGATCCTGTTTTTGATCTTGATTTTGATTTTGTTGATCCTTATTCTGATCCTTATTCTGATCTTGGTTTTGATCCTGATTTTGTTGATCTTGCTTCTGCTTACGAGCAAATTCCAGGTTATATTTTGTCTCTTGAGAATTCGGACGATTCCTCAACGACTGTTTATAAGCCTCGATACTTTCATCCAACTTATTCATAGCCAAAAGAGTATTCCCGATATTGTGATACAACTCTCCTAACTTTTCCTTGTCCTTTTCATTCTGGGCCAACGATTGGAACTGTTGCAATGCCTCGTCAAACTTCTTCTGTTTATAGAGCGCATCCCCCAAATTAAACGCTCCCTCGTATGATTTTACCTCCGTATCCAAAGCCTTACGGTACTCCACTTCTGCCTTTTCAAAATCCTGTTTATTAAACAGATCATTTCCTTCCCGGATAAACTTTCGCTCCTGTTGTGCAACCGACGGAAAACTTATAACTACAGCTGCTATCAGCGTTATCAATATCTTCACCATAATATCTCGTTTAAAATTTACCGATTCGTTTCAACATTTTTCGTCTCGCTTCCAAATATATTGATCTTCAAGAAATTCTTGTTTTTACGGCCCAATACCATAAAATCTAGCAACACGAATATCAACGCCATAATCAAAAAATACTGATATTTTTCAGCATAATCACTAAACACCCGCTCTTCCAACAACGTCTTATCCATTCGATCAATCTCATCCAACAACGTGTTTAGCCCCACGTTCGAATTGCTTGCCCGCACGAATATCCCCTCTCCGGCCTTGGCTATCTCCTTCAACGTCTCCTCGTCCAACTTGGAGATGATCGGGTTACCACTTCCATCTCTCATGTATTGTCCCGGATTTCCCTTTTCTGGAATCGGTCCTCCTTGTGCCAACCCCATCCCGATCGTGTGTACATAAATACCTTTCTCCCGGGCTGCTCTAGCCGCGGCAACCGCATCATCCTGATGATTTTCTCCATCCGTGATCACGATAATCGCTTTCGAAGCCTCCGTGTCCGGGGTGAATGATTTGGCAGCCAAGTCTATTGCCGTTCCTATCGCCGTACCCTGTATCGGGACAATATCGGTGTTAATTCCCGATAAAAACAACTTAGCTGAAGAATAATCCGTCGTGATCGGCAATTGCACGTAAGCATCCCCTGCAAACACGATCAACCCGACTTTATCATCACTCAATTTTTCCACCATGCGGGAAATAGCTTGTTTTGCCGCGTCCAACCGACTAGGTTTTATATCCTGCGCCATCATGGAATTCGACACATCCAATGCAATAATCAACTCCACGCCCTCTTTCTTTACCTGCTGCAATTTTGACCCGAATTGAGGACCTGCAACCCCAAGAATGACGAAAAACAAAGCTATCAGAACAAGCACAAACTTCAACGTCTCCCGCTTATAAGATTGCAATGGCATCAATGTCGCCAATAATTCAGGACTCCCAAATTCAGCAATCGCTTTTTTCTTCCGAATCCTTGCTACCACGTAAAAAACAATTAACAAGGGTATAATAATCAGCAAGTATAATAATTCAGGATGTGCAAATCTAAACATAACCGTTTCAATTTTAAATTTAATGATTTTAGATTTCAAATTTTGGATTGTACCAATCTACAATCTAAAATTTTCAATTAAGGGATTTTCCTCAATAACGTATATCGACCTAAAGCCTCCACGATCAGTAACAAAGCCCCGATCAAAGCAAAATAGAAATACTGTTCATTCTTACGACTGAAATGTTTCACTTCTACTTTACTCTTCTCTAATTGATCAATCTCCTGATAAATTTGCTCCAGTTTCTTGTTATCTGTTGCCCGGAAATATTTACCACCCGTCATATTGGCAATCTGGGTCAATATATCCTCATCTATCTCAACCGGCATACGCTGCAATTGCGTCCCAAAAGGTGTCTGCACGGGATAGGGAGCCTCGCCTAAAGATCCGACCCCGATCGTGTAAACCCGGATGCCAAAAGTTTTTGCCAATTCTGCCGCTGTTATCGGTGCAATTGCCCCTCGGTTATTAACTCCATCCGTCAAAAGAATTATCACCTTGGATTTCGCCTTACTATCTTTCAAACGATTCACTGCGTTCGCCAACCCAAGACCAATGGCCGTTCCATCCTCAATCATCCCGCTATGAATATCCTTCATCACGTTGACTAACACGGCTTGATCCGTTGTCAAAGGACTTTGTGTGAAACTTTCCCCACTAAAAACAACCAACCCGATACGATCCTGAGGACGTTCCAATATAAACTTAGTTGCCACCTCCTTGGCTGCTTCCAAACGGTCGGGAGTAAAATCTCGTGCTAACATACTACCGGAAATATCCAATGCCAACATAATATCAATCCCCTCGCTATTATAGGTCTGCCAACTCGTGCTGGATTGCGGTCTAGCCAACGCCAGAACCAAAAATAGAATGGCCAAAACCCGAGCTGCAAACAACAAATGGCGTAACCAGATCCGACTTCCCCGTTTCATTTGCTTGAACACCCGAATTGAAGAAAACTTCAAATCAGCATGCGAGCGTTTCTCCTTGAATATGTACCAGACAATCATTGGTATCAGCACCAACAACAACCAAAAGTACTCGGGATTTGCAAATTCATATCCAAACATATCTTCTATTTTAGATTTAATAATTTCAGATTTAAGATTTTGATTACAAACGAACCATAAATCACAAATCGTAAATCATAAATTAATTTTCTTTGTCTTTCTCCCCTCCGGCTTCTTTCTCCGCCTTTTCTCTCGCCTCCCTCTCCTGCTGTTCTTTCAGCTCCCGCTCCAGACGTTCTTTCTCATGCTCGGCTCGAATTGTATCATTCGTTTCCTGTACAAAATCATAGGCAATATCCAAATTTCGGATATTCTCATCCTGCAATGGTTCCGCTTTGGCAAACTTCACGAAATCAGCCGTTTCAAACATATCTGCCAACTTATCCCTTTGTTTGGCATCTACTTGCTCACACTCCTCCAAAGCCTTCAACGTCTCAAAAGAAGTCTGTTCCATGGCTGAAATTCCCAATTCTCCATCCAAATAATTCCGAATCGTGTCTGTTAACTGCGTGTAATACTCTTTAGTCTTTCCACTCTGCCACAACTTCTCCTTCTTGATCTCCTCCAAAGCCTTCATGGCCAACACGTACGGTGGAATTGCAGGTTTCTCATGATGGAAAAGACTCTTGCGGGATTTCCGAACTTTTATAATCCAGACAACCAGAAGAATCACCACGACTCCCAACAACGTCCATAACAAATAAGGCAATATCTCGGCAAATGTCCATGGGGCAGCCAACGGCATCACGATGTCATAATTCCCTTTCTGCTGATCGACCACGAAAGTATTCACGATCAAGTGTAACGGATCCGTCCGAAGCGTGTTATTATAACTTTCCTGTTGAATCTCGATAGGCATTGGCGGAATCACGAACACGCCCGAATCAAAAGAAGTTATCACGTAACTCTCCTGCACGAGCACCCGCCCGTCCTTTTCCATGATAGAATCACGAACTGGTCCGGATATAATCTCGATCCCTTGCACTATCGTATCCTTCAACTGAGGAAACGCCACCTTCACTCCCGGTTCAGCCTTTACCTTCATCCGGAAATGAATCTGATCCCCGATCAGTATATAATTTGTGTCAATCTCGGCACTATATTCTCGATTCTGTGCTTTCAATGCAGTGACACAACCCAGTAGAACAATTACGAATAGAATAATTCTATTTTTCATTTTAATTCTCCATTTTCAATGTTCAATTAATACCCGGCCCCTCTTTTCTTGAATAACGTGATCAATGCTCTCACGTAATCTTCATCAGCGCTGATAGATGCCATATCGACACCGGCGTGTTTGAATATCCGATCCAGCTCTTTGTCACGCTCGATACCATACGCCTCGAACTCGTCCCGCACTTTCTTATCGGAAGTATCCACCCAAACACTTTCTCCCGTCTCAGCATCCGTCAAGTACATCATCCCGACAGGAGGCAATATCTTCTCTCTCCGATCATATAATTGCAAAGCCACCACATCATGCTTCTTATTGGCAATAATCAACGGGTGTTCGAAATCGTGATCGTCCATGAAATCGGAAATCAAAAAACAAGTACACCGCTTCTTAATAGCATTTGTCAAATATTGCAACGCTACAGAAATATTCGTTTCCTTGTGCTCCGGATAAAAATCCACCAATTCCCGAATGATATGCAAAATATGTGTTCGTCCCTTCTTGGGCGGAATAAATTTCTCAATCCGGTCAGAAAAGAAGATCACGCCAATCTTATCGTTGTTCTGGATAGCAGAGAAAGCCAGCACGGCCGCAATCTCGGTAATCTGATTCTTTTTCAATTTCGATACCGAGCCGAAATTACGCGAGGCACTCACATCAATCAACAGCATCACCGTCAACTCACGTTCTTCCTCGAATATCTTCACATAAGGATGGTTGTAACGAGCGGTCACGTTCCAGTCAATACTCCGGATATCATCCCCGTATTGATAAGCTCGCACCTCGCTAAACGTCATTCCCCGACCTTTAAAAGCCGTGTGATACTCCCCCGCGAAGATATTGCTCGATAATCCCCGAGTCTTTATCTCTATCTGCCTGACACGTTTTAATAAATCTGAAGTCTCCACCTTATTAATTTTAGATTTATAGATTTTAAATTCACTCTAAATCACATTGAAATCTCAGATTGAAAACATGTCATTTCCAATCTTCAATTTTCAATCTTCAATTTCTAAGGCACTTCAACCGTATTCAGAATTTCACTGATAATATCCTCACTAGTTAAATTGTTGGCTTCTGCCTCGTAGCTTAAACCGATACGATGACGCAAAACATCGTGACAAACAGCACGGACATCTTCCGGAATCACATATCCGCGACGCTTGATGAAAGCGTATGCCTGTGCAGCCTTAGCCAAACTGATACTAGCACGAGGCGATGCCCCGTAAGCAATCATGGAAACAAATTTCTCCAAACCATGCTCTTGCGGATAACGGGTTGCAAACACGATATCAACAATATATTTCTCGATCTTCTCGTCCAAGTAAACCTCCTTCACCACTTCACGAGCCCTTAAAATATCTTCCGGCTGCAAGATCGTGTTAGATTGGGGATAGATTTTCTCCAAATTTTGACGAACAATCAACTTTTCTTCATCTTTTTTCGGGTAATCAATCACCACTTTCAACATGAAACGGTCAACCTGAGCCTCGGGAAGAGGATAAGTACCTTCCTGCTCGATCGGGTTCTGGGTTGCCATGACCAAAAATGGCTCTTCCAACTTATAAGTCATATCCCCGATAGTCACTTGACGTTCCTGCATGGCCTCCAACAAAGCCGATTGCACCTTTGCCGGAGCTCGGTTAATCTCATCCGCCAGAATAAAGTTTGCAAAAATCGGTCCCTTCTTTACCACAAACTCTTCTCTCTTCTGAGAATAAATCATCGTACCGATAACATCGGCCGGCAACAAATCCGGGGTAAACTGGATTCGACTAAATTTAGCATTAATAATATGTGCTAGTGTATTTATCGCCAAGGTCTTCGCCAAACCGGGAACCCCCTCCAACAAAATATGTCCATTAGAAAGCATACCGATCATCAGTCCTTCCACCAAGTGTTTCTGTCCAACGATCACTTTGTTCATCTCCATGCTAATCATATCCACAAAAGAACTCTCTTGTTGTATGCGCTCGTTCAATGCTTTGATATCAACCGTATTCATATCATTGATTTTTATATTGATTTATATTACTACTTCGTCTAACGTCAAATATTCCTCTTCGGTTTCAATTTTCCCCAAAAGTGAATTTACATCTCCACCGTTTTCCGTTTTTCCAAAAATAGAGATTATTCCGCCAAATGTTAAAATCAAAGATACTAAATAATGTTAAGATAAACTTTAAGGTTTTCCCAAATAAATTTTAATCCTGCCTTAAAATACGGTTTATAAGTAAAATACGACCTATTCTTTAACATTTGCCCTTTTCTCACGACACACTTGTTAACAGATCGTTCTCGAAAAACAGATAAATCCAGACTTTTATGCCAACAATACCCCATTACAAAGGATCGACATCAAAATAAACCCGCACCCCCTTACCCACGGGAGTTTTTGCCAATTCATCACATTTTTGTTTCAAAAATATTTTCAACTTTGACAGGGAGAGTCCTTGCTCTGCCTTAATTAATATCTGAATCCGATACATTTTTCTCACCCGGGACACATCCGGCTCTGCCGGACCGCATACCCTGCGCTCCAATCGTTCCCTCATCTGTCGGGCAAGCTCATTTGCCGCATTCCTCAAAACCACCTCATCCACATGCCTCAATTCAATCTGGATTAACCTGGAAAAAGGCGGATAATTAAACATCTCCCGTTCCCGGGACAACAGGGTGTAAAACCCATGATAATCCTCCTTCCCCACCAATTGATACACCCGATTCTGCCTATCCACGACTTGGATCACGACCTTACCGCGTTCTCCCTTACGCCCACTACGCCCGCTCACCTGCATCAACATATCATAGGCCCGTTCCTCTGCCCGAAAATCGGGAAAACCGACCAGACTATCGGCATCCATCACCCCGACAAGCTTCACCCGCTCAAAATCCAACCCTTTCGACACCATCTGAGTGCCGATCAACACATCCAAATTTCCACTCTCAAAATCATCGATCAAAGCCCTGAACTTTGCCTTATTACTTATCACATCCAAGTCCATCCGGGCAACCCGGGCCTCCGGAAAATACTGTTTCACGTCTTCCTCGATCCGTTCCGTTCCCGGGGTACGATTCACGTAATGTCCCTGCCCACAATCCTGGCACACGGCCGGAACTGCCCGCAAACTCCCGCAATAATGACAATTCAGCGTATTCCGATAGCGATAATAAGTCATACTCACATCGCAATGCTTGCATTTCAAGATAGAACCGCAACGGTCACATTGTAAATAAGTCGAATATCCCCGTCTATTCTGAAATAAAATCACCTGCATCCCGTTCTCCAACACCCGTTTCATCTCCTCGTATAAAACCGGAGTAAAACACCCTTTCATCATCTTTTTACGACGATACTCTTTCATATCCACGAACAACAACTCCGGCATCATCACTTCCCCGTAGCGGGTTGTCAGTTGCACGAAACCATATTTCCCGCTCAATGCATTCTGATAACTTTCAAAAGAAGGGGTTGCAGACCCCAACAATATTTTTGCCCCACTCATCTTGCCGAGCATGATCGCGGCATCGCGACCGTTATAGCGGGGTGCCGGTTCTTTTTGCTTGTAAGAACTTTCATGCTCCTCGTCAACAATGACCAATCCCAATCGCTGATAAGGCAAAAACACGGACGACCGCACGCCCAACACCACGGGATAAGGATTCGTACCGTTCTGTTTACGCCACATCTCTGCCCGGGCACTATCGGCCATACCCGAATGATAGACACCGACTTGATCTCCGAAAACCCGTCGCAATCGCTTCACGATCTGCACGGTCAAGGCGATTTCCGGCAACAAATACAACACCTGCTTCCCTTGCCTTAGCGTCTCTTGTATCAAATGAATATATATTTCCGTTTTACCCGAAGAAGTTACCCCCTGCAACAAAACACAATCTTTTTCCCAGTAACATCCCAGAATATCGCCCAACACCTTTTCCTGTGCCTCCGACAACGCATGTACCTCCCCCACTTCCTCTTCAGACACCTCCAAACGACTGACTTCTCGCACAATAACCTCCAACACGCCCCGTTCACACAATCCCTTCAAAGCCGCGACAGAATTACCGATTTTCTGAACAAACTCCGTTCTAGGCAAACACTCTACGTGATGCTCGTCACTATAATATACCCAATCACACAACATCTTGTATTGAGCCTTTGCCCGTTTCAAACCATCAAGAATCCCGTCCAACTCTTCACTCGAAAACTTTCGTTTCCATCTCACCCAACGTTCAACTTTCGGTTTGAACAAATCATCTACCGACTCTTTAATCCCGATAATTTCTTTTTCCAACAAAGCTCGAACAGCAACATAGACATCCTTTCTCTTCAAGAGCTTTTCAACTTCAGCCATACACATCTCGCCTCTTTCTCGAAAAACTCCCATAATTTCTCTCTCTTCCCGGCTTAATTCACTTTCATCTGCCAGTTTTTCTTCCCAACCATTCACCAAACTCAAACTCGTGTAACTCTCCAAACGCATCGAAACAGGTAATGCGGCACGCGTGACCTCTCCCGGTGGAGTCATGTAATATTCACTAAGCCACAATAGAAATTTCAAATGAGAAGCAGAAAGAGCAAAACCTTCCTCTATAACCCGTTCTATCGGTTTCGTTTCAAACCCGACAGGCGGATTCGTATGCAACGCGTAGACAACACCCGTGTAACGTTTATTCTTAACAAATGAAACGACCACGAGCGTACCTACCGTTACCGAATGTTCATATTCTTCCGGTACCGAATAAGTAAAAAAACTCTCCACTCCCAGAGGGATAATGACATCTGCGTACAACAAACGAATTAATTTTAGATTTTAAATAGCCAAAACTTCCGTAATATCCAACAAATTATGATTCAACGGTTTTGAATTCTTGATAGCCTTGTTGAAAGGAACATGAACAATATCCTTATTCATAATCCCAACCATGATACTGGTTTGATCATCCAACAAAGCATCCACCGCCGCCACACCCAACGTGCTAGCCGTCACACGGTCAAAAGCGGAAGGAGATCCCCCTCTCTGGATATGACCTAAAACCGTTACCCGCACGTCATATTCGGGATGCTTTTTGGCAATCCGGTCGGCAATCGTGTACGCCCCACCCGATTTATCACCTTCTGCCACGATCACGATACCACTCGACTTATGAGGTTTGTAATCATGCTCCAAGTAACGATCCAAATCATTCAGATCCGTCTCGATCTCCGGAACCAGAACAGCTTCGGCCCCCGTGGCTACAGCCGAACGTAAAGCGATAAATCCGGCATCCCGTCCCATAACCTCGATAAAGAACAAACGATTATGAGCACTTGCCGTATCCCGTATCTTATCCACGGCCTCTACCACCGTATTTACTGCCGTATCATACCCGATCGTGTAATCCGTCCCGTAAAGATCATTATCTATCGTACCGGGAATCCCTACAACATGCACGTTATGCTCTTGGCAAAACAACCGGGCCCCGGAAAAAGTTCCATCCCCACCGATCACCACCAAGGCATCAATTCCCAATTCTTGCATCTTCTCGTAAGCTTTCGTACGCCCCTCCGGTGTACGGAATTCCTCGCTGCGGGCCGTCTTCAAGATAGTACCTCCGCGTTGAATAATATTACTTACGTCATGGGAATGCATACGCACAATATTTCCTGCTATTAACCCCTCGTATCCATCGTAAATACCATAAGCCTCACAGCCATTAAAAATAGCGGCTCTCACAACTGCCCGAATCGCGGCATTCATACCCGGAGCATCACCTCCTGAAGTTAAAACTCCTATTTTTTTAATCTTTCCCATAAAAACAATGTTTAATTGAAAATCTTTTAGCTTTTAGTTTTTAGTCTTTAACTTTTAGCTTTCAGCTTCCAACCCCTCTTTTATCTCTTCCATCACCCACCTCGGTGTTGAAGTTGCCCCGCTAATCCCAACACTCCCGGCCTCGTCAAACATCTCGTCACGCAGGTCTTTCACCCCCTGCACGAAATAAGTCCGGGGATTCACTTCTCGACAAACTTCGAAAAGCTGCTTACCGTTGGAACTCTTTTCCCCACTAACAAACAAGATCACATCGTGTCGTGCTGCAAAATCCTTCAACTGCGGGATTCTATTGGCCACCTTACGACAAATCGTATCGTTTACCACCACAGAACTTCTGGCATTCTCCTTCACCAACTCCACCACACGCTTGAAACCGTCCAAACTTTTAGTCGTTTGAGAAAACAATATCACCGGCCGAGAAAAATCGATATATTTCAAATCTTCCTCTTGCTCGATAATCAGTGCCTCATCATTCGTCTGTGCTACCAACCCGTTCACCTCGGCATGTCCTCTTTTTCCATAAATCACGATCTGCCCCCCGTTCGCTCTCACCCCCTCGTACGCCTCTCGTATTTTCTTCTGCAAATTCAATACCACAGGACACGAGGCATCAATCACCTCAATCCCGTTCTTCTTTGCCAATTCATAAGAACTCGGCGGTTCACCATGAGCCCTGAACAACACCCGGCATGCCTTCAAACGGGCAAATTCATCATGATCTATCGTACTCAATCCCAGTTGTTTCAATCGCTCCACCTCCAAACTATTATGCACAATATCTCCTATGCAATATAATCTTCCATGTTGCAACTCTTCCTCCGCCTTGGCAATCGCGTTCACAACCCCAAAACAGAAACCGGAATTCTCGTCAATTTCTACTTTCATACCTTGAACGAATGATCTTTAACATCTCTTCCACTTCTTCCTCCACGGTCATATCGCCATTATCAATCAACACGGCATCCGGCGTCTTCACCAAAGGGCTTGTTTCCCGGTGCTCGTCGATATAATCCCGTTTCCGGACATTCGCTTCCACCTCTTCGTAAGTCACTTTTTCCCCCTTCTCGATCAACTCCTTGTAGCGCCGTTGGGCCCGTACTTCAGGACTCGCCGTCATAAAGAACTTCACCTCTGCATGAGGGAACACGACACTCCCTATATCCCTTCCATCCATGATCACGCCCCCCTCTTTTGCCATTTCCCGCTGCTTCTCAACAAGCAACTCCCGCACGTAAGGCAACGCGGCAATCAAACTCACGTTATCAGAAACCTCCAACCCGCGAATGGCCGTCTCTACATACTCGCCATTCATGTAAGATTCATAACACTTCTTCCCCTCGTTATATTTAAAACCGAAAATAATGGTCGGAAGCACTTCTTTCAATTTCTCATCATCCACGTTCCCGTCTTTAATCAGCCCCTCACGCATCGCTTTCAACGTCACGATCCGGTACATGGCACCCGTGTCGATATACGTGTAACCCAAACGAGCTGCCAGTATTTTAGATACCGTGCTTTTTCCCGTAGAAGAATGGCCGTCAACGGCAACAATCAAACCTTTCTTTTCCATTTTCAATCTTATCTATTCAGATTGCGAAGATACAAAAAAAGGGAGTAATCTTCGCGACCACTCCCTGCTATATTTTTGTTACAAATCTTAATTTACCAACTGTAACAATTTCTTGGCTCTCTCCATCATCGTCTGGTTAGAAGACTCTTCTGCCAAAGAAGTAGCTATTTTAGCATATCTTTTAGCAACATCCTCGAAACCACATTTGTTAGAAATCAAAGCATAATTGTAAAGGGCATCAAAATCTTTCTTTGACTCGACAGTCTTACCTGCCCACAACTGAATCACCTTCAAACGCGAAACATCATTCATGATCTCCAACGCCCCATCGGTGATCTCCTTGATCATTTTCCTGTTCTCGGGGAAATAACGGAATAATTTTCTAGCTTTATAGAAATAATCTTCAGACTTACGCTCTGCTCGCAATTGCTTGATATAAAAATAATCAGCCACCACGTCATAATGCTCGTAACCGGAACTCTTCAAGAAATCCAAATACTTGTTATACTCGATCTTGTTACTGTTATAGTACTGTTCCAAATGACCGACAAACACGTTATCCAATTTCTGGAATACATCATCCTTCGAGAAATTCTGCATGAACTTGGACTGATTCTTAAACAAATATTTAATTTGGGGAGCATTCACATCATCCACGTAATCCCGGATAATCGACCAGTTATAATCTTTCAAATAGTCCGCCTCTTTCTGAGTCTGAAAATACCTGTTCACAACATCACGATTCGGCTTCCCTTGGTTTTTCAACTCTCTCAAAAGTTGAATTGTCGTTTGGGGGTCCGCAGGATTCGCCTCGAACTTCTTCACCAAATTATCCAATGTACCCATCTCCTTCTCGTGAGCTTGCACTCCAACAAGATTGAATAATAAAACACCTACGATTAATACAATTTTCAACATAATACTTGATACTTAAATTTGAACTTACACCCATATAACACCTTTAGGGGCAAAAAGGGTGACTTGAAAATCGATTTTAACTTAATATTTAACATGAATTAATTATTTCACTTACAAAAACGAATCAAATCTCCCCTTTAAATAAAAATCTATAACCTTTTCATTCTTTTTCTCTCTACTCCGTGAAATGTTTAATATTTACGGTGTTATATACGGACTAAACATATGACATGTTTCACTCCAATTCCCTTTTTTACATGTGAAGGTCTTAAATTTTAACAATCTTAATTTTTAAATGCTCCACTCTGATACAGAAATGAATGTTTTGTTCAAATTTATCTATAACATCAGAAGAGGTTGTCGTGGGGAGATACGTGGCTATTAAGTCCGATTTAATACACGAAATGAAAATAAATACATGATCACATCCGGATCACTACCGTGTAAAACGCTATTAGAACGCTATTAAAACCCTATTAAAACGCTATACGGAATAGCGTTCTAATAGGATTTTATAAACATACTAAAAACTTTATATTCGAAAGTGATCCACTAGTGATTATGATTTGTAAATCTATTGTTTTAATACAAGTCCAGTATCATCCAATATCTTTAAAAAGATTTACCCTTACCTTCCTCTATAAAGAGGAGGATAAGGGTGATCATCATTTTAAAACAAACTTTCTAAATCATTCTTTCTTTTACAAAATGCTTGGAAGATTAAAACTATTTTCAATCAGAGGTGTAAACAAATGAAAATCTCCATGTCCAGCCTCATACTTGATTTCCATGTATTCCCCGTTTCCAAAATCTATTCGTTTTAAAAAACCGTCACTGTTGTATTCGTAGGTTCTTTCCCCATCCGTGTAACGAACAGAGATTACATTCTCTCCGGAATACTGATACTCCAAATTCAATGTCTTGCAGGAAACTTTCGTCAACAACCCACTGGAATAAGAGAACGAATAAGTATCATGCAACCTGTAGTCCTCTCCACTCCCGTAGGTGTCATCAGACAGATAAAGATTCATGGACGTTACCATATTCCCGTTCAGGTCGAATGCAGCCTTATAAATCAACCGATCGAATTCTTCATTGTCCTTTATCTCTTTTTTGTACATGTCTTCCAAAACCCGGCAAATAATCAAATTCGCTCTATCATCATACTCGTACAAGTAGCGTACCCGTTTGTTTTTCAAATATTTATTATTAAAATTCTTTCCCGACCCCACGTCTTCCCGTGCTTTGTTGTACACAAAAGTTTGTGCTACCAGTATCTCGTTTTTGTACTCGTTACTCAAAGAAAACAATTCCCGTGCAATCAAGGGAATACTATCCTTTGCCAAGCTACCGTATTTATCGTACAACTTTTGAATCGAATCGGCATCGATATTCGGGATGTAGTCATTCAAACTATATTTCAATCCGTTATCAGTCCCAGAGGATGTCATTACGGCCAATTTATCATTCGCATGATCACGTACCACAACAGAATCAAGGGTCTCTTCATAATAAACCATGTTCATCACATACTCGCCCCAATGAGCATTTCTCCCGGTGATCTCTTTCACCCGAAACTTGTTTTTAGGCGAGTCTTTCACATCCAAATCATCGTCAGAGTCGCTACATGCAAATAACCCAGCACCTAACAACATATATAATATCCATTTTTTCATTTTTATGTCAACTAAAATTAATATTTAGACTGTCTGAGGAGTAATGCAAAGAATCCGTCCGAAGCCTTTATACTCTTGGTGATAATCCTTGTCTTTCTCCAATATACCGCTACCAATATTCGTGATCGGGACACAAACAAGCTTACCTTCTTTCGTACTCTCGTTGTAAATGGCAATTACCATCATCCGGTTCATCGCCCAATCGGTGTAATATCCCTCGTCGCTTGATGAATCCTTGAATTTCAATTTTCCCTGCCATCCTTTCCGCCAAAGGGTAATCGAGGTTATTTTTTCGTTGGGATCTTCTACCGAATACCTTTCGAAAGCCTGGGGATCACTTCCCGGCAAAAGTAAAGCATACACTTTTTTATCCGTAGCGTAATAAAGCACTTCTTCCAAAGGAGAACATTCAAAATCGACTGCATCCATCATATCCGGAAATGAAGTTAAATCATACATGCCCAATGCCTTACATGTCGGATCAAAAAGAGATCCTCCGGTAAAAGTATACAGATAACGTTTTTGGGCATCCTTTGTCTCAAATACCGTGAAAATAGCATTCGCGTTTCCTTCTGCCATAAACAAAGCATTCATCCTACCCACGTTATTTAAATCAAAAGGTCCCCCGGTTTGTTGCGTAACGACTTGTAATTCATCATACGTGTACGGACATTTCAAGAAACGACCGTTCAACTCGTCATACACATAAAGCGACGTGTAGTTATATCCTTCCATGATACTACATCCCATGGTAGCATGATATTCGGAATTATCAGAAGATTCTAGATTAGCCGAATAATTCTCGTTTCCATAACGAATCCGACGAGCATAAACATCGTGATCAACAATCATCACTTCATAAAGCGCACTATTATCATACATCAAACACATTGGCTTAAAACGATCTTCGGGAATCGGGATGTAAAATATATCATTATTTGTCTTTTCCAACACGTAATCATAAGGATCCATACGACGTACCGAATGATCGGTTATCACGGTCAACGTACGTTTATATGAATCATGCACGGAAGTCATCATATAGGTAACCAAACCAGAAATAGCATTTCCTCCATTGGTGGTGGAATAGACGTTTTTCAAAATAATGTTATCTTTTTCGTCAAATTTTTGCGTGAAACTTTCCGTGAAGTTTTGTGACATAATAAGATTCAAATCTGTGTTAATTCCATCCCGCGTGTCAGCCACGACCAATCCCTTCCCTAGATTGCTATACACGGAAAGATAGAATTGTTCGTAATTCTGTAAACGAGTTCGATTATCCGTGACAGTAAGTATAATTTTATATGGATTGGAATTCGGAGCCACGGACACGACGGCTTTCAAGGTCATCGTGGAATCCATAACAAAAGGCAAAATATCGTTTCCCGAAATTTCCCACTTATAACTTAAATCCGCATCATCAGACCCGATTTTATATACAACCGGCTTAATTTCCAAGGTATCCAGCAAGAAGGCCGACATTGAAGTCGGTGCCCCTCCCATATCTATCACCAAAGGATTAATGGTTTTTATCGAAGTGTTGGATTTATCATCATAACAAGACGTAAAATAACCAACCATCGTAAACAATAATATAATAAACTTTATTTTCATAATACTCAATATGTTTCAATACATTAGTATAATATTTGCACCTCTTTTCCCTTACTTGGCCCGTCATCATGAGTCAAGGGAGTATCATGCGTCTCGTTATACTTTTTCAGAGCCCGTTTCACGAGTACCTGTAAAGCTTCGAATTCTCCGTCAGACATCCACCAGGTTTCGGTATCCGCATTTCCTGGCCAGTAAGGAATAGAGGTCCTTTCCGTCGCCTCTTTAATAAATTGCCACCAACGAGTAGAATAATCTCCCCAGAACCACCTCAAATAAGAGTTCCAGTTAGCCGGTTGGATCTCCTTCGCTGTAAATTGTATCGCCACGATTCTATTGTTATACGAAACATCTTTAAAATCATCGTTCGGCACGATCCGTATATGAAAAACATACACGGTATCTTTCAATTCATCCGTATGTTTTAATTCCACGGACACATACCCCAATTGAGCATCAGCGGGAACAACTCCTCCCAAAATACGATATAATCCTTCCGGAGCCGTGTTGACCTTACTTGTATCATCTGTTACAAGCTCAGCTTCCACGTAGCGTTCCGTGTCAGATGGTTTTCCAAAAATCTGAATGGGGCACTTTATTGTATCCGTTTCTTTTCCCGGGTAATCCAAAAAAGAGTAAGAATAATCGGAAGTCGTGAAATAAACACTACCATCCGTATCGAAAAGCATGGTTTTTTCCTGATCACAGGAATAACTTATTATTCCCACAAACATCAATACCAGTAATCCGTTTAATTTATTAATCATCTTCATATCTTTCTATTTATTCTCGTCCGTAGTACTGTTAGGCTCTCTTCCTCCCACGTTAATCTCATCCTCCGGAATCGGTAACACGTAGACCTTCTCCGTGATTGGAAGCGAAGAATTGGGAAATTTCGTGTAACCTAAACGCTTATAGAAATAAAACATCTGCCCTTCTCCCAGAAATTCTTTTTTCCACTCTTTCTCTATCTCCTCAGTAAGTTTTTGGGAAGTAATCCCGCTCGGTAACATCTTATCTTCCGCTATTCCCCGGTTACGACGCACCACGTTCAACAACGCTACCGCATCTTTGGTTTTCCCCTGTCGATTCAAACACTCGGCCCCCATGTAATACATTTCAGACATCCGGATCAACGGCATCCGATCCGAATACTTGTAGTTTTCCATATCATAGAACTTCCGTATCGAATATTTCGAAGTGGCTCTCGTGTACAAACGCGTGTAGCGATAATCCGAATTTCCGACATGATCATCAATCTCAAACAATTTCTGGGCATACTCCGACGTGTGGAACAATAACCTGTTATTGGGATTCGGACTATTATAATCCGGATCGATCAAATCTCTCAACCCTTCGTACAACTTGTGTATATCCAAACGGAAAAGATGTTCGGTTGAAAAAGTCAGGTCACGCTCTATCTCGGCCTCGTTATTAATCGTCTGATCTTTGATCCAATCTAAATTCTCGATCTGGGAACGATTGTTTATAAAATTTTCCACAATCGACAAAGCTTTATCCCGCTTACCTTCCCACATATAAACACGAGCCATCGTGGCTTGCACGGCCCAGTAATTAAAACGAGTCATCCGATTCGTGTAAAATTTATCATCATTCGGCAAAACGTAAGCTTCATTTTTCTTCGCGGTAGACCATGGGTCGTACTTTTCCAACAACACAGATGCTTCCTCCAAATCCTTATGAATAGCCGACAACACCTCTTCTCCGGTATTCTGCTTCGTGATCTCCTTGTTATACGAGGTCACGTAGGGAATACACGCTCGCTTCAAGTTCTCCGGATGATTTTCCAAATCACCCCATCCGAACATCCGTAACAATTCGAAATGAAGAAAGGCTCGCAACCCCAAAGCTTCTCCCTTGATGATACTATAGTGGGTAGGATGCAGGATATTTTCCTTGTTCTCAATATTTTCGAGAATATTGTTCACGTTGGCTATCGTTGTATAAGCCTGCCCCCAGATATTACTAATAATCGACTCTGCCCGGTCATACTCGAAATTTTTAATTCGGTAATAATCTCCCCCATTTTGGTCAATACTATATTGCTGGGCGATCACGTCCAGAAAACCCGTTGTGAGTTCCCGTCCATACATGGAAGACTTGCTCATCAGGATATAGCACCCAATAATTGCATCTTTAAAACCGCTTTCCGACTCGAACATTATATCTGATTTTACCTCCGTTTTCGGCTCCACATCCAGCCACCTCTGGCAAGAAATCGTGAGAGAGGAGAGTAAAACAAGAGTTATTTTTACAATCGCTTTCATGTTATTCTATTTAAAAAGTTGCTGATAACGAAAAATTAAAACTCCGGGCAAACGGATAGGAGGTTCCCCTTTCCAAGCGAATGGAAGACCACGTGTACACGTCGTTCATGTAGAAAGAAAAACGCAATACTTTTAACCCCATCTTGGTTATAAAAGCATGATTCATCATATCATATCCAAGATTCACGGAGGAAAGCGTCAATTCATTCCGATCTTGCACGAAACGTGATGTTGCTTGTGTTTTAATCTGTTTCTGTTCATATTCGTTCGTTCCGGGCTTCTGTACATAAGCATAATTCAACGCTTTGTACGGCTTGACATCTCCCGGATTTCTCCAACGCCCGTCATAAACTCGTTTATCCACGTTGTAATTCAAATCAGCATTCTCCACTAAATCAACCAATGTCTGGTTATACATCTGCCCACCGAACTGATAACGGAACACACAATTCAAGCTCAACCCTTTCCATGTCCAGTTGAACCCGAAATTACCGGAGAAATCCGGCAATTCATCCCCGCAGATAACCATATCCGCTGCACTCCAGGAACTCGTACGTTTTCCGTCTTTATTCAAGAAAATCTCGTAACCCGTGGCCGGATCAATTCCTAATGATTTCACGGCCCAGATTGCCGTCATGGATACCCCTTCGTAATATTTCTGTACCGGACGATTCTCGTAACGATCGCTCGCAATTTCATCCTGCTTTTTATTATATTGCTTCATGGCATCGGATATACCCGTAATTTTATTTTTATTATGAGACACGGCCGCTGTCAACGTGAAGAATGAACGATCTTTCGTGTTCCGCCATGGCGTGTAAGTCAAGTAAGCATCGAATCCCGTATTTTTCACGTCACCGATATTTTCTTTTACAGAAGTAAAACCTGTAGAAGCAGGAAGAGTAAAGTCCAACAATGTATTGGTCGTCTTCGAAATATAGTAATCAAACTTCAAGGTAAAGTTATGAGCAATATCCACATCTATACCAATATTGTAATCAAGCTTCTCCTGCCACTTCAAATCGTCATTCTTCATGCCTTTCAAATAAGCACCCATAAATTGATCATAAGTTTGCTCCATAAAATACAGATAGGACGCGATTGATGCATAAGCCTCGGAACTTTGTGACCCGGTATAACCGACAGAACCTCTCAATTTCAACAAGTTCAAATGCTTCCATTTGTCCTTCATCCAATTTTCATTATGAATATTCCACCCCATACCAATACTCCAAAACGATCCCCATCGATTGTTACTACCGAATTGACTGGACGCACTCATCCGGTAAGAGCCATCCACAAGAATACGATTATCGTAAGCATAGTTGGCCACTCCCAAGAACCCCATATCGCGAGTCGTTGACTCCACTCCTGTGGGTTTCATGTCTTTGGTATATTGTTTAGCGAAAATAATATTGTTCATTTTATCGTTAGGGAATCCCTCTGCATTATAGATATCTTCCTCAAACGTGTTCTCAGAGAGGGTGTATCCGATATTGGTAAACACAAAATGTTTTCCCCATTCTTGAGACCAATTCACATTCAAGTCTCCCGTCATAGTTTTATTGTCTCCCTCGTTGATCTGGTATGAACCTTTACGGAAATAATCCTCATCCGAGTAAGAACGGAATTTTAAATGATTTGCCGGATAAAACTCATCAGCTTTGGTCCGTTTCTCTGAAATCCCGAAACGTCCGGTAGCCTTCAATCCCGGTCTAATCAACCATTCGATATAAGCGTTATTCGTAACATCAATATATTCTTGTCTTAAAAGAGTGTTCAAGGATGCATTATACAAAGGGTTAGCCACAAAATCAGTGGTTGTATCCTTATCTTTATCCTCTATAAATTGAAGAGCGATATTCTGCGACAATAAACCATTCTCATCGTAAGGAGACCAATATGGATTCAGACGTGCATACTCGCTGAATTCACCGTAAGGAGAATCATTACTCACATTAGATGTCACGGTCAATATATTCCTAAAATTAAACTTTTTATGCCGGTAGGACACCATAAGAGAACCGGCCGTATTCACTCGCTCCGATCCTTTCATCACCCCTTGTACATTATTATAAGACAAATCAGCAATCACGCGCAAATCATTACTTCCCAATTCTACTGACAACGTGTGCTTGGTTCCGACACCCGTACGTAATGGTTTAGCTAACCAATCGGTATCTACCCCGGCTAACACGGCTGACAATATACGATTATACTTTTTAGGCAATCCCGTGGGATCATATTTATCGCCATCATACAATCCGGCATCTTTTTCCACTTCCAACTTCTGGGCTGCATTCGTGAGATGATAAGAAGACAAATCTGGAATTGACAAATCCACACTTCCGGCATACGATACCCGTAATTCCCCATCTGTCGTTTTTTTGGTTTCAATGACAATAACGCCATTTGCCGCTTTTGATCCATAAATAGCCTTAGCGGATGCATCTTTCAGAATAGTCAGGCTCTCGACCCGGTTCATGTCCAAGTCCATAATTTTTTCCACAGTTGCCTCAAAACCATCCAAAATAAACAAAGGAGCATTTGGGTCTGTCCCGTACGTCCCTTTCAAATCAACGCTACTTTCACTTATATTAAAAGATGAAGTCCCGCGTAATTGCATCTGCGGTGTCTTATTGGGATCTGATCCGTAAGCCATATTATCGAAAATCATCAAACTCGGGTCCAGATTCTTTAAACTCTGAAAAACATTCTGGTTACTTACTTGTAACAATTTCTCTTTCGTCACGGAAACAATAGAACCGGTGAAACTGCTGGCTTTCCGGGTAAAAATACCATTCACGACAACTTCTTCCAAGTTTTCAACATCTTCTTCCAACACCACGTTGATTTCTGTCTGGTTAGTCACTTTTACTTCCTTAGAAATCATCCCGACAAAGGAAAACACTAACGTTATATCTTTTTGATCTGGTAATGTGATTTTATAGTTTCCATTAACATCAGTCACAACCCCAATAGTTGTCCCCTTCACTAAAATTGTTACTCCAGGAAGAGGTGCTTTTTGGGCATCCGTGACTTTTCCCGTGATACTTCTCTTCTTTACCTCATTCTTTTGTTGTTCAAACTCTGTTAGATTACGAATGATAATCGTTTGGTCAACAATCTTGAAGCCAAGTTTCGTACCTTTCAAACAAGTCTCTAACACCTCTTGTACCGAGGCTTTTTCCAAATCAACCGTCAAGTTTACCACTTTCGCCACATCACTGTGACTATACAAACAAGTATATTCACTTTGAACTTCGATCGATTTCAATATATCGATCAATGCAGCATTCGTTTTCTTGATACTTAAGGCTGTTTCCTGCGACTTCACTTTGGCATTTACATGAAACACCGCAAGTAGCATAAATAACACAAAAAATTTCATAGAACGAAAATTACCAAGACTGGAAGGCCAGTCCTTGCATTTGAACTTTTTTTTCATACATTTGTAAATTAGATAAATTAAATTTTCCTTGAATTCTTTTTCAAGGATTATAACAGGTGGTATTACCAGTACCACCTGTTTTTTATGGATTACTTCTTACAAAAACACTTTTTTCATTGATTTCTATTTCTATTTTATTAATTAATCTCAACATTTCAATCACCTGATCCAAATCACTGTAACGTTTGATGTTCCCCGTGAACAAGATATCTTTAACCGACTGATTTTCATAGAAAACATTGATATCGTACCATCGAGCAATCGTGTTCATAATCTCTTCTAAGCGTTGCTTCTCAAAAACAAAACGTCCGTCTTTCCAAGAGCAATAGAGACGCACATTCACTTCTTCAACAATCGTCTCGCCATTCTCTTTGTTCAAACGCAATTGTTCCCCGGGCTTCAAGTAAGTATCTTTATCTTCTGTCTGGAAGGCAACTTTTCCATTTACCAACGTTGTTTCTAAAAACACCTCATCTTGATAATCTCTCACGTTAAACGAGGTTCCCACTACCCGGATATTTCCTTGATGAGTATGTACCACGAAAGGATGTTGAGCATCCGGGGCTATATCAAAATAGATCTCCCCTTTCATGTACACATCACGCTGTTCTTTAGAAAATTGTACAGGGATACGAATTTCCGATTCTGAATTCATCCACAAACGGCTACCATCACTTAATGTCAAATCGTACTCCCCGCCTCTAGGTATCGAGATCGTGTGATAACGAACTGCCATGTTTTGAGATTGACCTCCTTTACCGGAGGAGGAATCCGGTTCCATACGCTCTTCCACAAAAGCCAAATAAGTTGTATCGGAGATATCGATTTTTTGTCCATCGGATCGAGTCAATATGGCTTTAAAAGAACCAGGCTGTATTCTCTGTGTCACTGTTACCGGAGCCTGCTCCGGCTTCCGCAAATTCAAGTAAAGTACCCCACTTAATATAAACACCCCAATAACCACCGCAGCATAACGATAAAAAATTAAGCGTCTCCGTCTGCTTTTTACTTGATTCACTCTCTTCGTGAATTCATCAAAAGCCTCCCCCACACTATGTTCACGAACGAATTCAAGCTTAGATGTCCAAAAATCTTGTGATCGGTAAAGTTCATATAACTGCATATTTTCTGAGGATTCACCTTTCCAACGCTCCAATTCTTCCCGCCCCTCCTCATCAATTCTCCCTGTAATTTCGGCCGCAATTAAATCGGCTATACGATTTATATGAAGATATCGTTCCGTCATAATTTATCTTATTTTCTTACAAGACACGTAACGATTCAAAAAGTGACAAAATTTTACAAGAAATTAATCAATAAAACTAACAACGGATGATTCAACTTCTCCCGTAACCGTTCTTTTCCCCTCTTTTTCTGTTGCTTAACAGCATCAATAGATATTCCCAAATGAAGAGCGATTTCCTTATCACTCAACCCCTCTAAATTCAAACTTATTACCTCCTTGTATTTCTCTGGAAGTTCATTAATAGCCCCTCGCAAACGAATGAACAACTCTTCCTCCAACAACACGTTATAAAAAAAATCCTCTGAAACCAGTTCCGTTTCGTTCCGATAATTTTCTTCTACTTTCTTATCTCGGATATAGTTCAAACACTGATTCTGAACGGAACGATACAAATAAAAACGTAAATCGGTTATTTGTACAAATTTTTGAGGAGTATTCCATAATTTAAAAAACGTATCCTGCACAATATCCTCCGCAGTTTCCATCTCCACGTATTTACAAGCGACAGCCAATAGTGCATGAAAAAACTCTTCATACAAGACTTTAAAAGCATTCTCGTCTCCACGAGAAATTTGCTTGGTTAGTAATCTGTTGTCTGCATTCATAGCACTATTCACATAATTAACGCAAAGGTATGATTTTATTTTATACAGACAAGAGTCGCCCGAAATTCACGGGCGACTCTTCATATTTCATTTTTCAATAATATTCTTATCTTCTCTTTCTCCTAATTAAAAATACAATACTATACCCCATGATTCCTAATGGAATTAACCAAACAAATAGAATTTTTATCCAAACCAATGCACCTTGAGAAATATATAAATTATTGTCTGGCGGGCGCACTCGTTCTGTCTCAATAGGATATTCATCATAAGACAAACTACGAAACATTTCAGTAACCAGATTAAAATTCGCCCCATTCAAACCCGCCCTACTTGTTGACAACTCTTTTGTAGACAAACAATCAGAATCTCCTATCACAAAAATTCGTTGTTGCGGCTTATCTTTTATAAAACGTGTTAAATATAACATGACTGAATTAGATCTTTCAACCTCTCCAATTTTATCATTTATCGTCGATTTTTCATTAATAAAATCTGTCGTTTCATACTCAATCCATGAACCCTGAGAATTGGTGGCTAAAACCTCCGATATTTCAAATCCTTTTGTCGAATCAATTATTTCAATAGCACAAGCAGAAGGAGTTATTACTGTATATCCTCGTTGTATCAATTGCGCAAAATAAGGAGAAGCTTTTAAAGCACCTTCTGTAATTCTCGCTGCAATCACATCATCCAAATACTGTTTACTTGGTGCCACCAAAATACCATCAGCAAAATGTAACCCAAGTTTTTCTACAATAGGATTCATATTTTTCTGACGTTTTACCTCGCCCAATATAATTAAATTTCCTCCCTTATCCACAAAAGAGCTGTAATTAACAAACTCTTCAGGAGTAAATGGAACCTTCATATCAGAAATAACCAACACATCCACATTATCAGGTACTGGTTGTTCTAAAGTTAAATCTTGAACTCGAAAACCTTGATTAATTAAAGCATTTCTAAAAGTCGGATTTTTAGCAAAAGCTGCATATCCCCGATCCCCAAAATCATCACAAGCACGTTCTCCATGTCCGGTTACAAAAGCAATCAAAGGAGATTTATCTACTAAGGTTTTCAATGCAGCCGTAATCTCACTCTCGAAAGGATGCACATACATATCATTATAAATACGCAAATAGGCTTTCTGACCATTCTCTCTTTTAAATACTCGAACAATACGACCGTTCTCCGCAGAAATATCTTCTACTTTTTGCACTTCTTCTGCAGAAATAAACATATCCGGATTATAATCATATCCCTCACATACTTTCAACATTCGTTCTTTAGGCCCCAACCCCTTGTAAACCTTATCATAGTGAGAACTCGTCCCTGGACCATAATAATAAACATATTCGATCTTCATGTCCGGTTTAAATCGAACATAACGTTCGAAACGATCCATATCATAATTCTTTGAACTGGGAGAGGCATGATACCATGTATCATCCAACAAATTAACATAAGTTGTTAAAGTCAACCCGCCATCAATTTTCTTCACAATTTCCTGACTATTTTTCGTCAAAGTATTCAATTTTGTTGCTGTTGCATCATAGTAAACAATCATCACGGGACGAGAAGAAATATAGCCGCCAACTAAAACAAAGACAAAAACGATCAAATAGCTTCCTACGGTCTTTAATGTCGAACTTTTTAAACGTTCCCCCTGCAATTTGATAAAGGCAAAAGCAAGAAACATAAAAATCACAAGTAGAAAATAAATAATATCTCTACTACAAATCATACCTTCCAAAAAGATCTTTGAACGTCCTGAAATAGACAACCAATACGTTAAATCTCGTACGAAATCTATATCCTGACCGACATTTCCTATAAAGTTCAATATAGCTAAAATTGCCAAAGTACCAATAGCAGCAACAACCTGATATTTCGTGATGGTTGACATAAACAAACCAATTGCTGCATAAGTACATATTGTAATAAACACTCCAAGCAAAGCGGTAAACATAAATTGAATATCCGCACTTTTAACGATAATGACTGAAAATATCAAAGGTATTAATAAAACAGCCACAAGAATCACCCCATAAACAACCACAGATAAATATTTACCTACAATAATCTGTAAATTTGAAACAGGGGAAGAATATAATAATTTTATAGATCCGCTACTTAATTCTCTACTCATCAATCCCATAGTTAAAAGCGGAATATACAAATAAAGATTATTCAACATCTCAGAAAAAACGCCACGATACCCACCTATTAAAGATGCTGTTGCATTGTATAAACTATACCCCATTGCCAAACTGCGTAGCCCATCACTTAGACGGTCACAATACCCGACCCCTAACTGAAAAGCAAACACGACCAACACCATCCAAGCTATTGGAGAGAAGAACAAAACTCTTAGTTCTGTCTTCATTATTCTCATTATTGTTCTCATCAATACTAATCTATTTAAAGTTTCCCTGACAATTTGGCAAATACTTTATCTAAGGACTCTTTCTCTAAAGATATTTCCCGAAGATGCCAACTATTATTAACTGCTTGATCCACAACACGCTTGACAATACCATTATCTCCTTTAAAATGGAGTCGGAAACGAGTTTTTGTTAATCTTTCAACCCGTTCTATTCCTTCTATACTCATAAATTTAGCATCATCCATGGGTGCATTATGCATAATCACCAATAACACACTTGGCTCCATGTAGTTATTAAATTCCTCTATTGACCCCTTAAACACCATTTTTCCATGTTCAATCATCATGATACAATCACATACAGCCTGCACCTCTGGCAATATATGAGTTGATATTAATACAGCTCGTTCTTCTGCGATTTCATGAATCAAATGACGTATCTCAAGAATTTGATTAGGATCCAATCCATTAGTGGGTTCATCTAGGATAACAAATAAAGGATTATGAATAATCGACTGAGCAATACCCACCCGTTGTTGATATCCCCCAGAAAGATTGCTAATTACTCGTTTACTAAAATGAGAAATTCCACACTTAGCTTTTGCTCGTTCCACGGCTACCGGAATTTCAGATTTAGGAACCAAACGAATATCTGCACAGTGATAAAGATATTCATCAACCGTCATATCCATGTGCAAAGGAGCTTTTTGCGGTAAAAATCCTATAAACTTCTTCGCTTTGATCGGATCATGACGAAGGTCAACTCCATTAATAAAAACTTCTCCCTCTGTTTGAGTTAACACATTACATATAATATTCATTGTTGTCGATTTACCTGCACCATTAGAACCAAGTAAACCAAATACTCCCTTTGAATCTATCTCAAAATTAATATCTTTAATTGCCCAATCAACACTATAGCGGTGTGAAAGGTGTTTTACTTCTACAATCTTATTTCCCATAATCATTATTATTTTCTTTGTCTACGGAATATTGTAACAATTCCCAATCCCATAATACACAATGGAAATATTCCCATGCAAAACCAATTAACAATCGAACGACAACCTTTAGGAAGCCTTATTCGAGAATCAATCGTATCTGCTTTTCTTGTATCTATCGGGAACTGCTCGTAAGATAACCAACGGAAAGAGCCATTGATAATACTATAATTTGATGCACTGATTCCCGCAAATTGAGAAGTTAGAGCCTCATTAGCAATAAAATCCGAATCCCCGGAAATAACAATTCTTTGCTCTTTATTCCCTACTTTTCGATTCATTGTAAGAAGGAGCGTATATTTATCCATTCTCTCCCCCGCCTCTGGATTACACACAAACTCTCCATCAACAAAATCGGTCGTTTCCCTTTCCAACCAAGCAGTTGTATCTGAAACTAACACTGGAGTCACCTCAAAACCCCGTACATTTGAATAATCTAACGCAACAGATGTTGGTAAAGCAACCACATAGCCATATTTATGCAATCTTTCATACATTGGGAATTTTTGAGCCGCATCCTTCGTAAAATAACCAACGACAACCGTCGGAGAAGTGTATTCATTTCTATTTACCAACACTCCATCCGAAAACGTCACACCTAAAGATGCTGTCAATTTATTCATATTCTCCCTCCTACTATATTCCCCGAGAATAAACAAATTACCTCCTTTAGCAATATAGTCTTGCACTTTTTTCAATGCAACAGTTGATAATGGTTCTCGCAAATCGGAAATAACCAATACGTTTATCGACTCATCTATTGGATCTGTATCCAAATTTATCGTTTTAGTATCAAAACCATTATTCAAAAGTGATTGACGAAACCATTTATCCTTCGCAAAAAGATAAAAACCTCTTCCCCCATAGTTATCTATTTCTCGAGACCCATATCCTGTCGAAAAAGCAACCGTTGGAGAAGGTGAAATAAAACGCTTCAATGTCGCAGTAATCTCTGCTTCTTCTGGATGTTTCGTGTTATCATTAAACATTCTTAGATAAGCCCTTTGTCCATTTTCCCGCTCAACAATCCGTATAAATTTATTGTGCTCCGGAGTTAAATCAATGATGTTCTTTATTTCCTCGGGACTCATAAACATATCTCTCTTCAAGTTGTTAGCTTGACACAACAATTCCACCCTCTCCTCGAAAGTCTTGTTCGGGAAACGCCATTCCAAACTGGAATTATTAGACTTATCGTAATAATAAACATACTTCATTTCAATATCCGGCTTAAATCGATAATATTTTTCAAACCGTTTGAAATCATTATTTCGATTACGGGGTAAACCATTGTATAAATCCTCGTCCAACAAGTTCACGTAAGTTGTTATTGTTAAATCTCCGTCCAAATTTTTAATAACATCTTGGCTTTCCTTTGCCAATGTATTGGATTTTGTATAAGTAGCATCATAATAGTATTTTGTATATGGCGTGGAAGAAACATATCCAAGAATCAACACCACAAATACAATTACACAATATTTTAGCACTTTTATTTTCAAGGGCGTTATTGTTTTTTCTGTATTCAATTTCAAAATAGATAATGCCAAGAAAAAACCAATAACAATTAGAAAATAAAAAATATTATCACTAGCTATTAAACCATCAATAAAAGGATATGCTCGCCCTGTAATAGATAACCAATATGTAATATGTCGAACTAGATCATAATCCTGTCCCACATCCCCGATAAAATTCAATACAGCTAAAACAGCTAAGGTTCCAATAGCCGCAACAACCTGATATTTAGTGATTGACGACATAAATAAACCTATCGCCGAATAGGCTAATATCAATAAATACAATCCCAACATACCGGACAACACTAATGGATAATCAAAATTTACAATTGTTATGGCAGAAAAAATAACGAACACGCCAAGTACGGCAATCAATGCTCCTCCATACACCATCATAGACAAAAACTTTCCTATAATAATAGAAGTATTCTTTACCGGAGACGAGTATAACAACTTTATAGAACCACTTTGATATTCCCGACTCATCAATCCCATTGTGATGAGAGGGATATAAAGATAAATATAACGCTGTATTGGAGGAAGTATTCCTCGCATCCCGGTATACACCCCAGAAGTAACAGACCATAAGTCATATCCCATATCTTGGTAACGCAATTGTTCTCCATATATTTGAGCGAAAGACATTCCTATTTGGAAACCAAATATTACAAGTACAAGCCAAGCTACGGGAGAATAAAACATCGAATTCAATTCTATCTTAGCTACACGAATGGCTGTTTTTATATTACTATTCAATTTCATTTTATTTTCTATTTTTTGTTTTTCCTGACAATTGTGCAAAAATTTCATCCAAAGAACAACGCTCTACAATTAAGTCTTTCAAATCCCAAGCATTAAACACGCTTGCCTCTATATATTTTTCCGTAATTCCGGGATCTTCTTTGAAATAAATCCTAAAACGCCCCTCACCCAATAATTCCACTCCTTCATTTTCACACAATGATAATAATACAGATTTATTCGGAGCATTACCCAATTCTATCACAAAACTTTCCGGTGCCACATAATTATCAAACTCTTCCATACTACCGGAAAAAACCAGTTTGCCATTCTCGATCATTTTAATCTCATCACATATTGCCTGAACTTCTGACAATATATGTGTTGATAATAGAACAGCATGATCAACAGCTATTTCCCGAATTAAATTCCGAATATCTACAATCTGATTCGGATCCAAACCATTCGTAGGCTCATCCAATACTACAAATTTCGGATTATGCACAATAGCTTGAGCTATCCCCACACGCTGTTGGTATCCTCCTGACAAATTTTTAATTAGACGCTCCCGGAAATGCACGATCGAACATCGTTCCAAAGCTTGATTCACAGCAACATCAACTTCTTCTGCTGGCATCAACCGTAAAAAAGCAGAATGTCTCAAATATTCTTCAACCGTCAAATCCATGTACAACGGAGGTTGTTGTGGTAAAAAACCGATATACTTTTTAGCTTCAACCGGATTTTCCCTCAAATTAATTCCATTTATGAATACATCCCCTTCTGTCTGATTCAAAACACCACAAATGATATTCATTGTTGTCGATTTACCCGCACCATTAGATCCGAGCAACCCTACAACACCATTTTCCGTTATTTCGAAGTTAATGTTTCTAATTGCCCACTGGACACTATAACGATGAGATAAATTACATACCTTTACAATACTATTTCCCATAAAATTCATTTTTTTAATCAAGAAGCACGCACCAAATCAAAAAACACCCCAAGAATAGATACACAAAGATCTTGTTCATAAGTCAAAATCCCACCCCAACCTTTATCCGTTCATGAAAGGATTCTCTTATCAACCCAAACTTTTACAAACAAGACCTTCGTGAATAATTCAAGTCACGGCATTTCTATTAATTCCAACTACTGTATCCGTTTCCTATCTTCCAATTGATTTGAAGAATTTTTCCAAAACGCTCTTTAGAAGAACACATAATTCTATCCGTTTCCGGACGATTCTTTGCATTTACAATATTGACAACATGAAATTCTCCATTCTCCAACCCAACTGCAACATACTGGTTTTGTTGCATATTTTCAGCATCCATAGCTGTAATTCGAGCATTAAATTCCAAATACTTTGATAATATCCGAGTATCTTTATCTAGCATATATAGAACATTACCTACAGCAAAAAATGCATAATTAGAAGTTGTATAAGGAGGTATCACCATAGAAGAAGGAATTCCACCTAGACCATTCAGTTCAAAAACTTTTACGTTAGACACTTCCATATAGTATCCATCTGCTCCTGATTCACGTTCAAGAGCAAACTCTTCCAAATACAAATCACCATTCTCGTTTTTAAACAAAATATTAAACGCAGGATAAGTTGTAGACGAATTTACTGGGGTCAATTTTCGATACTGCATTGACACGATTTCATAACCACTAAAATCATTTAATGGAATATAATTAGCAGGTAGAACTTCTCCGGCCCCTAATACTGCAGCTCCAGGGACTTCTATAATATTAGCAGCTCCTTTCAACGGATCATCATCCCAATTTATTTTGCCGTCAATTATTGCCAATAAACGACTATTTTTTTTGTCAATAATCGGTGTATAACGAGCTGTATACATCAAATAACGCCCCAGCACGGGTTCACATTGCTCTAATATTTTCCCTTCATACTTCATTGGCTCTGGCAAAAAATAATCAGAATTAAATAACTGGTTATCTGATTTTACACGAGAATATAAATGTCCATACTGGTCATACACGACATCTGTTTGAATCATGAATACTCCTCCTTGAATTGTAACTCCAGCGGGAACTCCTCCCATAAAGGTTTGATTTAAATCAATATCTTTCGTTAATCCAACTCCCTCCAAATCAACAGCACCACTCTCGGAAAATATCCAAATATTCCCAGCCCTAACATCATAATCCGCACAATAATGTTCCCGCATTGATATTGGCCCCTGTCCTAACTCGATTCCTCCATTTCTTGAAGGATACAGATCTTTATATTCTTTCCACTCTGTAATAGTCATTGAAGACCAATCCGCACTCCATTCCGTATCAACTGTTTTAAAGAAAGATAACATGGTCTTCCCCTCCTGCTCAGAAAGGATCATCCATGAAAAAGAGGCATCAAACTCTCCGGAAATAGAAATATATCCTTGTTGCATATAACTAATTCCATAACGTTCATCTGTCACTTTAAGAATAAGATTAAACGTAGATATAATTTCATCAGCAATCCAAAAGAAATTTCTACTATTCCAATTGGGATCTTCCGGACGTTTTTTCCCATCAATACTCCATTCATAAGAAAGATAAGAAGCATTTTCTGGAAGATCAATATTAAATTTAGGTTCAATTTTTACGGTATCCCCCAATGTTTTATAAACAGATACAAATTTCTCAATCTCGATATTCTCAATATCAATATAGTCATAATTTCCTTTATCTTCATAACAGCTAACACATATGCTAACTATCAATATGAAGAAGAAATAATTGATTCGTTTCATATTTGTAATGTATTTTATCAATTAATAAATCGGAATAATCATCGGAGTTCCATCATCCTCTGTCACATTATTTGCTCCAACATATTCTTTCACTTTCAGCGAATAAAATCTCATCTCTCCAGCAGCCATTCCTTCAAAACTAGTAAGTCCGGTTGCCAATACAAATGTCTCAAACTTCTTTTCTGACCAAGCTCCTAAATAAACTTCTTCCACACGATTATCCCACCATTCCGGTTGACTTGCTTTATTATTAAACCTTAGCCTCACATCAGAATACCCCCGATACCCAATACCGAAATTTTCATTTGCTATTAAACGCAATGTGATATAAAATTCTTTATCCTTTTCAACTTCACCCGTATGAATAGTCATCCACAAAGAATCCATAACCATCCCTTTTCTAAAATACAATTTCTCAGGATAAGTAACCATCCCTTCTCTTGCATTGGTCAAGGTATCCACAATTATAACCCGATACTCTGCATCTTCTTGTAAAGTGTCACCAATAAGCACAACTCGGAAGGGATGTTCGATTTTCTCTTCTCCCGGATAATGAGTAACAGAAATAACTGCAGTATCAACTCGCACCCATTCATATGACAAATCGGTCGGACGTTTTACTTGACGCTCAAAATACAACAAACGTTCCTTTCCGAAAACATCTGTTTCACTAGTACTACAACTTTGTATACATAGAGGCAATACAAGGCCTATTAATAACAAAAACAAACATGTATATTTTTTCATTTTTATTTCAAATTTATCAGTTAATATTCTCACTATCAGGCAAAGGAAGAACAAAATCTTCTATTGTCATCACGTTGGAACATTTCACATTCAACTTTTTATGATAAAAAAACAACTGTCCCTCTGTAATGTATTCTCTTCTCACCTCTTTTAGTAACTCTGTTCTAAAAGATTCATAATTATTCACGTTCGTCAAACGACCTTTCGTACAATTTCTTCCCTCCCGAACATTATCCAACTGATTTACCGCTTCACTCCAATTTTCTTTCGACGCATAATATTCTGCCAAAATATAATACAATTCACTATATCGAATAATTGGACATATGTCATTTGTTTCTGAAGAAATTTGAATATTGCGAGCAGGCATATAATAGGATGATGTCGAAGTTAAAGGTGTAGATAACACGTCCTTTCGATAATCAGCAGGATCGTCAAATGCCGAACTCCAATCTTTTAAAACAAAACGGGCATCCCCCGAAGAATATCCATGATCTGTTGCATATGGAAGATAATTCTCGTATAATTTGGGAAAGGATAACGCAAAGATTAAATCCCGTTTCATCTTACGGTCTGTTAAAACATTTTCTCTCGTAGGAAAACTATATAATACTTTATCATACGGGTCTTTCAAATTCATTATCTCGTTAACACATTCAAAAGCTTCATCATGTTTCCCCGCATAATTATAAACTCTTGCTAGCAATGAAATTATTGCAGGATAATTCATTCGATACCCTCGGTATGCATAAAAGACATCATCAGGCTGATAATTTGTTGATCCTTCCTTTACATCAAAATTTCCACCATTTACAGTCAATCGAAGAATATTTTCGTCTGAAAGTGTGTCATAGGAAGCAACTAAATCTCGAGCCTTTATCAAATCGGTCACCACCTTATTCAAGACTTCCGTTACAGTCAAATTATTCTCCCCGTAAGAAGGGAATTTATCAAAATAAGGTATATACAAATTATTATCATCCATTATCGGTGCCGGCGCAAACAAACGCAACATATCAAAGTGTAAAAGAGCCCGGAGACCGTAAGCCTCTCCCATAATTAAATTTTTCTCCACATTTCCCATGGGAAACATCGTAGAATCAACATTCTCAATAGTCCCAATAATATTATTACAATTAGCTATCGAATTATAAGCTAAAGTCCAAACCTTTTCAATATAGCTTTTTACCTCAGAATCTGTATATTTATAATTAGCAACCTTATAATATGTATGATATCGACCTATATAATTGGAACCTAAATAATACGGATTTGCCAATACATCAACAAATCCCCACGTCAGTTCCTTTCCATACATTCCTGTCTCTCCCATTTGCTTATAGATTCCGTTAAGAGCATTTCGATATCCCAAATGAGACTTTAATAAATCTTCTTCATCAACTATATCTTTCGGCGTAACATCAAGCCAATCGGAACATGATGCAAACAACACCAACAAAGAAAAGAAAAAGTACCTCTTTATTTTCATAATATCTTTCTTTTTCATTTTAAACTAAACTCACTAAAAAGCCATTTTCAGAGAAAAATTCACGGTACGGGCAAAAGGATAACTTAATCCGCGTTCTTGTTTCACATTAGATAAATGAAATAAATCACTCATACCTAATGTTAAACGAATCATACTCATACTTAACCTATTTGTTATTCTTGTACCAAAATCATATCCTAACTCCAAAGAAGTCCAAGACAATGCATTATACTGCTGCACGAAACGAGAAGTTGGTCTTGTTATTTCTACAGAACCTCTATCATTAACAATAGACTTATACTTCACCTTATCTCCGGGTTTTTGCCAACGACTTGTCAATACTCGCTTATCTACATTTTCTTTATAAATATCCACATTTTCAACCTTATCCACTAAAGTCTGATTATAACGGTCTCCCCCGAATTCATACATAAAACTTGTAAAGACAGAAAATTGTTTATATACAAAATTAAATCCGATTGACCCTTGTGCTCCTGGGTCTGTATTTCCCAAAACAACTTGATTAGAAGCAAGCCATTTATTAGTTACCGAACCATCTTTTGCAATATATACCTCTTGTCCATCAGCAGGATTTATGCCCATAGATCGTACTCCCCAAATCGAATTTAAAGAACCTCCTTCTTCATATTGTAAAAACGGTTCTGCAACCTCACTGTCATAAGCCGTTGCGTTTTCAAATTTCTCCTGAACACGTCTATTATATGCTTTCAGACTTTCAGATATTTTCAATATTTTATTCTTATTATGAGCCAAATTAGCATTAACAATTAAACTCATATCTTTCCTTCGAATAACATGAATCCGTAAATCTAACTCAAATCCTCTATTAGAAACTTCTCCTATATTATCCCGATAAGAAGTAAAACCAGTTGAAGTAGGTACCGTTACATCAGTAACTAAATCCACTGTTTTTTTATCATAATAACTCCCTTTCAAATAAATAAAATCATCGAATAATGAAATCTCTCCCCCAATATCCAATGTGTTTGTTGTTTCCCAAGTCAAATTTTTATTTCCCAAGGCTTTTAATACGGCCCCATATCCGGTTTTATACCACTCATCAGTAAACACTTGATAACTAGTTCTTGCTGCATAGGCAGGGAAATTCACTTTTCCTGTCTGACCAAAAGAGCCCCTTATCTTTAATTGATTTACAAATCCAAGATTCTGAATAAAATCAAATTTATGAAGATTAATCCCTATTCCAGTAGACCAAAAAGGAGCATAACGCTTGTTGGCACCAAAAGCAGAAGACCCATCCACACGTACTGAGGCATCCAACAAATAAATATCTTTATAAGAATAATTCATTGTTGCTAAAAAACCCACCAATCGATTACTTGCTTCGCTATGTGATGTTTTATCAACCTGTTCTTTTGCGTATTCTGGAGAAGATAATTCTCCGGATGGAAAACCTCGATAATTTGAACTCTCTGATCTTGTATCTGTCTGTTTAATGCTAATTCCGGCCAAAGCATTAATCATATGCTCTCCAATAGCTCCATTATAAGAAAGAGTTGTATTCATATCATATGTGAAATTTTTACCTTCAGATAGATACAATTCACCAGACAATAAATTGGTTAAAGACAAATTATTTGAATTTCTCTTAGACAAAGGATCAATAAAACGTTTACTTTCGTCATAGCCTCTAGTTAAACTAATCTGCCCTTTTAATAACAAATTCGGAAATATTTTCCAGTTGATTGAGAAATTATTTACCAATTCCTCTGCAGAAGACTTATCAAAACTACTCAAACTTGGCTCATAAAGCGGATTTTCGATTCTTGAACTAAATGATGACCAATCTCTTACATGTTCTAAATAATTTCCATTTTCATCCTTATACTCATTATATGGTAACTGTTTTGCAAACTTTGAAAAATCACCATAAGGAGACTCTTTAGATTTTGTGATCAAGAAAGAAATATCATTTCGTATGGACAAAGATTTATACGTATATTGAACAAAGATTCCAGTCCCCACACGATCCCGAATAGACCCTTTCATTACACCATCTTGATTTGTATACTGTAAATCAAAACCAAAACGGAAACTATCACTTCCCCCGTCAAGATATAAACTGTGTTTATGATTAAGGACCGTATGAAGAGGTTTTGATAACCAATACGTATCAACTCCTTTTTTCACCGCTGCCAACTTCTCATTATACTCCTTTTCTAAGGTAAAAATATCTCTCTTATAATTTGAATTCGGATCATAATCATAACATCCAGCTAAACGTTCAACTTCCAACTTTTCCTTGGCATTCAATAGATCGTAATCGCTTAAATCCGGCATTGTTAAATCTGCAACAAAATTATAAGACACATTCATCTTACCCGCTTTAGGAGTGACAGTCGTAATAATAACAACGCCATTAGCAGCACGGGAACCATACAAGGCTGTTGCCGCGGCATCTTTCAGAATGGTAATCGACTCGATCCGGTTTGGGTCATAATCATACAATTTTGTCACACTAATTTCAAAACCATCCATTATAAACGTAGGTAAATTAGGATTGTCAACCAAATTCGATTTGGACAAAGGATCACGATCCAATTGTTTGGTTGAAGCAATGCCAGATTCTCCGCGAATGTACACTTCCGGTATTGCATTAGGATCCGATCCCCAACGATTATTTTCTTTAATCCTAAAAGAAGGATCAAATGCCTGAATAGCCTTTATTACATTTGTAATATATACCTTCAATAAGTCATCTTTTTTCACGGTAACAGAGTTTCCCGTAAAACTTGAACTTCGAATATTACTAAATCCTGTCACAACGACCTCTTCAAGATTTTCAATATCTTCTTCTAAAATTACGTTTACTTCTTTTTGATTAGTAACCTTTACTTCTTTAGTAAGCATTCCTACAAAAGAATATACAAGTGTAATTTCTTTCTGCTCCGGCAACGTAACTTTATACACACCTGCCGTATCCGTCACTACACCGATAGATGTTCCCTTAATCAAAACCGTCACTCCCGGTAGCGGATTTTTTTTATGATCCGTTACACGCCCTTTAATTATACGGGCTTCTTTCTGCTGGTTCAATGGAGCCTCTTTAATAATAATCATACTATTCTCGATCTCCGCCACAAATCCCGTTCCTTTCAACGCCTCGCTTAAAACTTCCGACAACAAAACATTTCGCATGTTTACCGTAATATTTTTCACCGATTTCGTTTTGTTGTAATCATACAAAAATCCCATGTCACACTGGCTCTTGATCGCTACGATCAAATCCTCGATACTCGCATGTTTCAACTCAATACTTACTCGCTGGTTTTGCGAGTGAACAGCTGCATTCAACCCGAAATTGAACACGAACAAAAAAATACAAAGGTGCTTCATTAACAAAAGAATTTTTAGATACCACCTTTTTTGGAAAGGTGTGTACAGTTTACCTCTTTTTTTCATAAATTTGTGTTGTAAAATTAAACAATCAAATAAGCTTGCTGGCTTATTTATGTAGCAGGGGAATATTGCTGTATTCTCCTGTTTCATTATTTACTTCATAACTCGTACTACTTTTTTATCTATTATAAACTTCACGTCACTCGTGCGTTCTATTAATCGCAACAAATAATTAAAATCATCAAACCGCCTCAACTCACCAGAGAACAAGCTCTCTTTCACATCCTCGTTCTGATAGAACACTTCAAAATCATACCACCTGGACAGGGTGGACAAAATATCCTCCAAACGCTTCTGTTTAAATACATATTTCCCATTTTTCCAAGCTACGAATTCCGCAACGTCCACTTTTCTCTCCGTGGCAATACCACTCTTTTTATCATATGCAACCTGCATTCCCGGTTCCAAAACAAAACTTTGTTTCCCTCGCTCAAAATCAACTTTTACTTTTCCTGAAACCAACGTTGTGTAATCATTTACCTCGCTGGCATAACAGCTAATACCAAAACTCGTTCCCAATACGGTCACTTTTTGCTCCCCGGCATGAACAATAAAGGGTCTATTCGCATCCCGTTGCACCTCAAAATAAGCCTCTCCCTCTAAATACACTTCACGTGTATCATTAAAAAAAGCAACTGGATACCGTAAACGAGATTCCGAATTCATCCATATTTTTGTTCCATCTTCCAACTCAATCCGGTACTCTCCCCCTCTCGGTATGCTCAATTTGTTGTACACAATCTCTTTAGGAGTTTCCTGCTTATCATCCACAGGCAGATAACTCACCAGCGACGTATCAATCTTTATCTGCCTCCCCGTTTTCTCTTGCAAAGAGCCTTGGTGCCCTCCCAAATGATACGTGGCCCCGTCTGCCATTTCCAAAATAGCATTGTACTGCCCCGGCACGATATTCTGTACGGCAATATTTACATCCTGTCCCGTATCGGAGTGGTAATATATTATCAAACAAAATACAACCACAACGGATGCAGCAACACTCACACCCCACATCCAATACCGTTTTCTCTTCATGCGCAACCGTCCTTGTACACGTTTTTCAAACATCTCCCATGCATCCTGAATTTTCCCTATCGCAACCTCCTGTATATTCTCTTGCTGATACATACTCCGCATCCGCTCGTAGTATTCCCGATGCTCCCGTCCCTCCTTTAGCCATGTTTCAAAACGTTCCTCCTCCACCGCAGAAAGCCTTCCCTCAATCTTTCGGTAAATCAATCTAGCCGGTATTGTTTTATCTTTCATAATTTCTGCCTTAAAAACACACCTATAACGAGCAGTCGTTTATTTTGTGCGACAAGGATTTCAACCTTTTTACTAAAAAATAAAAAACATTTTTTGAAACACCTGATTTATACCGTATTGTATTTATAAACAAGTTTAACTGGTATCACACGAATACACCATAAATTTCAAAACAAAATCAAATTGAATAGCCTGTAAATAGACCAAATAACATGAACGAATCTGCTATCTATTTTTCAAAAATATGAAAAACAAAACAGAAGAATCAACCACTCCCGAGAGAATATCTCGCAATTTTTTATATCCCCTGGACACCTGCGTACGAATCGTGTTAACCGTGATTCCTAATTCTTCTGCAATCTCTTGATACTTTTTCCCTTCCAATACATTCAACTTAATAATCAACCTGCATTGTTCCGGTAAACTTTCTATAGCTAAATTCACTTTAGCATACACTTGCTCATCAATCTCTTCATCTATATCCGAGATACTAATCATCGCTTCTGCCATCAAAAACTTGTACTTATCCTCCACTTGCAGATGACGAAGATAATCTACCGCTGCATTACGAGCAACCCTATAAAACCATGATTTCAACAGAAAATCATCAGGAAGAGAACGACTACCTTCAAATAATTTAAAGAAAATATCTTGTACAATATCTTTCGCTACATCCTCATTTCCAACATGACGCATGACAAACATAACAAGTGGCTGATAGTATTTTTTAAATACGACCTCATAAGTTTGGGTATCTCGCTTCCGTAACCCCGAAATATACGACTGATCTTCATTTAAACTCATATCCAACTTCTTACGTCTTAAATGCTATGTCATTTCAAAATACATTAAACGCTCGTTTACTGATCTTCAAAAATATAAAATAATTCAAACAGACCTACACTTATCGCCATTTTTCATATATCACCTCGAAAACACTCGCTTCTATCCAACCTTTGTCTTTTTATATCACAAAACTTTATATTACGATTTCCCCTCATACGTCTTTTAGTTTCAAGATTAGGACGAAAAGAAACGGTTCCGCCTGTCCCGCTGTCTAACACCGCAACGGCTGTGGGTACATTAACACTCCACACGGGGGTACGGAACCGCCATATGGAGATAGCAAGCATAAAAAATGCCTGCTACATTGTGGCAGGTTTCCCCACCGTTGCGTTATGTTAGACATCACAAATATAAAAATATTTTCACAAAAAGAAGCCTGCCATTGATGTAAATTTATTCAATGACAGGCAACTTATACTGTTTTAAGTTATATCGGACTCACGTTAACTAATATTCATCCTTTATTTACGTTGCCTACGCAGAAGCAAAATAACTCCAAACAAAAATACAACCAATGGAAGTATCCACTTCACAAATACTTTTACCCATAATCCAGAAGTTGTTCCTAGATACAAATCGTTATCTATTGCTTTCGGATGTCCGATATCCACCGGCAATTCTTCATAAGACAACCAACAAAACATGCCTCGAATCAACGAAAAATTGGAAGCTCTGATTCCTCTTCGAGCCGCAGAAAGCTCTCCCATGCTAATACAATCGGCATCGCCTAACACCAACACACGTTGATCTCGTCCATTTTGTTCTCTCTTAAGAGCCATTGCCGTCACCATCTGAGTTTCTCTTTCCCCGATCGTCGGATTCAATTTCACGATTTCATTTACAAAATCCGTAGTTTCCAATTCATTCCAACAACCGGAATCTCTAGAAACCAACAACGGTATCATCTGAAATCCCTTGTCTGCCACAGAATCAATACCCATTGCTCCCGGCATGGTAAAAACAGATCGCCGCCATCCAGCATTAATGCGACTCAATTTAGCGCCGGCCAAAGTGGAACGAACAACTAACAAATCTGCAGGAAACTCTTCTATCGGTTGCACCAACGTTCCCGGGATAAAACATACTCCAAACTTTTCAAGCAAAGGCGATAAATACTCACCACGCTTAGGCTCTCCGGCGATTATCAAATTTTTCCCGCTATCGATATAATCAGACAATTGCTTCAATTCCCAATCTTCAAAAGCTTCCATGGGATCTGAAATCACCAAAATATCAATATCTTCCAAATTATCTTTTCCAGGTTGCAAAACAGACTCTGTTACATCAAATCCTTGATTTAACAAAGAATGTCTGAAATATCTACCGTAAGCAAATAATGAATAATCCCGATTTTTGGAGCCGACAATGGAACGTTCCCCATGACCTTTCAAAAAGCCGACTTTAGGTAACTTCATCACCATCCGTTTTAACGTTGCAGAAATTTCTGTTTCCGAAGGATGCTTCTGCATATCATTAAATATTCGTAATCGAGCCGTCTGTCCATTATCCCTTTCCAAAATTCGAACAAAGTGATTACCCTCATCCGAAAGATCTATCTTTTCTCGAATTTGTTCCGGAGTCAAATAATTATCCAACTTCAAATTAGCTGCTTTTGCAACCTTCTTTGCCTTCTCTTCCACGCTCAATCCTGGATACATTTTATCGAGTTTTGGATTATCCACCTCGTCGTAATAGAACACATATTTCATCTTAATATCCGGTTTAAACCGAACGTATTTCTCAAAAAAAGCAATGTCATTGAGCACTCCTCTTTGAGAAAAAGAATAAACGTTATCTAAAAGATTCACGTAAGATGTGATCGTCATCCCACCATCCAAACGCTTTACTATATCCTGGCTTGCTTCTGAAATTGTGTTTGCTTTCGTATAAGTTCCATCGTAATAAGCTTTCAACATAGGACGTGACGTCACATATCCCGCAAGCATCGCAATCATAAACACTCCGCCATAACGCAACATTTTAGACATCCCCGAATAACGAGCTCGCCCTAATTGAAGTTTCAAGAAACAGAAAGAAAGGAACATTGCAATCACAATCACAAAATACAGCACATCTTCGCTACAAATCATTCCTTTCAAAAACGTACCGCCCCGGCCGTTCAAAGAGAGCCAATAGGTAATTTCTCTTACAAACTCGATGTCTTGACCAATATTTCCAACAAAACTCAAAAGGGCGAATACCACAAAAGTTCCTAATGCCGCAATAATCTGATAAGATGTCAAAGACGACATAAAAAGTCCGATGGCAGCGTAAGCCCCCAGTAACAAATACAATCCCAAAACTCCAATCAAGACCGGTCGCCAATCAAAATTCTCAATAACACACCAACCGATGCAAACATACACGCCCAGCACAAGCATCAAGATAAACCCATAGATCATAATTCCGAGGTACTTACCCAGTACAATCTGCCAACTGGTAATGGGTGCAGAATAAAGTAATTTCACGGAACCGCGACTAAACTCCTGACTTAACAAACCCATCGTTAACAACGGTATATACAAGTAAAGCGAACTCGCCACACCACGTAACAAACTCATCATCCCACCATAATATATTTTTGAGGTCAAGCTTGCAAACGGGCGTCCCAACTCATTCAAACGTCCGTATGACCCCATTGTCTCCCCGAAATTGATTCCCATCTGCAACATAAATATAATCAGAATAAACCACGCTATCGGAGAGTAAAAGAGGTTAGATAATTCTAATTTTGCGATTTTATATATTGTTTTCATCATTCCACGTTTAATTATTCACGAATCTCTTTATTTGATAATTTTGCGAACACGGCATCCAAAGAACTCTTCTCAAAGTGGATTTCTTCCAATTCCCATCCTTTATTCACACTACACTTCACGATATCTTTAGCCACATCTCGTCCTCCACTAAACCACAAACGATAGTTCCTTTCATTTATTTTTTGTACCTTGAAAATACCCTCTATAGTCAATAACTCATCTTCCAGAGGGGGACGCTCAAAACAAACGAAAAGCGTGTTGGGCTTAATATAATTATCAAAATCATCCACGGATCCTGAAAAAACGACATGTCCGCACTCAATCATCATGATATCTCGACAAGTAGCTTGAACTTCTGACAATATATGAGTGGAAAGTAACACCGTACGATCCAACGCAATCTCTCGAATCAAATTGCGAACCTCCATGATTTGGTTCGGATCCAAACCATTCGTAGGCTCATCCAATATAACAAATTTAGGATCGTGTACGATAGCTTGTGCTATACCTACGCGTTGTTGATACCCTCCCGATAAATTCCGAATCAAACGATCCTTGAAATGCGTGATACCACAACGAGACATGGCCTTGTTCACTGCCGACGGTATATCCTCCACAAACCGAAGGTCTGCACAAAATCGTAAATATTCCTCTACCGTTAAATCTGGATAAATCGGTGGTTTTTGAGGTAAAAAACCTATATTCTTTTTTGCTTCCACGGGATGTTCTCTCAAATTAACCCCATCTATATACACCTCTCCGCGTGTTTGGTTTAACACCCCACAAATAATATTCATGGTCGTTGACTTACCTGCACCATTAGATCCCAACAATCCCACGATGCCTCCTGCTTCAATCTCAAAATTAATATCTTCTATCGCCCACTGAACCGCATAACGATGAGATAAATGCTCTACTTTTACAATTGGATTTTTCATACAATTCACTTACATACAACATAATATATTCCAAGGATAAGTACTATCGGGAAAAAATTCCCGACAATCCTTACCTTCATTAAAAATTCTCTCTTTCTAAAAATCAATTTCTAAGCCCTAATTCGATAGCGATATCCTTCATCATATCATATTTCTTCAGACAACCGCTGAATCCAGCATTTCTTGTCGCAAATCCATCATCATCACCCAACAGGACTTCTATCAGATAACCACACACATCATCCTTGTACTCGGGTGTATACCAATTACTCTGCCACCAACGCAAAAAGCCTGCTTCCCGAGGATCCGTTGCCGAACCATGCACTGCCGCCTTGTAATTAGGAATATTATTTTTGAATTTGGTAATTAGATCCGAATAGACATCTTTTTTATTGCACAACAAGAAACTAACTTGGAAAAACGCATCTAACTCCTTCTCGTAATTAACACTGATAGTATCATACAACTCCTCTGCAACAACCTCCCAAGCCAAGCGTTTCTGATCTTCCTCCGACATTTCGTCCATTTCAGAAATTTTACCGATCACCGTCGTATTCAATCCCTTTCGAGCTCCCACCTCGTCTTGATAAAACTCTTTTTGATACAATTTGTCCACTAAAAGATAACAGGGAGAGCGATAACCTTCCGGAAGTTTCGGATACACTTGATCTCGAAAGAATTCTACACCTTTTTTCAATTTTTCCCGATCCTCCGATTTTTTGAATGTCCACAAATTAGCCATTCCCTCAATCATGTAATTGGGATTCAAAATTTGATAAAGCGTGTATTCTCGTCCCCATTCATTTATCTCGGTACGACTCCTAATCGTATCCGTATAAAAAAGAGGAATCCCGGTTGATACATAAAATTCGTAAATTAAATGATCCAACTCATCATCACTATCCTCTACCACAAACCATTCCATATCCTTAAAAGAAGCATGAGTTTCCTTATCTTCCCGATTACAGGCCACCAGCCCGCAACACAACATCCATATAAATATAACTTTTCTCATTTCTCTTTTTTTAATATTCAACCAATGGAGCTCCATCTCTTTCATTTGCAACCAACGCTCCGTCATTAAATATAACCGCATCCTCCGGTATCGGCCACACCCAATTATTACTGTTTTCAGAATAAGGGGCAAGTCTATAATATCCTATTTTTGTCCCATTTTTTACAGATTCATGTATGATTTCCTTCTCTTCAGGGAAAGTCGGATGAACAGCATAACGCCGCAAATCAAACCAACGATGTCCCTCTCCACACAACTCCAAACGCCGCTCCAAACGAACAAATTGCACTAAATCCTCCTGACTGGTAGGAATCACATCGGTAGTTTCTGCTGCCAAACGTTTTTCCCGTAACGTCCTCAACACGTCTATCGCCTCCTCCGTGCGTCCCAACATAATCAAAGCTTCCGCTTTATTCAAATATACCTCCGGCAATCGAAGCAAAAATTCGCTTGAAACCTCGGAAGCGGGACTAGCGGTAAGAACTGAATACTTCAACCACACCCACCCCACATTCTTAACACTATTAAACCAATGGGAATACCTCAAATCAACATTTGCATCATAACTTCCCAATAAATCTTGTGACAACGTATAAGCTGCCACACTCGGCTGTCCCATAAATATGGTACGTCTGGCACTATTCTTACCTTGCGTGAATATGGTTTCCGGTGAATCCAAAAATATAAAATCCTTTTTAGGGGTATGTTCCTTTATATCATACAATTCATAACGACCACTTTGCAAAATAGAGTCACACAAAGCATTACACTTTTTCCAATTTTCTTCCCCGCCCATATACAAATACACTCGCCCCAGCATTGCCCGTGCGGCATCGACATTAGCCCTTCTTTTTGTTATCTGCCTTGTTCCATTCAAATAGGTAATGGCATTTTCCAAATCAGAAACAACCGAAGCATACACCTCTGCCACAGTAGCCCGCTCATAATGTTTATCTTCCACATACTCCGTCAACTTCAATGGAACTCCCGGCTCATTTGCCGCAGTTTCCGCTTTATACGGTTTCGCGTATAAATTGACCAAGTAGAAATAATCCATTCCCCGCAAAAAATAAGACTCCCCCTTCACTTTCCGATACGCATCGCCTTCCGAAGCAAAATCGTCCGCTTTATTCAGAATCACATTGATCACTGCCAAATATTTATAAAACGACGACCAAATCCCATCCTTTTGTTCTACTCCCGCTCCCGACACAAACGGGTTGGCCAGCCAATAATGAAATCCCCAATACCCTACCGTTGTCGCTTTTCGCTCATATTCCGTGTCATCATCCATCACATGCAACATCGGCAATACATCCGAAGCACTCGAAAAATAACCACCGCCAACCAGTAGCTCGTTCAAATCATCGACCGTTCGTATATAAGTTAAATCTTGCGAATACTCTTCCAGAAAACCGCTACAGGCAGGGAACAAACTTCCCCAAAAACATAACGATAAAATATAAATAATCTTTCTCATAACCCTACTCGATTAAAAAGTCACATTCAAACTAAACGAATACGTGGGGCGTACTGATTGTGCAATCTTTGTTGAACTTCCCGTTTGCGTGGAAGGATCCTGCCCCTTCAATGCTTTAGCACTGAGTGTATACAAATTCGTTCCGGAGAAACTCATGTAAGCACTCTTCAAAAAGAATCGGTTACACCATTTTGATGGTATGTTATAACGTAAAGACAGCGATTGAATCTTCAGATAATTTCCACTCACGACACGAACATCCGAGTAGTCATACATTTGCCAAATATTCGTACCAAACGAATACGTTTCCTTACGCCACCAACCACTCGTTAAAGATTTCACAAATTCAGCATCCGATATGATTCCAGGAACATTCGTGTACAATTCATCTCCCGGATTCTTCCAACGTTTCAAAAATTCCCGACGTACATTTTCCATCGGTTGGGGAGCCAACGTTCCATTTTCAGCGGCAACGTTAGGATACATCTTCAACAAGCGGATCTTTGAACCAATACTATAACTTAAATTTACAGCTAGCGTAAATCCCCTGTAAGAGAATGTATTTCGAACACCTCCCTGCAATTTAGGCACTCTACAACCGGAATAATCCATCACTTCAAGAAACACCTGCTCTTTCGTCATATTCGCATAACGATCTTTATTCTTGATCACCTTTCCCGCTTCATCCAAAACCTCTTCGCCATTCACCGTGTAGTTAACCTCAGTACCGCTAAACATGGGACGTCCGTCCTTCGAATCCAATCCCGCAAAACGATAAGAGAAAAAACTATTCAACGGGCGACCGACAACCTCCACTTTTCCGTTTAAATAATCGGAATAAGTAATGTTATCCTCGTCGCGTAAACTCTGATTTTTGCCACTATTTATAGCCTTATTAATTAACTTATTAATAACCTGACCGAACTGCGGATCAAAATTCCAGCGGAACCCGTCTTTAGAACCACCGCCAAATGTATTAATCGGTGTAAAGTTTAATGCAAGCTCAAGTCCCCGATTTGTCAACGTACCTTTATTCACCACGTAAGCCGTTATTCCGTTTATCTCCGAGATTCTCTTGTTCAAAAAAGCATCTCTGGTTTTCTTATAATAATAAGAAACAGAACCTCTAATCTTATTCTTAAAGAAAGCAAAATCCAACGTTGTATTTACACTGGAAATTTTCTCCCATTTCAATAAAGGATTCGGGAATTTATAAATAGACGAAGCATACTCGTTAAAATATTGATTATGCGTGCCGCGTTTTATTATGGTCTCCACGGTTTCAGAGTCCAGCATATTTCCCTGATAACCGAAAGAAGCTCTCAAGGCCAACGTGTTCACACCTCTCACACCTGCCAAGAACGACTCCTTCAAATTCAATCTACCGGACACAGACCATATCGGTAAGAACTTATCGTTTGCCCGAGAACCGAATTTATTCGAAGCATCCACACGTGTATTAAAATTCAACGTACCGTAATCCTTGTAACTGTATGACACCGTAAAATAACCGGAGATCATGTTGGTTAATTGATCCGAGCGAATTCCTTTCGCTTCTGCCGTTTGCAACCAACTCGCATACCCGATATAAGTCTTCAGGTCAATCTCGGCCATTTGAAGTCCTCTATCTTTCAAGAAGCCGCGGTACGTCTGTTCCAATCCCTTATACTTATTAGAAGACATTTCACCTCCTAAAGCGGCCACAATCAAATGATCTTGATCAGCATCCAAATACTTATTAAAATTCAATTGCCCTCGTAACGTGTAAGCATTCCTTCTCGTATGCTTCTCTTGCAATTCTCCCCCCACGGGCAATTTATTATACGATAAATTTTCTTTTCCGTCCGGTTGTGTCGATTTCAATTTCCGGCAGTAATAAGAATCCTCCCCATGCCAAATATCCTGTTGCGTGTCATCCAGTGAATAAGAAAGCGTCATGGCAAATTTCAACGGTTCGAAAATTCGATAACCCAACGTTCCCGTAAAAGTCATCCCGTGAGAATCGATATCTTGCGTGCTATTCTCCACTTCATTCAAGATATTAAACAACTGGTAATAACTGGTCACCTCTCCCCCGATTCGAGCATAATACCAATAATCACCGCTTTCCGTGTAAGCAGGAAGAGCCCTTGTTGTATTGTAAGCATACTCCGTAACTCCTACATCCGAAGGTGTATATCTCTTTTCTCCCACATTTCCCTTCAAATCAAAATGCATATCAAAACGCTTATGGGTAACATCCACTTTCAGACTAACCGAATACAATTTATTTTTCTCTCTTCGCATCGCTCCTTTCATATCACTATATCCCACCGAAGCATAGTACTTTGTTTTATCCGTACCACCGGAAAGACTCAACGTATGCTTATGAGAGAATGAATTTTGCATCAATAAATCAAACCAATCCGTATTTACCCGTTCGTAATACCCAACCTCCTTTTGAAATTCATCAAAAGAAATTTCACCGGCATAATATTTTCTAATCGCACCTTCATACCCCACCCAAGTTTGAATCGTCGGATACACGGTTTGCTTGGCAATCAACTCCCTGGAAAAATCAATTCTCTCCATACTGTTCATCACGTTTACCGCTCTATCCGTATAATAGGGACGACGAGTGTAAGTTCCAGAAACCGAATAAGATAACGTGGGAGGCCCAGCCTTTCCTTTTTTCGTCGTGATCACGATAACACCATTACCGGCCCGAGCCCCGTAAATCGCTGTTGCCGAAGCATCTTTCAACACGTCAATCTGTTCTATATCCTCCGGATTCAACCCGGATATCGCATTTCCCAATAAATTCACAAAATCCAAATCATTAATCTGCGAAGGATCCACATTCACTGGATTCTCTTGCACAATACCATCAATTACCCACAACGGTTCCTGCGATCCCAATACCGTGGAAGTTCCCCGAACACGCAAACGCGGAGCAGCTCCAATCTGTCCTGTATTTTGCATAAAAACCATCCCCGGGACATATCCTTCCAACATCTGATCGATCGTCTGTAAACCCGGTGTTATAATATCTTCCGCCTTAATCGTGGTAACAGCACTCGTATTCTTTCTCGGATCAATGGTCTGATACCCTGTCTGCACCAACACCTCCTCCAACTCTGCAACATTCTCTTTCATCTCCACGTTAATCACGTCCTTACCGGTATACTTCACTTCTACAGTTTCCATACCGATAAAAGAAAATACAATAACCAACTTATCATCCACCTTGGGGACAGACAATTTATACTTTCCATCCTTATCCGTGGCGGTACCAAAACTAAGTTTTTTCACGGATACCGTTACTCCAGGTAATGGATTTCCTCGTTCATCCGTCACCACACCACTTAGAACTACGTTCTTCACAACCTGCTTCTCCTCCCTCTTCTTGATAACAATTGACTTCATCTCAAATTTGTATTCAAACGGTGTCCCGGTAAACAATTCAGATAAAACCTTTTCCACCGTAACATCCTTCAAGTGAAGAGTCACTGTTCCCAATTCTCGCAACTGCAAAGCTCCATACACGAAATCCAACCCGGTTTGCTCGTTAATAGATCTAAACACCTCTTGCACCCCAACATCTTTCACATCAATCGTCACTTTCTGATGTTGAGCCACAACCACTGTCGAAGGTAAAAGACAAAACAATAATACACAACACCTTACGACACATTTCCATTTTTCTTTTAGAAACAAAAAATCCCTAAAGAAAATCACATCTCGATTTTTTTTCATAACTTTGTAATTAGTTTAACATTTTGATGCAGCAACATCAAATCCATAGCCGAGGGTTGTTACCGCAACTCTCGGTTTCATTTTAATCCGTACTCACGGTTACAACATTTCCATTCAAATAAAAATGCACAAGAGCCGTCTCTTCAATCAAATGCAACACATCCTTCACCTCCGCGTACCGGGTGATAATCCCTGTAAACAACTGTTCTTTCACTTGTTCATTCTTATACACGACCTTTATACCATACCAACGACTCAAACGCTTCATGATCTCTTCCACCGGTTCCTCATCAAATACAAATTTCCCATCCTTCCATGCCGTATATACATACGGGACAATCGCCTTCACATTCACCTGTTGCGACTCCTCCGAATAGGTAGCCATCTCATTAGGATGCAACACAATCTCTTTTCCCGTTGCATCCACCTGTACTCCGACCTTTCCATCAACAAGTACCGTTTGTACAACACCCGCATGATACGTATTCACATTAAAACGCGTTCCATAAACCGCAACCTTCATACCATCCACCACCACAACAAATGGACGTTCGGCATCATGCTTCACCTCAAAATAAGCCTCTCCGGTCAAATAAACCTCTCGACAATCCTCTTTGAACACCTCCGGGTAACGCAACTTCGTCAATGAATTCAACCACACTTTTGAACCATCAGACAACTCCACCTGATACTCCCCTCCCACCGGAGTGGCCAGCGTGTTATACCGTTCTACCCTTGGACTTTCGCCCTCATCCAACTCGTAAACAATACTTTCACCGGACCCCACAACACGCACTTGTCCGGCCAATTGAATATCCACGGCTCGATTCGGTTGCAAAACGATCGTATCTCCCCCTGAAATTGTCAATACCGCTTGAGGCATCCCCGGAGATACCAACTCTCCCGTTTCTGCCAAAAAAGGTGACGCATACTCTCTTGAAAATTCATGCCACACCCCAAACGCTGCCGACAAAATCGGAATTAACCAAACTGCAGCATTTCTATACCATTTCTTACCAACAAACGTTCTTTCTTTTTTCTGAGAATGTTTCCGCATAAAATCCTGGAAACGAATCAATTCCTTCTGTTTTCGCTCGAATGAAACGTGCGGTCCGTTTACCACATTCCAAAACTTTTGCAATTGCTTAAAATGGCGTTTATGCTCGTCATTTTGCACCCATTCCTTTACACGACAAATCTCCTCGGAAGAAGCCTTCCCGTCCAAAACCCGCCATATTAATTCATCGAATTCGTTTGTCATACCTTTCTACTTTATACTCCTATGACAACTCATAAAACGATAACCCCTATCCTAAATCTAAAAATTTGTAATAAAAATAACACAAAGTAACCATTCCAACTCCATTCGCAAACGAGAAAGCGCTTTAGTCATTTGAATTTCAACTGTTTTCACCGATATATTTAAATGTTCTGCAATCTCTTTATTGGACATTTCATCCATCTTACTCAACACAAAAATCTCACGACAACGCTCCGGTAACTTATCTATTGCCTCCTGTAAAGCATTATTTATATCCTCGTCCAACAACGCCAATTCCGCTTCCGGAGTCTGTATTATCTCGGAAAAATAAAAATTCAACATCTCCCGATCTACATAATTATTAACCACCTTCCGATGCTTTAGCTCATTCAAACAACTATTGTAAACCGATTTATAAAGATAAGATTTTATTGATAAGTGAATATTTAAATCTGCATGCCCCTCGTATAACTTACAAAACGTCTCTTGCACAAGATCATTCGCCAACTCCGTCTCCCCAACAATACGTCCCGCATAATTCAACAAACCATCATAGTAATGATTAAAAATATACTCAAAAGCCTTCTCCTCTCCTTTTTGCAAGGCCTTCAACAATACGTTATGATCATCAAAAAGATGCATATTCTCTTCTAAAATTTTGCAATTTTAAGAAAAATAACGCATATTTACAATATAGCCCGAAATGTTTTTAAAAATCGCAGATTCAACTCGCCTCTTACAACCATCTTCATTCGCTGAGTTTCCCAAACTTCAACAAGCCAATTGGCCGTCACTCCAACAACATCATCACGAGGTTCATTAATACGATCTAGAATTCCCTCAAACTGGGCTCTTTTATATTCCATTTTATTAAATGTTCAATCTTGTTACAACAAAATGTTCAATCAACAGAACAAAAATGTTCAATGCCATGTAAATATATCCAATCTTATTGATTGTACAACACTTCCCTAACAATGCCTCAAATAATTCAATGCATAATTCTGTGCTAACGTAAATAAATAAGATTTTGCAGAATATAAATATTTATCGTGTTATGCAATAACCTCGAAAACATTTAATAAAAAAGAGGCTACCCCCAACAGGATAACCTCTATAAACATTCATTCAAACACAATTCGTTACTTGTCAAACAACTCTATCAACTTCGTATCCAACCATCCCCCGCGAGCATTGGTCAAGATAATCTTACCTTGAGGATCGATCAGGAAATCACAATTTATTTCTTATTATACTTTTCCAAAAGAGGAACAATCACATCTTTTTCAGATGGACGAGGAGCCGAAGCCGATATAATATTGAAATCTTTATCGATCAACAAGAAACGAGGAATTCCAGTGATATCCCATCCCGTCCGTACCAACGGATCAGTAGAAAACAACTCCAACACCTTCCCATGATCGGCATCTCCTTTCAATTTATTCAACCACACCTCCGTGTTATCATCTAAAGAAATACCAACGAATTGAATATTCGGGAACTGCTTACTCAACTCGTTAAAATAAGGCATCTCTCCCAAACAAGGCATGCACCACGTTGCCCAAAAATCCACGAATAGAACTTTACCTTTATAATCACTCAGCTTACCTTTCTTCCCATCCATATTCACAACCACAAAATCAATTGCAGGACGCCCCTCCATTAATTTTGCCCGTTTCTCCAACCTCCCTAAAAAAGCTTGTTTAAAATCTGCATTTTTCAACTTAGAACCAAAAGCATACAATTCATCATAAAGAGATTTCGTCATCTCTTCATCCATACGCTCCCCGGTCACGTAAGCATCATTTAATTCCGTCAACCGTTGAGACTTCGGGAAATCAAATATAGAAGCATCCATATCATAGCAACTCAACAACACATCTCTCACCACGGCCACCTCCAAATACTTATCCTTGGCAGAAATCTCTTTTAATAAGGGATTAATGTATTCCCGAATGGACTTATTAAACTCATTTGCAATTTTTTCTCCCTCTTCCCGTGTCTTACAATCTTTCAAAAGATCAGAATACCATAAATATGCCATATAACTATTTGCTACATCAGCCTTAATCCTCATCATTTCCAATTCCACAAATTCCTTGCTTGCATTCGGCAATGCTTTCAATTCTTTCTCCCGTTGAGCGGCCCGATCGTCAATATATTTTTTCGTCTCTTCGAAACTGCCTTTCACGTTCCGACCGGCCTCCAAAAACGAACCCGCTTTCGGGAATAAACGTCCTTTCAAATAAGTATTCACGTCAGCACCTTGCCCCTTAAACCAACTTTGCGGCTGAGAAGTTCCCAAATTCACCTCCATATCATCCCCCGGGGTCAAGTACAATGTATTCCTTCCCACCGAATAATATCCCGGCTTTTTTAAGTCAAAAGAAAACTCAAAACTACCATCTTTATTCACCGTGATCTTCTGACTCCACTCCTTGGAAATTTCCCCCGCAGCTCCATCAAAATCCATGGAAACCACATTGGTACCAAACTCTTTTAAAGAACCATGTAACCGCACATTCTTTCCAAATCCGTAGCTAGTAACCCCAACCACGAATAAAAACATAAACAATACATTTTTCATACAATACAAATTTTATAAAACCGATTTTTATTCCTTAAATAATGTGGCCAACTTCTCATTCAACCATCCTCCACGGGCGTTCGTACTAATCACCCTTCCCTCCTTATCAATCAACACACATGAAGGTACACCTCTAACACCGAACAAATTCATACATTCTTTCTTATAACTTTTCCCATTTGCTCCACAAACCTGAGTCCAAGGCATTCTTTCCTCTTTTACAGCTTTCTGCCACGCCTCCATATCATCATCAATAGAAATACTAACCATTTCAAAACCTTGCTCATGATAACGATGATAAGTCTCTTTCAAATGAGGTATATCTGCCCGACAAGGCCCACACCAAGATGCCCACAATTCCACCAACGTATAATGTCCTTTTTTCAATAGCGTTGACAATTTTACTGTCTGCAAATCCACATTCAACACATCAAAATCAGGCAAAACATCCCCCACATAAAGTGGCTGTTCCAATAAAGCTTTCACAGCTTGTTGTCCCTCTGTGGTCGCTTTCACGCTTTCCGGTAAAAGCCCAGCTACCTCTTTTGCTTTTTCTCTATCATAAGCTCTTACTCGTAAATTTTTTGCCACATACAAAGCTATTGGAAACTCTTGGTATTGCCGAATAAACTCAACCCCCACAGCAAAAACACTATCATGCGTTGCATCCATTCCCTTCACACAACGGAATACATCATCTTCCGTCCCTTTTTTATAATAGTAAACACGACGGTAAGCATCAAATAAACTATCATTTTTTACAACAAAAGGCGTCACCCGTTCTTTATATTTCGCATATAAATCATGAGAATGAGAACCTTCTACTCGTAAGTTACTCGGTATTCTTTTCTCCGATTTCGAAGGTAATTCTGCAAAAGGTAAAGAAATCCGAATATCAGAATTTTCAACATATATTGGTAATACCATGATCTTATCCCATCCATAAATCCGTTGTGAAGGATCTTTAAAATAAGTAATACAACGTAATTCTGGGTAATCCACTTTTCCTTTAAATTCGAAACGCTCTTTTTTCAACTGCACACTATCATAATAAACCGTCTGCTCCACATTCATTAAATACACCCATTCATTTTCTGGAGCACCTTGAAAAACTCCTTTTATCACGAATCCTTCTGGCTTGTTCTGACATCCAATCAATGACACCAAGCCCCATATAATCATGATCCACTTCATTTTAATATTTTTAAATGAACACAAAATCAGTTACTTCTCCAAAATCAGAATATACTTGGGTTGCCGGATAAGTTGCACTATTAGCCCCAACGCTACCAGTTGAGGACAAATTCAATATAACAAAATCACTCTTACCATTTCCCATATCAAAAGAAACTCCCAAGCTACGTTGTAAATCAAATTCATAAGCAGCGAACACACCTTCTCCGGGAGCCTTTCTTTTAGCAAATTTCATCTTTGTTGCTTTTCCTCCCGAATGAGTATAAATAGCGGTAGCTTTTCCTCCTGCTTGCTTAAAGTCTAAACGATAAACAGTATTACCAGAAGCGTAAAAAATAATACCACTATAAGGTGGAGTTGAAGCAAAACAAGCATTTTCATCTAATCCTTTAGGTAAATCAATCTGATAATAAGCATTAAAAGAAACATAATCGGAATAGGTAAAACCTCTCGGATTAAATTCATAAACGAAACACTTGTCATTACTTTTAGCCAAGCCATAAGCATATGTACTTGTCCAACCTTGATCAAACTGATACCCAGTTCCTACATACAACACTTTTTGATCCGGGGATAACTTGTTGGGATCAACTCCCGTAGCATTACCATCTCGCACTGGAATAGATTGAATTAAATCACTATTTTCCTCCCCCTCATTAAAGTACAATGGATCATATTTCTTCACTCCTAACCCATCACTTTTATTATAATAAAAAGCAAAACGATGCCCAGCCTCATCATACAACAAAGCATTATTCATAACTTTAGTTGCCAAAGTAATCTTTACCTCTCCAGTCAACCCACTACCCGGTTTATACACTTTACCAGCCCGTGGAATTTGATACAAAACACCATTAGACAACAAAAGAGCACTGGCACTACCATCACCATCCATCATCTCCACATGCTGGAAATCAAAACCAGCTTGAGCCATCGGGGCAACCATTCGGGACAAACTATCCTTTTTCTCAAATTTTTTCCATTGACAATAAACTCCAGCCTCTCTCGCAACATCGGTAAACACGTAAAACATATTCCATCCACTCCCGGTTCCATAATATTTAACTGACGTTGTATATTGCCCCAAACAGAGTGGTTTCCCCTCTAACCGCTTACCTGATTCTTTGTAATATGCATCTTCATTCACCACGATATTAGCACCAATATATTCAATAGACCCCAACTCTGTATGTCCGTTTTTACTATGCAAAACCATCCAAGTTCCATCGTATGGTTTAATCAACTTGATTGTCGTGTTCACCGGATATTCAATTCCCGTTATCTCATCATATACATTCAAACGAAAAAAATGCTCGTATTTCAAATTTTTCTCTTCCGGATCTATATGAAAACGCAAATTAGGTTCTATACTCACCGTGTCAAACCCTTCACGACTTGCCAAACCATAGAAATTATGATTTATGGTAGAATATAACCAAACATAACTCAAATTTTTATCATCTTTTTGCAAAAATTGTGACAATCGAGGAACGATTGTAAGCGTCGTATCCTTATCTAAACGTACCGAATACAACTCATCCAATTCAACTGCTACCGTATTAATATCCTCATAATCATAATTTCCTTTGTCATCATAACAAGAAACAAATAGTAACAAAACCAGTATATAAATTAATCTTCTCATAATTTCTTATTTTTAAAGTAATTCTGAAATATCAGGAATCTCGATCCATTCACCAGTATTTTCATCTATCAAAGGCGCATTATTAGGATCTGCTTTATACTCTTCAAAATCTAAATAGAAGCCATTCGAGTAAAGAACATCATAAAATTTATTTGTCATCGTCCATTCATTCAATACAGTACCTCCGTATTTCGTAATTAAATAACGAGCTTTCGTTTCACTATAATCTCCAAAAAACATCACGTAATATCCATCCCATTCTTCTTGAGAAGATCCCCATAATTCCAAACTCACAGAATTTTCCGCTTTTAATTCAAAAGTTTGTCTTTCGACAGTACCCGCTTTAAAATCCGACTTCTCGTAATCAAAAGTCAGATATGCAGAATATTCCGTATTCCTTTTTTCCGGACGCTTTATCAAAACTTTAAACACGGCAACCCCTGTATCTGCCGGAACATAATACTCCTCCGGACATACTATTTCCAATGTATTATCTCCAAGTTTTTTCGTAGCAAACACGACCTTTCTAGGGTAGGCGGTGGGAACTCCACTTATTTTTACCCCCACGAGAAGAGTATCTAACAACAAGGAATCTCCAAGAGGATTAATCCCGAAATTAGTCTCATAATGCAAATATTCTGTTTCATCTACCCAATACGGTTTCTTATCTTTACCTAAATAATAATCAGCCATAAAATTAATCTCGTTTCCATCTCCATATTGCACCATCTCGTATTTTTCACAACTTTGAAGAAAAAGGAACGTGATCAATACCTGTAATGTAATTACCAAATTTTTCATACATCTTTTATTTTATCAGTAAACACAATATTCACAACATCTCAATTTGTTTTACCAAATAAAGTTTCATTATCCGGCCAAGAGAACATGTAATTACTTTCTGTCATTTGGTTCACGGGACAATGTAGAAATGTCGTATAAGCATGACGTTTATAGAAGAAAAACAATTGTCCTTCCCCGTAAAATTCCTTGCGGTACTCTTTTTCAATCTCATCCAATTTGTTAGCTTCCGTGCAAACAACAGGATCAATCCCGCGTACACTCCGTACTTTATTCAAAAATTCAGCTGCTTCGCCCGGAGTTGCCGCACATTCTGCCAAAATGTAATACATTTCGGATAAACGTATTAAAACAACCGTCCCTTCCGTAGATGCCCACAAATTTTCTTGCTTATATTTCCGCATTTTGATTCCGTTAGTTCCATAATCAAATCCAACACCCTCTCTGATTCTCAAATCATTTGTTCCATCATTAGCCACATCAAACATTTCATTCAAGAAACTTTCCTTAACGATACAATAAGAAGAACCATTCGTTATATCTGTCACTTGCTGATCAAACTTATCCACGTAAACAGAGAACACGATCTCTTTGGAACGTAAAACATCCGTTGCCTCCCCAATAAGATCGAAATATTTCTCTCCAATAACTTGATTCGCATAATTAGCCGCTTCCACCTTATTTCCCGCATACAAATAGACTCTCGCCAACATAGCTTTCACCGCGTACAAATTCATCCGTTTGTGACGATACTCCAAAAAACCATCTTTCCCAGTACCTCTATCCCCATCTTCTGTTTTTGGGAATTCAAAATTCAACGGATCCGTATTTGTCAATAAAATTTCAGCTCTTTTCAAATCAGTAATAATACTATCCACCACCACGTCAGAAGAGTGCATTTCCTTTGGCACCTGGTTAAACTCTGTTCGATAAGCAATTCGTTTTGCCATTGGGTTATCTTTATATATCGGCCCAAACATCCGTAACAAATCAAAATGCAAAAACGCTCTCAAGCCCAATGCCTCTCCTTTAATTATTTCGTAATAATGTTCCGTGGTAAACACGTTTTTGTTTTTATCACAGTAATACAACAAATTATTTAAATTAGCAATCACGTTGTACATCTTCGCCCAAATCGTTTCCGTATAACTTTCCGTGTATGTAGATGGGAAAGTATACCACAAAGGATTCTCATAATTCGCCACCGCATTAATCTGGTAACGTTGTCCCAATATATCCAAGAAACCATAACTCAAATTTCTGGCATACAGATCAGTGGATGCCATCTTTATATACACTCCGGTTAGAGCTTCTTTAAAACCTAATTCTCGACTAAAAACCTCTTCTTCTTCCACCGTCGTCTTCGGCTTTACATCCAACCAATTAGAACAAGAGGAAAACAAGAACATTCCTAAACAAATGCTAACTATATACTTTTTCATAGTTCACCAATTTAAAAAGTTACATTCAACGACATAGACATTTGTCGAGAGAAAGGATAATCAATCCCTCGTTCCATCTTAATAGACGAGAATCGACAAATATCTTCCATATACACACCAATTGTTGCCGCACCAATTCCTATTCGTTTCAGCCAATCACATTTTTGCCCATCCAACCGGTAAGATAAATTTATAGTTGAAAAATAAAACTCATTATCATCCATCACGAAACGTGAACTCTCCTTGGTATCCATCTTTGCTACATTTCCGTCTATTGCCTTAAAAAACACCTGATCTCCAGCTTGTTTCCAGCGACTATACAAAGCCCTTCGGTCCGCATTCATTCTTAAGTTGGCATTTTCCACCTTATCAATCAATGTCTGGTTAAAAGTCTGTCCGCCCCAATGATATTGCCCTGCAAGTGTTAAACTAAACCCTTTATAGGTAAAAGTCGTTGAAACGGAACCTTGAAATTTAGGTTCTGTATCTCCAACAGGAACTTGATCTGCCGAAGAATACAAATTAGTCAATTGTCCGTCTCGGGTTAAAAAAACCTCTCGTCCTGTTTGAGGATCGATACCCATGGAACGAACTACCCAAATTGTGGTCTGTGAATAACCGTTTTCATAACGGGGTAAAGGACGTTTTTTACGTTTATCTTCTAATCTAGTAACATATGGATCTTCAATCTCGTCAGCAATTTCCATTTGCTTCTCGTTCATCACCTTCAAAGCATTAGAAATTTCCTCTATCCGTGATTTATTATGAGAACCGGTAAAAATCACGTTCCAGTATGCCTGCCTCGCAGGATCGCTATACGGCATTAAACGTAACGTCACATCATATCCTTTATTAGAAATTCTTCCAAGATTCTCTTTCATTGTAGGGAATCCTACTGACGGAGCCATCGTATAATCTAACAACGTATTTTTTGTATATTTCTCGTAGTACTCAAATCTTGCGCTCAGCATGTTATTGAACATGGTAAAATCCAGCGATGCATTATAATTTTCTGTCTGTTGCCACTTCAAATCTGGATTACCCAATCCATATATTTCCGCTCCTACCACATCCGAACTTTTATAAGTTTTCATCAAATTAGAATACGTGTACATCTGCAAAGATTGATAAGGTGCAAATCCTTGAGAACCTGTAATACCGTATGTTCCCCTTACCACCAATTCATCAAAAATACCTAAGTTATTAATAAAAGGCTCTTTCTCCGCATTCCAACGTACTCCAGCAGACCAAAACGGGGCATAACGGTTATTTTTCCCAAACTCTGAAGATGCATTGACACTCATACTGTAATCAAAAGCATAACGTTGTTTATAAGCATAATTCAAAGTCATTACGAAAGCCAAGGATCGAGCGACACTCTCACTTCCCGAGGTATTCTTGTATTGAGTTCCCATATACACTTCACTCAACTTATCATTCGGGAATCCCATCATAGACAATGTTGTCGATTTTGTTGAATTTTCATTAACACTATATCGTAGATAAGCGGTCAACAAATGATCCCCCAACCCTTTAGTGTACGCACCAGACAAACTTAATCTATATTGAGTCCCCTCTGTTTTACTCCATTCATATAAGCCTTTTTTAGCCGGATCATCCTCAAGAAAGAAATCATTATGCTGAGCAGAGTTAAACACCTCTACTGTTCCATCCTTCCGGGTTAATGTGAAATCCAAACTTAAACGGAAATTTTCAAATGGTAAGTACTCCACTTTTAAAGCCTCCCGAAGTTCAAAATTTCGACTTTCATTCTTTGAATTAAACTGCGTATTCCACAAAGGATTTAAAGTTGGGGTACCATAATAAGCAACATAATCATAATTATCTCCAATACTATGATCATCCAACACTTGCTTGATATTTCCGTTCTCATCAGTCTTACGATAATAAGAATTTATTTTCGTATAATCTTGGAAACTTCCATAAGGAGAAACCCTGGTACCATCTGAATAATCCACGGTCAATTGATTATTAATCAAAATTTTATTATTACGATAATTCAAATCTATCTTTCCTGTTTTAGTATTTAAATCCGTCTTTTTCATAATACCGGGTGCCCACTTTGCTCCCAAATAAATTTTATAGCGTAACGTACGATCTCCCCCTTCCACGGTCAATCCATGCCGATGAGAAAAAGCAGTCTTTACGGGTTCGGCCAGCCAATAAGTATTCACACCCCGCATTACCTCTTGTCGAAGATTATTGTAATAATTCATTAATCCCAAATCATCTTTATTAGAATAATATCCTGCCATTTCCTCAATCCGTAACTTCTCTTCCGCATTCATCATATCATAAACGCTCAAATCCGGCCATTCCAATTCATAATTTCCATTATACGTGAAGCGCAATTTTCCCGGTAACGGAGCTTTTGTCTCCACGACCACCACCCCATTAGCAGCCTCCGAGCCATAAATAACCGTAGCAGCGGCATCCTTCAATAATGTAATTGACTCCACTTGTTCCGGATCAAGATCCATGATCGTAGTTGCATCCACGCCAATCACGCCATCCAACACAAACAATGGTTGATTCGGACGAGTATTTACATCCCCACGCAACACAACCACGTCATCACTCTGGTAATTACCTATACTTGCCTGGCCACGCATCTGAAAATCAGGGATCGCATTCGGATTCGACCCCGTCAGATTACTCGTATTCATTTTAAACCCCGGATCCAGCATTTGTAATGCTTTTAGCACGTTACCCGATGTCATACGTTTTAGCTCTTCTCCTGAAACTTGTGTCGCCGACCCCGTAAACCCCTCCTTCTTACGAGTAAAAATACCCGTCACCACCACATCCTCCAGACTTTCCGTCTGCTCCTCCATCACCACCTTCAAATCCTTCTTTCCGGCCAAAACTTCTTTATCCTTAATATCAGCCAACTTCACCTTTTGCGTCACCATTCCCACGAAACGGAAAACCACCACCACATCTTTCAACTCTTTCGGTAAAGGCAAACTAAACTTTCCATCCACATCCGTGGCACACCCCACGGTAGTACCCTCGATAAGAATGGTTACACCCGGTAAAGGAGACCCGCCTTTATCCACCACTTGTCCCTTCATCAGAACGGTTTTCTCTTCCTCCTTGGCAACAGCTGCTTTCGGGGTAATCACGATCAAATTATCCACCAGTCGATAACCGAATCCCTCTCCAAAAATAACCTGTACAAGTTCACCCAACGTTGCCTGATTCAGATTCACGGAAATCTTTCTCGTCACGTCCACCTCTTTTTTGCTAAAAAAGAAGTCCTGTTTTAACTGCTTTTCGACTTCCAAAATCACCTGCTCGACAGTAGCGTCTTTTAATTTCAAACTAACTGATGCATTCTGACTTCGAACCTCTGCCGAAAGGTGCGTCAGTCCTATCAGCATGAATAAAATCACTATCTTCATCACTCGGAATAGGTTAAAAAGTTTCCTGAATGTGCTATTCATGCACACACTTCGTTTTTTTTTCATAACTTTGTAATTGAATTAATACTTGAATTCTCTTCGGAGAATAACACGGGGAATTGTTAGCGGCAATCCCCGTTTTTCTTTCCTAACGTTTTATAATGGTTATCACTTTTCCTTTTACCTCAAAATCGACATTTGTCGTTGCCTTGATCACGGACAACACTTTATCCAAATCCATATCCCGCTTGATCACTCCCCGGAACTCGTACTCCTTCAATTCCGGATTTTGATAGAACACCTCAAAATCATACCAACGTTGTAACTGACGCATGATCAAATCCAACGTCATCGTCCGAAACACGAACCGTCCTTCACGCCAAGTCACGTAAGACTCCACATCAACCTCCCTCACGGTCAACTGTCCCGTTTGTATATTCATCACCCCTTGCATTCCCGGAGTCAACACTTCCTCTTGCCCGTTCTTCTCCGAGAGAATCCGAACAGATCCGTTCACCAGCGTCGTGTAAATCAGCCCGTCATCCCCATAAGTATTCACGTTAAACGATGTTCCCAACACGGTTACCTCTGCCCCGTTCACCCGAACGATGAAAGGACGCAGGCTATCTTTACGCACCTCAAAATAAGCCTCTCCATCTAAATCAACCACCCGTTTCCCGCCAACAAATTCTACCGGATACTTCAACTCGGAAGCTGCATTCAAAAATACCCGGGTTCCGTCCGACAACGTGAGAAAATACTCTCCCCCGGTCGGTGTCACCAATTTATTATACTCCTCCTTTACCTCTCCTTTTCCATTTCCCTCGTACACGATCCCTTGCCCACTGGAAGCCACCCGCACCCGTTCATTCAACTGGATATCCAATTTTTGCTCCTGATCCAACACCACCTTTTCCCCGTTAGCCATCATCAAGATCGCTTTCGAGGTCCCGGGTTGCATCACGCTCTTCGTCAAAAGTTGTTCCTCATGCATATCCCGGACGTCATTTATCGTACGTCCCACGAATAGACCGACCAATAAGATAATAGAAGCCGCGATCGACCAACGCAACGTCATTCGACGACTCTTCTGGTCATAGATATTTTCCTCTAAACGCCGGTATTCATCCTCGTCATTTATCTGGCTCTCGCCTTCTGTTAACTTTTGTCGGATGGCCGCAATCTCTTCCAATAACTCAACATGATCTTTCTCTTTCAACCAGGCTGTCACCTCCTCGTCATCCAACTCTTCTCGTCGAGTAAGCAACCTATTGGCAAATTCTATATCGTCGTCTCTATAATCCATTTTTGCTATTCTTTATACTAACACAACAAGTCTCCCCAAATGGGTGACAAAATAATTGAATATTTTTTTATTTATCCCAAAATAATTGAAGTTACATGGGTAATCTTACTCATAAGATAAATTTTTATCATTCTTTTTTCGTAATTATATTATACCATCTCCCATTCAACTCCCATTTATCTCCTATTCAACTCTAATTATAATAGGTTATGATATATTGATTTAAGAATACTATAAAATGGACATTATCTTATAAATATGATAGATATAAAACTATAATTTTTATTATATGTAACACTTGTTTTTGACAACGTTATAAACCGCTATATATAAGTAACTAACAAAAAAACAGAACTCTAAAAAAGTCCTGTTTCTAAATTATTCCGGGAAACAAAAAGAATTTCCCTACTTATATTTTTTCATTATTTTCTCGATAACCTCCGCGGTCAGTTCATGTCCATATTCCCCTCTCGCTTCAACAGGAACAACATCACCATTTCTTCCTTCAACTCGTTTCGTAAGAATTTCAATCCCCGGGAGATATGCGTCTTTACCGAATTTACACTAATGCCCATCTCGTCAGCCACGTCTTTGTACGTTCGGCCTTCAACAAAGCATTTTATCAGCACTTCTCGTTGTTTCTCGGGCAATTCGTCGAGTTTTTCGTTCAAGCGGGCCATGCGTTGTTCGTAATTATCCAACTCTTCGTCGGCATTCTGCAACGCTTCAACAACTTCCCGTTCGTTCATCGCCACGACACGCAAGTGTTTCAAGTAATTCAAGGCGTAATTCTTCGATAAGGTGAACAGGTAAGATTTCAAGGAATAAGAGGTATCCAGATTCTTTTCATTTTTCAGTACCACGAGGAAAACATCATGCACGATGTCCTTGGACACCTCTTCATCGTTCACGTAGCTACATACATATCCCACCAGATCCTTGAAATGGGATTTAAACAAACTTTCGAAAGAATCACTATTTAAGTCATTTTCTATCATGATATGCATGTAACTGACACGATCTCCGTCTATGCAAAAGTAAACTTTTTATTGAAAACGACAAACAATGATAAACAAATTACTCCGCCGCGAAAGAACCTCGAATATCCCCGCTAAGTAGCAGTAAGGATAATTCGGAAACTTTTGCCTGATAGATAGCCGATAATTTCCGGTCAACGGCATCGATGTAACTGCGTTGAAATTCCCGGAACTCGATTCCGGAAAGCGACCCGATCTTGTATTTTTCTAAAGCCGCGTCCAGGTTGGCCTCGGCCACGCTAGCGCTTTCTATCTCGAAGTTTACCATCAACAGGTTGTTTTCATAGGAATTATACATCAACGCCAAATCTCCCAAGGTTTCTTTCTCGGCCTCTTGATAGGAAAGTTCGGTATTTTCCAATTCCAGTTTGGCATTCTTGATCTTTGTCCGATTCTGCAAACGGCTGAAAATAGGAACGTTTAACGAGAATCCCCAGTAAAAACCGTTTGAACGGTTCAACGTGGTGCTGGAAGAGGGTGTGTTCGTCTTGTTATAGTTGTACCCGGAATTGAAATCCAGTGTCGGGAACAACACGGCACGGGCATTTTTCAAATCCAAGGCGGAGATTTTCTGATCTTTCCTGGCCATTAATAAAGCGGTATTTCCTTCCAGCGTTTTTTGCTCCAAGGTGCTCAACGTCAATTGCGGTCCCAACAAGATCGTATCCTGCACGTAATTTACCATTTGCAGATCCGTATTCATCAATTTATTCAACGTGATGTAGGCACTCTTTAAAGCCTCTTTCTGCCGCACATAGGTCGAACTGTCCGTGTTCAAATCAATTTTTGCCTGTTGGGCTTCCAGTCCGGATCTATTTCCGATCTGGTGACGCACTTTGGCCTCATCGTAACGTTCATTCGAGAGTGCCAGGGAGTGACGGTTGGCCATCAATTTATGGTGTTGCACCAGCACGTTGTAATAGGCGGCACTCACGTTCAAGATCAAGTTTTCCACGGCCTGGCGTACGGCAAGTTCTCCCATTGCCAGTAACTCTTTCTGTTTTTCATGGGTGGTGAACATCTCCAACCCGTCAAATATCCGCCAGTTTAAAGCAACTCCCGCCGAGTAGTTATCCGTCTTTACATCCGACATTTTATTCACCTCTCCCGCGCTATTTTCCGTCTTCGCGTCATTCCGGGTCTGTGTCTGTTTTGCCGTAGCTTCCAGTGTCGGTAGGAATGTGGAATAATTCAAATTATTTTTATCCATACGGGCTTCGTTCTGGATGATTTTAATGGAAAAGTTTGATTCCAACGCTTTTTCCAAGCATTCGTCCAGGCTTACGCACTGCGCGTAACCATTGAAAATTGAAAATTGAAAATTGAAAATGAACAACAAAACGGTCACTTTCCCTATCCATTTTATAGATCGCAAATTCTGTTTTTTCATAGTTATTCTTTATTCTACTTGCAAATGTATCCATTCGCTCAATCTTCTATTTCTTCAATGACTTTCACTTTATTCGATGAAAGGTAAGTATAAATAGCCGGGATCACGAAGAGGGTTAACAGGGTGGAACAAACCATTCCCCCAACCACCGCGATACCCATGGCGACACGACTCTCGGAACCCGCACCCGTGGCCATCGCCATCGGGAGAATTCCTAACACGGTTGACAAACTCGTCATCAGGATCGGACGCAAACGAGACACGGCGGAATCCTCGATCGCCTCACGCATGGACAAGCCGGCCAGTTTACGCTGGTTGGCGAATTCCACGATCAAGATTCCGTTCTTTGAAACCAATCCGACCAACATGATGATACCGATCTGGCTGAAAATGTTCATGGTCTGCCCGAAGTACCACAAGGCGACCATGGCCCCGATCAACGCCAAGGGGACGGTCAACATGATGATCAACGGGTCGCGGAAACTCTCGAACTGCGCGGCAAGTACCAAGTAAATGAATACCAACGCCAACATGAAGGCAAACATCAAACTGGAAGAACTTTCCACGAAGTCCTTGGAGGTTCCCGATAACGTGGTCTTAAAGTCATCGCTCAATACCTCGTTGGCAATGCGATCCATCTCCTCCAATCCTTGAGAAAGGGTTACGCCTTTTGCCAACCCGGCAGAAACGGTTGCCGACACGAATCGGTCATAACGATACAATTGCGGCGGCATGGAACTTTCGGTCGTTGTAATCAGGTTATCCAGATGAATCAGGTCACCGTTGTTGTTCCGCACGTATATCCCTTTCAAGTCGCTCGGTTTGTTTCGATCCTGACGCTCCAGCTGGGAAAGTATCTGGTACTGTTTGCCATTCATGATGTAATAGCCCACCCGTTGCTCACTCATGGTCAACTGAAGTGTTCGGGCGATGTCCTGCACGGAAACTCCCATGCTGGCAGCCTTGTCCCGGTCAATATTGATGGTCAGCTCCGGTTTCGTGAATTTCAAGTTCAAATCAGACGCGGAGAATAGCGAACTCTTGTTCACCTCATCCATGAAAACGGGTAAGATGGCCTTCAAGTCGTCCAAGTTTTTCGCTTGAATAACGTATTCCACCGGAAGTCCTCCCCGTCGGCCACCAAAGGTCTGTTGTTGGGAAACCAAGGTACGGCCTCCCGTAAACTGACGCACTTGTATGGCTAATTCATCGGCAATTTCCTGCTGGGTACGTTGTCGCTTGTCGGCATCCACCAACCACAATTGCATGCTTGCCCGGTTCGTTTGTCCTCCCCCGATGAATTGGATCACTTTTTCTTGTTCCGGCACGGTTTGTTCCACGAAATTGGAGATTTCATCCGCGTAACGAGCCATGTACTCGTAAGTAGCACCTTCCGGGGCTACCGAGTTTAACCGGATGTTGGAGCGGTCCTCCAAAGGAGCCATTTCCGAAGGGATTAGTAACCACAAGAAATAAATGGCAACCCCGGTAACTCCAAGTATAATAATTGACCAATAACGGACTTTCAAGAATTGTTGTAACCAACGACGGTACACCCGGTTCATCCCCTCAAAGAAAGGTTCTGTTTTCCGGTAGAACCAGTTTTGGGTGGCTCGGCGGGTCAACAGTTTCGTGGAGATCATCGGTGTAAATGTCAATGCCACGAAAGAGGAAACGACCACGGCTCCGGCAATGACCACGCTAAACTCTCGGAACAAACGTCCCGTGGTTCCTTCCAAGAAGACGATCGGGAAGAACACCGCTACCAGCACGACGGTTGTCGCGATAACGGCAAAAAAGATCTCGTTCGATCCCTTGAATCCCGCCTGCAAAGGAGTCATTCCCTGTTCTATTTTCGTGAAAATGTTTTCCATGACCACGATGGCATCATCCACCACCAAACCGATGGCTAAGACGACAGCCAACAAGGTCAGGATGTTGATGGTGAATCCGGCCACGTACATGATAAAGAACGAGGCGATCAATGACACGGGAATAGCCAGAACGGGGATTAACGTCGTCCGCCAACTCCGCAAGAAAAGGAAGATGATCAAGACAACCAAAAGGAAGGCTTCGAGAATCGTGTCCTCTACCTCGTTGATGGAGCTCCGGATAAATACCGTGTTATCGAAGGCGATCGTGGCATCAATATCTTCGGGCAGGTCTTTTTCCAAATCCTTCATCACGAGATAGGCCCGGTCGGCAATATCAATGTAGTTTGCACCCGGTTGGGGAATCAATGCACACATCACCATGGGAAGGCCGTTGCGTTTGGCAATGCTTCGGGTATTTTCGGCGTCCACCTCGGCCACACCGATATCTTTAAAACGGACAATTTTCGATCCCTCTCTCGATATTACCAAATTGTTGAAATCTTCGATGGACATCAAGCGTCCCAAGGTACGAATTGTCAACTCCGTATTATCTCCTTCCACTCTTCCGGAAGGTAATTCGATATTTTCTTTTTCAACGGCAGACTGCACGTCCATCGGGGTCAAACGATGTGCCGCCAGTAAAGCCGGATCCATACGCAAGCGCACGGAATAGCGTTTTTCACCCCAAATGTCCACGCTACTCACACCGGGTATTGTCTGTAAACGTTCTTTATAGTAGCGTTCGGCATACCCGCTCAAATCAATCAACGAACGTTGGCCACTACGCAAAGAAACGGCAAAAATAGGCTGGGCATCCGCGTCTGCCTTGTACACGGTGGGGGGATCTATATCCTGGGGTAAGCGGCGCAATGTTCCGGAAACTTTGTCCCGAACGTCATTAGCCGCCGTTTCCAAATCCACGCTTAATTCAAATTCTATCGTGATCCGACTCTGCCCGTCACGACTCGTGCTACTTAATGAACGGATTCCCTGTATACCGTTAATGGCCGATTCCAAGGGTTCGGTAATCTGTGTTTCGATAACATCGGCATTGGCACCCACGAAGGAGGTAGATACGGATATTACCGGGGGGTCCACGCTGGGGTAGTCACGCACGCCTAAATATAGCAATCCGATGGAACCGACAATGACCAAAAGTAAGTTGAGCACGGTTGCCAGCACAGGACGCTTTATACAGGTTGAAGATAAACTCATACCATTGATTAATTTTGGATTTATGATTTTAGATTTTAGATATTATTCCCATTCTAAACTCTAAATTTTCTCTATTTGTTCAGCTTGACATTCACGATCATCCCTTCGCGCAATTGCATCAAACCGCCCGTTAAGACGGTGTCGCCCACCTGTATGCCGGAAGTAACTTCCACGAATTGGGAATTCCGACTGTCGGTTTGCACGGGTACGCTGGTTGCCTTTTTGTTTTTCACAATCCACAGGCGTTTTCCGTCCATCTCCGGCACGACAGCCTCTGTCGGAACGAGTATGTATTTCAGATTCTCGGCCGTCATCAACTCCCCTTTCACGAACATTCCGGCTACCAGATTTTTCGTGTTCCGGTAGCGAGCCCGCAAGGTTATCGTATGTGTCGCGACATCTGCCTGCGGATCCACGGCATATACTTCTGCCTCGATCTGATATTCCATACCGCTGGGCTGGAAGGTAAGTTTTCTACCCACCAAAGGCAGATCAATATATTTTTCAGGAATAGAGAATTCGATTTTCAGATAAGAGTTATCCACGATCGATGACACCTTGGTACTCGATTGCAAGTAACTGCCCTCGCTCACGAAGCGGAATCCCATTCGTCCGTCGAAAGGAGCCCGGATTTCCGTACGAGCAATTCTAACCTTCAGCAATTCAATATCTGCCAGGTTCATATTGTATTCGGTTTCCAACTGCTGGAATTCTTCCACGCTGATGGATTCCCGTTTCAATAATATCCGTTGTCTTTCCAGTTTGGCTGCCAATAATTCTTTTTGGAATTCGGCACGAGCGAGTTGGGCTTGCAAATCCGAATCGTCGACCTTTACCAACAAGGTTCCTTTTTTCACCAATGCTCCCTCCTCAAAAGCGATCTTCACCACTTTACCGGCTGTTTCCGAAACCAATTCGACCTCCTCGTTTGCCACCAATACTCCCGTTACGGGAATTCCGTTACCGGATGTTGACATGGAAGCCACCATCCCCGTTACCGGCAAAGCACCCCGGTTGGCTGCCTGGGGAGCCGTTGTCGGGGTTGACGCATCTTTATTTGAAAAAAAATCCAAACGAGGAATCACGATTGCCCCCACGATCACAACCGGAATTCCAATTTGTAAAACTCTCTTTAAACTTTTGTTCATATTTTAATTCATTACATACAAAAATCCCTGTTTTTAGCAGTGCTTAGACAAGTATTCACAACACTATTGTTATGACATCAAATATCCCCAAAAGTTTATCAACAAAGCGTTAAGAGTTTGTTAAAATAACGAGATGCTTCCGATTTTTAATTTAAAACCAGTGCCGCCATTTGAACACGATGAAGCCGAACACGGAAAAAAGTATCGATATAATGATCACGATCAAAAATCCATAAGGGTTTTCCTCCAAGGAGTTCGGCACATTCATCCCGTACAGGCTGGCAATCAAGGTCGGTAGCATCAATATGATCGAGATGGATGTCATCCGTTTCATCACGATGTTCAGGTTGTTGGAGATCACCGAAGCGTAGGCATCCATTGTACCGCTTAATATATCACTATAAATTCGGGCAGAATCCTGCGCCTGCCGCAGTTCGATTTCCACATCCTCCACCAAGTCCTCGTCGAAGAATTGCCGCTGCACTTTCAAGGTCTTCATTTTGATCAATAAATTGTCGTTTCCACGCAGAGAGGTGATAAAGAACACCAATGATTTCTCGATTTTCAGCAACCGTTGTAATTCTTCATTCCGGATGGAACGTTCCAATTCCACTTCCGCCATGTGCATCTGTGTATTGATTTGTTTCAGGTATTTCAAGTACCACACGGAAGCGGAAAGGAATAAACGAAAAACAAGATCCCAGTTGTTCGCGATTTCCAAATTCTTACGAATCACGTAATTAATGAAATCGGGAATCATTTCTGTCTGGTAATAGCACACGGTCACAAACTTATCTTCTTTCTCGATAATCCCTAAAGGTACCGTGATGAATGGAATGCTTGTATCCACGGATTTAAAAGGGATACGCAAAATCATTAGCGTCCATCCGTCCTCCACTTCCAAACGAGAACGCTCGTCCACGTCCTCGATGTCATCAATAAAAGCTTCCGGAACACCCATTTCGTCGATCAGGTAACGAAGATCGTCCTGAGAGGGTGAAACAACATTAATCCAGCAATTCGGTTCCCATACTTTCTTTTCTACGAACCCTACTTTACCCCTTAGGAAAGTTCTCATAATAATCCTCCTTCAATTTATGAATAGAGGCATTTATCGTGAACCCCTATTCAGATTAATACTGTTGATGATAGTCGTCCATATCTTGTTCTATGAATTTTGCAACAAAAGTAATCTTTTATTTCGAAAAAAGCCATTATTTCTCTAAATCAATAAAAACCGGGAGATGATCGCTATACCCTCCCACGTAACGAGGCCCTCTATAGGTCGGTTTCGGACGAACACCGAAAGCACCTCGTTCTTCTTCAAGTAGAAAATCCGCATCGTATATGCCCATTCTTCGAGATGACTGCAAGTTAGCTTTCCCGTTCAACAAGTTTCCGGAAACAATGATATGATCTAGTGTCTGCCACTCTCCCTTGTAACGATAGCTGCCGTAGGGTTTCCCCAATAAGTAATACCCGGTGTTGTATAAGTTTTCGGACTGAATGGCTCCGGATTCCGGATTTTGAATTTTCAAGATCTTTTGCGCAAGAGTATTCGCTCGCCCGTTCAAATCGCCCATGATTAAAATCATCGCCCGAGAGCAAATACCCTGTATGGAATCCACTTTCTGTTTCACCACGGAAGCCGCTTCTACCCGCTTCCATTCACTTTTCGCTTCCCCGCCCCGCATGGAAGGGAAATGACAAACAAAAATATGGAGTGTATCCTCGCAGCCCCATATTCCCTCGCAATAAAGTATATCCCGGGTAGTCTCCCCATTTTTCAAATGGACCGGGAAGAAAGCATTACGCGATAACCGGAACGAGTCTTTTCGATAGAGCAAAGCGACATCTATTCCTCGCGCATCGGGAGAGTCGGCATGTACAATACCATAATTAGCATCCGCCAACACCGTTTTGTTTGCCAAGTCAGCAACAACGTCCCGATTCTCCACCTCGCACAACCCGATAAGCAACGGGAACTTCCCCTCCCCGAGGTTATCTAAAACTTTCGAGATATGGAGTAATTTCCGGGTATAACGTTCCCGGTTCCAATGTTGTTTTCCCCGGGGAGTAAAGTCATCATCTGCCGTCAGCGTGTCGTTTCGCGTGTCAAACAAATTTTCCGTGTTATAGAACACGACTCGTTCCCGCACACCCGTCTGGGCATGTAAAACACCGGAGATGCACAATAGGAATGCCCCTATACAGGTTTTCAGGGACATCATCAGAAGAGAATAAGGTGTTTTTCCAACAAAGTCTTAATTTTGCTCTTCAATAAATTTGCATTGATCGGTTTTGCCGTGTACGCGTCAAAGCCACTAGCCATGATTTTCTCTTCATCGGAAGCATAAGCATAAGCTGTAACCGCAATCACGGGAACCGTTCCGGAAATTTTACGGATTTCCTGCACAGCTTGAAAACCATTCAACTCCGGCATATTTATATCCATCACAACCAAATGGGGAGCGTGTTCCCTAAACAATTCAACCGCTTCCCGACCATTCCACGCGTGTATTAACTGATAATCCTTTTTCAAGATCGATTCGAAGAGCATATAATTACTCGGATTATCTTCAGCTATCAGTATCTTGAGTTTATTTTTTTCGACTACTTGCTGAACGATCTTTTTTTCCTTCATTTCTTGGCCATGCAATTTCACCGCTACATAAGGAATCGTAAACCAAAAAGTTGTTCCCTGCCCTATTTTCGATTCCACCCCGATTTTACCGCCCATTCGTTCCACGATGGTCTTGCTGATAGGCAAGCCAAGCCCTGTTCCCTGTATAAAATTGTTCAACTTCACGAACCGTTCGAACACGGCATCTTTTTTATCCGCATCGATACCGCACCCCGTGTCGGACACGTAAAAATAAAGAGAATCTTTTTCCAAAAGATGATAACCGAAACGAATCATTCCTTCTTTCGTGAATTTTATCGCGTTATTGAGCAAATTGGTAATTACTTGTGTCAAGCGGTTTTTCTCGGAACGGATACAACATTCCGGAAGACATTCATCAAATTTAATTTCCACCGAGGCAGAAGGCAGTCGCAAACAAGAGGTTTGTTCCAATTCCCGCATCAGGGCATTCAAGTCAAATTCCGAATAGACAAACTCCATCGAACCGGCCTCTATTTTGGAAAGATCAAGAATATCACTGATTAATTTCAACAGCAATGTGTTATTGTTCTCGATAATATTAATGTATTCTCGTTTTTCTTCTTCAGTTTCCGTTGATGCCAATATATTGGAGAATCCGACAATAGCATTCAACGGGGTACGAATTTCATGACTCATGTTGGCAAGAAAGGCCGACTTCAACCGGTTGGATTCTTCCGCGTGTTCTTTCGCCTCGCGCAAGTCCAATTCCATCTGTTTCCGAGCTGTAATGACAACTGAAGATCCGACCAAAGATAGGGGCTTTCCGTTTTCATCCCGCTGATCCACGGTAGCTTGAGCCTCTACCCATTCGTAAGCATAATGATGTTCATTTTTATCCAACACCCGGTATTCTTCTCTAATTTTGTCTACTTTCCCCGCTATTAAAGCCGCGTAAGCTGCTTCCACCCGTTTCCGGTCGTCCTTGTGTATCCTTGAAAAATATTGTTCTTCGGGAATCGCTAAAGCATCCTCATTATCAACACAGTGTTTTAGTTCAATCGGACGATTCACGTCACACAATACCGTATGTTTCTCTAAATCCCAACGCCAAGGGGTGATATTTGCCACGTCAAGAGCCATGGCCAATTTATAGTTCACTGACTCCAACATGGATTTCGTTTTTCGCAAATCGGTAACATCCACACAGAAAATATCGACCATGTCTTTTTCCATGGACGCGATATTTATCACCTCGTAGTATTTTTGTGTCTTATTATAATAATATTCAAAAGTAAACGACTTTTTTTCTGCAAACATTTTCTTGTACAAGAGAGTATACTCTCTGTATTTATTCCCAGATAACTCGCTGCCTTTTCTACCCACAACCACCTCTGCCTTGGCAAAACATTTCTCAAACATCGGGTTCACCTGTTCAACCAGATAATCCACGACTTCTCCTTGGGCATTATAACACAACCGATGCTTTATATAGGCAAGCGGCATATTCGTAAAAAGCGTTTTGTATTTTTGAAGCAACTGCAACTCACGTTCTCTCGATATCCTCTCTTTTTTCATTAACCGCACCTGCCCCCACAACAAATACGTGATAACGAGTAAAACCGCAATTGCGAATACCATATAACGTGCTCGTTCCCAAAATCCCTCGGGAGCCAATAAATAAACAGCATTATCCGGGTACAAGGATGTTGGAATTCCCGCCTTCTGCAAAATCGGATAAGAGAGGTAATAACCCGGCTTACCCGCCATTTGCACAGGAATTTCCTTAACCTCTTTCCCGTTTCGTATATCTCGTAAAGTTTGCGCAACCGTATGAGCCAAATCTCTACCCAAATAGAAATATCCTCCAGCCATATCCCCGTCATGAATCCCAATATCCTCCAAGGCAAAGATCGGATGATTGTCAAAATAACTGATGGCTTTATGGTTATTCGCCGACAAATATTTGTTATTGGCAATCTTTTCCCGTTGTACCCACGAGAAATAAAGTAATCCCACTTGATTTATATCAGACGAATAAATAGAGTCCAACATTTGATCCATGGTCATTCGGCCTTCTGTAAAGTAAGAGACTTCCAATTCCGGAAAATATTCCTGACACACATGCCGCATCTTCTTCCGGACCTGTGCACTTTCGTAAAGGCCATCGGAAATCAGAACCACTTTTTTCATTTCCGGAAGCAAATGTTTCATCTCATCAATCGTCTCCCGGATATAAACGGGACACTCAACAAGAGCAACATTCATGCCTTTCAGTTTTTCCCGAAGAGGTATGATTTCATGCGAATCAATCTCCTCTTTTTTCAAGATTACATCCAACGGACTGATATAATCTTCCCGCACACAAAGAATAACGGGAACCTCTTTCCACACACCTTTAAACAAATTTTCAAAAATTGCCCAGCCACTACTCCCCAACACGACAACACACACCGGTAAGGAATCGTATTTTTCCAGAATATAATTCACCCTTTCTTGAACTTCCGGCACTCGATTTTCTAAAAGCACATTCAGCGCTTCTACACAAATATCCTCCTTTATCGAACGATCCATTCTTATGCTGTCAATGACATGGTTGGCCCACACATCCGATTCGGCATAAGAATTGAGGATTAATACATACCCTCGATCATCGACACTGGCCGCTGCAAAGGATATGCGACAAAAACAAATAATAAGCAGTAAACCTATTTGCAAAAAATATTTCGTCAACATGAAATTTCCCCTTTATACACGATTTAAATACAAAGGTATAAAATTTATTTAAAAAATTGTTTCATCTTGACTTGATTCTGTACAAACTAATCGTTGTTTGACATTCCCTGCAATTCCTCCCAATATTCCACTGCTCGTCTCGTATGAGGAATGACTATCGTCCCTCCCACGAGGTTGGCAACAGAAAACACTTCAAACAATTCTTCAGTAGTCACCCCATACTGATGGCATTTTTCCAAATGATATTTGATACAATCGTCACATCGTAACACCATGGAGGTAGCCAAACCCAACATCTCTTTCACTTTCGCGGACAAGGCTCCATCCATATAAGTATTGGTATCCAAATTATAAATACGCTTGATCACTTTATTATCAGCAGCCAATATTTTCTCGTTCATTTTAGCCCGATATGCACGGAATTGTTCAACCATTTCACTCATAACCGTAGTCACTAAATAAATAATTTCAATATATCATTAATATTCGCAAAAAGAAGCAGGAATAGCAAGAAGAACATTCCCCCGATCTGCGCGTTCTCCATAAATTTCTCGTTGGGCTTACGACGTGTAATTACCTCGTAGAGCAGGAACATCACATGCCCCCCGTCCAATGCCGGAATAGGCAAAAGGTTCATGACACCAAGGATAATGGACAGCATGGCCGTTAATTCCCAAAAAGCCCGCCAATCCCACTCGCCGGGGAATATGTTCCCGATGGAAATAAATCCCCCCACGGATCTGAAAGCTTCCGGATTTTTAAATAATTTGAATTGTTTCAGATAGGATTTAATCCAATCAAATCCCATGTTAATTCCCGCGGGTATAGCCCCAAAAAATGAATATTCTTTCACGGCATACTCGAAATCGTTTATCACGTTCGGGTACACTCCGATCACTTTACCACTTCCCAAAGCGATGGGGATGGAAAGCGTGTCACTTCCGCGTAAAACTTTCACATTCAATATACTGTCCTGGTGTGAACGAATTAAGTCAAGGTACTCGTCATAGAACGTAAATGAATGCCCGTCTATTTCCAGCACCCGGTCTTCTTCCAACATTCCGGCATTGCGGGCAGGTGATTCTTGGGCAAATTTCTGTATCGAACCGTCATATTTATAACGGGGAGTCAGCAAAGCTATCCGCTTAAACCCTTTCGAAGAATAGGATAACATCTCTCCGATCAATGTAGAAGGGAGATTTATATTCATCTTTTGCCCGTCCCTCATAACCTGTATGGTCTTCGGGTTCTCCATCAAGATATATCCTGGAATTTCAAAGAAATTCTCTACTTTTTTATTATCCAAAGAGAGTATCATATCCCCGTTTCGCAATCCGGCATTAAGCAGTAAGGAATCGCATGCGACACCATATTTCGCGTTCTCTGTCGGCAAATATTGTTCTCCCCACGCGTAAAGAATCATGATGTAAATAAAGAATGCCAGAATAAAATTGACGAGCACCCCGCCAATCATGATGATCAATCTTTGCCAAGCCGGTTTGGATCGAAACTCGTAAGGTTTTGCCGGTTCTTTCATTTGCTCCAAATCCATCGATTCATCAATCATGCCCGCAATTTTCACGTATCCTCCAAGAGGCAACCATCCCATCCCGTACTCGGTTTCTCCCTTTTTAAAACGAAACAGGGAAAACCACGGATTAAAGAAAATAAAGAATTTCTCCACCCGTACTTTAAATATTTTTGCCGCCACGAAATGCCCCAACTCGTGCAACATAACCAGAATCGAAAGGCTCAACAAAAACTGTAATATCTTTACTAATACATCCATATAGTGATTTTAGATTTATGATTTTAGATTTATGATTTTAGATTTATGATTTTAGATTGAGAAATTCTTCTTTTGCTATTCGTCGACCTTCCTGATCAGAAGCGATATAATCTTCCAAGGTAGGTCGGGCAATATAACTCGCTTTTTCCATCGTTCGTTCAATCACGTCCGACATGGCCGTGAAAGAGATTTCGTCTTTCAAGAAAGCCGTTACCATAATTTCATTGGCCGCATTTAACACACAAGGAGCATTTCCTCCACGGTTCATGGCTTCGTAAGCCAATCCCAAATTCCGGAAAGTTTTTATGTCCGGTTTTTCAAACGTGAGGTCGGAATAGATACCAAAATCCAAACGCGGTATTCCCGAATGTACCCGTTCCGGGTAAGTCAGGGCGTACTGGATCGGCAAACGCATATCCGGAACTCCTAACTGTGCTTTTATATTCCCATCTTGAAACTGGACCATCGAATGAACAACAGATTGCGGATGTACTAACACTTCTATTTGCGAAGGTTTTACCCCAAACAACCATTTTGCCTCGATGGCCTCGAACCCCTTGTTCATCATCGACGCGGAGTCAATGGTAACCTTCGCCCCCATGCTCCAGTTCGGATGTTTTAATGCCTGTGCCGCTGTCACCGACTTCAAATATTCATAATCCCGTCCCCGGAAAGGTCCTCCGGATGCCGTTAATAATATTTTCTCCACCGGATTGTTATGCTCACCCACTAAACACTGGAATATAGCCGAGTGCTCGGAATCCACGGGTAATATCGCCACCTTGTATTCTTCAACCAGTCGATTAATCAAATCTCCGGCGACAACCAAAGTTTCCTTGTTGGCCAAAGCGATTGTCTTGCCTGCCTTGATCGCGTTGATCGTGGGCAACAAGCCGCTATACCCGACCATGGCCGTAACTACCACATCGATCGTGGAGGTTTGCACGACTTGAGCAATAGCCTCACTTCCGGCATATACTTTTATGTCCTCATCCTTCAATAACTCCGTTAACTCGGAATACTTCGCTTCATTCCCGATCACGACCATGTTAGGCTTGAATTTTCGAGCCTGCCGTGCCAGTAATTCCACCTGATTATTTGCCGTGAGGACCTCTACATTAAACCGTCCCGGATTAGCGTCAATCACTTGCAAGGTCTGCGTTCCGATAGACCCGGTAGATCCCAATATTGCTATATTCTTCATTTCAAAACAATCTCCAAAACCTCTATTCGCGAATCATTTAAATTTAATGAACGTTTCCGGATTCAATGCTTTTCCCGCCTGCCACAACTCAAAGTGCAAATGCGGCCCGGTTGTTTCCTCGCCCGTGTTTCCCAACACGGCAATCGCCTCTCCCGCACGGACAAAATCTCCCTGCTTTTTCAACAACACCGAATTATGCTTATATACTGAAACCAGATTTCCATTATGCTGTACTTGAATCACGTAACCTGTCTTGATGGTCCAATCCGTGAAAATAACCACACCATCCAGCACGGACAAAACATTCGAATTTTGTTTGGCTACCAAATCCACCCCGTAATGACGAGTTGTTTCATCAAAATGATTGGTTACCACCCCGTTTAATGGCGAGAAAAAATGATAAAAATCATCATCGGAAGAACTGACGTGCCCCAAGGTTAAATTATATCTTTCTTCTTTCTCTACAAGTTCCCGAAAACCGGCTTCTTCTTCCGACATTCCTAACATAGAAGTGTCATAAGTCACCTTCGCCTGCTGCTGCATGGACACAAAGCTCGTCGTATCCAGTTCTTCGTCTCCCAAAATAGTTTGTATGGAATGAAGAAAACGATCTTTCTTCTGAACTTCATTTAATAAAGAATCAACCCGTAAAGCGTTTTGCGTGATCTGACGTCTCAAATGTTGACTTGGATAGCCCGGGATAAACTCCCTCAAATTCGTGAAAGCAATCAACATGATAGTCAATGTAATCAAGACAACGGCCAATGTACTTAATGCCGTGAGAACGTGCAACGGAGAAAGGCGAAAGTGCATAACCTCCTCGTAAGTGGACTCGTTAAATATTGTCAGCTTATAACGATTCCTCAGTTTATTCCAATATTTTCGTTTTTTACTGCTCATCCCATTATTTTTAGCCTCCAAAAATAGTATAAAAATCCAACTTTCCCAGCCGGAGGATTCATAAACTTTATCGTAACAATGGAAAAAACATGGGTTAGCGGTAAAAATTAACTCGTGGTTTTGATTATCTCCGGGTATTGATAAATCCGTAAATTAAAATAAGGAATCACGGCTAACAGATGATCGAATATGTCGGATTGTACTTTTTCGTACGCCACCCATTCCTGTTTTCGGGAAAAACAATATACTTCCAAAGGAATACCTGTCGCTGTCGGTTGTAATTGCCGGACCATGTAGGTCATATTCATATTTAAATCCGGGTTGGTTTCCAGTTTTCGTACCGCATATTGCCGGAACACGCCTAAATTAGTCAATCTTTTCTCATCCAACACGTCAGATTTTCCTTCATTTTGCTCGTTCAATTTCGGCAACATATCTTCAATGTATCCTTTCAAGACAATCGATTTCCGCAAAGTATCGATTTCCTCGTCCGAAAGGAAATGAACGGAAAGCATATCTATATTAATATAGCGCATGATTCGACGCCCGGCAGCTTCCTCCATTCCCCGCCAGTTTGTAAAAGAATCGGACACTAGCTGATACGTGGGGATCGTCGTGATGGTCATATCCCAGTTCTGTACTTTCACGGTATACAAGTTAATCTCCAGCACCGTCCCGTTAGCATTATTACTCGGCATCACAATCCAGTCCCCGATGCGCACCATCTGATTGGCCAACAACTGCACCCCGGCTACAAAACCTAATATCGCATCCTTGAATATCAACATTAAAACCGCCGCAAATGCTCCTAGTCCGACCAGCAAATTACGAGGGGACTCCCCAATAAACTCGCTGACGATTGTAATGATGATAGCTGAAATCACGAAAATTTTAATCACCTGCACGAAAACTCTTATCGGACGATCTTTCGCTATCGGGTACGAATCGTAAATCCGGTTTATCGCGTCCAGTACGGCAACGATCACGAAACCTGCCACCACGAGTATCCAGGCCACGATAAACCGATGAAAAAGTTCGATGTGTTGCCACTTCCCATACACGATTTTAAAAGCGAAATCTATAAATATAGGTGGTATCAGGTTGAATATTTTTTGAAAAACACGCTCCTCGAAAAAAATATCATCCCATTGGGTTTTCGTACGACGCACGATTCCCCCGATGATCCGGGTGACTCCCTTGCGTAGAAAGAATGTGAACAAAAAAGCAACCAGACAAATCACCACGACCTGCAATAATACCTCTACTGCCGAGGCCGTGGAAGAATCCTTAATCCCCAAATTCAACCAAGAGAACCATTTGTTTATATCTATTTTTAACAGCATCATATCTTTCCCAAAGTTTTACAGGCATATACGATAAACGACCGGATAAGTTAAACCCCATTAACAACGAATCGTCCTAAATAACCTAAAAACCCTTCTGTTTTTCCCTATTTTCACACTTAACCCCTAAATTAACGTTAAAGAATTAACGTATCAGAACAAAATTACTTACACTTTACTATATTTGCAGACACAAACATTAAAACATTAAAATAATTCGTATGGCAAAAAAATTATTACTTGTGTGTGCTTTATTGGCATTGATCAGCACCAGCCTGTTTGCCCAGTATGACATGAAAGCACCACTTCCCATGGATCCGAACATTCGCATCGGGAAATTAGCTAATGGATTGACCTATTACATCCGCCATAACGCGGAACCCAAAGAACGAGCAAGTTTCTACATCATTCAAAATGTAGGAGCAATTTTGGAAAATGACGACCAGAATGGTTTGGCTCACTTCTTGGAACACATGGCTTTCAACGGGACCAAGCATTTCCCGGGAAGAAAAGGTATCACCAATATGTTGGAAAAACATGGTGTTGAATTCGGAAGAAATGTAAATGCTTACACGGCACAAGACGAAACGGTTTACAACATCAGTGAGGTTCCCACAACCAATCCCGACTTGTTGGATACTTGTTTACTTGTACTTCACGATTGGTCACACTACCTTTTATTAGTTGATGACGAAATCGATGGCGAAAGAGGGGTTATCTCCGAAGAATGGAGAACCAGAAGAAACGCCGGTTTCCGTGTTCGCAATCAAATCATGCCGGTATTATTGAAAGATTCTAAATATGCCGAAAGAGACGTTATCGGAGATTTGAACATCATCAAGAATTTCAAATACCAGACTCTCCGTGATTACTATCACAAATGGTATCGTCCGGACTTGCAAGCCATTGCCGTTGTCGGAGATTTTGATGTTGACCAGATGGAGAAAAAAGTAAAAGAACTTTTCTCCAAAATCCCTACTCCGGTAAACCCGGCCAAGAGAGAAAATTTCACGGTGAACCCGCATGATGAAATTTACTACGTATGTGCAACCGACAAAGAGTTAACTCAATCTACTGTTAACGTATACATTAAATATCCGGCTCCGACCAAGGAAGAAAAGAATCACCAATACATGAAAAACGGTATTCTTCAATCTTTCTACAACACCATGTTGGGACAACGTGTTTCTGAATTACTTCAGAAAGGTAATCCTCCCTTCATCTCTGCAAAAGCAGGATTCGGTGGCGGTATCGTAAGAGGTTGGAACACCTATTTTATTTCAACCACGGCAAAGCCCAATGAAGAGGCAGAAGCATTGGAAGCTATTTATCGTGAAAATGAACGAGTAAAAAAATTCGGTTTCACGGAAGGTGAGCTTGAAAGAGCAAAAACCAACATGTTAGTAGGCTTAGAATCCGCTAACAAACAAAAAGACAAAACAACTTCAGAAGACTACATCAGCGAAATGCAATCTAACTTCCTGGAAGGGGAACCGATCGTAGACTTTGATTATTATTACAATTTTGCAAAAAGCGTTATCCCCACCATTACCGTAGAGGAAGTTTCAGCTTTAGCTAAGCAATACCTTAACCGGAAAAATATGGTTATCGTGGTACAAGGCCCGTCTGAAGGTGTTAAACACATCACGAAAGAAGAGGCTATTGCCATCATGGATAAAGTGGAAAATGCAAACTTAGAGCCCTACAAAGATCAGTCTGCAGAAGCAGCCTTGATCACGGAAGACTTGAAAGGTTCCAAGATCATCTCTACCAAGAAATTACCGCAATTCGATGCAGAAGAATGGGTATTGGAAAACGGGGCAAAGGTTGTATTCCGTAAAGCAGATTACGAAAAAGATCAAGTACAGGTAGCTTCCTACAGTAAAGGTGGTACCTCATTGTATGATGTAGACAAACTGGCTTCAGCTATGGTTACCGATCAATTTATCGGAGCTTACGGTTTGGGAGATTATGACGCTATTACCTTAAGAAAATTACTGACAGGTAAACAAGCACAGGCCGGTGTTAGCATCAGTGGACTTTCTGAATCCGTTGGCGGAGCATCTACCCCGAAGGATTTCGAAACTTTGATGCAATTGATTTACTTACGTTTCGAGAAACCTCGTTTTGACAAAGAAGTTCATCAAACCATGATGCAACGTAACTATGCTGCCATCGAGAATTCAGGCAATAATCCTCAAAAGATCATGCAAGACTCTGTAAGCAGAATCATGAGCAATTATAGCCCGAGAACATTATCATTTGGAAAAGAATTCTTAGATAAAGTCAGCATCGAACAAATCGAAGAGATTTATCGTGACCGTATTAAAGACATCAGCGACTTTACGTTCTTCATCGTAGGTAATATCGATGCAGAAACGGTTAAACCGCTCGTTGAAAAATACTTGGGATCAGTAAAATCTTATAACCGGAAAGAAAACTGGATCGACCGGAAAGTAAGAGGACCGAAAGGAAGAACGGAAAAAGTTATCGAATTAGAGTTAACAACTCCGAAATCAACCGTTATCACCAACTTCTCCAAAGAAATGAAAACAAGCATCCACAACAATATTTGCTTGAATATCTTACGAGGAGTTTTGGATCAAAGGTACTTGACCAACATTCGTGAAAAAGAAGGTGGAACCTATGGTGTAAGCGTTCAGGCAGGCTCTTCTAAAGAACCGTATGAAAGCTACAGCATGACCATGAATTTTGATTGCGATCCGGATAAGGCCGAACACTTGAAATCATTAATCTATGCTGAAATCGACAAATTAATGAAAGAAGGTCCGACTCAAGAAGAAATCGACAAGGTAATTACTATTCTGAAGAAAAATCGCGAACAAAGCAAACCTCACAATGCCTATTGGATGAGTGCAATTCAAACTTATTATCTTCGCGGAGTGGATATCACCGATCCGAAAAACTTCGATAATATTATCGACAAGATCACAACGAAAGACGTGAAGAAATTTACCCAGAAATTATTCAAGGGTGCCGATGTTGTTGATATGATCTTCAAACCGAAATCAAAATAAGATCAGGTTGCAATTTATAATAAAAGAAAAACGTCCGGGAGTAATTTCCGGACGTTTTCTCATTCATACAAGTTTTCACCAATTAACAAGCTCAAATTTTCTCTCACTCTTTGATCACTCCATCCACCCAAAGCTTAAATTGTTTAGCAACTTTAAAAGTAACTTTTCTGCTTTCCGGATATAAAACAACTTTTTGGGTTGAAAGCACATATCGATGCCGAACAGCACATTTCTTCACGTTGAAAGATCCAAAGCCCGACACGCCCACATGCCCTTCTTCTTTCAATCCTTCTAACATCACTCTGAAGATTTCATCGAATACCATTGCCACATCTCTTTGTGACATACCATTTCTTTGGGCTACAATTCTAACTATTTTTCTCTTGTCCATATCTAATTTATAAAATGATTTTTCTTCATGATGTAAATACCTACTAACCTTTGTTCAACATTTATTCCTAACAAAGTTAGAGATTAAAAGATAAAAAGCAAGACTTTTTGCCACAAATACAACAAAATAGCAAATGATACTACAATTAAATACAAAATATATCCTTTTTTACACGTTAATTCATCCTTGCCAAGTGTAACTTGAAATACTTTCTCATGAACAACACGTACCCGACACCCAACACAATAACGCTTCCCCCGAAGCAGAGATCGTGCATTCCCGGCATAGCCAGATAAATCGCCACAATCACGGCTTGTACCACCATATACAACAAAGACACGACCACGTGAGAAATCTTCAACTCATTCGCCATCAATTGGTACATGTGCTTCCGATGCGGTAACCCGATATTCTCGTGTAACATCAACCGATGCACGATTGTCAGCACACTATCCACCCCGTAAACCGCCAAAAATACAATATAACTCCAATCCCCTGTCTTCAAAATCAGCCGCCCCAGTAAAAACAAAATCACGAAAGCAATACTCACCGCCCCCACATCCCCGGCAAAACATTTCGCCTTCCGCCGAAAATTAAACACACCGAACACCAGTACCGCTACCATCATCGTGTAAATCATCCTCTCGTCAACAAAAGGAATAACCCATTCATTCACGTATGCCAAGCCTCCCAACACGATCAAACTGTACCCTTCCGTGATCCCATTAATCCCATCCATGAAATTATAAGCATTAATGATCCCCGTACAAACCACCAAAGCCACCACCACGTACCACCACGGCAATGCCAACATTCCCCACTGGTAAAACATCAATAGCATCGCCATAAAATGTACCACCAACCCCACCCGTTGCGTCACGGAACGCACATCATCCACAAAACTCACCCCTGCAATCAACGTCAACCCCAACATAAACCATGGAAAACTAAACCCACTAATAACGAAATAAACCAACGCTCCCACGTAAAACACAATTCCTCCTCCCCGCAACGTGATCCTCGAGTGAGAACTTCTCTCGTTCGGTTTATCAATAATATTAAAATAGTTCGCCACCCGAAAATAGAGCAACTCCACCCCAAGTAGCACCACAAATACCACGAAATAATACAACATGGAAACTAAAACTCCAATTTTAATCTATTAAAGAAACAGGGAAACTTATTTTATAGAAGATAACATCTCATGAATTCTTCGAATATCCTGACGAACATCAAACACCAACACGATATAAACAAACTCACCTTGAATAAAATAAAAACTTTAGTTTGTTTATTAATTACAAAGAACCGAAATTCATATTTTAAAAGATTACTAGACTCATACTCCTTCCCTAACAATGGATTTCGCAATTCCTTAAAACTTTCTATTGCTTTTTTCGTCCAAATTATCTCCATCCAAGCTGTTCTTCTATATAATTTCTCACGTCTTCAGTTGTGTAAACGTCTCCTCTCTCGTGAGCTTTTAAAGCATACTCGGCATTAGCATCTAACATTTCTTCCAACAAGGTCACCTCTACAGTTTCCTTCCTCTTTGTTAAAGTTAATATATAAGCATATAACAAATTATTTTTATCCAAAGTCATCAACTCTTTGAATATATCCCCCGCATTGAATCCAAATTCATCGTTTCCATCCTATTGAGTATTTATTACTACAAATATAAGATTTTTTTCTACATCAAGTATACTTACTCGAACGTTTGGAACAAATAATCTCCAATTATCCAGCGGTTACTTATAATCACTCAATTTAAAATTTACAATCAGTAAACGATCTTATCGTCTTCCTCAACCCCTCCATCGCCGTCACCGGCATCCGTTCAATCCCTAAAGCCCGCTTGATCTTCTCATTCGAAACCACGTAATTCTCCGTCAATTTCTTCAACCGCTCCAAATTCAACGGTAAATGTAACAACGTTCCCAATCCCGCACACTCCTTCATCAACCCTTTATTCATCCGCCAAATATGTGCCTTCTTTCCCATCACCTCACACATTTCCCGGATCAACTCGTTCGTCGACAACGCCTCGTCATCCGCCATGTGATAAATTCCCGACGCAACCTCCTTTTCAAGCAACCCGTTCACCACGTAACAAAGGTTATCCACCGAGGTAAACGACCTTCTGTTTTCAAAATCACCCAACGGCCATGGTAACCCTTTCTTCACCACACTATACAACAAATTCAAATTCCCCTTATTCCCCGGCCCATGAATCATGCAAGGCCGCAAAATATATACCTGCTTCCCCTGCATCTTCAATTCTCCATCTCCTATTTTCAATTGTTCAAGGATGTAATTCTCCGCTGCAATCTTACTCTCCCCGTAAGGTCCCTTCGGTGTCGGGATCACCTCCTCCGTCAACTTATCCCCCACCACGAAATCCGCTACCGCTTTCACCGAACTGAAAAAGATAAACTTCTTCGCCGAAGATTTCAAGAAATAATCAAAAACCTTCCGCGTCAATCCCGTGTTTATCGTAAAATACGTCTCCGCCAAGGTCTCATTTTTCGTATCATGTGCTTTCCCTGCTAAATGTACAATCGCATCAATCCCTTCCACTTCTTCCAGCTCTTCCCACGAATATGTCCTCACCACCCCCTCTTTTTCCGGGATAACAATATCCAACCCATAAAGAACATGCCGATCTTTCAAAGACAACACAAGATTAGAACCCACGAAACCGTGGATTCCTGTAATAAGAATATTCATAAATATACACCAAATAAAACTAACGACACTCAAGAATAGAGCGTGCCATTTCTTTCATTATATTTTTTCGGGCAAACCTTTTAACAAAATCACCCTGCTTTTCTCCCCCGCCATCAAATTTCAATATTTGTTCTACCATACTCTCAACATCGGTAGGTGCAAACAATATATAATTGCTTAAATTCTCCTGAATAAATTGGCTGGCATAACCGCCAACCCCCGCTACAATAGGTTTATCAAATGCCGCATATTCAAACAATTTCGACGGAAGCACTTTCTTAAATGCCTCCAAGTCATTCAAATGTAAAAGTAAGAAATCAGAATCATTATAATACCCTATCAACTTTTCTCTTGACACCGGATTCAATAATTCCACATTATGAACCCCCAATTCTTCAAGCTTGTCCTTCAACAACGCTTTCATCCCCCCATCCCCGATAATCCGAAAAAAATAGCGATCTCCCAATTTCTGCGCCGCCATGGGAATCACTTTTTCCAATCCCTGTCCACTTCCAATATTTCCGGCATAAGTAATTATCTTCACCCCTGAAACTTGCCGGGTAGACTTCGGAACATCAAGAAAAATATCATCAATCCCATTCGTAAAATAGGAATAAACAGACTTTCTATATTTTTCAAAATATGTTTTAAATCCTTCCGACACCAAATTAATATGCTTTGCCCCCGCAAATGTATACCGTTCAATCCATCCAAAACAGATCCCGGCCGGAATGCGGATCATCTTCCTCTTTTTGAATACATCCTTTATCGTATCAACAAAAATATCACGTATATCCAAATACAAAGGAATTCTCTGTTTTCCCGCGATTCTTCTGCCTAAAAAAGCAGTGAACAATCTTGAAGAAGAAGCATATACCAAATCATAACGCTCTTTACCCGCCAAGCGCAGAGCCTCGTTATAAAACACCCGAAAAGAACGAACTTGATCGATAAAACCACTCTTATGCTCCGGTACACGAATCCGATCTATCCTATAATTATCACTTATTTCCCTTGCTTGCCCCTCAACATGAAAAGAGTGATAACGATTCGGCTGCGTCGTAATCACATGAATCCAATCTTTTTCATCCATCTGTTGTAATAACTCCCGAAATAGCGGCGTATTACGAAATGACCCGGCACAAAGGTCCGGTTCAAAATAAAAAGTCAAGAATAAAATTTTCATTGTATAATAGTCTCTAGCCTCCTGTCAAAAGAAATTCGAAAACTCCGTCGTTCTTCTCTTTTATTAAATTCAGGGGAGTACATAGACGTAAACGGTTCAATCTCACGTGCCCCATCGAACTCTATACAATAATCCGATCCGAGAAGCCGATTTCCATCTAAAACGACATTCTCTTTAGGCATGAAATGCAAATAAGCCGTCCCTTCACGATCAACTTCATCAGTAATTCGGATATATTTCCCCACCTTTTCCACTTTGCGGGTATGCAAACACCCCAAACGTTTATAACCATCATGCACGGCAACAATACGTTCTTCTTCATCACAAAAGACTTGAACCCTTGCCCGTCGAGCCACTCGATGTGCCGCCCAAACCTGACTGGAATTTTGTCCGCACACAACCACGGTATTGTGAGCTGCTGTACTTCTTTCATAAAAACGAGTATTATTTACCACGTACGTGGAGGTTCCGGTATCAACAATGACAGGTCGTCCATTGATATATAATTCAAAACTAAATGTATCCGCATGCGCATGCCCCGGCTGATAATCCGGTCCGACTTCCCCGACATCAATAAATAATTCGAACTTCTCCCATCGAATCTTCCGATACCCAGACTCTTTTAATCTCACTTTTTTATCACAAAAGATCCCCAATCGTTGAGCATATTCAATTAAATCCTTGGCGACTGGAGCTACTCCCACAGCTGCATCATTCAACAGTGGAATTCGCCCATCACTATAAACAACTTCTTCCAACCACCCCAACATAGCTTCTGCCTTCTCTTTCAGAATATCTTCCAATTCGTTCCCGAACAAAGCACTATTATGTACCAAATTATAGCAATCCAATACCCGATACAACATGATACAATGATACATTGGACTCCTCTCAAAATGCCCTCCATCACCCAACACTTGTTCCTGTAACTCCGGTCTTAATATTGTTTTTGCCTTCTTATAGAAAGCATGATCATTAAAATAATAGGCTCCGAATAACAAAGCAAAACCATTTTCCAATAAATGGTTTCCCAACAAATGATATTCAAGTTTATGGATTAACAACTTCAATTGAGCGTATAAAACAGCATCAATATCAACATCGTTTATACTATTACACGACAAAAAACGAATCCAATTTATAGACCTTAATGACAATGGATAAGGTTCCATTCCCATGCTGGCTTTCGGAAGATGTTGCATGAAATCTCGAATCAATTTTCTCCCATCCTCTACGTTCATACCTTTTTGATTCAAGAACTCAAAATAATTCAAATTATATCCCCACAATCTTCCATATTCAACAAATTCCCAATTCACTTGCTTTCCAAAAGATTTTTGCAAGTTTAGGAACTGAAAAGCATTGTCACCTAAATAGGTGATTTCATTCGGGATTGACGGAACAAAATTCAAAATCTGCCTACCAGGAGTCGTATCTAATGCTTGCAAACATTGTGGAAAGAATCGTTGACACCACAACTTAGCACGATAACGCCATTGAATCGGTTTCAAGTATTTAACCGTATTCCATAGCACATCCACCTTGCTGAAAATTGACATTTATTTCAAAGAACAATTCGACAAAATTATCTAACTTCAACCCAAGCCTTTTTCTTCAAACTTTCGATACAAGCAAAAGAAGCACGAGTTGTATTTACAATACTTTCAAATGGAATTAGCGCCTCTCCTCCTTTCTGCAGCCGCTCATTCAATAAAGCAAATTGACGTTTATGTCCTTTATCCATCGTCCCCGTCATTTTTGAAAATCCTTTCACGCCAAACCCTTCCAGTTTCCTCCAATTATCCAACACCAACACCTTTTCTTGCGAGAAAACCTCAACCCGCTCTTTCACGTAAGATTTCGACCCATTAGCGAAATAATTAATCACGGCATTCGTTCCATTTTCATATTTCAACAAAATCGAAACATTATCCGTGTTCTCTTGTGGATTCTCACCCAAGGCATTCATACATACGGCTACAACCTTACTATCTGCAAGGAAAGAACACAAATCAATAAAATGACAAGCTTCACCTATGACACGTCCTCCTCCCACTTCCATGTCCTGCACCCACGCTTCCGGTGGAATATATCCGGCATTCATTGTCGCCACGATATTTTTGGGTCCACCACCGACCAATGCTTTCATTTTTACAGCAAACGGAGAAAACGACGATTGAAACCAACAGTCAGCGTTATTTTGTCGCTTACCTTCATGTACGCATTTTCTATATTTTGTAATTCCTCCTCGTTCAAACAAAGCGGTTTTTCAACAAAAACACTCTTACCCGCCTCCAAAGCTTCCATCACCATCGAAGCATGCAAATTATGCCTTGTTGTAATAATTACCATATTGATTTCCGGATCGTCCAACATAACACGATAATCAGAAGTCGCATTCTCTGCTTGGGCTTTCTTGGCTAAAACTTTCGCCGTCAATCCTTGTGCACTGGCAATGTATTTTATGGGAGCATTTACTTTTTTCAAAGCAGGGATAATTGTTGCAGAGGCAAAATTCCCAGCACCAATAATTCCTAATTTACCACTTCCTACCATCGTACGATTCTCTCCAACGGGAACAACTCTCTCTATCGTTGAATCAACCGGAAATTTTAAGATCGAAGCTATCGATCCATGTTTACGCATATCTCCATAGATTTCCGCGTAATTGACCAGTTCCACCTCTTCCGTGATCAGCGGTTGTACATCCAACATCTTGGATGATATTGCACTAAGTATCGTTTCAAAATTTCTCTTTTCCGTCCATCGCACGTAGGCTAACGGGTAATCATGGCCTTTATTTTCATACTCTTCATCATATCTTCCAGCACCGTATGAACAGGATACTTGAAAAGATAATTCTTTCTTATAAAAATCATCTCTTCTCATATTTAACCCGATCACCCCCACCAACACCACTCGACCTCTCTTGCGAGACATCAAGCATGCTTGATGAATTACCTCATCCCCCTTAGCTGAAGCCGTAATAAGTACTCCATCCGCACCAACGCCTCCGGTTACCTCTTCTACATATTTCACCGGATCAATCCCATTTTTAGGGTTAATCGCATATATACCTTTATTTTTTGCAATATCCACCTTCTGTTGATCGAAATCCACCCCGATCACCTTACAACCATTTGCCTTGAGTAACTCTGCCGCAACCAATCCGATCAATCCCAATCCAACCACCACAACGCATTCCCCCAGTTGAGGATTCAACAAACGAATCCCTTGCAAACCGATAGAACCAATCACCGTAAACGTAGCCTCTTCATCCGTCACATTCTCCGGTATCTTAGCTACCAAATTCTTGGGGATACAAACATACTCCGCATGATTTCCATTGGAAGCCACCCGATCTCCCACCACAAATTCCGTCACCCCTCTTCCCACAGCCATCACTTTCCCCACGTTACAATATCCTAATGGAAGCGGTTGTCCCAGTTTATTAAACACAGCTTCCAAGGTTGGTTGCAATCCATCCGTCTTGATCTTATCCAACACCTGTTTCACCTTATCCGGTTGCTGCCGTGCCTTATCAATCAAATTCGCCTTCCCAAATTCCACCAACATCCGCTCCGTTCCCAACGAAACCAAGGTTCGAGTTGTTTGAATCAAGACGTACCCCGCCTTTACCTGCGGAACCGGAACTTCCTCCAAAATTGTTGCTCCTGACTTAAGGTCTTGTATAATTTGTTTCATTATTTATTGCAATAAATTTTCTCCAACAACTTAATAATCTTATCACATCTTTGTTCTGCATTATCATAAACATGTAATTGTTTTCGACCATTTTCTATAAGAACACTTACTAAAATTTTATCAACATTTATTCTTTGTATCGCTTCAACTATCGATTGTGGAGATAAAGGATCAAAATACAGAGCAGCATCCCCACACAATGAATGTGCAAAGGACAAATCACTCGTTAAAATGGGTTTCCCCATTTTCATTGCTTCTGGATACGATGCAGAAAAACACTCTAACAACGTTGGCAAAAACATAATATCAGCTTTATCATATAATGAAGGACAAGTATTTATATCAACTTTCCCTATCAACAAAATTCGATCTTTATATTTTTCTTTAAGTTGCATTTCATTACAAGACAATGTAACAACAAATCGTAAATTAAGAGGTATATTATATTCATCTATATAATCTAAAACCTTTGGTATAATCTGAAGGTTTTTATGTGGATGATTAGCTGATATTGTTAATAATGTAATTCCATCAAATTTTTTAATATTGAAATCTTTCCACTTTTCCTTACAATCAAAAATTTGATTATAATAATTAGTAACCGTATAAATTTGCTTATTCTTTAATAACAATGAAAGTTTGTCTCTCACATCATTACTTTCTGTTATTAACCAATCTGATGTGATTTTGAAATTATATAATTTCATATTTTCTCGTATTTTGGAATATATTCTTTTAACCCAATTCATCTTTTGAAAGAAAGGAGAATTTGAATATATTAATTGTGGTCGAGCAAAGCCACAAATATGTTTTACTTTCGGTCTCCACAACGATGGTCCAAAAACAGTAAATACAACATCAACATTATATTTTTCCACGACATTATCCAAAAAAATATTTTTTCCCCAGAAAACTCCCTGTATATTTTGTTGAATAGAATAAATTACTGATGTGCAATTATCAAAACCATCAATAATTACATCCAAATACGACAAAGCAGGAGATAAGACTATTACAAAATTATGCTGTCTATACATAAAAAGACAATGAATTAATGAATCTGCAACTTGTATACCTCCTCCAACTTTAAGGTTTGAAGTATTAATTAATACATACATTAGTCTTTTCGAATTTGATTATTTTCAATATATATCATCCATTTTTTTGCAAGCTCTTCAACAGAACTAAAACACTGTGCCGGATTTCCCCCAAAAACAGTATTATCTGGCACAATACCTCTTATTACAGATCCTGCTCCAATTATGCAATTATTACCTATTCTTGCATTTGGCATAATTATAGACTTCTTTCCTATAAAAACATTGTTTCCAATTCTAATATCCCTAACCAAAGCAATATCTTTAGAAAATTCTATACCAATAGCACGCATTACATTAGTAATACTATAATCATGTGTCAATAAATGACAATCATCAGAAATTGTAGTATTGTTACCAATTTCAATCAAATGATAATTGTCAAACTTAACATGTACTCCTATATATCTTGGAGTTCCATGTATACGTGTTCCCCTCCATTTAAGATATGGTATATACATTTTCATATACCACCTATGATTAATACAAAATAATACTTTACAAAACAACAAATACAACAATGACAACAATCTATTTATCATTATATTCAAATTTAAAGACGTACTAAAAAAACAAATATTAAATTATAAAAAATATCCTCACATCATAAATCAATAAAATTTCTTGTTCATTCTTTTACCTCACATTAATATATTATAAACCAACAATAATACAATAAACACATATGACATTATTTTCGACAAAAAAACAGATCGCAAACTTTTATATTTATAAAAATAATTATACAACACAGGAAAAAACATAATGAAAATAATCTTATGTCTTGTTTGCATCGAAATAAATGTAATCAAAGCTAATGAAATGAAAAATAAAAAAAATAGCATCAAAGTGTTCTTATCGGAATTTTTTAACCAATAATAAATGCCACAAAATAAACTTACAGAAAAACACGAATAAAAAATAACATGTATAAATTCCCATAAACTCTCTATTTTCAATCTAAAAATTGTTTTTACATTCTGATTATAAGTTTTATATTCGGAAATATTAATAGCATTACGAACTTTCAATGGAGATATCATATACACAGGCAATGCTACAAAATTCATAACAGGATTTGAACTTCTCAATAAATTTAAAACACCACCAGCCCCTTCTCCATTTTTCATATTCTCTATTCTACTTTTAATTGTAACTGAAGATTGATCATTACTAGATATTCGTCCCAATTTATTATAATCAATTCTATTAATTACATATGGAAACAATAGTAACGTTCCACAAACTAATATTATCATACGTCTTCTATTTGAAAAAAAAAATGGAATCATATTAAACAATAAATATAATAATGCCAACATTCCATTCGCACCTCTCACAAGTGAGGTTAATAACGAAGCCATGATACCTTTGACATATTGCTTTTTCAAAATAAAAGATAATGAAATCACATAAAATATTAACATCAACGAATCCCTATACAGATGAACAAAAGCATCAACACACGAATAATTCAATAGTATAAAAAAAGAACAAAATACCTTTTTTGAATTTTTAATAGGAACAATTTTCCAAGCAAATCGAATAGATTCTGTTACAAAAATAGTTCCTAAAAACCAATTAAAAGGTAATAACATATAATGTTCTATATTTTTAAAAACAAGTAATAATGGTGCATAAACAATAGCTACAACAAATTCATACAGAGTATAATTAATATCGTTATTAATATTTCCACTCCAAATCGTCTGAATGTTATAATAATAATATCCATCATCTACAAATGGGGCAAAACTCAAACTAGCAAATAAAATATATGACACATATGCTAACACTCCCATTATCGAAAGATACAAATAAGATACAAATGCTACTTTTCTATAATCTAATTGATTACGATAAACTACTCTTAAAATAAATAAAAAGAATCCCCACGGAAAGATTATATCTATAGTGTTAGTATAAAATGCTAATCCTGAAATTAATAATATACTAATAAATAAAAAGATTCTCATATACAGATAGCTTATCTACGGGATAATATATGTAAACACTTAAGTATCTGCACGGGTATCAACTTTTTAATCCTACGCTTACGCTGTTCCGAATGACTTAACCAACTCCCAGCAAAATGATGTATAGCACATGTATTCTTTGTAAAATACTCCTTTTCTCCTCGAGTAGATTTAGGACAAAAAAATTCTTTCGGATATATTGTTATAAGATTAGGAAAATCTTGATAAGTATTATTAGGAATTAAACCATGAATTAACATGTAATTTGTAATTAAATACACATTCGTTGTTAAGTCTAATGTTCCATCAGAATTTACAAATTTCCGATTGGTATAAACATCTAAATTTTCTTGTACCCAAGTTCCACCTTTTACACTAGCCATTATCCCAGTAGGAACATTTTTTTCACTTTCAAATCCAGAAAATGCTGTATGATGCAAAAACTTATCAATGGAATTAACTAATTCAACATCTGTATCCATATAAATTCCACCTTCATGATATAACGCATACAAACGTACCACGTCTGTTACAAAAGCAAACTTTCTGTTATCATATGCTTCTCTTGCATATGGATATAAATCCAAGTCAAAATTATCTTCATTCCATTCTTTGATAACATAATCTGGACAATACTTTTTCCAAGACTCTAAACACTTTAATGCCAAGTCAGGCATTTTACCTTTACCAAACCAACAATAATGAATAACTTTAGGAATCATATTTCATTTTAATTAATAAATATACTATCATAAATGCACAATGTAACATATATGCAAATAACAAAGCCCATGCAACTCCTATTGCACCAAATCCATAAGACAACAATATATCCGCAAATAAAATAAATAACACCGCCCACAACAAATTAAATCCAAATCCTATCCACATCTTTCCGTAACTTGCAATAACAATTCCTACAACAGAAGCTACTGATGTAAATATCGTAGAAAAAGAAATAATTATTAACGTCCAAACATCGTCAAATCCTTCGCCATACATTTGCATAATAAATGAGGCACACAACGAAACAATCAATGCCAAAACAAAAGTTAAGCCAGCATTCAAGTAAATATTGTATTTCAATACTTTCCAATACGATTTATTATTACCCTCACTCAATGTATTAGTCAATATAGGTAATAATATTCCACTAATAGCAGATGGTACAAACAAAATTACTACTTTCCATTGATCTGCAGCCTCGTATATTCCTAACTCACCATAACCATCTGAAGTATTTGCTAGCATTGTACGCACAATCCAAAATACAGGACCAACTAATAATGAAGAAAAAGCAGCGGGAATACTAAAATTATATAATACAGTAATATCCTTTGCTCGAACTGCTCTGTAATCCATACATATTCCATAATGAAGCATATTTCTTCGAATAAAAACAAAATATAATGCCGTCACCACAACATATCCTACTCCATATCCCAACAAAGCCCCCATAACGCCGTAAAAATATGCTCCAACTATCATAAAAATAAATTCTGCCATGGACGAAAAAAAAGTAGTAAGAGCAGACGAACGAAAATCTTCAAATCCAGATAATGTTCCTAATTGTGCACTATTTACTACTGAAATAAATAGTAATACCGCTCCAAAACGAATCTCCTCTACTAAATGAGGAGCATTTAATGTTTTATTTGCCAAATATGGAGCAGCTAATAATACTCCCAACATAGCCAAGAATCCAGTTACTAAAGCAAAACCATTGGTAAGTATGTATATTGAAGCAACCTTTTTCTTATCAGTATTCCTAAATTCTGCAATATATTTCGTTGCCGTAATCCCCAAACCCGCCGCACCAAATATGACAAACATATTAATAGTAGAACGAACTAAACCTAATTCTCCATATTGTTCCTTACCTAAAATATTAGCAACTACAATACCTGCTATTAATACAAAGAATTTTCCCAAGACAGTGCCACAAAAAGTCCAAAAAGCACCACGAGCCATACGACTTCCTATATCAGACAAGAGTATCCTATCATATAGTTTGCGAAGAAAAGAAGGTAAACAATCTATTACTTTTCGTCTATTCATTAAATTTTTATTATTTCTGAAGAAAACTTCATCATATAAGACCAATGTTAAAAAAATCCTCGGAGAAGTCCCCCAAGAAAACCAAGCAAATATTTTCTCATCAACAACGTGATCACGATGCAGTAGAAAAATAACGTTTTCCCCCGTCATCACTACTGAAGTACTAGATGACCTTACATTATACCACAACAAGTCAAACCAACCATTCAGCTAAATTATATTAACGTCATTTGTGATTGATTCCCTGTATCGGATTAATCTCATGATAAGGATCAAAAAACAGAATATAAATCACACCATTTTTTCCTAACATAAAATAGATTCTCGGGGCACGAGTATTTTTATTTCTGTTCGCAACAACTTTCTCATCCGTGTAAAGCGCAAAATGAAAAATTAATGGATTTACCTCAATCGCTTTAGGCGATATCTTAGATAACTCCTTTTTCAAATTTCCCCTAATATCTGTACGGAAAAAATGCAATTTTCTTTCTCTATTATCCAAAAAGTCATTTATAGTAGAAACAGATATATTTTGCATCAAACGAAAATACGACTGCGTGTCCCGAAGGGTAAATTCTTGCAAAAAATGATATGGAGTCTTATCAAGATCGACCAAATCATAACTCACGACAATAGGTACATTCTGAGAAATACATAAATCTTCATTAGATATTTTATAATCTAATTATCGTACAAATCCTCCTCTGAAAGATCAATTCCCATCATTTTTCTGTTTACGATTTCTGTCATGCCTCTCTTTGTAATACGAATACATCGTATCCAAAGAAAGTTCAATCGTAGATTTCTCATAAGGCCGAAATCCTTCCCGTTTTTCTGCCCAAGGTTGCTCAGAATGAGTAAAAAGAATTAATTGATTCTGAGTTTTTGAACCATACAAGTTTATAACGGATTCTATCAAATTAATTTGTTGTTCCGTCAAACCCAATTTCTCAGATGCAACTTTAAAACCGACACAAACATCCTTCTCTTCAAAATCAGATATATTCAAATGTTCACACATGCCAGACACTTTGTCCTTATACGCATCATAAATCACTGGATAAACAGGACCATTCACCCATGCTTGAGGGACATTAACAAATAATGTGTTTTCTCTTCCAAAGAACACCATGTGCCATGCTTGTGTATAATATAGAAGCTTTTGCAATTTAAGCGGACTTACGGAAAATCCTTTAGAATGCAAAGATAACCCTATATATTTGGTGAAATCCTCTATATTTACCATTTGAACATTATTCATGGATTATTTATTAAATATTATTTCAAAAATAGGGATAATAATTGAATATTCAATATTTTATCTCAGATAATTTAAAATCCTCCCACACGCCTTCCCATTCCCATAAGGATTCACCGCTTCACTCATCATCCCATAGTAATCTGGATCATCTAACAAACGAGAAACCTCCCCCACAATCCTGTCAAAATCCGTACCCACCAATTTCACCGTCCCTGCCCCCAATGCTTCCGGACGCTCCGTCGTGTCACGCATCACCAATACAGGTTTCCCCAATCCCGGGGCTTCTTCTTGTATTCCACCGCTATCAGTTAACACGATCGTAGACTTCTCCATCAGGTAAACAAAAGACAGGTATTCCAACGGCTCGATGAAAAACATATTTTTCAACCCCGACAAATCTTCACCGAACACCTCGTGTATAGGCTTTCGCACGTTCGGGTTCAAGTGCATCGGGTAAACGAAATCCACCCCGGGTATTTCCCGGACAAGGTCTTTATCGCTTGACACATGTTAATGAATCCATCCCCGAAATTTTCCCGCCTATGCCCGGTTATCAACACCAGTTTCTTGCCGCCATCCAAACGCCCCACGTCATACCCCGCCTTTACCAGGGAACGGTTCAGGGCAAAATCCAACGTTTTATCGTTCTTTATCCGGTCAACCACCATGTAAAGGGCATCGATAACCGTGTTGCCCGTTACAATAATCTTTTCATCACGCACGCCCTCATCCAGCAAATTTTGACGACTTAAAGGTGTCGGGGCGAAATGATACGTCGCGATACGCCCCGTTACCTGACGATTCATCTCTTCAGGCCAGGGACTGTAAATATTACGCGTTCGCAAACCGGCCTCCACGTGTCCTACCGGGATTTGCTGGTAAAAGGCCGCCAGGGCTGCTGCCATTGAAGTCGTTGTATCGCCATGTACCAGAACCAGATCGGGTTTCACCTCCTTCAACACGTCACGCGTTCCGGTTAAAACCCGCGTGGTCACGTCGTACAGGTCCTGCCCTTGCTTCATGATATTCAAGTCGTAATCGGGCTCGATATCGAATATACGAAGCACTTGATCCAGCATCTCCCGGTGCTGCCCGGTCACACAAACGATGGTCTGGAATTGTTCGGGGTACTTTTGAAACTCCTTCACCAGGGGAGCCATTTTTATCGCTTCCGGACGGGTTCCAAAAACTAGCATTACTTTTTTCATCAAAACAATTTATTTCTTGTAAATACCACAAAAATCAAGGATCACCTTCCGGTCCGTCCACGGCAAGGTCTTGAATTCATCATGAGCCACCAGCATCACCACGATATCCGCCCGCTCGTAAGCTTCCCGGTAACCCGTTAATTTAAACACTTTATGTTCTTGCACGTTAGGCTCGACGACAAGAATATCCGCGTTGCCACAAGATTGCATGACCTTGGTCGTGATATACTTTGCCGGGGACTCCCGCAAATCATCGATATTCGGTTTAAAGGCCAGTCCCATCATGGCGATCACGGGCTTGCGATGATGTTGTAATTCAAATTTCAACATCTCGTTCTGCACTTTCTCCGCGCACCAGAACGCCTTGTAATTGTTGATCTCCCGGGCGTCAGCGATGATCTTGGACTCCATCGGAAAATCCGCCGTGATAAAATAGGGATCAACCGCTATACAGTGACCTCCCACGCCACAACCGGGTTGAAGGATATTCACCCGGGGATGTTTATTGGCCAGGCTAATCAATTCCCACACGTTAATCCCCGCCTTGTCACAAATCAAGGATAGCTCGTTCGCGAACGCGATCTGCACGTCTCTCGAAGAGTTTTCCGTCAATTTACACATTTCTGCCGTGCGTGCGTGCGTCCGGTGTAACGTCCCTTGAACAAATCGGGAGTAGAACTCGATGGCCTTGTCCGTCGACTTTTCATCCATCCCCCCGATCACCCGGTCATTATGCACGAGCTCATAGATCACGTTTCCCGGTAACACGCGTTCCGGGCAATAAGCGATATATATTTTATCTCTCAATTCCGGACGTTCTCCGTAAATCAAATCCCGCATTTTCTCCGTTGTTCCAATCGGCGAGGTGGATTCTATCACGTACAGGTCTCCCGCTTTCAACAAGGGCAACACGGAACGGGTGGCCGCTTCCACGTAAGAAATATCGGGTTCGTGATTCCCTTTAAAAGGGGTCGGGACAACCATGAAATAAGCCTCGCAAACCTCCGGCTTCAGGGAAGCCTTCAATTGTCCATTTTTTACCACCTCTTGCAAGTACTCTTCCATTCCCGGCTCCACGATATGCAATTTCCCCCGGTTTGTCAATTCTACCACGCTCGGGTTTATATCAACCCCGGTAACTTCTATCCCGTGTTTCGCGGCAATAATGGCAGTCGGCAGACCGATATAGCCTAGCCCCATAAAACAAGCTTTCATAAATTATTTTAAATTAATATATTCTTTCGTTGCTAACCAATCAAAGCACAAGGAAATGACATTCATATTTTGCTCTTTTGTTGTTACTCCCGCTAAAAGGTTGTCCCCCAAAAAATTTATACATCCTAAGCGGTTATTCTTCCCTTTACCTCCAATTGTATTCTCATAAAATTCCACAGCCCGATACCACCTCCATACATTCTTTTTCTCCAAATCATCAAGCTTCAACTCAGCACGATACTCCAACCCCATCACGATCTCCTTTGCCAATCCCATGCACCTCTCCTCCCCCGTGAAATAATAACAACTACACAGCAACCTACACATCTCCGGAACCCGACAAGACAACACGATCTCTCCATCCCCCTTTGGGGATATAATCTCGTAAGCCGCATCCAACGCGATGTCCAAAAAATCCATATCGGAATAGGTCAAATAGGCTTCCATCAGATCGGCTACATATCCCACCCGATCTTCCAATGTCACAGATGGATCTTTTATCAAATCGGCTAATTCTCCCGCTATTTCCCGTATCCGTTCATGGATATTCCACTGGCTACCATACACTTCTTCCAACCACGGGTTTACTCGCACGATAGAATAAACTGAGATATACCCGTGTAGTAAACCGGACAACGCGGACGGGGGAAAATCCCCGATCGGGATGGCCGATACTTTCTTGTACAAATCATTAAGATTCATCGCCACTATCTCTAATTAATTTTTTCTAGGAATGATCCCGGAATGTAAGACGTTGCCACAGAAACAACCCCTTCCAGACGTACTATTACGCGTTTATGCCCCTTTATACGAAGCAATTCTCCCTCAAGCCCGATCAATGGACCTTTAATTACTCGAACTCGATCTCCCCGCTTTAACTCTTCATTAATCACCTCCACGGTGGAATCTGAAAAGTCAAGCAAGAACATGAAATCACGCATTTGCTTATCGGGAACTATCAGCAAATGACGAGTTTCTAAATCTTTCAGGTAAACGACATTCAAACCATGTTCATTCAGTAACGAGAAAGCTGTTATTTGATCCGTCCGTATAAAAATCAAATGAGGGATCAAGATTACTCGCATGTTTTTCCTCCCGGAAGAAGTTTCACGCACCTCCTCACGCATGGCCAGATAATTCTCTATCTTCAAGCCATCCAGCCTTTTTTTAACCGTTAATTCCTGATTGATTCTAGTGTACGCCGCATACCAATGCAATACTCTCGTACCCTCTGACATATATATAATTTGTGAAATCTGAATCCTCGCGATGGGTTTATAATAATAGCTATCACGAATGATTTGGATACGCTTCGCGCACTAACCTGTTGAAACAGGCCTAACATTTTGTCCATGCGCTCCACGTCCCATCCTTAAACAGGTACAGCACGTAAAAGCTGTCTTTTGGGAAGAAATGACACCCTTCCTCATGCACATAACCTTATTATCTCGAAAGAAATGACCGATTATGTGCAACAAATATACGATTTTTTATTTGTTAAAATCAAATACGGATATTTTTTCTTTTTGTTATCAAATCATGCGATTATTTTGAAAACCGGGTGGTATAAATACCCTACACTTTACGCATTTCTCTCCTTTAGTTGCAAAGTATTAAGATATACTTTTGTATGCAAAAGAATTATGACGAATAATTTTTCCATATAGAGTTAATTATGTCAGAGATTTTAAAGAAGTTACAAAAAGATATTCATTTCATTGAAGGCCTAAATAGCTGTATGAACTGCGGAGTATGCACGGCAATTTGTCCGGCAGCCGAATTCTATAACTATGACCCGCGGGTGATCGTGGAAACCGTGCAACGGGGAAATGAAGAAGAGATCGAAGAGTTGTTGAAGAGTGACACGATCTGGTATTGCGGGGAATGTATGTCTTGTAAAACCCGTTGTCCACGCTGCAACACGCCGGGCCTCGTGATCATGGCATTAAGAAAAATATCGCAGGAACTGGGATACTTTGTCTATTCGGAAAAAGGACGTCAGCAATACGCGCTCAAACACGTGATCGGGGAATCTATCCTTAGAAGAGGATATTGCGTTACCCCCGACCTAGTGAAACCGGAAATGCACCCAGAGCAAGGCCCCGTGTGGGAATGGATATACGAGCATCTGGATGATGTGTACGAACGCATGCACTCGAACTACCGCAAACCGGGAGCCGGAGCGTTGCGGGAAGTGGATTCGGAAAGTATGAACGAATTACGAAAAATCTTCGATGTGACCGGAGGAACCGAATTTATGGAAAAAATTGACAGTTGCTCCCAACAAGTGGCCAACGAGGAAAAAGTTGATCTGGAAGAGGCTTATTTCCTAAAAATCTACATGGAGAACAGCGGAAGACACCAGTAAGAAAAATTTAAAATTTAAAGTTTAGAATTTAGAATGGGGATGTGATGGGAAATCTAAAATTGAAAATCTAAAATTGAAAAATGAATTTAGAGGGTAAACAACAGATATGGAAAGATTATCAGAAAGAAATTGCTGATGATCACTATTTTTACGCGAGAAGTTGTATCCGCCAAACTTTCTTCCCGGGATCGGAATGGGCTTACTTGGATATCATGAAAAATAAACTGGGAAAAGATGTTATTGATGACCCGCGACACACGACTTGCACCGGGATCGGATATCACTCCGATATAGTTCCGGTAGAAACGATCATGACGGTTGTCGCCCGCCATTTTGCCCTTATGACAGAAGCCGGGTACGAAAACATGACTCCCTCCTGCATCACGTCTTTCGGTATTTATACCGAGATTCTGGAAACCTGGCACCATCACCCGGAAGTGGAAGAAAAAATCAGGGAATACCTTTGGAAAGCCACCAAACGGGAATTTAAAAAGCCTAAAAATCTTGCTCACACGTCAGACATAATCTATAAGTTCAGAAACGAGATCGCTGCCCAGGCAAAATACAAGCTGGTAGACGTTCACACGGGAAGACCTCTCCGGGGAGTGGAACACATCGGGTGTCATTACTCGAAAATGTTCCCCACGAAAGGAATTGGTGGAGCCGAATTTCCGGCCGTATTATCCGGTATGATTTATGCCTGGGGCGGCGATGTGATTGATTATCCGGAAAGAAGACATTGTTGCGGTTTCGGTTTCCGTCAATACCTCGTGATGGCCAACCGGGGATATTCCGTGGCTAACTCGAAAAAGAAATTTGAATCCATGCAACCTTACGAACCAGACTTTATCGTGGCCAACTGCCCAGGATGTGCCATGTTCATGGATAAATGGCAATACACGATCAGCGAGATGGAAGGCACCACCTACGGACAGGACGGATACGGTATTCCCGTGCTGACTTACGAGGAACTCACGGCGCTCGTCTTGGGGTATAATCCTTGGGAAATCGGGATACAGATGCACCAAGTTTCCGTGGAACCCTTGCTGGATAAAATGGGCATCCCGTATGATCCGGAAGCCAAATTCAAAAACATCCGGGGAGAAGACATCGGGGCACCGAAATGTCCCACGTACTTGAGAATCGCAAAATTATAATGTTAAACCACAAAATTGAAAAAAGAACCATGAAGCCATTCATTTTCAACTTTCAATTTTCAATTTTCAATTAATATATGGCAAAAGTCATCATCATCGGAGGAGGTCCGGCAGGCTGCGAAGCCGCACATCAACTGGCAAATCAAGGCATCGACGTGGAATTAGTCGAAAAGAACAACGAAACCGGCGGTAACTTGAACAATTGGTATCAACTATTTCCTGACCGGAAATCAGCCAAGGACCTGAACGACATATTAAAACAAAACCTGAATCACCCGAAAATTCGGTTGCACTTGGGCATGGAACCCCGGAAGATTGAGAAGAACAAGGAAGGCAAATTTCTCGTACCTCTCAGTGACGGTAGCTTACTTGAAGGTGACTCCCTATTAGTTTCCACGGGATTCAAAATTTTCGATGCCCGCCGCAAGGAAGAGTACGGCTACGGAATATATGAAAACGTGATTACTTCCGTGGAACTGGAAAACATGTTCTACAACCATTCAATCAGGATGGCAAACGGGAATACCCCCAAACGTATCGGGATCATCCATTGCGTGGGCTCCCGTGACGAAAAAGTATGCAATTACCATTGCTCCAAACTCTGCTGTATCACCGGGGTAAAACAAGCCATAGAACTTCGGGAATTGTTACCCGACACGGAAATCTTTTGTTTCTACATGGATATGCGTATGTTCGGACCAGGCTACGAGGAGATGTACCGGGAGGCTCAGGAAAAATACAATATCAAATTCGTGCGAGGCAGATTGTCCGAGGCCGCCGAAAATATCAACAAGCAATTACAAATCAAGGTGGAAGACACGCTTGTCGGGAAACCGTTGCGCATGACACTCGACATGATGATCCTGTTAGTCGGCATGGAATCCTCGGAAGGCAGTCGCCAGATGGCAGAAACGCTGGGGCTGAACTTGGCACCCAATGGCTTCATCAAATCCCAAGACCCACACTATCGCAACAACAACACGAACGTCGAAGGCGTTTTCGTGGCCGGATGCGGAAGTGCCCCGATGAACCTGACCGACACGCTGGCTGATGCCCGCTCGGCAGCAATGAACATTATGGAATACATGAAAAGAATTTAGAGTTTAGAATTTAAAATTTAAAATCTAAAATTTAGAAGATGATCAATTTTTGGGGTTACAGCATATCGGAAACACGGAGTATCAATTACGATACGAACGACAAATCCATGACGGAACACATCGCACGCGTCGTTCCCAGTAGCAAATTGTGCATCGGTTGTGGCGGGTGCACGGCGGGATGCACGGCGGGAAATCTCACGGACTTCAACATCCGGAAAATACAGATGCTCATGAAGAGAGGAGAAAATAAAGAGGCAAAAGAGCAATTACAGAAATGTATGTTGTGTGGGAAATGCATGTTGGTCTGCCCGAGAGGTGTGGAAACCCGGAAGATGATTTTAGAAATGCTCAACTATATAAAAACAAAATTGAAAAGCTGAAACCAATCACTATGCAGCAATACGAATACACAAACAAAATATATTACGACCACTTTGTCTTACCCTTCACGATCGGACTGATCGTACTATTGGGATATTTGTGTGTAAAATACTACAAGTGGATCAAGAGCTTCCCGAAAGAAGAACGTAAAAAGATTCGCAAAGGATTATTTAGCTTGAAGACCATTCATTCCGGTTGGGAAATTTTCCGGGAAAGTTTGTTGCATCACAATATATTCAAAACGAACCCCATGCTGGGATACATGCACATGACCTTTGCCTTCGGGTGGTTCCTGTTGATCGTTGTCGGGAAAATCGAATCCATGGTTTATCATACCAGTGCTTTCAACCCGCCTTATTTCGCTATCTTTTTCCGTTATTTCCACCCGGCGAAAGAGACCTTCCCGTATAGTGAATTTTTCGTTTTCTTGATGGACCTGATACTGACATTCCTGTTAATCGGAATCTTACTAGCCGTCACCAAACGTTTCTGCTCCCGCATTTTCGGCATGAAGAAAACCACGAAACAACGGGCTTACGATCTGCTCATATTAACGGTTCTCTGGCTTATCTTCCCGGTGCGTTTTCTGGCAGAAAGCTTCACAAGCGGACTGAATGGTGGTGGTAGCTTCCTCACGTACAACGCGGGTAACTTCTTCAGTGGATTTCTACCCCTGGAAAACCTTTCCTATCCTGCCTGGTGGCTCTATTCCTCCCTGCTCGGGTTATTCTTTTTGCTATTACCCTTCTCCCGGTACATGCACATTCCGACCGAAATGGTCTATATTTTCTTGAAAAACTGGGGAGTAAAACAAGGCAAAGAATACAACGGATTTAGTGAAATTCAGGTCAATTCCTGTTCCCGTTGCGGAATATGTATCAACACCTGCCAACTGAACACGTCATGCAATATCAATGACACACAACCCGTCTACTTTCTTCGTCGCCTGCGCAATCACGAGGAATACGCCAAGCAAGCGGAAGACTGCCTGATGTGCGGACGTTGCGAGAACTCCTGTCCCGTGGGAATCAATTTAAATGCCATCCGTCAAAGCAAAAGACCGGATATATTAAGAGTAACCAAAGAAACGTATGCTTATGTGCCCCAACCGGAAGTGAAACCCGCTAAAGTCGCTTATTTTGCCGGATGCATGAGCCATCTTACCCCAGGCATTATAAAATCCATGCAGCAAATTTTCGAGAAAGCAAAAGCGGATTACACGTTTATTGATGAAAAAGCCGGGGTTTGTTGCGGGCGTCCGTTAGCTCTTTCCGGGAACTGGAAAGCAGCACAAGTGGTTATGGACAAAAACCTGCAAATGATTGACGCCTCACAAGCGGACATCCTAGTCACCTCCTGCCCGATCTGCTACAAAACATTCAAAGAAGATTACCTGTTGAATATAAAAATCATGCACCACACGGAATACATCGATATGCTGATCCGGGAAGGCAAATTGAAAGTCAACGCCCTTGATTTGAAAACCGTATTCCACAATCCATGTGAACTGGGAAGAGGCTGTGGTGTGGTGGATGCCCCCGAAAATGTACTGAAACAAGTAAGCCAAAAAATTCCGACAGCTTATGACGGGAAAAAATCACTCTGTTGCGGGGGAAGCTTGGCAAACACGGCTATTGATGCCACGCAAAAAACTAAAATCAGCAGTGATACCGTGAAAGCATACGCGGCATACCAACCGGACGTAATCGTCACGGCATGTCCCCTATGCAAAAAGACATTGGGTAAAACCTCACTGGAAATCCCGGTAAAAGATATAGCAGAAGTAGTTGCAGAAGCCTAAAAACAAAAATGGGATTCCCCAAACATAAAAGAATCCCATTTTTTGTTTTTACCAAGAAGCTTAATCCTCAAGCTCTTCCTTCACCCCTTCTATCTGCTCCACATTCAAATCGCTTTCATTACTATTGGCAGCAATATCATAATGAGGAAGCGGGTTCTTCTGCAATTCAATATTTTGTTCCCGGTGTACACAAACATCCATCGCTAAATACAGGGCATTACGAAGTCCTTGTTCATCACCCATATTCTGCCCCACAATATCATAATGAGGATCCGTTAAAGACATCGAACAGATCACGGGTAAGCCGGCAACATAACAAGCAGCCCCTTCCTCATCCACGGACTTAAATGCCACAACACCCTGATCGTAATACATGGCGAGAACCGCGTCAAATTTCTCGTACATCCTCTCCGAGAAGAAACGCTCGGCCGAAAAAGGTCCAATAGCCATAATCCCCTCTTCCCGGGCACGCTCAATCGCCGGAATAATAACATTCACTTCTTCATCTCCATTCTGGCCGCAATTCACCTGTGGATTTAACCCCAAAACAGCAATCTTCGGTTTCAAAATAGTGAAATCCTGACGCAAAGTATCATCCAGCAAGGTCAATTTCTTGAAAATATTCTTTTGTGTTATCTGATGCGGCACATCCCGCAACTTAACCTGTTCGGTCACGAATCCCATCTTGATCTTCTCTCCCACCAAGATCGACATAATATCCGTCGTATTATAACGCTTACCCAAATATTCCATCAACGACCCGGCCTCCTCCGTGAAGAAAGTATTCGGTCCATGAGGAGCCAACATCAACACATCTATCTCGTTTCGATCTAGCTGATCCAAGCCATACTTCAAGGCAATCATGGCAGCCTGATCCGATTCGGGCGTCTCTTTTCCTAAATCCACCTTCACGTTATCATCCACGCAGTTGATGATATTAGACCTTTTTCCATTTGCCTCCCCCGGCTCACGAATCGTGTTTAAACTAAAGTTCTCAATATTTAATACCTTCCGGTAGTAGGCTGCCACTTTAGGCGACCCGTATAGAATAGGAACACACAACTCGCAAATCCGATTCTCTGCCAACAATTTTATGATCAACTCATAAGATATTCCGTTTACATCCCCGTGCGTGATTCCTACATTCAATCTGTTTTCCATAGTTTATTTCATTTCATACCATGGACAAAGATAGTAAGATTTTGCGTAAAAATAATAGAATGAGGTGCAATAACCTCTACAAATGACGACATAGACGCTTTAGGCAGAAAAAGAGGGCGTGTCGGACAATTACCCCCGACAATCCCTCAACGTTCCTACTTATCGTTTATTCTCCGAATACTTCCTGCAATTTTGCATCTATCGGCTCGGATTCTCCCACGGCTCGTACAACAATTTTTCCTTTATCGTCAATCAATACTTTCGTAGGGAATGCCGTGATGGCATAGTCTTTCACCACATCACACTTATCTTTCCCCTCGTTATTCAAAATCTGCGTCCACGTCATACCATCTTCCTCGATAGCTTGCAACCACATTTCACGAGCTTTAGAACCGTTCTCTGTTGCAATATTAATGACCACCAGACCTTTATCACGGTATTTAGCCTCAACCTTTTTCAAGTGAGGATGGGAATCCCGACAAGGACCACACCAAGAACCCCAAAAGTCTAGTAGTACATACTTTCCCCTGTAATCTGACAAACGTATGGTATTCCCCTCCTTATCCACTTTTTCAAAATTCGGGGCAGTAGCACCTACTTCTGTACGCAAGGCAATATCAATGGCTCCTTGCATCTCTTTCCCCAAAGGCATCTCTCGCAAACTCTGGTCAAAAGTCGCAAAAATAGCCACATAATCCTTTAACGTGAAATCATTACGCATACCGTTCAAGAAATACATGGCCGCATAACTGGAGGGATTCCCTTTGATAAAACTGATCTTTTCTTCTTTTTCTTTTTCCGCTAAAGCCATCCGTTGCTCGCCTAAAGCCACCTGCTCATCCTCGGTTATCCCTGAAGCATATGATCTATGCAACAACTCAAACATCTCGTATTCCAAAGGTAATGTTTTGACATACAACTTCATCAGGTCATTGTTCCATGCCCCACCTTTCCATTGCAATTCCGGCCAACGAGTATTATCCATGCTAATTTCCAATTTCGTTCCCGGTTCCATGAACAGCGTAACACTCGGTCCGGGCACAACTCCCATACCTGACGGGATAATATTATGCGGATCTCTTGACACGAGCGAAGCAACAATAGGTTCTTGTAATTTTTTCCGGTAACTCAATTTTCCGTTTTCCACCCGAATCGTATCCAACACGAAATTACCATCTTTCTGGTAGGCACAAATCAAAATTTCTTTGGGATAAGAACTGATTGTTCCCGTAATCACGAACTCGTCTTTCTGAATGGAATTGCACCCTGCCAACAGGGCTACAATTCCAAGTAAAATTATCACTTTCATCATTTATTATTTTTAATTTTATCCAACTTCCCATGAATACGTGCAGCAATAGCATCATTACCCGCCGGCATTTTATCCAACGCTTTTTCCATTTGCCAAAGAGCCTCTTTCTGATACCCCATCTTGTACAACACCTCGGCCAACGTTTCATAGCAAGTAAAATTGCCAAATAACGTAATTGCCTCCAATGCCCATGTTATCGCCTTATTCAGCAACTCTCGATTATCCGAAAGGCGAGCAACATTAGCAGCAAGATCACGAAAACTAAATGCCAAAGAAGAGGACTCGTTGATTCCGGCAAATTGGATCGTGAAAGCCAAATGTTCTGGGGTCTGTGAAGCAATTCCCGATGGATCTTTAATTAAATTCTGCAAGAATTGCATATATTTTTCATGGTCTCGTTCCAAACAATCTTTTTCCTCTTCAAAAAGAATATCTGCATGTTTCTCTGCCAACTTCTCGAATCTCAGTTTATCTTCAACGGCAGCATAAAATCTGGAACGACTTTTCACTTCCTCGTTCGCCACGTCTGCTCCCAATTTCTCATTCAGAAAAGCCATTACCTTCAGGTAACTATCAAAACGCTCCTCATTCTTTTCTTTCACGGCACGACTATAGGAATATCTACCCATACTATAGCTAAGAAACTCAGCCATTCTTTCAGCCTTCATTCCTGTCATTTCACGAATACGCTCCCAGTTTCTCATGATAAAATCGGCACATGCGCCTCCGGCATTCAACTTATTGTCATAAGCTAACAACTCTTTTAAAAAAGTAGTATCCATCAAATTCTTCTCCTTTTCAATGCTCACGTATTGATCAAGAATATCTGCGTTATCCAATTTCGCCCGATTACGCTTGGCAATATATCCTTTCACGAAAGAAGCGTTATTCTTTTTTCGTGAGTAGAGAGCTTCCCACTCTTCAATCGTCCGCTTATCAGAAAACTCTGCCAAAGCTATTTTCCCTTCCGCAATAAATTTTTCTGCCGGCATGTACGATCCTGAACGGTAAAATAATTTTCCATTTCCGTCCACGTACAAATAAGTAGGGAACGACATAATCTGGTACGTTTTTGCAACTTCCACTCCATCCCCTTTCTCACAATCCAGTTTATAACAAATAAAATTAGCATTATAAAAATCCCCGACTTCCTTCAATGGAAATATCTCACTCACCATCTTTTTACAAGGACCGCACCAGCTGGTATAATTATCCACGAACACCAATTTATTCTCCTTCTTGGCAATCTCCAAAATCTCCTTCCAGTTGCCTTCACGAAACTGGATACCCTGCGCCAGCAGCGACATGGTAAATCCACACAGTATTATGACACTCAGTACTAATTTTTTCATCATATCTTCTATTTTAATAATCATTCTGTTTCAACTTATCATTCAGTAGCAATTCTTCAGCAGGAATCAAACACACGGTTCGACGGGATGTTTTAGGATCAATCTCATTGTACTGTGCCCCCGTATAGTTACTATAAGACACAGACACTTCCTCCCGTTTCATGGTCAAACCATTACGTACATAATCATAGTACGTCAGTGCCTCAAAAGCCAATTCCCGACGACGTTCAGTGAATATCTCTTCAAATAGAGCATTGCCGCTTAATTCTGACAATTCTTCCAAACCTGCCCGGCCTCGAATTTCATTCAAATCTCGCAAAGCCTTTGCATCCTCTCCTAGTTTCGCATAAGCCTCTGCCCTGTTCAAGACCACCTCTCCAGCCCGGATAAACACAGAAGGACAAATGAAAGAATAGTAATCATCAAAAACTCGATCCGCTCCTCCATTATATTTTGTTGTACTGAAACGTCCGGCATGTCGCACGGAAGGCTCCGTGAAATACTTCCACCGTAAATCGTTTTCCTTATCCATGATCTTTTCGTAATCACGTGAAATTTCGCAACAGAACACGCTAGAACTTGCCTCTGACTCGTAACCGCTCCAAGAATAATAACCGTGAACTGCATTACCTATACCACTCGGAAAATTACCCGTGAAGAAAGCAAACAAAATCTCTTTATTCGTCTTCGGATTATCATACAAATCTTTCAATTCTTCCCCACGTAAAACCTCCACCACATCATTTACCAAACTAAACGTTGAATCGGCATAGACAGCCGCCAAACGATTATATTCCTCATTAGGACTCTCCGGTAACCCGCCCATATACAAGTACACTCTGGACAACATACCAAATGACGCCACTTTATTAGCAAACGTGCGGTCAGAACGCTCATCCGGCAAACAAGATGCCGCTAATTTGAAATCAGCAACAGCCTGTTCGAAACACTCCCGCACGGTATTACGAGGTAACATATCTGCAGTAGCCTCAACATCCAACGGAATCCCTAAATTCACATCCGGGTTATCCCAAAAAGGACGTCCGAATACATTCGTGGCATTAAAAATCATCAGTCCGCGTAAAAAAGCATTTTCCCCTTTCAATCGAACCAAATCACGCTTTTCATCCGGATTCACCGTTTCCTCAAACAATTTATCAATAGCAATGATATTACGAGATGCCCCCAGAATCAATTGTTGACTTTTCGCCCACATCGCCCATGCGTATGACTGGGATTTCTGATCACTGTTCAAGAAAAAATGAGCATCCGGGGCTCGCAAATAATCAGAAGAAGGCATAAAACCATTCTGAGCCGGAAAAGCCTCTGCAAAAATGACATTATTCCCCCGGAATTCACCCAACACGTGGTAAGTACCATGATAATGATGTGACTCCGAATATCCCCCTGCCTGCATCAAGAATTGTCCGTACAACCCCGAAGTGGCATTTACTATATTATTGAAACTACCCAGATAACTCTCCGCCTCGGCCATATTATGCGGGCGCATTTCATCAAGCCGTCCATTACAAGCGAACAAGAATAGAGCTCCGATAAGTAAATATCTCTTTTTCATAACTTTCTACTGTTAAAATGTAACATTCAAACCAAATATAAAACGTCTTGGTGCCGCCCAACCGCCAACATTCTCAGGATCCATACCTGCAAAATATTTGGATGCAAACGTATAGACATTGTCACAACTAAAACTCAAGGCTGCAGACTGTACACAGATTTTTTTCATCCATTGTTGTGGAAGATTATACGTCAACCGGATATTCGATATCCGCAAATGACTGGCATCCGTGTAACAGAAAGAAGTCTCACTATTCAACTCTTGCACGAAAGCCGGATCGGCATTGACCATCGGGATATCAGCCTTATCCCCCGGTTTTTCCCATATTTTCAATCCGGAAGGCACTTTATGGAGATTTGACGAAGTCCATGACGTTCCTGACGTATATTCAGCCAGCACACTATTATACACTTTGTAGTTCAAACTATACGTGGTATGCAAATACAACTCCCAATTCTTGTAGATAAACGTGTTCGTGAAACCACCCCAATAAGGAGCGCGAGACAAACCGATATTCACATAACTCAACTCTCCGTTACCAAGCACGGCTTCCGACAAAGAACCCACAATATTCGTACTACCATCTTCTTCTACCCGTGCATATTGAGCAAAACCGGTTTCCAGATCAACTCCAGTAACTTTTACTTTCTTCAACTCGTCAATATTATCACCTTCATAAAAGGTTTTATAATAGCTACGTGTCAATTTCTCTTGATCCAATTTTGTCAATTCATTATCATTATAACTAAACGTGAATGTCGTAAACCAGTTAAAATCTTTGCCTTTCATCGTGTGCGTGTTCAACACCAATTCCACTCCCCGGTTCTCCATTTCACCCACATTCTGATACTGTCTTCCCACGCCTTTTGCAGCCGGCAAAGTCGTACTCATGATCAAATCGCTATTTCGCCGTTTATACCAATCCGCTGACAATGAAATACGGTTATCCAACAACGCCACATCCACCCCAACATTCAGATTATATGCCGTTTCCCATGACAACTGATCATTCCCCAACTGGTTAATTGTTGCGCCGTAAGCAGATTGATAAGCTGGATGATTCCGGTAGTAATCAAACGTCGTGTTACTTGTACTATAAAGCGTGTAGTTCAGATAATCCATTCCCGCCTCTTTACCCGACGTACCATAACTCATTCTCAATTTCAAGTTAGACACCACATCCTGACGAGCCATAAAATTTTCCCGAGAAATAAGCCATGATCCACTAAATGAATAGAACGTCCCGTAACGATTATCCTTACCGAAATTTGTCGAACCGTCCGTACGGAAAGAAGCTGAAGCCATGTACTTACCTGCATAATTATAATTTACTTCCGAAAATACAGAGAAACTAGCGGATTCCCGCTCTGCGCCTGTCGGAATTACACCCGGATTGGTCTTATCTCCTTGTTTCGAAAAACCTCCTACATTACGCTCCCCGGCAATAATCTGGTCATACATTTCAACATGTGACGAACGAGTGTGCCGTTCATACCATTCCTGTCCCACAATCCCGTTCAGGTTATGATCTCCGAAACTATGCTGCAATCGCAAAATATTTGACGTTAAAAAAGTCCAACTCCGTTCATCATCTACTTGCAAAACACCATTACTCATCTCATTACGACTATGATTACCCCCGTAAGTCCGACTATCTAAATAATCATTTCTATTAACATTCGTCAAGGTCAATGTATTTGTTGAAGAAAAGGATATCCACTTGAAAGGCTTCAACGTCGCAGAAAACGAACCGAATAAATTATTCTTCAAATTTGTCACATCATTATATTTATTATCCTGCAACGGATTTCTCAATGGAGTCGGATCCATCGTATAATTTTTCCAAGATTTAATGTTGTATTTCAATGTTCCATCCTCATTATAAGGTGTCAGCCAAGGGTGGTAATCCTCCATAGAATCCTCATCCGAATTGCCAGTAATACTTTTCTCGAAGGTACCGCTCAGATTCACCCCAAACGACAAATACTTCATCACATCAAAATCCAACCGCAACTTAAACAAATGTCGTGTCAAGTCATACCCGATCTGCGTCCCCTCCTCGTCGTAATAATTATATGAAAAATAATACTGGAGTCGATCTCCACCACCCCGTATGTTCATCGCAACATCCTTGCTCAAACCGTTACGATAAACCAGATCTCGCCAATTGGTCGTTTTCGTTACGTCAAAATTATCATATAACACTCCCAACTTATCCTCTATAAAAGTTTCCGGATTGGAATATCCCGCATGTAACCCCTCGTTCGTATTCCACCAATTACGTAACGCCATCTTTCCATAATCCAGTAACTCCTGTGAATTCATATACTCTAATTTGCCGAAATTCGGAGTACTGATGCCTAATTTCATATCCAAAGCTACGGTCATACGATCTTTTGCCCCCTTTTTCGTTGTCACCACGATTACTCCCGTTGCAGCCCTAGAACCATAAATAGCGGTAGAAGCCGCATCCTTCAATACCGTGATATCCGCAACATCCGATGGCGACACAACCCCGTTAATGCTCGTGTAATCGGTGATCACACCATCTATCACGATCAAAGGAGCCGAAGCCGTCGTGGATAAAGAACTCGAACTATACAATGTTCCTATTCCACGTAGTAGTAAATCCCCATCACTTCCCGGTACGCCACTACTACCCGTAATCTGTAATCCCGTCGTGTGTCCTTTTAACGCATTCATCAAACTACCGCCCGTGGCCGATTGAGCGATCGTCTTTCCCTGGAACTGTTGCACGGCTCCGGTCATCTCACTAACTTTTCGGGTCGAATAGCCCATGACAATCACTTCTTCCACTTGTTCCACGTCTTCCTGAAGCACCACGTTAAGCACTTTTTGACCTGAAAACTTCATTTCCTGAGACTTCATCCCCACGAAGGAAAACACGATCACCACCTCTTCTTTTTCCGGCACTTTGATCTCATACTTTCCGTCTATATTCGTGGCCGTGCCTATCGACATGCCTTTTAAAATCACCGTCACTCCCGGTAAAGGCTTACCACTTGCATCCTTCACTTGCCCTTTCAACACTTTCACGGCCGGAACAACAGGATTCGCTTTTGCCCGTGTTACCACAACCACCTTGTCCACCATTTCGTAATCATACCCGTTCTCCCGCAACACAACATCCAGAATCTTTTCCACCGTTGCATCCTTCAACTTTAAGGTCACCACATCATCTACCCGGACAACACCTTTCCGATAGACAAAATCATACCCCGCTTTTTCTTTCAGGTAATCCAACACGGCCCCGATCGTACTGTTCGTGAAATTCACGTCCAATTTACTCCCTTGCGAGAATCCCGCCGCACTAACCGTGTTTATCACGCAGACAAGTAAAAACACCCTTAAACCCATAGCAATCAATTTTTGCGGCAATCTTATCCAATAGGGATTGCCAGTTCGTCGATTTTTTTTCATAACTTTGTAAAGCATTTAATTAAACATTCATCTGTGCCAACAGATGTTTATTTATGACGAGGAGAATCTTGCCGGATTCCCCTCTTCTTTATTTGAAAACGATCACCGTCCTTTCTTCTATATCAAATTTCACCTCATTTGTCTTTTCCAAAATATTCAACACCTCACCCAACTCCGCATACCGAGGTACAACACCTTTAAATACAATATCTTTCAATTCTTTATCCCGGTAAACGATCTCCATGTCATACCATCTTGCAAATTTCTGCATGATCTGTTCCAAGGTTTGCTCCTCAAGAATAAACATTCCCTTTTTCCACGCGATCACTTTCTCCACGTCTACCTCACGTTTGTCAAGATGTCCATCCCGACAATCCAGCATACTCTGTTCCCCGGGTGCAAGTATCATATTTTCTCCGCTATCGGTTGCCACCTTTACTTTACCAGTCACCAAAGTCGTGTAGATTGTTGCCTCATCCGTGTATCCCGACACATTGAATTCAGTTCCCAACACCTCTACTGTTTGTTGCAATATTTCTACCCGAAACGGCATTCCGGCATCCTTAGCCACAGCAAAATAAGCCTCACCTTCCAAAAAAACCCGTCGTTCTTTTCCCACAAACTCCACCGGATAACGCAACTTACTTCCTGCATTTAACCACACGGTTGTTCCGTCAGCCAAAATCAAATCAAACTCCCCACCTCTCGGTACTTCCACTTCATTATACACCAATTTTTTCTTTTCTCGCCATCTGTCTTTCCTTGTCCCACGTACGATAACCGCCGTTCATCAATCTTCACAGCCTTCATGCCTCCCACTTTCACTCCCTCTGCCAAGGTCTCCAAATCAACCTCCTTACCATTTTCCAATCTCAAAACAGCACGTACGCCCCCTGCTTTAATAGGTTGCTCCGTTTTTGCCAAAGACTCAGGCTCCAGTTTATCATCTACCGGGAACAAATAAAAGAATCCTACAAACAAGACCACAACTGCCGCTACTGCCACTCCCCACTGCCATCTTCTCCACCTCAATCGCCGCTCCTCCTCCCGAATACGCAAATGCATCTCTTCCAATGGACGTATCACATCCACCCCCTCCAACTGCTTCACCTCATTCATCATTCGCTGCCCATCCCTCAACTCACGATACAATCGCTCATTACCCGGATCCTTTCCCCGCCACCATTCCAGATAGCGTTGCTCCTCCTCCGAAATCGTCCCCGTCACCTCCTTGAAGATCAACCGTGAAACTTTAAAAACTTGTTTTTCCAATTTCTCCATGATGTCACACTTTATATCCTGTTTCTTCATTGAATCATTCATAGAACGCAATCAGTTAAAAAAAGGGTAAAAAATTTACATTTATTTTCAAAAAAAATAATGAGTCGAGTAAAAATAAATCGTAAGTAATACAAATACAGAAAGATATATATAAAAGAAAAATCAATCTCTCCTCAAAATAGGAATCACCTCTTCAACATGAAAAAGAATAAAAATAACTCCCTCGGCAACTTCTCTCGCAAAATGTCCAAGGCTTTTGCTTTTGTTTTTTTTACCGTACTTTCCGACACGTTCAATTGTACGGCAATATCCGAAATTTTCAACCCTTCAATAAAACTCAATTCAAAGATTTGCCGCTCCCTTTCCGGTAAACTCCTAACTGCATAATACAACAACAACTGAGTCTCTTGATCAATCACACTATTCTGGAAAAACACATCCTCTTCCAGTTGTGACAAATAACGCTCGCTCGCTTTCGCCTTTCGGTGAAGACTAACAATTTCATTCTTGATAGAAATATAAAGGAAAGATTTCAATGACTCCACCGACTCAAACAGCGGCCGTCTTTTCCATGCATTAAATACCGCATTTTGCACGCAATCTTCGGCCAGAAAACCACTTTGTTCCCCCGCGTACCGCACGGCATACAACAATAGTGCAGGATACAGACGCCTGTACAACATCTCCAAACGTCCTTGCTTGAACTCGTTCAACATCTGAACATCAATATCTTCTGACACTTTCATATATGCAGCCGGATATAATAGCCAATAAACAAAATTCAAACAAAGATAATCTTTTTTTTATTTTATCCTGCATCTTCCCGTTTTCTTCCGAATTCACAAAGACAAGGATAGAACCAACTTTCAAGCAAAAAAAGAAACGGAGTGAAAAATCTCCTCCTCACATTCGAGAAAATTCTTCACTCCATTCAAAATATAAAATCAATAACTTATATACTATTCTTGATTTTCTTTTCTTTCCGGTCTAGGCCCCCTGTCACGATGAGGACGATCTCCCCGATCCTGTCTGGGTCCACGATCTTGGCGTTCGCCTCTATCCTGGCGTTCGCCACGATTTTGACGATCGTTTTGCTCCATTCCTTCCGGTTTAGGCAACAATGCCTTACGGGAAAGTTTGAATTTTCCGGTTTTCGGATCGATATCGATCAATTTCACACGCACCTTATCACCCTCTTTCAAAACGTCCTCTACTTTTTCCACGCGTTTGTGATCAATCTCGGATACATGCAACAAACCGTCTTTACCCGGCAAGAACTCCACGAAAGCACCGAAAGTGGTGATTGTCTTCACGACGCCCTCGTAAATCTCCCCGACTTCAGGTTTGCAGGCAATCGCCTTGATGCGGGCAACGGCGATATCGATAGCCTCTTTATTGGTAGCGGCAATATCCACGATTCCTTGATTACCCACTTCCTCGATAACGATAACCGCTCCGGATTTTTCCTGAATATCCTGAATAATCTTTCCGCCGGGGCCAATGATCGCGCCGATCTGATCCTTATCCACCGTAAGCGTAACCATACGCGGAGCGTGCGGTTTCAAATCAGGACGAGGTTCCGGTAAGGTCTCCTTAATAATATTCATGATGTGCAAACGACCTCTCCGGGCTTGATCCAGTGCCTTCTCCAAAATCTCGTAAGGAAGACCGTCTACTTTAATATCCATCTGGGTGGCTGTAATACCGTCAACCGTTCCGGTTACCTTAAAGTCCATATCTCCCAAGTGATCCTCGTCACCCAAGATGTCAGACAACACGGCATACTTCTCGTTATCGGTAATCAACCCCATAGCGATACCCGTCACCGGTTTCTTGATCGGAATACCGGCATCCATCAAAGCCAAAGTTCCGGCACACACCGTCGCCATGGAAGACGAACCGTTAGATTCCAAAATATCAGAAACAACGCGTACCGTGTAAGGATAATTATCCGGCAACATCCGTTTCAAAGCACGGTGAGCCAAATTTCCATGACCGATTTCACGACGTCCCACACCCCGGCTGGCTTTAGCCTCACCCGTTGAGAACGGCGGGAAATTATAGTGCAGCAAGAATTTCTCTTTTCCTTGTTCCGTGGCTTCATCTACAATCTTTTCATCCAGCTTAGTTCCTAAAGTTACCGTGGACAATGACTGAGTTTCACCGCGAGTAAAGATTGAAGACCCGTGAGGTCCCGGAAGAGGTCCGGCTTCACACCAGATCGGGCGGATTTGCTCGGTAGTACGTCCATCCAAACGTAACCCCTCGTCCAGAATCATTCTCCGAACAGCCTCCTTCTCCACGTCATGGTAATAACGGGAAACCATACTTTTCTTCTCCTCTCTCTCCTCTTCCGGAAGTGATTCCAAGTATCCTTCCTTCACTTCGGAAAACAACTTCTCGCGCAAATGTTTATCTGCATTGCATTGACGAGCAACAGCATACGCTTTATCGTAACATTTAGCCCAAACATCCTTACGCAACTCTTCATCGTTCACTTCATGACAATAAACCCGCTTTTCTTTGTTCACGGCTTTTGCTAATTCCATCTGAACCAAACAATGATCCTTGATCGCCTCGTGGGCAAATTTAATAGCATCGAGCATTTCTTTCTCGGAAACCTCGTTCATCTCCCCCTCAACCATCATGATATTCTCGTAAGTTGCCGCAACCATGATATCCAGGTCGGCAGTTGCCAACTCGCTCTTGGTCGGGTTAATCATCAACTCCCCGTTCACGCGAGCCACGCGTACCTCGGAAATAGGTCCGTGGAAAGGAATATCACTCACGGCAATCGCTGCTGATGCTGCCAATCCGGCCAAACAATCCGGCATGGATTCACCATCAGCCGAGTACAGCGTCACCTGCACGAAAGTCTCTGCATGGTAATCATCCGGGAACAAAGGCCTCAACGCCCGGTCGATCAAACGAGACACCAAAATCTCGTAATCGGAAGCTCTCCCCTCTCTACGTGTGAAACCACCGGGGAAACGCCCTACGGCTGAAAATTTTTCTTTATAATCTACCGACAAAGGCATGAAGTCCACGTCCGGACCAGCCTCTTGCGCGGAACAAACCGTGGCCAGCAACATCGTGTTGCCCATCTTCAGCATGACAGCACCGTCAGCTTGTTTGGCCAACTTCCCGGTTTCCAACGTTATTACCCGACCATCTTTCAGGGTAATGCTTTTTTCAATAATGTTCATAGAAATAATAAAACTGTTAAAATACTAAACATTTTAACGGAATTCTTTTTAGATAAAAGGAGGAGGAGGGGAGGATTAAAAGTAAAACGACCCGGACGACCCGGGTCGTTCTTATGTAATTATTTACGTAAATTCAATGCTTTAACAATAGCACGATATCTATCGATATCTCTTTTCTTCATGTAATCAAGCAACGCTCTACGTTTTCCAACCAATTTAATCAAAGATCTTTGAGTAGCGAAATCTTTGTGGTTTTTCTTCAAATGCTCAGTCAAATGAGCGATACGGTAGGAAAATAAAGCTACTTGTGACTCAACAGAGCCGGTATCTTTATTAGACTTCCCGTACTGTGAAAAAAGTTCTTCTTTCTTTTCTGATGTCAAATACATGATATACAGTCTTTTAAATTTAATAATAATTTTAACGCCGCAAAGATACGTTTTATTCCGACATAAACCAATCTTTTCCAACCCTTTTTATATTTTTGTATCCCTAAATTACACGCGAGAAGAAATGCAGATGAAACTACTTATTATATATACCATATTATTTTTCATCCCGACGCTATCATTGGGCCAACGGGCCAAGATCGCGTTCGAAAAGACCACGTTCAACCTGGGACTCGTGCAAGAAGACGGGGGAAAAGTAACCCGCGAATTTAAACTTACAAACAAGGGGAAAGCACCCTTGTTGATCAAACACATCGAAACCACGTGTGGTTGCACCACTCCCAAATGGAACAGGAAACCCATACTTCCCGGGGACAGTAGCACCATCACCGTCACGTTCAACCCGAAAGACCGCCCCGGTGTGTTCTCGAAAAAAATTATCGTGTACACGAATGCCACACCCCCGAACATCGTGTTGCGCCTGGAAGGAGAGGTCGTTGCTCCACCGGTTGACATCCCGACAACCTACCCCGTCGCGGTCGGCAACCTACGTTTCACCACGGACACGATCCACTTAGAACAAGCAAAAAACAAACACCAGATCATAAACCTGATCAACACGGGCAAAAAGAACGTATCGATCACATCTATCTTTAAACCCGACTACCTGGAAGTGGACTGCACCCCTCCCGTGCTACACAAGGGAATGACGGGTAACCTCATCATCCGGTATCTCCCGAAACACGCGGGCAAAATCAAACCGGACGATCACCTCCTCATCAAAACAGATCAAGGAACAACTCACAAATTCATGATCTCGAATAAATAATCTTCAATTTCTTATTCAATATGATTTATCCCGAAAACTTTGAATCTAAAATAAAATTCGATAAAATAAGACAACTCATCAGCAACAACTGCTTGAGCGACATGGGCCGGGAACTAGTCGGCAACATCAAGTTCTCCACCGATGCCGGGTGGATAGCGACCTCTCTGGCTGAAACCTCCGAATTCATGCGGATTTGCCAGGAAGAAGAGAACTTTCCCGTATCCTACTACCATGATGCCCGCCCCTTCTTGCTGCGCGTGAAAGTAGAAGGATTATTCCTGGAAGTAAATGAACTGGTCGTCTTGAAAAACTCGCTGGAGTCGCTGAACGCCATCATGCGCTTCTTCAACACCAAACAAGAAATCTACCCTCACCTGGTAGCCCGGGCCGGGGATGTACGGGTATTTCCCTACATCCTGCAACGCCTGGACTCGATCGTTTCAAAATTCGGGACAATCAAGGACACCGCCTCTCCCGCTTTAGGCAACATACGTCATAGCATCGCGAAAAAACAATCGGGCATCTCCCGGCGCATGCAATCCCTGTTGCAGAAAGCACAGGAAGAAGGCTGGGTCGACAAGGACAGCAACATCGCCATCCGGGACGGTAGAATGGTGATACCCGTACCCGCGGCCTTCAAGCGGAAATTAAACGGAATCGTGCACGACGAATCCACCACCGGGAAAACCTCTTACATCGAACCCGCGGAAATCATCGAAACAAACAATGAAATCCGGGAACTGCAACTGGAAGAGAAACGGGAAATCACCCGTATCCTCCGGCAATTTGCCGATGACCTGCGTCCTTATATATATGACCTGATCCCCGCCTACGATTTCATGGCATTCGTGGACTTCGCGCGGGCAAAAGCACTTTTTGCCATCCGGGTAAACGCCATCGTGCCCCTGTTTGAAGACACCCCTTCCATGCTGTGGTATCGGGCAAAACACCCCCTACTCTACCTAAGCCTGAAAGCAAACGGGAAAGACGTGGTCCCCCTGGACCTTGAAATAAACGAAGACCAACGGATTATCTTGATATCCGGTCCTAACGCGGGAGGTAAATCCGTCTGCCTCCAAACAGCCGGCTTACTACAATACATGTTCCAATGCGGCGTGCCCGTACCCGTGGAAGAATCCAGCAAATTCGGGATATTCCACAAAATACTCATCGACATGGGAGACGAGCAATCGCTCGAAAATGACTTGAGTACATACAGCTCGCACTTGCTGAACATGAAAAATTTCATCCGCTATGCCTCGCGGGACACGCTTATCCTGATCGACGAATTCGGCACGGGAACCGAACCCATGCTGGGAGGCGCGATAGCGGAAGCCATTTTAAACGCGCTCAACCACAACCAAACGAGAGGTGTCATCACGACCCACTACACCAACTTAAAACATTTCGCCTCCTCGGCTCCCGGGATCGCAAACGGGGCCATGCTCTACGACAGCCACCGGATGCTGCCGCTCTTCCAACTGGAAATCGGGAAACCGGGTTCATCTTTTGCCTTCGAAATCGCCAAGAAAATCGGGTTACCCAAAGAAATTCTGGACGATGCCGCCAGCAAGATCGGTGAAGACCGGGTAAATTTCGACAAACACTTGAAAGAAATCCTACGGGATAAACGCTACTGGGAAGAAAAACGGAAACGCATTCATGAAAATGAAAAACGCCTGGAAGAAGTGCTAGAGCGTTACAAAAAAGAGTTGGACGAGGCTTCCAAACTCAGGAAAACAATCATCCAAGAGGCCCAGGAGAAAGCCAAAGAACTCATCTCCGGGGCCAACAAGACGATCGAAAACACCATCCGACAAATCAAGGAAAGTCAAGCCGAAAAGGAACAAACCCGCTTGGCCCGAAAAACATTCGAGGAAGAAAAACTCCGGTTGTTAGCCAGCGAAGAAGAAGAGGAAGAACGGCTGAAAAGAAAAATCGAGAAATTGAAAAACCGGGAAAAGAAACAGAAGGAAAAAGGGAAACGCCCGCAAACCTCCACCCCGGAAGAAGCCGCGCAACAGGAACAAGCGCCAACGTTCAGCAAGGGCGACCTCGTGCAACTGGATAACAAAACCGTTGGCGAAATCATCGAAATAAACGAGAAAAATGCAGTTATCGCGCTCGGAGGCCTGATGACAACCGTGAAAGTGGAACGCCTCTCGAAAATATCGAACAGCGCAGCCAAGAAAATCACGCAAAACAGGATACCGCGCCCCTCTTCCAACTATCTGGAAAACATCAGCCAGAAACGCGTGGATTTCAAACCGGAGATAGATGTGCGAGGATTACGAGGAGACGAGGCACTCATGAAAGTATCGGAATTTATTGATACAGCCGTCATGCTGAACATGAAAGATCTCCGTATCTTGCATGGAATAGGCACCGGAGCCCTTCGACAAATCATACGGGACTTCTTAAAAACGAATCCCGTCGTGGGTTCCTGTGGAGATGAACACGTGCAAATGGGAGGCGCGGGAATTACCGTGGTAAAACTGGACATCTAAACCCTCACGCGGTTGTATTCCGGACAACTCCGCATCCTTGATATTCCCGAAAGCGAGGGCAACCGACAAAACGACGATTACTAAAAAATAAGGGACTGTCTGACAAGTCTTATTCCTATCAACAAACTACCCCCTCCAACTCCCCCTTACCCAGGGGGAGGGTTGATTACCAAGCGGTTTCCCTCCGATAGTGTACCAAAAAGTGTGTAAATCCCAAATTTTTTATTTTTGTAATGGAACTGTCAAAAATGAATATTTATGGAATTTACACATGAACAAATCTCGGAAATAATTTCAGAAATAACAAATGGCGAATCCGGTTTTCATGGATTAGTAAAACGCGGGTTAGAGAGTTTAATGCTCACCGAGCGAAGTCTTCATAACGAAACGTTATCAGACGTGAGTAACGGTTTTCGAGGCCGTAGAGTCTGTCATGGAGGTAAGGTCTTCGAGCTTCGGGTCCCGCGTAGTCGTAACAGTAATTTTTACCCGATGTTACTAGGCGTGTTGAAAGACCAGGAAGAAGAAGCGCAAAAGCTAGTGAGTAGCCTTTATTGTAGTGGTTTAACCACGGAACAAGTGGGTAAAATTTACGAACAGTTTTACGGCAAGCATTACAGTAAAAGTCAGGTAAGTCGTCTCTTGAACACGGCACGTGAAGATGTAAACGCCTGGCTGGGGCGTAAACTTGAGAAGCGTTACCCCATTCTTTATATTGATGCCACTTATGTCCTCACCCGGCGGGATGAGTCCGTGAGCAACGAAGCCTACTACACGGTTTTAGGGGTGAAAGAAGACCGGACAAGGGAAGTTTTGACCGTCGTGAACTTCCCCGTGGAAAGCGCCACGAACTGGAAAGACGTGTTCGAGGATCTAAAAGCGAGAGGGGTCCAGGAGGTTAACCTCCTGGTGTGTGACGGGCTCCCCGGCATTGAAAATGTCCTGGCGGATACTTTCCCGCTGGCGGATCTACAGCTATGTACCGTGCATTTGAAGAGGAATATCGCGGGAAAGGTCAAGCCAAGGGACAAGAAACAAGTGCTGGAAGAGCTTAAACAAATTTGCGCTCCCGACCAGTGGGAGATCTCGCCGGAAAAGGCTTTTCTAAAATTTAAAGAGTTTATTGCCAGGTGGCAGAAAAGTTATCCCGTCTTGAAAAGATATTGTCACGACAGGTACAGGTTCTACTTCACGTACTTCAAGTATGAAAGAGAAATCAGGGGGATGATTTACACTACAAACTGGATCGAAAGGCTGAACAGGGATTACAAGAGGGTTATAAACATGAGGGGCGCAATGCCAAACCCGCGAGCCGTCATCCTGCTCATGGGAACGGTGGCGCAAAATGCAGATATTTACAAGTACCCAATTTATAATTTTTTAGAATCAAGATTATTTTATTAAAAATTAATAGATTTGCAAATATGAAAAAAGAAGGGCTATACACACTTTTTGGTACACTATCTCCCCTCCTGTGCAAGGAGGGGTTAGGGGTGGTCGTCATTAAAAGACTGACTTGTTAGATACTCCCGGTGTTCCATAAAAATTACATGCAAAATAATACAAAATAAAGTTATCAAAACGCCATCAACTTGTTATCATATTGCCATCATATTGCGAGCCGCTCCCATTCCCCTCCCATTCCGCTCCCATTCTCCTCCCTTTAAAATAGCAAAATATTAGATTACGATAGCAATTATTAACAAGGTGATAAGTCTAATATAGCAACTTGATAACAGGCTAATAGCTCCATCAAGTAGAAGCTCCATTGGAACGCCCATTTTACGGGGACAAATCACCGCTTCCCCGACCATCCGTGGGGGTACAGAAAAAGTCCGCACCCGTTGGTGTGGAAACGATTGTTTATATCGAATTCATGTTAAAGTAATCGGGATCAAGAAAAATTAAAGCGACTATATATTCAATGCTTTTTGGATCATTTTTTGATACTCTTCATCATCCAATTCTACCTCCAGCATAATCTTCCGTTTGGACGATATTCTCTCTGTTTTTTGGGAATGACATGCTCCGATAATATCATTTTCTTCTCTCAATTTTTCAGAAAACAACTGAAACAGATCCACGTTCAATATCATGCTAATCTGATACAACAAATCTGTATCAATAGATTGACGCTTGAAAAGATGATATACCAACGTCCTTTCCTTGTTAATCATCCGAGCAAACTGACTGGCACTCAATCCACTTTTCTCGAACTCTTGCCTTATTATCTCTCCTATATCCAATTTCATAATTCAAAATTACGAGATTTATCACGAGAAAAGTTTCAATAATCGTGATATTATATACACAAAAATGTTGAATAATTCTTGCACATGTAAATATTATCCAATACTTTTGCATTCGAAACACAACAATTTAATTGCAATGTATTAAATGAACTATAGAATTATTGAATGTTTAATTAAAAAACAAGATGTTATGAGAAAAATAAGTTTATTATTTGTGTTGGTAACGATCGCCCTACTGTCATCCTGCGTGGACGACAAGGAATCAACCACCGTTGAACAAATCCGGACGGCGAAAACAGAATGGCTGAAAGCCCAAGCCGAAATGCTGAAAGCCCAAGGTGAAACTCAAAAATTACTGGCAGAAATCGAAAAATTGAAAGTAGAAAATGAAGCTAAAAACGAAGCTGCTCGCATTGAGATTGAACGTTTGATTGCAGAAGCCAATGCAGCCAAAACGAAAGCAGAAGCCGAAAAACTACTTGCCGAAGCTGAAAAAATTCGGAGTGAAGCAAAAGCTGCTGAAATGGCAAATGAATATCAACAAAAAATTTATGAACTTGAATACGAAACTCGGAAAGCCGAGGAAGCATACAAGCAACAAGATTTCTTGAATAAATTGAACGCTGCCATTATTGCCGGTAAACTTAACCCGGAACTAGAGGAAATGTATGCTGACTATGTTAAAGCTCTGCGGAAACTTCGTAATAATCAAAATCAAATCGCCTATTACGAGGGTGAAATAAATTGGTTCAAGAATCGCATTTCTGATAATTTCGCAAACCACCTTGCCGGTTTCCAGGAAATGATTAAAAATAATCAAGAGAAGGTGGCCGATGCAAAAGAGATGATTACCGAACTAGAAGCCTCAAGAACGCTGACAGAAGCCGCCATGGAGAAAAAAATCAAGGAACTCGAAACAAAACTTGAAGAACTCACCAAAGAACTTGACTCCAAAACAGCAGAAATGATCAATACGGCTGACGAGGCGAAGAAATTATTGAAAGCTATTTATGATGCAAAACAAGCGGTAGAAGCTGCAGAACAAGAGGCTGATGACAAGGAAGCCGCTTACGAGGAAGCAAAAGAGGCTTACCATAGCAATCCGACAAGAAAGTTGGTTGCCCCGTTCAATATAACAGTTACGACAAGCCAAGGGACTGAAAAAACATTCTCTTTCGCGGGATACCCTGAATTCGAACAAGGAATTCTAACCCAAATTAATGCCGAGAAAGAAAAACAAGCAAATGCAATTAAAGATGCCACCACGGCAAAAGAAAAAGCTGAAAAAGCATTAGCTGATACAAAAGCGAATTTAGAGAAATTAGAAAAAGCAGCAGCGGATGCAAAAGCAGCCTTGGCTCCGCTTGAAAAAACAGCCAAAGAACAAGAAGCAAAACTTGAAAAAGCAACAAAAGACAAAGCTACTTACGAGGGTAAAGTAACGGAATTAAATAATAAAAAGACTGCAGCTCAAACAGATTACGACGCGAAAAAAGATTTAGTGGCAAAATATACCGATGAGCTGAAAAATCCGGACCTTACTCCCGCGGAAAAAGCCGAGTTAGAAGCTTTATTGGGTGTTGCCAAGACAAATGAAGCAACAGCTTTGGCAGAACTGACCAAAGCGAGCGATGCCGTAACGACAAACGATGCCGCGTTAGCAACAGCTAAAAAAGATATCGCTGATGCCACCAAAGCTATTGAAGAAAATGAAACAGCATACGAAAAAGCAAAAGAAAATGTCACTACTACACAAAAAGAATATGATGATGCCGTTGCCGCTGTTTCAGAAATCAATCAAGGTAAACTTGTTCAAGATGTACAAAAAGCAATCGATGAGTTGGAAATCGCAACGTTATTAGCCGATGAATTCAACACGATCGTTGACAATGCTGCCAAAACAACCGAAACGTTGCTAGCAGAAATGAACCAAGCAAAAGCAGATTGGGATGCAGCGGTAGCCAACATCGAGACGGCTGAACAGAAAAAAGAAGAAGCGATAGCAGCTTTAGAGAATTCAGCATACGCCACATTGATAAAAGAAGCTAAAGAGTTAAGTTCTCAAATAGAGTGTACTAATCAACTATTAGAATTCCTAACTTCAAACAGCGAAGGCATCGACGCCCAAATAGAGAGCTACAAAGAAGAGATAAAAACAGCAGAAGAAGCTATCGCTAAAGCAGAGCAATCCATCAAAGAATTCAATGCTCTTGCCAGTGACGAAGAAAAGAACGAAGAATTAAACGCTTACATCAAAGCACAGAACGAAGAATATCAGGCAGAAATCAACGCACTTAATAACGAGATTTCAAAACTCAAGGAAATTCAACCCGAACTACAAGCACGTGTTGACCGTTTGCAAGCAGCTATTGATGCCGCAGAAGCAGTTCTTGCCGAATAAGTAAAACCCAATACCAGTGGGGCAATCCCCACTGGCATTCACTAAATTTGTATATATGCTAAAAAGAGTATTGACAATTGCCATGATAATGACGGGTTCTGTTTTATTGGCGGACGCACAACAAGAAGAACTATCCCCCAAGAAAGGAGACAAAAGTGTTTCTCTAAACTTTGGTGTAGGTTCTTTTGTCGGTATGGAAGCCCCGGCCCCGGATTTGAGCACCTACAATATCTCCGCCCCTCAAACCAGTTGGTTTGATAAACAGTTATCCCTAAATTTCGAATTCAGATGGATGTTCGCTGAGAAATGGGCACTGAAGGCAATGGGAGGATTTTCATTCAAGCACAATCCCGAGTATAGAGCTTTACCCGGGAGTAGTACAGATGGGAAATTCGAAACCGGAGACATCCCCGATTACAATTTCGTAACATCAAAAGATAAAATAAAATATGCTATCGTACTTGGAGCAGAAAGATACGTGAAAACCAAGTATGACAAACTGTTTTTCCGTTATGGAGGAGAATTCGGATTTTCTTACGGGAAACAAGAGGCAAAAGCAGATGACGAAGTCTATCTAGGGAAATCTATTGGAGAAGCTTTCGGGTATCGAGTTGCCGGAATCACCGGATTCGATTATTTTGTTTCCAAAGCATTTTTTATTTCAATCGAAATTCGACCGGTTGCCTATGATTACACTGTATATAACATCCGACCACAAGTTGGATTGAAACTTTTATCATCAGACACTCACGGATTCGACTTCCTATCCAATCCCATGCTGAAAATTGGATTCAGATTTTAAATTCACATTTTCAAAAGAAATAACCCATCATTTGCAAAATTCCGTTTGGGTTATCAAAAGTCATCCCGGATTATCCCGGGGTGACTTTCAATATTACATCAATAGCCTCTGTTAAGCTAATTATGTCGATATTTACTTGTAATTATCATTTTTATTCTTTAATTTTGCGAAAATATTTGGGTGAACTATTGCTCTAATTGAAACTAATGTATGCAATCCACTTCAAAAGTGGCGGAAAATGTTGAATTGCATGCTCAAAATATTAAAGATGCAACCAGCTCGAAGAGGCCGGACAACTCTTCGAGATACTGAAAGGGGTACATGACGTATCCCTTTCTTTCTAAAATAGTGCATATTTATTTTCGCTTTTTGCATAATTATAGTGGTGATTTATAAGGTTTATCAGCCTTTATGTCGTAATTTTGCCGGGTAATCAAAAAAACACATATATGTCTAAGATTGTAGAGGTAAATGTTCAATCCGAAATCGGAAAACTGAATGGAGTAATACTTCATACACCAGGCGAGGAGGTAGAAAACATGACTCCCGAGAACGCTGAGAGGGCGCTCTATAGCGATATTCTAAATTTATCAATCGCACGAAAAGAATACAAACAACTCAGTGAGGTTTTAGGTAAAATCACGACAACCTATCAAGTCAAAGACCTCCTGACAAACATTTTAAAAGACGATGCCACGAAACTGGAAGTGTTGAACCGCATCGAAAAGATAGAACCGTTCATTGCCGAGCATACACCCAAGGGATCGATCAAGGATCAATTATTGGATGAAGACGCGGAAGATTTGGCTCGCTTACTGATCGAAGGGGTTGAAATGAAACGCGACACGTTGACCAAATTCCTAAATAAAGACTGGTACGACTTGCGTCCGTTACACAATTTCTTCTTCACCCGCGATGCTTCCATGAGCATGTACAACGAAGTGCTTATCGGGAAGATGGCCAACGCGGTTCGCGATCGCGAGGCAATTATCATGCAATCCATTTTTGACTTCACTCCCGGATTTAACACCAAAACGTTGAATCTGGCTACAACTCCCGATCCCCTCCGTAAAATAACCATCGAGGGGGGTGACGTGCAGATTGCACGGGAGGATATACTGGTGATCGGGAACGGCGTGCGCACGTCAACCCGCGCCATCGATGCCTTGATGTATAATTTCATCAACCGGAACGAAGACAAGGTGCAACATATTCTCGTGCAGGAATTACCCCATTCCCCGGAATCGTTCATTCATTTGGATATGGTGTTTACTTTCTTGGACAAGGACAAGTGCATGGTTTACGAACCCTTGATCATGAGCCCGGGCAATTACCAGACGGTTCACATCAAGATTCAACACGGGAAATTGGTCAGCATCCGTCGGGAAAAGACGCTGTTACACGCCTTGAAAAAGCTGGGCATGGATTTGGAACCCGTGTATTGCGGTGGAGAGGACGAGACTTGGAACATGGAGAGAGAGCAATGGCACAGTGGTGCAAACTTCTTCTGCGTGGCCCCGGGTAAAGTGTTAGGTTATGCGCGCAACAACTATACCGTTGAAGCGATGAATAATGCCGGATTCGAGATTATTCGTGCTAATGACGTGATCAGCAACAAAGTCGATCTGAATAAATACGAAAAATACATGATCACCATCGAGGGATCGGAACTTCCTCGCGGAGGCGGTGGGGCAAGGTGCATGACCATGCCGATCAACCGCGATGCTGTTGAATGGTAAAAATAAAAAGAGGCTGATTTTTTCAGTCTCTTTTTATTTTTCTCCCTCGTACAAACTAGCGATCCCGAAAGTCAACCGCTGTTGCGAGACATTCGTGTAGCCGGCATCTCGCATTATATCCAAAAATTTCTTTCCCTGCGGAAACGCGAACACGGAAGCAGGCAAATATTCATACGCCTTCCGGTTGCCGGAAATCATGCCTCCCACGAAAGGCAGGATGTGTTTAAAATAGAAATTATACAATTGTTTCATCGGGAAATGTTCAGGTGTCGAAAATTCAAGAATGACCACCTTCCCCCCGGGTTTCAATACCCGACACATTTCCGCCAATCCTAATTCAAGATGTTCAAAATTACGCACGCCAAAAGCAACTGTCACGGCATCAAAAGTATTCGAATCGAAGGAGAGATTCTCGCTATCGCCAAATTGAAAATCAAGCTGGTCGGACAAGCCTTTTGCTTTCGCTTTCTCCCGTGCCACGGCCAGCATATTTTCTGAAATGTCGGCCCCGACCACTCGTTTCACTCCATGTTTCAACGCTTCGATCGAAAAATCGCCCGTGCCGCAAGCTATATCCAGCACCAAATCTTTCGGTCCGGCCCCGACAACTTTCATCGCCTTCCGACGCCAGCTTTTATCAATACCCATTGACAACAGGTGATTCAACAAATCGTATTTCGGGGCGATCCCGTTAAACATCTCCTGTACCTTTTCTTTTTTAGCCATGATTTTATTCTTTTATTTCGGGGGCGAAAATAACGAATTCTACCGCCTTTTAAAAGATTACAGACAAAGAATCGCGGCAACTCTCCAAAAGAGTACCCGCGATTCGGAAATATAAACTCAAATCAAAACCTCCAAAAGGATATTATTTACCGGAAGTCCCGCTTTCCAAAATACTAACAATCGAGAACAAGGAAAAACAGATACCTCCCAAGCCGATCAGCACCCGGGCAGGGACGAAGAACGCACTGTCAATCGTTGCCTCTTCAAAGAGGAACGCTCCCAAGAAAAGAGCCAACAAAGCGGTCATGACGGGGATCAACGGGATACGATTCGCCAGTTTGCATTCCTGACACCAAACCTTGGCGAGTAATAACACCTTGCTGGATATGCTGAAACAAACAAGGCCCAAGCCGATCAGAATAAAACCGGTTGTATTCACGGGGACAGGTGCTGCCAACAACTCGACAATTCCCCCCACGATGCAGATTGTCCCCATGAAAAACACCAATCTCGGCCAATATTTTCGGTCGTTCTCCCCATAATCATTCCTGATCTGACGAGATATAATTGCAACCAGCCCGATCAAACTCGTACAAATACAAGCCAACCCGGCCATCACGCTCCCGGCAACCCAATGATCGCCCCCGGAGCCAGACAACAATACTATCGCCCAAATCCACGCTACCGCGGAAAATAAAACGGTTAACCCGATCAACACCGTTTCCGCGGTGCCCGAAAAACCGTTAGGATTAATTTTATCGCTTGTCCCGCGTGAATTCACCGGAATAAGTGTAAATTTAGTAGATGAAGTTGCCGCCGTTGAAATACAAGCTGCAATCAACGACACGCCACAAATCACGTGTCCCGGGACAAATAAATTCCGCGGTTCAGGAGAAGTTATCCAACAAATACCCCAGATCATTGTTCCTAAAGCGAATAGATACCCCATGCCGGGCAATAAATATTTCGCGACAGGATTGTACGTGTGAATCAATTGTCGAATAATGGTGGCTGCCGTGGCAAACAACGCAATACAAAGCACGCCTAATGAAAATACGACCGGCCCCGCAACCCACCGTGCTTCATCATTCCCGTAAGCAAAGATATATCCTCCAAAGAAAAAACAAATCAATGCCATCAACAAGGGAATAAATCGAAACAGTACACTAATCCCGTAATTCATAAGTCATCTATTTAAATTCTTATGAATATACGATGATTAACGTATTCGGTTACCTTGTTTGCTTGAAAAAAAATTAAAATAAAAAATAGTAAGATTACTAATTTGGACGAAGTGTAGTGAATAAATGCAGGAAATGTCTACTTTTGTAAAAACAAATACGACAAAAATAGCGCTATTGTCTACTTCTCCAAGCCAGGGCAAAGGACTTTATAGATATGCTTAAAATCAAGCATTCAGAAAAAATGAACAACAAAGGAACAAAAGGAAACGATTTATGAATATGAAAGAAGAAAATAAAATAATACTCTATCAAGACGATAACGAAATTACTCGTGTATCTGTACGTTTTTTCGATGAAGATCTATGGTTGACACAAAATCAGTTGGCAGAAATATATTGTACCACACAACAAAATATCAGCCAACACGTGGATAACATATATAAAGATGGCGAACTTACGCTAGAGGCAACTAACAAGAAATTCTTGTTAGTTCGCCAAGAAGGCAATCGTCAGGTAAAACGTAACATTGACCACTATAATCTTGATATGATTATTGCTTTGGGCTATCGTATCCAATCGCAAGTAGCAACTCGTTTCCGAAGATGGGCAACCCAACGGCTTCACGAATATATCCAAAAGGGGTTCGCGATGGATGACGAGCGATTGAAACAAGGAGGGAACCGTTATTTCCGGGAGCTCTTGCAGCGTATCAGGGATATTCGCAGCAGTGAACGCAATTTTTATCAACAGGTTACGGATATTTATGCCACCGCAACAGACTATGATCCTCGCAGTGAAATGACCAAAACATTCTTTGCCACCGTACAAAATAAACTACACTATGCTGTTCATGAGAATACCGCCGCAGAAGTAATCTATAATCGTGTGGATAATGAAAAACCTTTTGTGGGAATGACCAATTTCAAGGGTAACTATGTAACTAAAGATGATGTGAAAATAGCCAAGAACTATTTGTCTGAGATTGAACTCCAACGTTTGAATCTGCTTGTTTCAGGTTTCTTGGATTTTGCGGAATTCCAAGCGTTAGAAATGAATTCCATGACAATGAAAGATTGGATAGAAGCACTGGATAGACAAATTATTGCTCATAAACGGAAAGTCTTGATTGACAAGGGAAACATTTCGCATAAACAAGCGATTAAAAAAGCAGAAAAAGAGTTCGAAATCTATCGCAAACGTGAAATGGATTTATTGGAAAGTGATTTTGATAAAGAAATAAAGAAATTGAAAGATGATAAATAACTTTATCATCACATTACGTAGTATATTGTTGAGATACCCTAAATCGGTTATATTAAACCGATGAAAATTTTCGATAAAAAAGCTGTTTGCTATTCTTCGTTCAAGACTCTCCACAACATGTCTTTCAATTCCATGATTCCACTCCCCGTTACGGAAGAAATGAACACGTAGGGAATATCCGGTAAATCTTTCTCCATCTCGGCCATCAATTCCTTGTCAATAAAATCCGATTTGCTGATAGCCAGAAGTCGTTTTTTATCCAATAACTCGGGGTTATATTGTTTCAATTCGTTCAACAATATTTTATATTCCCCGTGAATGTCCTTACTATCCGAGGGGACCATAAACAGCAATACTGAATTTCGTTCGATATGTCGCAAAAAACGCAATCCCAGACCTTTTCCCAAATGAGCACCCTCGATGATTCCGGGAATATCAGCCATCACAAAGGAACGGTTATCCCTGTAATTCACGATTCCCAGGTTCGGAACCAACGTGGTAAACGGGTAGTTCGCGATCTCCGGTTTTGCCGCGGAAACAACGGATAACAAAGTTGACTTACCCGCATTCGGGAAACCCACCAAACCGACATCAGCAAGTACTTTCAACTCCAGGATAACATTCCGTTCCACCCGGGGTTCTCCCGGTTGCGCGTAACGAGGCGTCTGATTCGTGGCCGAACGGAAATTCCAGTTTCCCAAACCACCGCGACCACCGCGGACAGCGATACAAATCTCCTCGTCTTTCGTGATCTCGCAAATCGTTTCCCCGGTATCCGCGTCCCGGGCAACAGTTCCCAGTGGAACATCTATAATGACATCTTGTCCGTCAGCTCCGGTACACAGATTTCCACTCCCGCTCTCTCCATCTTCGGCATACACGTGACGCTGGTATTTCAAGTGAATCAAAGTCCAGTAATTCCGGTTTCCCTTTAATATCACGTGTCCTCCGCGTCCACCGTTACCGCCATCAGGCCCTCCTTTGGCGGAACGCTTATCCCGATGAAGATGCATAGATCCCGGTCCTCCGGCTCCACTACGACAGAATATTTTCACGTAATCGACAAAGTTCGTTGATGCCATTCTTTATTATTTTAGATTTATGATTTTAAATTTTAAATTAAACTCCTCCGTCAGCTTCGCTGCCACCTCCTTCTTCCCCTGCCCGAGGGGAAGTACCCCGAAGGGGGGGAGGGAGTTTGTTTTTTCATTTTCAATTTTCAATTGTATAAAGGTCAGGATAATTACGCCCTAACCCGTCGTAATCCAAGCCGTGTCCCACCACGAAATCATTTTCCAGAGCAATACACTTGTAATCAATCGTCAAGTCGTATTTCAACGCTTTCGGCTTGTAGAACAAGGCTGCCACCTTCACCTGTTTCGGATGTTTCTCTTCCAACATTTTTTTCATGTGCATGATGGATTCTCCCGAATCAATCATATCCTCCAGAATTACCACGGTTCGTCCCGTGATATCTTCCCGCAATCCGATCAGGTCCTGCACTTTCCCCGTCGAGGATACCCCGGCATAAGAAGCGATTTTCACAAAACTAATTTCCGCCCCGTCGATTGTGATATGTTTCAACAAATCAGACACGAACATAAACGCCCCGTTCAACACTCCTAGAAACAAAGGGCGTTCACCTGCCAGTTCCCGATTCATCTGAGCTCCAACCCTCTGGATCTCCCGGTCAATCACGTCAGCCTCAATCATCAGCCGGAAACTCCGATCATGCAATTTGATTCTTTTCATCCCGTGTGTATTTCTCTTTTGAATGACAGACCTAGTCGTCTTTCTAATCCATTTTTTTATTTAACTTTGCGCAAAAGTACAACTTTGAATTTAAAATCCGGTAAAATATGGACCCAAAAGTAAGTATTATCATGGGTAGCACGTCAGATCTGCCCGTGATGGAAAAAGCCGCAAAAGTATTAAATGATTTTTGCATACCTTTCGAAATCAATGCCCTCTCCGCTCACCGCACGCCGGCTGAAGTGGAGTCTTTTGCCACAAATGCTCAGCAACGGGGTATTGAAGTGATCATCGCCGGAGCCGGCATGGCCGCACACCTACCGGGTGTTATCGCAGCCATGACGCCCATTCCCGTGATCGGTGTTCCCATCAATGCTTCTCTCGACGGGATGGACGCTCTTTTAGCCATAGCCCAAATGCCTCCGGGCATCCCGGTTGCCACCACCGCCATCAACGGAGCCATGAATGCCGGTATTTTGGCTGCACAAATCTTAGCCGTTGGCGACAGTACATTAAAAGCTAAAATCGTGGATTTCAAAGCATCTTTGAAAAAGAAAATCGTGGATGCCAACCAAGAACTGGCAAAAGTAAAATACGATTACAAGACGAATTAATCCACCCGGAAAGATTCAATGTAAAAATGAGGTGGTGTCAAAAGAAATAGCAGACTTCACAAATTAAACAAGATTTATAGGAAATGTCCAAGACATTTCCTACCTTTGAAACATCGGCTATTTACGTGTATATGGTCACGTAATTAATTTCTCGTTAACACGAATTTTAATCAAAACATATATCATGCGACAAATTATATATGTCGTTATTCTATTTTTTATTATCCCCAACTCCGTGTACTCACAGAGCATACCGGATATTGAAAAACTTTTAGAAGCAAATGATATAGAGTCATCGGAAGATTATTATGAAGATATGGTCAGTTCGTTGATTCATCTCTCCACACAACCGATAAACCTAAACTCAGCCGGATTCGATAGTCTCAAAATGTTATTTTTTCTTTCCGATGCACAGATAGACAACTTATTAGACTTCCGCAAGAAACACGGGCCATTCACTCACCCGAACGAACTTTTACTTGTCACCGGAATCAGCCAACAGGATTTATCTAATATCAAACCTTTTATCCGCATCGGCACATACGTACCCGAAAAATTCTCCCGTTATCACTTCTCGCAAGAAATTCTTGCCCGCTTGAAAACGACTCGTCCGAAACAAGCCGGTTACAAAAAATACAGTAGGGAAGCTTTTTTGTATGAAAAAGATTATCTCGCCAAAAAACAAACTCGCTTTCAAGGGCCTCCTTGGGGTACATTGTTAAAATACAAAATATCAAACAGACAAGGCTGGCAAGGTGGACTCACTTTGGAAAATGACGCGGGAGAAAACTATTTCACGAAAAACCAGAAAACGGGGTTTGACTTTTTTTCCGCCCACGTATGCTACACCCCGGACAAAATCATTCAGCGGGTAATTATCGGTGACTACAAATTGCAGTGGGGACAGGGATTACTGGCATGGAGCGGTTACTCTTCCGGCAAATCGACTTCCACCCTTAGTAACGAGAAATCAGGAAATGGCATTGCCCCCTACACTTCCACGGATGAAAACCGCTATCTACGAGGCATAGCCACCCGTCTGCACCCGACACGCACGATTACTACCGAAATTTTCGTTTCTTATAAGAAGACCGACGGTAATCTCACTGATCTTGACACGCTTACCCCGGAAGCCGTGCAAACCGCCACCCTTTACACGACAGGTTATCACCGGAACCTCTCGGAATGCGAGAAAAAACACGTCTTAAAAGAATTTACAACAGGCCTCTCCACCCGTCTAAATCATCGTTACTTTCGTATCGGCATTCAATTATTGCATTACAATTTTTCGCCTGCCCTAACCAAGGGAAAAGCCACCTACCAGCAATACAATGAAACGGGTGACCAACGCACACTTGTAAGCGTTGACTACAAAACCGGAGGTTACCATTTCTATCTATTCGGGGAAACAGCACGTAGTGACAACGGGACATGGGCTACCGTTAACGGTTTGCGCTACAGCGGGATTCCTAAACTCGCTCTATGTGCCCTCTATCGTCGCTACGATAAAGGCTATCGCTCTCACTACAATGGAGGCTTTGCCGAATACTCCAACACGACAAATGAAGAAGGAGTATACCTAGGTTTCGAAAGTACCCCTTTCCGCAATCTAAAAATCAATATCTATTGTGACCGGTTCCGTTTTTTCTCACCCCGTTATCAAGCCACCATTCCCGGCAAGGGGAAAGAGATCGTGGGAGATGTCACGTTCAACCGCTCTCGCTGGGATTGTTCGTTTCATTTTAAACATGAAGACAAACCGGAAGACGATAAAACAGGAGAAAAACTTCAATCCGTTTCCCGTGTGAAACAGGAGTACAGGTTCCAATTTACCTACTCCATCTGCGAGCGATTAAAATCCCGCACCCGGACCAGTTACACGCGTTACGTGAAAAAAGAAAAACAGGAAGGCGGTTACTTGTTCTATCAAGACCTTATGTACTCATCCCTCCAAACCAGCCTAAAAGCCCAGTTCCGATTTGCTTACTTCGACACGGACAGCTACAACACCAGGATATACGCCTATGAAAACAACGTTCTCTACGGTTACTCTTTCCCCGCTTTGTACGATCGAGGCATTCGCTCCTACCTCAATCTCAATTGGAAACCTTTCACCCTCATCACGCTCTACCTGAAAGCCGGTCTCACCTACTATCCCGATAAATCAACCATTAGCTCTTCTCTAACCCAAGTCAATGACAACAAACTATTTGATCTCTCTTTCCAAATTCGCATAAAACTCTAGAAGGACAAAAGCCCTTCTAGATTTTAAATTTTGGATTGGGAAACTTAATAATTTCCTCTCACACGCCATAGCCTCCACTCAACTTTTAGCTTTTAGTTTTTAACTTTTAGCTTTCCCATGTCTTCCCTCCAACACCCTCTCCACGTCCTCCAACCTGTATCCTTTTGCAATTAACAACACGATGTAGTGGTACATTAGATCGGCGGCCTCGTTCAGGAATAAATCCTCGTTATCATCCTTTGCCTCGATAACCAGTTCCACGGCCTCTTCTCCCACCTTTTGAGCGACCTTGTTAATCCCCTTCCCAATCAAGCGGGCCGTATAGGATATTTCCGGAGATGCATCTTTCCGTTTTTCCAGATATCGCTGCAAGTAAAACAAGAAATCCTTATTCACGTTCTTTTCTCCCCAGCATGTATCTTGTCCCGTGTGGCAAGTTGGTCCCACGGGATTCACCTTCACCAATAAGGAATCCCGATCACAATCTACCAGAATCTCCTTCACCAGTAAAAAGTGTCCGCTCTCCTCACCTTTCGTCCACAACCGCTGCCGGGAACGACTGAAAAAACACACCTTTCCGGAACGCTCTGTCTCGATGAGAGATTCCCGGTTCATATACCCTTGCATTAACACCACTCGTGTATCTGCATCCTGCACGATTGCCGGAATTAATCCGGCTGCATCAAATTTCAACTCTGTAATATTTACCATTTCATTAAACATTTTATCGAACAACAATACCTTTTTCTTTCAAGAAACATTTTAACTCCGGAATCCGAATCTGCCCGAAATGAAAAACTCCGGCAGCCAGCACGGCATCCGCTTTTCCCCGGGTTAAAGCCTCATAAAAATCTTCCAGACTCCCCGCTCCCCCCGAGGCGATAACCGGGATATTAACCAATTCCGCCACTCGTCCGGCGGCCTCACAAGCAAATCCCTGGTGTGTTCCATCATGATCCATCGAGGTAAACAAGATCTCTCCGGCTCCTCTTTCTTCCGCCTCCTTTACCCATGAAAAAAGTTCCCGGTCGGTAGCCATCCGGCCCCCATGACTGTATACTCTCCATTTTTCATTTTCCCGACGAGCATCTACCGCCACGACAACACATTGTTTACCAAACGCTGCTGCCAACCGATCTATCAAACCCGGGTCTTTCAAAACACTGGAATTTACAGACACTTTATCTGCCCCCTTCTTCAAAAGCTCCTCGACATCCCGTTCCGATGATATACCCCCACCCACGGTAAAAGGGATCCGCACTTGTCGGGCCACCCGTTCCACCCAATCTAACCGTGTACCCCGGTGATCGGAACTTGCCGTGATGTCCAAAAACACAAGTTCATCCGCCCCCTCATCAGAATAACGAGCGGCCAACTCCACAATATCCCCGGCATCCCTCAGATGCTCAAAATTTACCCCTTTCACCGTCCGCCCTGCTTTCACATCCAAACATGGAATAATTCTTACCGCTAATTTCCTCCCACAAGGTCCATTTTTTTCAATCATATACCCATTAGCACCATCCATTCTAAATTTTACATTTTAAATTCTACATTTTTCTCATAAAAAGCCTTTCCCACGATCACGGCAGAAATCCCCATGTTCTCCAACGCTTGAATATCTTCCATTCCACCAACTCCCCCGGATGCAATAAGCGTAATCTCCGGATAACGAGTCACCAACTCTCGATACAATTCCAAAGAAACTCCCCCCAGCATACCATCCCGGGTAATATCCGTACACATTACATTCTTCAACAGGGGTAAATAAGCTTCTATTAACTCGTATATCGTCGTTTCCGTTTCCACCTTCCACCCTTGAATGCATACATGCTCATTTCTCACATCAGCCCCGACAATAACCCGCCCGGCCCCGTATGTTTCCAACCACTCCCGAGTCTTCTCCCTATTTTGCTGGGCCATACTCCCAATACAGACAAACGAGGCTCCCGCATCAAACACGCGACAAATATCCTCATCACTTTTGATGCCTCCGCTAAAATCAACTTCTAGAGAAGTCGCTTCACAAATTCGTTCCAACACCCGCCAATTTACCACACGAGACGCCCGGGCTCCATCCAGATCTACAAGATGCAAACGCTTCATTCCCATAGCCTCAAAGCGCCGGGCTGCCTCCACCGGATCATCATAATAAGTCTTACACTCATCGTAATTTCCCCGGGTAAGCCTCACACATTTTCCTCCTATAACATCTATTGCCGGAATAACCGTTATCTTCATTTCTTTTACATTTTTAAAAAGTTTTCAATTATCTTTTCCCCAACCCCAGCCGATTTCTCCGGATGGAACTGACATCCCCAGAAATTATCTTTACGAATTGCCGCAGAAAAAGCCATCTGATAATCACACGTGGCGATGGTATACTCACTAAGAGGCACATAATACGAATGCACGAAATACACCATTTCTCCCTCGACAATCCCATCAAACAACCCGGACTTCACCCCCGAATCCCATTCCATCCCATATGAGGGACCTTACTACATTTCCCGAATTCTTTCACCCGCATCGGGAATATTCCCAGGCCTTCCGTATTCCCCTCCTCCGAATGAGCACACATCAACTGCATTCCCAAACATATCCCCAACACGGGCACTTTCAATTCCGGAATGACCCGATCCATCCCGCTTTCTTTCAGTTGTCGCATGGCCGTTGCAGCTTGTCCCACTCCCGGAAAGATCACCTTATCCGCTTCTCTTACCACCCGGGGATCAGCACTACAAACCACCTCGTATCCCAATCTTTCTATCGCCACCCTTACCGAAAACAAATTTCCGGCCCCGTACTCTATAATTACAACCCGTTCCATTTATGATTTACGATTTATGATTTATGATTTTAGATTTTTCCCTTCGTCGACGGAATCTTTCCCCCCGCCTCCTGCCGGACGGCCATCCTCAAACTACGGGCAAACGCTTTAAAAATAGCTTCTATCACGTGATGCGTATTCTCCCCTTTTGCCTCCACGTGCAAATTACATTTAGCTCCTTGACAAAACGAGACAAAAAAATGCTTGGTCATCTCCGTGGGAAAATCTCCCACGTACTCCCGGCTAAACGCGGCATTCCACTCCAACCAACTCCGTCCTCCCAAATCCAGCAACACCTCGGCCCTCGCCTCATCCATCGGTAAGGCAAAACCGTATCGTCCGATCCCTTTCTTCTCCCCTAATGCCTCCGAGAAACATTGTCCCAACACGATAGCCGTGTCCTCGATCGTGTGATGCTCATCCACTTGTAAGTCCCCTTTCACGGAAACCACCAAATCCATGCCCCCGTGTCGGATAATCTGTTCCAGCATGTGGTCAAAAAAGGCAATTCCCGTTTTCACCTCACCCTGCCCCGTTCCATTTAAATCTAGTGCAACCCGCACTTCCGTTTCCGCCGTTTGCCTTACTTGCACCGCCTGTCGGCTTCCCTGTTTCAGAAAACGCACCACCTTTTCCCAAGAATCCGCGGTTAAAACAATAGGTAAACTCTCCATCCCCTCCTTTCCCAGCAATATACCCCGAATCCCCATGTTAGCTGCCAACTGCATATCTGTCAGCCGATCGCCAATCACATAAGAATTCTCTCGATCCAGCATTTCATTCAAATATTTCTCAACCATACCAATTCCAGGCTTCCTCCGGGGAGAAGCGTCCCCCGGCATACTCGCATCTATCAGTATCTCGTCAAAAACAACTCCCTCGCCCGCCAAAGTTTTCAACATAAATTCATGAGGTGGCAAAAAAGCACCCATCGGAAACCGTTCCGTTCCCAAACCGTCCTGATTGCTCACCATGACCAACCGATAATCCGTCTCCCTAACAATCTCCCGCAAGGCTCCAATAACCCCCGGAATAAACGCCAATTTCTCCATACGATCCACTTGGTAATCAACCGGTGGTTCTTGTATGATCGTACCATCACGATCTATAAATAATATCTTCTTCATAAATCACCGAATTTCTTTAATCGTTTGATCAACAAATCATTCTCTTCCCGGGTCCCGATGGTTATCCGTAGCCCACAACTCAAGCGGGGTGGGATATGCCGTACCCGAACAACAATGTCCCCCTCCACCAAATAGTCGTACAATTCCCGAAAACGCTCACAACGGATCAAGACGAAATTGGCCTCCGAATCACAAACAACCTCCAGCCAAGGTAAATCCCTCAAAACCTCGATAACTCTTTTCCTCTCCCGCTTGATTGCCTCCACCTTCTTCAAAAAATCTGCCTCATTCCGCAAGACATCCAAAGCCCGCCGTTGTGTCAACGAACCGATATTATAAGGCGGTTTCACTTTATTCAAATAAATCACCAATTCCGGATCCGCTACACAAATTCCTACCCGTAATCCGGCAAGTCCCCATGCCTTGGACAGGGTTTGCAACACGACAACATTCCGGCAAGCCTTCTGCAAAGTAACAGCCGACGGCATATCGGTAAAATCGATATACGCCTCGTCTACCACGACAATTCCATCAAAACGAAGTGCCACCTCTCGGATGCGTTCCAAAGGGACCACGTTTCCCACCGGATTATTCGGCGTGCAAAAGAAAATTATTTTCGTAAACTGATCCACGCTATCAAACAACGTGTTCCACCCCGGTTGGAACTCCTCGTCCAACTCCAGACACCTTACCTCCACGTCATTCACTTGTCCGCACACCTCGTACATCGAATATCCCGGTGAAAAAACAATGATATTATCCCGTCGGGGTGTACATACTGTTCGGATCAGCATATCGATCAATTCATCACTTCCATTTCCCAGCACCAGCCGGGAAACCTCCACCCCTTTTAATCTCCCGATCTCTCGCTTCAATTCCCGCTGAAACGGATCGGGATAACGGTTATATTCCGATGCAAACGGATTCTCGTTTGCATCCAACAATGCCACATCCGTTCCTTCAAATTCCGCACGGGCACAGGAATACGCCTGTAACTCCTTTATATTCTCCCTTACGATATCACCCAATGCCTTCATTCCAAATTCTAAATTTTAAATTCTAAATTCCTAACCCTTACCGCATTCCCGTGTGCCTCCAACTTTTCATTATCCGCCATTATTTCGATTGTTTTTCCCAAATAAGCCAATCCCTCCGGCATAATTTCTTGGAAAGTAACCTTTTTCATAAAGGCATCCATGTTCACCCCGCTATACGCACGGGCATACCCGTTCGTGGGTAAAGTGTGATTCGTCCCCGATGCGTAATCCCCCGCACTCTCCGGAGAATAGTGTCCCAAGAACACGGAACCCGCGTTCCGGATTTCCGGTACCCAATCCAAATAATCTTTCACGCACAGCATCAAATGCTCCGGGGCATAACAATTCACCAACTCCACGCATTCTTCCCGAGAACGCAAAACGATATATTTAGAATTTCTTAGAGCCACCTCGGCAATTGCCTTTCGTGGAATTTGATCCAACTGCTTGTCCAACTCCTCTTCCACCCGATCGATCAATGACTCATTGCAAGTCACCAGAAATACCTGACTATCCGGTCCGTGTTCCGCCTGCGACAACAAATCAGCTGCCACGAATGTAGGCCGTGCCGATTCATCCGCCACCACCATTAATTCCGAAGGCCCGGCAGGCATATCGATCGCCACACCATAGCGTCCGACCCATTGTTTGGCCGCCATCACGAAACGATTGCCCGGTCCAAAAATCTTATCCACCCGTCCCACACTTTCCGTTCCTAATGCCAATGCTGCAATAGCTTGAATTCCCCCCACTTTAAAAACACGGGTCACGCCACACAACCGGGCTGTCCACAAAATAGCCGGATTCACCCGTCCATCCCGTCCCGGCGGCGTGCAAATCACAATTTCCCGACATCCGGCCAACTTTGCCGGAATTGCCAACATCAATACGGTTGAAAACAAGGGGGCACTCCCACCCGGCACATACAATCCCACCCGGTCTATTGCCCGGCCTTCCTGCCAACACCGGAATCCCCTTTCGTTCACGTATTCACACTTTCCGGGAATCTGCACCTTGTGGAATTCCTCGATATTCCCTTTGGCTACCCGTATCGCCTTCTTCAATTCAGCATCCACCACACTCTCTGCTTCCTGGAACTCCTCTTCCGTCACCTCAAGCCGCTCTAACTTCACCCGATCAAAATACCACGTGTATTTTCTCAACGCCTCATCCCCATCCCTTCTCACCTCATCAAACACCGCCTTACACACTTTGTCCAAATCTTCCCCACCATTTTCCGGACGCTCCAATATTTGCATCCACTCTTCCTTTCCTGGATATAATATCTTTTTCATAACTATAAATTTAATCTATTCATAAAACTTGTAACCCGCCAAGCAATCGCCCGGACAACTGGAATTTAACATCTAAAATTTGAAATCACTCTATCATTTTCTCTATAGGCACTACTAGAATCCCTTCTGCCCCCGCCGCTTTTAATGCACCGATTGACTCCCAAAATTTATTTTCGTTCACCACCGAATGCAGAGAATACCATCCTTTCATCTCCAACGGCATAATAGTCGGACTTTTCACTCCCGGAAGTATATTACAAATCTCCTGCAACTTCTCTTCGGGAGCATTCAACAAGATGTACTTATTGCACTTGGCAGCTAACACCGCCTTCATTCTGAATACCAATTGTTCCACCAATCGTAGCCTCTCCTCATCCAGCTTCGGATTAGCAACCAAAACAGCCGTAGACTTAAACAAGGTGTAGACTTCCGTCAGCCCGTTCTTAAAAAGCGTACTACCGGAACTCACGATATCACAAATCGCATCGGCTAACCCGATACCGGGAGCAATCTCCACCGACCCCGTGATCACGTGCGTTTCCGCTTGAATTCTATTTTGCTTCAGAAAATCATTCAACGTGTTAGGATAAGAAGTAGCAATCCGTTTTCCCTGCAACCAATCCAACCCGGTAAATTCTTCTGATTTAGGAATAGCAATAGAAACCCGACAACCCGAAAAGCCCAAATCCAGCAAATTCAAGACATTTGCCCGTTTCTCGATCACCGTGTTCTCCCCGATAATCGCCACGTCAACAATTCCATCCTCCACGTAATGAGGTATATCAGAATTTCGTAAATACAACACCTCCAATGGGAAATTAGAGGCTTGTGCCATCAATTGATCTTTCCCGTTATTAATACAAATCCCACACTCTTTCAACAATTCGAGTGAGTCTTCATTCAATCGACCTGATTTTTGAATCGCGACTTTCAATTTTTCCATTTCTATCTGATTTTATCGTCGCTCTGAATCCGGGAAGGCATTTATGGTATCGAAAAAAACAAAACGAGCCCGCCTGAATTCAGGCGAGCTCGTTTATACTTTTTTATTTCAAATTACAGCACAACAGCATCATCTCACCTGAATACAGTGATGGCAATGATGATGCATATAATGTAACGTACTATTCATATTTTGTCTTTTTCGTGCTGCAAATGTATAAAAGGAAATTGATTATCCCAATATTTTGTACAATTTTTACTCCTGAAATAACAACCATTTCCAAACAGGTAAAATTTTTATAGTCTTACCTTCCTCAGTTATTTCTCCCTCTTCATTATTCGTGAGAATTATCAACGAATCACATCCCGTTACTCTTGACGCCTCTACGATCCCATCTATTTCTCTCTTTCGTGTTTCTTTATCTCTCATATCCCAAGTTACTTGTATCAAATGAACGATTTGATCATTTTGCTGAACGACAAAATCACATTCCTTCGTACCTTGAAAATATAAAATCTTATCGCAAGGCTTAAGAACACGCCTCAAGGCCAAAAATACCGTATTTTCAAGTAATTTTCCATCATCATCGCTTTGAGGTAACAACACAGCATTACGAATACCATTATCGATACAATAATATTTCGGGAGCGAACTATTTTCTTTAATCATCGAGCGATCATACTTAGGAACACGAAAAAACAAGAATATAGAGCAACAATGCTCTGCCAACTCGTAAAGTTTATCCTTTCCAACTTTCAGTCCTTGAGATTTCAAGTCATTAAAAATAGAATTAATGGAAGTTGGCTTGGACAAATTAGCCATCACTCGTTTCAAAAAATAGCGAACAACTTCAGGATTATTCAATTGATAATGCTCTATGAGATCCCGAAAAAGCATCGTGTTGAAATATCCTTGTAATTTTCGATCCTTCATCGATTTCTCCGGAATAAGTACAACTTCAGGAAATGCACTAGAGTGATTAAACTCCATGAACGCATTCTTTAATCTGATCCGATCTATTTCCGTAAAACCATTGGTCTTAATGTTTTTAAAACGACAAAATTCATTAAAAGACAATGGAAACTCTTCATATTCCAAAGGCCATCCTCGAAGAGCCGAGGACAATTCCCGTGACAACATCTGGGCATTACTACCAGAAACATATATATTCTTGCAGTAACTTTTATAAATACGCAGTATAAATAGTTCCCACTTATCTACAAGTTGGATTTCGTCGAAAAACATATATACGTCTTTGATCGGAATATCGGGATACATCTCCATATATCCGGTTATAATATCATCCAATTCTTCCGTGGTCAAATCATAAAGACGCTCATCATCAAAACCGATCCATAAAATTTGCTCTTTCTTAATCCCTCTTTCAACAAGAGAATTAATAACAAGCATCATTAATGACGACTTACCACAACGCCGTACCCCCGGAATTGTAATAATTTGCTCACTATCCAATGGTAACTCTATATCTCGCTTAATAACATTAAACGGAATCTCACTCTGCTTAGTCGCAATTAGCGCCTGGATTATTTCTTTCCTTTTCATAAGGACAAATTTATTAAAAACTTTCCTTTTTACAAGGAAACAAATGAATAACTTCAAAGAAAGCGTATTAGAAAACAAAACGAGCCCGCCTAAATTCTAGCGAACTCGTTTATACTTTTTTTATTTCAAATTACAGCACAACAGCATCATCTCACCTGAATACAGTGATGGCAATGATGATGCATATGATGTAATGTACTATTCATATTTTATCTTTTTCGTGCTGCAAATGTAAATGAGATTCTTTATCTATCCAAATAAAATTCTTATTTTTCCAGTTTAAGACTAACCTCGAATTTAGTCGTTTTAGCCCAAACATCAGGCAGTTGCTCTGAAATAGTTTGAATCAAAGAAACCATCATATCGTTTCCTGAATCACTATCTGAATCGCTATCTGAATCGCTAGGAATCAATTTAACCAAAACAGGTAATAATGTCATTACTTGATCAAAGAAAGCTTTATCAAGAGTAATTGTAAGTTTATCCAAATTTTCTGAAAGCACATAACTTACAGCAATACCCTCTTTAGAAACCTTTGTTACAAAACTCATGAGTTTTTGTAAATCTTCAGTTTCTAATTGTGTAGACATTGAAGTCATATTATCAATATTAATATCTGCTTCTTTCAAAATATTTTCTACATTTAAATAAAGTTGAAGCTGATTATCCGATACGACTTTATATTTCAAATATTTTGCTTCTGAAACTTTCCAATTAGGGGTAACAGGTGTATCTGTTTCCTCACCACCTATACCAGCATCTGAATAAGTTGCAACAACTTGTCCATTCTTTTGGAAAGTAATATCTTTTAAAACTTTAACTAAAGCCTTATTTGCCACTTGATCTACAACAGCAACCATGTATTCAGTTCCAACACCCATCAATTTTGTACCTTCTTCTGCTTCCCAATTCAATGCAAACGGACCAGAAACATAAGGGGGAGTTTGAGTATCAAACTCCTGAAGAGCCGTTAGATTCCAAGTACCAACAAGTGCATTGTCGTCATCATCGTCATTATTACAACCTGCAAAAAATGCTACACCTAAAATTAACAATAATAAAAATTTGTTTTTCATACTTCATTAACTATTAATTAAACATTAATTATCCGTCCTCATAAAACAACATGCTCGCAAAAAACATCTTTTTTTTAAGCCATGCAGCCTTATAACAGCAAAAAACGTGCAAATTTATCAAATGTTACAACAAAAACTCATTTTTAACATTTACACGTCATATCTGTTTAATTATCTGACATTTATTAATGAAATATTTTTTACTTTTAGCTATTTAACCATATTCACTTGTTCTAAATTAAACTTATAACGACACGACACATGTTGGTAAACGAACATTAGTAGGTTATTTCCAATGATTTTATCCACAACGCACTGTCGGGAGCCCCGTTGTAGGCATCTCCTTCTTTACTTGGTGTGCAGACTATGGCAATCTTGTACTTTTTATTGGCCGGATCGAACGAACCGTTTCCCGTGGGTTCAAAATTGACCGTTTTTTCGGTAAAGCTATCTTGAGCCCCACTACTGAATGCAGCTTTAAGAATTACTTTCTCGGAGCTGTTGATGTTCGTGCCATCCAAATAATCACCGTAGGAATCGACTTCATACAAGTAAGCAATTAAAGAACACTCGTCAACCTTGCCCGGAACTTTTTCTGCAGTAACTGTTGTAGTGGAACCTTCTGTTTTGACAATCGTGTTGAAGTACGTTGGTCCCGGAGTATATTTATACGTGAATTTAAAAGCCACAGGAGCCGCAGTCCCCCGGTAAGCTTCCCCGAAGTGAGTACTTTTTAAAGGGGCCTTAGTATCTAACTCGAATGTTCCGTTGAACAAAGTTCCGGCAGTAACTTTAGGCAGCACAACCGACATGAAAGCGATATAACCACCGTACGTGTCTCTTGTTATGATTTTCGCTGCATCTTCGTCTTGCGAAACGGGATAAGGTTTTGCTGTTAACGCGTGACCGATCATCATTCCCGATAAAGGGAAAAAATCTGCAGCCATGTTGGAACTGGCCATATTCATCGGTTCTTGATAATCTTTCCCTTGAGGAGTGATCCAACTGTTCATCTTGTAGGTGGATTTGAATTCCGGCATTTTCTCCAAGCGGAGAGTTTTGGTGCTATGATAACGCACGTCTTCGGAAGTAATGTAATATCTTACATCATATTTTTCTCCTTCGATTTTGGAAAAATCAATCGCCTCCCCTTCTTTAAGTATGGATTTGATACCGTCTGAATATCGAACAACGATGGAATCCAACGTAGCACCTTTCGGAAGTTCGATTTTAGGTGTTAGTTTCAGTTGACTGGCAGTAGCTGTTTCCCAGACCTTAAAAACGTAAATAGAAGCTGTTTTTGAATTATCCGGTTGTGCGGCCACGGCATTCCCTTCAATTGTTAAGTTGATTTTTGTGTCAACGCTTTCCGTGATCGTATCGCCCGTGAAAGTAACATGAATAGTCAAAGGACTAGCACCAACCTCGAGATTCAGTTTCATGATATGATCTTCGATGATGGCTCCGCGTGCCGTTAATTTTACTCCTGTTACTCCGGGAATTTCCAAGTCTGAAAGTTCACGATCCTTCGCCGTAAAACCGTACACGTCTCCTCTTTTAACTAAAGAAACCGTATCTAGTTGTATTACTCCTAAATAAACTCCTTGAAAGGAAAAGTTTTCAATTCTCAGCCGGAGTTGGTTCGGGTTTTTATTTGATGGTTTGCTCACGTACACGCGTTGTGTCATCGTTACAGGTTCCACCCCCAGATTGATGGCCATTTCTCCTTTAAACGTTTTGTTGTAGAAACTTTCGGCACTTGTCGGCACTCCTTCAATTTCCGTGATAGCGATATTAATTTCCATGATCTCGTCTTCAACATGGGCATTAGCCAAAACGGCATATCCACTGACATTGTCAGTTACGGAGCCTTTTAATTGGCTGTAGTAAGCGCGACTGAGGGCCTCAAACGTGACATTGGGAACCTCAAATTCGGGGTAACCTGGAACTATGTTGAACAACTTAAAAGAGGTGGTGTTGTCATTTTTCTGAATAACCTGTACGGAAATTCCTTCTGATACAGAAATCCCGTCAATAGTAGCCTTTAAGTTTCCCCCGGAATATTGCCCGACAATCTTGTCTATCGTGGGTGGTTCAGGATCATGCTTATCTCTACAACCTGCCAAAAACACAATACTTAAAGCCAATAACAATAATAATTTGTTTTTCATTCTTCATCGAATATTAATTAGACATCTTTTTATAATCATTAGATAATCAATAAACCTTGGTCACTAATAATTTAGAATAAATCATTAAATATAAGGTATAGCAAAGGGCGGGCCCAAACCACAATAAATAGTTTCTAATTTCGCAACACACCAAAGTATTTAGTGTCCATTTTCACATAAACCCACAAATCACGTCCTTACTTTTATTACCTTTGTTCCCGATTAAACAGATAAACATATGAAACCCCAGAATACATCCCGAGCCAAAGCCCCGCGCTGCCGCAGTTTTGAAGTACAAGATGAAAATACGTTAATGCCCTTTCTGTTACAGGTTTTACATGATCAAAGCAGAACAGCCGTAAAGTCATTCTTGGCCCACAAACTCGTGCAGGTCAACAATCGTGTCACCACACAATTCGACACACCCCTCAAACCCGGGGACACGGTAACCGTCGGGATGAACAAAAGTGCGGCCCCTTTTCACCATCCCATGCTCAATCTCCTGTATGAAGATGAACATTTACTTGTTGTGGAAAAAGCAAGTGGATTGCTTTCCATGGGAACGGAACGGGATAAAACAAAAACAGCCTATTACATCCTGAACAACTACTTGAGAAACAAAGATCCCCGGAATCATATCTTTATCCTACATCGCCTGGATAGAGAAACTTCCGGTATCATGATGTTTGCCAAAAGCAAAAAAGTACAGGAAATTCTACAAAAAAACTGGAACGACATGATCCGCGAACGAAAATATGTCGCTGTCGTCGAAGGATGCCCGCAACCGGAACAAGGACAAGTGAAATCTTATATCAGTGAAAATAAAGCCTTGATCGTACATGCCACCTCCTCGCAAGATGGTAAACTAGCCATCACAAACTACACGACGCTAAAATCAAATCGGCAATTTGCGCTCGTGGAACTGGAATTAGAAACCGGGCGTAAAAACCAAATCAGAGTACACATGCAGGAAATCGGCCATCCCGTTACGGGAGATCCAAAATACGGAGCAACAAAAAATCCCTTGCGCCGCCTAGCCTTACATGCTTTTAAACTTGATTTCATTCATCCCATCACGGGGAAAAACATGAAATTCGAAACACCCATTCCTGCAAAATTCATGACCTTGTTTAAATAAAATAACAGGAGGAGGTATCAAAAGTTTTTATTCCTTTGACACCTCCCCCCATACAATATTTTATTTAAAACAATGACTCTATCAACCGGTCATCGGCAAAATTCGGTAATGTTACCTTCAAATTCGGGTTTGCTTCCATCGCACGCTTGATGGCAAAAACAGCGCCTTCGTTACGAGCCCAACTACGGCGAGAGATTCCGTTATTCACGTCCCAGAACAACATGTTTTTCAAACGTCTATCGCTATCTGCAGAACCATCCAGCATCATTCCAAAACCTCCGTTAATGACTTCTCCCCAACCTACACCACCACCATTGTGGATAGATACCCAAGTCGCACCGCGGAAAGAATCCCCGATCACGTTCTGGATAGCCATGTCGGCCGTGAAACGAGAACCGTCATATATATTTGAAGTCTCACGATAAGGAGAATCCGTACCGGAAACATCATGATGATCACGTCCCAAAATCACGGGAGCAGAAATTTCACCGGCAGCAATAGCCTTGTTGAATGCTTCGGCAATCTTGATACGACCTTCTGCATCAGCATACAAAATCCGCGCCTGAGAACCTACTACCAAATGATTCTCCATAGCAGCCTTGATCCAACGAATATTATCATCCATCTGTTGTTGAATCTCTTTCGGGGAGTGCGTCTTGATTTCCTCTAACACGCGAGCCGCAATTTCATCCGTTTTCGCCAAATCTTTCGGGTCACCACTGGAACATACCCAACGGAACGGGCCGAAACCGTAATCAAAACACATCGGGCCCATGATATCCTGCACGTATGACGGGTATTTGAAATCACCGTTCGGTTTCATGATATCAGCACCCGCACGGGATGACTCCAACAGGAACGCGTTACCGTAATCAAAGAAGTAAGTACCAAAACGAGTCACACACTTGTTGATTGCAGCCACGTGACGACGCAAGGATTCTTGTACTTTTTGCTTGAACAACTCCGGTTCCTCGGCCATCATCCGTTTGGACTCCTCGAAACTCACACCCACGGGATAGTAACCACCGGCCCACGGGTTATGTAATGACGTTTGGTCTGATCCCAGCTCAACAGGTATATCGCCTTCCGCAAAACGTTCCCACACGTCCACCACGTTTCCTTGATAAGCGATAGAAACCGTCTCTTTCTTCTCGCGAGCCACTTTCACTCGCTCCACCAGCTTATCCAAATCATCAATCACCTCGTCAACCCAGCCTTGAGAATGACGGGTATGCGTGGCTTTCGGGTTAATCTCGGCAGTCACACTGATACATCCGGCAATATTCCCGGCTTTCGGTTGCGCTCCCGACATTCCACCTAATCCAGCGGTAATAAACAATTTTCCGGCTAATCCTTCCCCATGTTTGGAAATCTTACGCCCGGCATTCAACACGGTAATCGTAGTACCATGCACAATACCCTGTGGTCCAATATACATGAAAGAACCTGCAGTCATTTGTCCATATTGGGAAACACCCAAAGCATTAAAACGTTCCCAATCATCCGGTTTTGAATAATTCGGGATTACCATACCGTTCGTAACCACTACACGAGGCGCATCCTTATGCGACGGAAACAACCCCATCGGGTGACCGGAATACAACACCAATGTCTGCTCGTCGGTCATTTCCGATAAATATTTCATTGTCAGACGATACTGTGCCCAGTTCTGGAATACCGCACCGTTTCCCCCGTAAGTGATCAACTCGTGAGGATGTTGAGCCACCGCATAATCCAAGTTATTATTTATCATCAACATGATACCTGCCGCTTGCAAGCTCTTGTGAGGATAATCATTGATATTATGGGCATACATCTTGTAATCCGGACGAAAACGATACATATAAATACGCCCGTATTTTTCCAACTCCTCGGCAAATTCAGGAGCTAACACAGCATGGTGTTTCGGGTCGAAATAACGTAAAGCGTTGCGAATCGCCAATTTCTTTTCTTCTTTCGTCAGGATATCTTTCCTTTTAGGGGCATGGTTAATCTCCGGTTCGTAAGCCTTCGGAGCCGGCAATTCTGCCGGAATTCCTTCCCTTATTGATTGTTGAAATTCTTGTAATGTCATTATATTATATTTTATTTCAATTTGTTATCGGGACACACTAGGAATCAACTAATAATCATTAAATTAGTTTTCACCTTTTATCTTTTAGTTTTTAACTCACCAATCGGCTGGCTAAATTAATATTTTCAAATGAAAAAACACTATTTTTGCCTAACAATAAAAACAGAAGACAACATGAATATAAGAATAGGCGACATCGTACGATTTATATCAGACAAGCTAGAGGGTAAAGTTACCGGCATCATTGATAACAACACCGTGAACGTATATTGCGACGAATACGGGTTCGAAATTCCAGCATCCGTGAACAACCTGGTGGTCATTCATTCAGATAGTAACACAACAAAAACGGATTCAGCCACACCCGCATCCGGACAGAAAAACGTAACTATGGAATCGGCCGATACCCTTTATATTGCGTTCGTCCCCGAGAACTTCAACAACTTGACAGGAAGCCGGTTTGATATTTATTTCGTGAACGATACCGCACAAACCAGCCTTTATTCCATCTCGTTTCACGACGGGGAAAAGTACACCGGGATCACGGCAGGCAACTGCAACCCGAACACGACATACCTGATCGGCAATTACTCGCTCAAAGAAATCGATGCGATTAAAGCGATACACGTGCAATCCGTGTTCTACCAAAAAGGCGTTCACGTTCTGAAAAACGCCATCGATACGCAAATTAAGGTTACTCCGGTAAATTTGTGCAAGGCGGGAGCTTACAAACATACCCGCTGGTTCAATGCCACCTCGCTGCTTCGACCGCTGGACAAAGAATCCATTGCCAAAGAGGAAGGGCTGGAAACCATTCCGGAACAATTTTTACAAAAAACACCTCACAAAGCAGAAGATACACCTCACAAGGAAACTCCCAAACAAACCAACAACAATATCATCGAGATTGACTTGCATATAGACAAACTACTCGATGACACGACAGGTATGGGAAACAAGGATATGTTGGACTACCAGATGGACGTGTTCCACAAAACACTGGAACAATACAAACTCCGTCGGGGCCAAAAGATCGTGTTTATACATGGCAAAGGAGACGGGGTATTGAGACAACGCATCCTTTGGGAACTCCAAACCAAGTACAAACGCTTCAACCATCAAGACGCTTCTTTCAAACAATACGGCTATGGAGCCACGATAGTCACGATAAAATAATTAAAGATTAAAGGAATATCCCACGGAACAGACCCAATTTTTCCCGTAAGGAGAACATTCATCCTGTATCACGTCATAATAAAACATCACGGAAATAGAGCCTGTTCCGGTGGGAATAACTCCTCCTCCACCCACCAGCATCGTGGGAACATAACGGAAGCCTATCTTCTTCCCATACGACTTTCCCCAACTTCCCTTTAATTCCGGCTGAATTTGAAGGGCAATATACCGTACCGGATTCACCCGCCCAAACACGTTTACCCCGAGGTAATTCATATCATACTGATTGGAAGAATGGTGATAATTGTAATTAACCCCACCACCTGCCGAGAAAAATTCGTTCCAACAATATCCAACCTGGGGAGAAACATCTACACTAGTATAATCCCCGAAGGACACCCCGCAAGAACCACCTAACGTCCATTTCCCCGCCTTCCGAATCATCGACGTTTTCAAGGGAACACTCTTTTTCACTGGAGCTTTCACCACTTGACGTTTTGCCCCGAATCTATAGATCGTGTCCAATCGAAAACCATTACGATTTTCCTGTGCATCCACCTTCCCGAAAGAAACGATTAGCAACAACAAAACAAAACAGAATTTCATCATCATTCATCATTTTAATGGAAAAAGCTGTTCAAAGATACCTTCAAACAGCTTTTTATTTCAAAAAAGTTCTCTTCAAAATCGCTTATGCCTGCAATTCTCCTATGTAACGCTCCGCATCAATAGCAGCACGACAACCGGTTCCGGCAGCAGCAATTCCCTGACGATAAGTCGGGTCCATCACATCTCCGGCAGCAAACACTCCCGGAACATTTGTTTTACAAGACTTACCCTCGGTAATGATATATCCTTGCTCGTCTACATTGATGTATTTTTTGAACACTTCTGTATTCGGTGTATGTCCGATAGCCAAGAAGAAGCCGTCAATCTTAATTTCCTTGGTAGCCTCTTCCGGGGTTCCCTTCTTGTACACCAAGCGAGCACCCTCTACCCCCATGTCAGATCCCAACAATTCCAACGTATTATGCTCGAACAGAACTTCAATATTTTCAGTTCTGAACACGCGTTCCTGCATAGCCTTAGAAGCTCTCAAATAGTTTTTACGAACGATCAAATATACTTTACGGCACAATCCGGCTAAATAAGTAGCTTCTTCGCAAGCAGTATCACCGCCACCCACAACAGCCACGTCTTTTCCGCGATAGAAAAATCCGTCGCAAGTTGCACAAGCACTAACACCCGCTCCGCGGAACGCCTCCTCTGAAGGCAAACCCAGATACTTGGCCGTCGCTCCCGTTGCAATAATTACAGCATCAGCCTCAATCACCTTCTCCCCATCAATTGTAACCTTATGAGGATGGCCTGAAAAATCAACATCTGTTGCGATTCCGAAACGAATATCCGTTCCAAAACGCTCTGCCTGTTTTCTCATATCTTCCATCATCACCGGACCAGTCACTCCTTCCGGATATCCCGGAAAGTTCTCTACCTCCGTAGTCGTGGTCAACTGACCCCCCATTTGCATTCCCGTGTAAAGCACCGGATTCAAATTAGCTCTCGATGCGTATATTGCTGCCGTATACCCGGCAGGCCCTGATCCTATAATCAAGCATTTAACTTTTTCTATAGCATTTTCTGTTGACATAGACAATTCCTTTTTTTAAATTTACAATACAATTTCACGTCATGGATGGCAAAGTTACCAAAAAAAATGGTTCATCCAATTTTTTTACTCCATATCCCCGATTCTCACCCTCCACCCCCATGAAAAACTGCAATCTAAGCCCCCAACACAAACAATCATCAGATTTTTTCTCAAACTTCTTGTTTCATTCCAAAATTTTTTACTACATTTGCATCCGCATTTCGGGATGTAGCTCAGCCCGGTAGAGTCCACGTCTGGGGGCGTGTTGTCGCAGGTTCAAATCCTGTCATCCCGACTACTGAAAATCAAGAGGTTAGACCACAAATCTAACCTCTTTTTTATTGCGGCGATTAAACATTCATTAAACATTTCAGACAGCTTAATGCAAATAGATAGTGTACCAAAAAGTGTGTAAATCCCAAATTTTTTATTTTTGTGATGCAACTTTCAAAAATGAATATTTATGGAATTTACACATGAACAAATCTCGGAAATAATTTCAGAAATTACAAATGGCGAATCCGGTTTTCATGGACTAGTAAAACGCGGGTTAGAGAGTTTAATGCTCACCGAGCGAAGTCTTCATAACGAAACGTTATCAGACGTGAGTAACGGTTTTCGAGGCCGTAGAGTCTGTCATGGAGGTAAGGTCTTCGAGCTTCGGGTCCCGCGTAGTCGTAACAGTAATTTTTACCCGATGTTACTAGGCGTGTTGAAAGACCAGGAAGAAGAAGCGCAAAAGCTAGTGAGTAGCCTTTATTGTAGTGGTTTAACCACGGAACAAGTGGGTAAAATTTACGAACAGTTTTACGGCAAGCATTACAGTAAAAGTCAGGTAAGTCGTCTCTTGAACACGGCACGTGAAGATGTAAACGCCTGTATCCGCCGTTTGCTACCATGCGCATAGCTTCTATCGCAAGCATTTTTTCTTCGTCTGTTTTAGCATCCTCAAACGCCTTCATAGCCGATAAATAGTGGAAATAACTTCCATCATATACAAAATTTTCTTCCCTGTAAAAAAAACTGTCCATCAGATACATTGTCCTATATTTTTATGTTATACCGTAAATTTACAAAATAGAAAAAACATTTAACCTCTTTTTATCTCATCGTAAAGGCTATTGAATGCGGGGAATTCACTATTTCGGGAGATATTATATTCTTTATCCATTCTACCGCTCCATCATTTGCCTCGAACACGAACTCTTGCCCTTTCGAAGCGGCAACAAAACAATCCTCTTTCCAAGAGTTTTTATTGTAACTTATGGAAATACCTCGGAAAAAGTCCGGTAAATCCCACGTACTTCGTTTACACCCGCTTTTAGTGAGAACGAGGCGATTATCAAACTGGAAACATGCAGCTCCGGGTAATCCCGGACAAAGAGAAAGACGTTGACTAGCAGTAAAGATGACATTCGGGTTATTCCATCTGTCTGCTTTCACGTGTGGATGGTCTTTTAACCAAGCCGGAACATCTGCCATTCGGTTAATGATTCCCCCTACTTGGAAATACCCGTATATCACGTGCAAATCGGGAGCATTAGGCGTGTAAACGAGGCGATTGTCAATGTATTGCGTCTGCCTAAACCAACCAAAGAAAAGGAAAACATCACCAATACCCACGTTTTGATTTTGAAGATGTCGCAAGGCTGCCTTTTCTTGACCGAAGGAGGGAACCCTCTCCATGGGTCTTTCCTTAACCTCAGAACGAATGTCCGGGTCCAAGTGACAGGTATGATTTTCTTTTATAGAGGAACGTGGGCTTAACATTCGAATTATATCGTAATAAGATAGGTCTCCATGGTGGAGATCTTTGAATTTAACCTCTGGATCCATTTTAGAAGGTATTGGCAGGGATAATAATGTCCCATCCGATAATATCGGGCTCGGGATTTGACCGTATTGCGAATCAAATCCTTTTCTACTCAAAATGATTTTCATATCGTGTCTGTATATTTACATTGTTCAACGTGTTGTCTAACATAATCAATAAACTCGGAAGCGTCTTTTGTGATTGTCCCGTAACTTGTTTGTACTTTGGGAATATTGGGACGTATTTCGATGGGAATATCCAAGGGAGACAAGCAGCTAAAATAGTAAAACTCCTCGCATACAAGCACGTACATTCCTTTCAAATCTTTTATTTTCTTCTCCAATGTTTTATGGTGACTGTTTTCGTGTAAAATAAAGGAATTCGGGTCAAGGGGATTCGGCGTGTAACCGGGACGGGGTTCGTAAATGTTATCCCCGTGATAAGACTCCACGTGTGGGTCATCCAAATTATTGGGCCGTTTTTGCGGGTATTGTTCCCAGTATTCGGGATAAGTTAATTTCTTGGTAACTCTTGCAAGGTAAATTAGACGTTCTTCCCCCACGTTCGTGGAATTATTTCGTAATTTCTTGGAAGTCCAACCCGCAATCCAATTTCCCACTCCAGTATTACGGCGCAAGGCAGGTTTACAGGTCGCTAGTGTTAGCACTCCAAATAGCGGGTTAGGAGCGAAACGTGTGTCATGAGTCATTTTGTAACTGTAAAGTTTGTTCTCTTGTGTTTCCATGTTTTTAAATAAAAGATTAAATATTTCCGTCTGCAATCTTCAAAACAAGCCATTGAATCGCTTATTGGTACTCGTTTTGAAAATATTCTTGTAAGCGTCGTAATTTTATTATGTCATTCTGCTCGTATGCGATACTAATACCCTTTATGATACTTGTCATACTGGAAACTATCCTCACACGGGATTCTTGCAAGAAAATAACTGAACGTCTTCTATTTTACATCTTCAATTATTTAATGCTTCTCTATATATTCTATATGCATCAACAAATTTTTTCGTCTGTTCATTATTGCTACAGTTGTACTCTTCTTGAATTCCCTTTGAATTCGTAACAAATATTTCACCATAAGCGACAACAGGAATTTGATAATTATCTTTAAATCTCCTATCAGGAGTACCATTCTTATTTACCTTATTCCAAGTATATCGAAGAATTTTACTATCTTCAGGAACAGACTCTGTTTCAATAAATGACGTATTCCGATAAATTAGTTGTAAATCAGTATAATCTACAATTGCATATTTCTCTTGGGATGCATATACTACAAGAAAACTAGGATAAAAATACAAATCATGCCCATTTCTATTCTGAAGCCACAACACTTCGTATGCAGTCTTTATTTCTGGTAATGATTTAAAACCAAATTCAACATTAACCCTATTGATATGTGAACCTGCCGAAGTCCTTTGACTTATTCTTTCTGCTCTACTTAAATTTCTTGAACTAATAATATGCCAAATTCTTTGAGATTGAGATAGAACTTTAAAAGAAGAGATGAAATCTTGATATTTCATTAAGATTTCTGGTTCAAAATCAATGTCTAAATTGACATAACACGTTTTAAGCCGTTCTTCCAACTCTAAAACAGTTTGACGTTGCGTTTTCAAATCATTTTTTATCAATCCAATTTTATGTCTAACTATAGGATATAATGGATACATCAAAAAACAACACCACAAGTTACATCTAATTTTTTTCTTGATAGATTTTATATCTGACTGTATATCTAATCTTTGCGTTCTAGTTTGCTCAATTAATTCTTTCACTCCCTCCATGTTAGGACTACTGATCGTTAAAATATCCGAACTCACGATTGGGGTATAATCAAGCGACGCTTCATGTTCTATAAACTTATTCTGGAATTTCTCATTATCAGATATCTTAAATCTATTATAAATACCAGTCCCAGGAATTCCAATATTCGCATAGGTTCCTTTACTACCATAAGTAACACTCATTCCCCTACCCCCTATTGTTGTACTTACCCCACTTTTACTAAGATTCAAATATACTCCCGGTATTATTTTTAATCTCTTTCTATATCTCCAAGCCATATCCAAATCACTTTATAAACAAGAATCCCCAGTCCCACGGGATTTTACACAAAAAGAAAGCGTGGAACTGCAATATATGATATTCGAGATGTCGAATAAAGCCGAAAATGAAAAAAAGAGCTAAACAAGTGCAAATATAACCTCTAATATTCAATACTTTATGTGGTATCAGATTCGGGAATGACTTTTTAATTTGTCTTAATTCGTTGCAAGTTTCCTCGGGATATATGGGAACATATTCGGGAATTTATTTACCTTTGTCATGTAATCAAAAAGGCATAACAAATGAAAATTTCCGTCTATCTGAAAAAATGTTCCGCGACCACTTCAAACATCTGCTTCCGGGTACGGGAGAAGAACGTGGACATCAAAGTGGTTTCCCCCATTGCGGTCCATGACAAGTATTGGGATGCCGATACCTTATGTTACAGGCGAACGACTGCCGTGACGGCCATTGAACAGAAGCGGGTGCCCGAACAGATCGCCGCCATCATCGAGAGAGCGGAAAAGACCTTCTCGGAGAAGGCTGACGGCAAGTGGATGAAACAGGTCATCGAGGATGTCCTGCATCCAGCGCGGGCTTTCGAGCGTGATCACCCGAACCTGCTCCACCGCATCCACGAGTACCTGGAAAAATATGACGGCGCGGAAAGAACCAAGGAGCACATTGTCCGCTTCGAGCGAACGATGACCAGGTATCACGAGTACCGGCGTGAATTATTGGGCGATACTGACTTCACGCTCTTCGTTGAAACTGTCACCCTGGGGCAGATGAACGACTTCAGGGAGTACGTCGCCAACGAGTACCTGCTCCGCCAGGAGTATCCTGACTTTTACACTCCCCGTATGCTCATCAACCACAAGCCCAAGCCTCTATCCAACACGACCGTCATCAATACCATGAACCTTTTCTGCACGTTCCTGCACTGGTGCAAGAGAATGAAGTATTCCGACAACGAAGTCTATGCTGTCTATGGATGCAAGGAGCCGACATACGGCGACCCGTTCTATCTCACATCTGAAGAGAGGAATGTCCTGTACGACGCAGACCTGAGCGATTGCCCGAAACTGGCTGTCATCCGGGACATTTTCGTGTTCCACTGTTATGTCGGTTGCCGTGTCGGTGATCTCTACAGGATGACCAAGGAGAACATCAAGGACGGTTTTCTGGAGTATATGCCTCAAAAGACAAAGAAGTGTCAGGCGAAAACCGTCAGGGTCCCATTGCATGAAAAGGCGGTCAGAATACTGGAACGCTATAGCGGGAATACCGGCAAGCTGCTTCCGTTCAAGCCCATCAATACTTACAATCTAGGTATACGGGAACTGCTGAAACATTGTGGCATTGATCGCATGGTGACCATTCTTGACACGCACGGCTACAACACCGTGCAGAAGCCCTTGTACGAAGTGGCCAGCAGCCACACGGCACGCAAGACCTTTGTAGGCAACCTGTACCGGCAGGTGCCGGACCCCAACCTGATAGCCTCTATGTCAGGCCACGTAGAAGGCAGCAGGGCCTTCCGGCGTTACCGGACGATAGATGATGACATGAAACGAAAACTTGTAGAAATGATAAACTGAGGAGGATATATACATGAAAGTAACAGCATTTATCAGAAAAACATCGGCGAAAAACAACGTGACGGATCTTGCCCGGGTCTATTTCCGTGTCCGGGATATCGGTGGTGTGGACATAAAGGCCGCGAGCGAGCTGTCCATCAACCCGAACCATTGGAGTCCGGAGAGACAAGGCTACAAACCACGTGTGGCTCTTGTCTCGGAAGAGAAGAAGAACGCTTTCGACAGGGATATCCAGCAAATTACCCACCTGATCACCAGGGAATACAGCCGTGGAGTTGACGGGAACTGGCTCAAGGGACTGATAGAAGAATACCATCACCCCAACATCAATGCAAGGGGCGGCAACAAGGCAGAGGAATACCTGTTGTCATACCAGATACAAAAATATGTTGACGAGACCCCACTTGCGTTCGAGAGCCGGAAACATCATCTTGATAATCTCAACAAGGTACTCCGTTACGAGCGTTTTCGCCACGAGGTCATGCACCAGAGGGGCTTCCATCTTTGCATTGACTCCATCACGGCAGATGACATAAGGGATTTCAAATTCTGGCTGCAGGAGGAGCACAAGTATGTTGACATGTATCCCGTGTTTTACCAGAACGAGGTCCGCCGCAATGTCGAGCAGGTACGTTCCGAGAACAGCATGTCAGGAAGCCTGTACCGCATACGCACCGTCATCAAATGGTGCATCAAACGTGGCCTTACACGAAATAATCCTTTCGACCAGTACCAGATCGCGCAGCCCATGTACGGTGACCCGTTCTACCTGACGCTTGAAGAACGGGACAAGGTGTACTATGCCGACTTAAGCGGCATGGGTGCCAGCTATCCGGTCTATCGTGACATCTTCATGTTCCAGTGTCTGATCGGTTGCCGTGTCAGTGACCTGAACCGGCTGACCAAGGCGAATATCGTGGACGGTTGCGTTGAGTACATTCCCCAAAAGACCAAGTTGGAACATGCGTGCACGGTACGGGTCCCTCTTAATCAAAAGGCTTTGGATATACTGGAAAGGTACAAGGACCTGGAAGAAGCGCTGCTCCCGAGATTCTCGCATTTCGGCTACAACAAGAAAATAAAGGAGATTCTCAAATACGTGGAAATCGACCGCATGGTCAGGGTGCTCGACCCGAAGACGCGCGAGGATGTGGCACGACCATTGTACGAGGTGGCCACCACCCACACGGCGAGGAAGACTTTCATCGGGAACCTGTACAAGCAGGTCAAGGACCCGAACCTGATTGCCTCCATGTCCGGGCACTCTGAGGGTAGCCGTGCCTTTGCCCGGTACCGCAAGATAGACGATGAAATGAAGAAGGAGCTGGTAAGCCTTCTGGATTGACCGTTCCTTTTTTCCATCTATCCTTTTATATCCACCGATAATGCAATATGAATATGGACGAGCAGAAGTTGACATACGAACAATTCAAGGAGGATATTCTCCAGTGGAAGAACACGCACCGTGAAGAATACAACCGCTTCTCGCGCCTGATGACAAACGGTGACGAGAGGCAGTATCTTGCCATCTGCAAAGCCATATTCAGGCAGCTCCCCGGTATCAGGCGGGAATGGGAATTGTCCTGGAACGATGACAGCACGGATGGCCTTGCAAATATAAACATGCAGTTCGCGGAGAACGCGGTACCCGGGCAGATCGTGGAGCTGTACAGGAAACAGAGGGAGGAAAACAATCCTCTGCCCGACAACGTTCCGCCGGTCACATTCTGGGGCAGGATAAAATCCTTTTTTAGCGGCAAATCTTCCAAGCCGGGTGTCACCCTTTCGGCACCGCTCGTGTTGAGCTGGCTGTATTACGGAAAGAGCTTCGAGGCGATGGTCTCCATGATAGAGAAACAGATGAAGAACCCGAAAGCTGACAATGCAGACAGGCTGGGCTGTTCCCTTGTCGTCAAGCAGATAATAAACGTATCCATCAGGAACGGTTTCCGAACCCGGGCAGACTGGGACAGGTATTTTGCCATGAACAACGCCATTGAAAAAGGCCATGTCGGCGAATGGGCCTTGCAGACCATCACGGCTGACATGGAAACCGATGAAGAAAGCAGGGATACGATTACAACCCGGGCCGAAGACAGCGTCAGGGGGCCTGTTGTACAACGCGTGGCCGGAAAGAAAAAAATCCAGGAACGGCCACTCGCCGATTATCTTGATCACGAGAACAAGGAAGTTGTATTACATCATATCCGCGACTTTATTTCCGTCAATACAAGTGCCATTCATCAGGCATTACCGTTCTATGTATTGAAGGAGCTCGGTCTGGTTGCCGGTATGAATACAGCCAAGGAGTACAGCATGGGGATGACATTGCAGTTCACGGATTTGCCGTCATTGAAAAGCGAGAGCGCCATACGGCAGTCGGTCGGGTTCCTGAGAACGGCAAAACATGTAATCAAGGACGGCAAAGACCAGATGGCACCCCTGATAGAGAGTGACGAGAACCGGGAACTGTTCCAGAAATTGGCACAGGCTATCAGTAATATCCCAGGTACAGGCACGATGGCCATTGCAGAGAAATAAGGCCAATTATAACCTTTTCACGTTGTCACACGGATTTATATTGTCATGACAATTTAAGACAAATCATTATATATCAACCACTTTCAATTTACACATACATTTGCACCGTCAATCCTTTCCCGAGGGCTGGCGGTGCTTCTCTTTTATAAGCCATCGGAAGCGGGGCACCAGGGAACTTTTGAAGATGGTCATCACAAACTTCAAAACTGATATTTATGATTACCATAGAGAGTCTGGTCGAGCAAGGAGCGAACGTGAAACTGGAAGTTACTCCCGCTGACCTTAAAATGTTCGCTGAATCCATCGTGCAGCGTACCATCATGGCGCAACAGGAAGAACAGAGAGCCGCGATACTGCGTGAAGCGGAGGAGACTTATCTCAATACAAAACAGGTCCGTGAGTTGCTGAACGTGTGCGAGGGCACGCTCAACCTGTGGGCGAAACGAGGCTATCTCGTACCGGTCAAGGTCGGTAACAAGAACATGTATGCCAAATCTGATGTACGCCGGGTACAGACAGGCAACAAGTCAGAGAGTGTAACATCCTATTGCAAGAGAAAAAATGTGTGATATGGCAACCGGCAGGCTAGAACTGTGTAACAGAATCCGCATGGAGGCGGAGGATATTGAAAGAACGGGATTCCCGCTGGAGGTCCTGCCCCAGGCCGTGCAGTCTGTCATTCTCGATATGGCCACATACGAGAACTACAAGATCGAGTTTATCGCTACGGCCATGTTGTCGGCTGTATCCGCGGCCCTGGGAGGCGCATACCGTATCCGCATCAAAGGAGACTGGCAGAGCAGCGGAGCGTTGTACGTCATTCTGGTAGGCAGGCCCGGACTGGGCAAGACCCCACCGCTGGAGGCCGCATATCGCCCGATCCGGAAACGTGACTATGCCCTTTTCAAGGTGTACGAGACAGAAATGGAGGCATGGAAAGCCGCGGGAGAAAACGGGAAGAAACCTGTCCTGAAACACACTGTAGTCTCTGATTTCACTCCCGAGTCGCTTTTACTGACCCACCACAACAACCCGAGAAGCGTGGTCATTCTGGTGGACGAGATCATGGGCATGTTCAATTCCGCCAACCGTTACACGAACGGGCAGCTCATAGAACAGCTTCTGACTGCATGGAGTGGCGGGGCTTTGGATGTTACCAGGGTAAACTCCCCTGTTCCTGTACACATCGAGCATCCATGCATAAACATCATCGGAACCACGCAGACCAAGCGTGTACACGAGCTTCTGAAAAAGGGGTTCGAGGAAAACGGGCTGCTTGACCGTATCCTGTTCGTGATGCCCAAATCCCCCAAGCTTTCATCCTGGAAAAACCGGGACGACGATGGGGAAAGGACATCCCTCGCTGCAATCCGTTGGGAGAATATATTGAACAAGGTCCTTGCGTTGGACTATGACACCGAAGCGGAAGAAAAAATACCCCACGTGCTGTCCATGGACAGGGAGGCCAGGGAATACTTCTTCTCCTGGTGGAACAGGAAGGTGGAGCGTATCAACCGGATAGAGGATGATGCCGAGGTGGACAGCCGGGAAATGAAACATCCGGCCCATGTAGCCCGTCTAGCATTGATAATTCAGGTTTTGCGCCACGCGTCCGGTGAAAGTCACCTGCAGTTTATAGATGTATCATCGGTGAAAGCTGGCATACGGCTGAACGACTATTTTGAGGAATCATATACGCGTATCCGTTCTTTCGTGGCGAATGACGCCTGTGAAGACCCTCCCAAGGTGCTGCTGTCTATGTTGCCTGATACCTTTGATACAAAAACAGCAATAACCGTTGGAAAGGAACGGCAGTGCGTCAGCGAGCGGACTGTCATGAATTACCTGAAAGAGTTATGCCGCAGCAGGCTTCTCCGGAAATCAAAAGCCGGACATTACGAGAAAATCATGTATGATAAATCTGCTAAATCTAATGAAAGCAATGATGAATCATCCCCACGAAACTGCAACGGATGATCCCTTGTTGCAGCCTGCAGTCTTTGCAGTTTTGCAGTTTCGAGGACTGAAAAGGGGAAATTCCTGCAGGACTGCAAGAACTGCAAACTGCAAATGGTGGTATTCATTTGCAGAAACACATAACCGACAACATTATGAACGAATATAGATTCCATCTTCAAAAATACAAACCGGGCAGCAAGACCGTCTGTCCGGGGTGCGGAAGGAAGTTCTGCTTTACCCGTTATATCGACGAGGCGGGAGAGATTTCTTTCCCGGGATACGTGGGTAAATGCGACCACATCAACAGTTGTGGCTATCACTATTCCCCGAAAGAATACTTCCGGGACAATCCGTCAGCAAGGGAAACATCGGCTGGCCATAAAATGAACGGCAGTGAATTTGCGACAGTAAAGTATGTAGCAAAACAACCGCTAACAGAACAAGAACCGGAGATTTCTTATCTTCCCTGTGATTGGGTGGAGCAATCCATGCGCGGGTACGACATCAACCCTTTGTACCGTTACTTCACCAAAGTGGCGGGAAAGGAGGAAGCCGGCAGGTTGTTCCATGTTTACAAAGTCGGCACGTCAAGGATGTGGAACGGTTCGACCGTGTTCTGGCAGATAGATGTCAGGGGTAACGTGCGTGCAGGCAAGATTATGGGCTACGATGCCGTAACCGGACACCGGATTAAAGAGCCTTTCAGTCAAGTCAACTGGGTCCATTCTGTAAGAAAAGTGCCGGATTTCCACATGAAGCAGTGCCTGTTCGGTGAACATCTGCTTTCGGACACTTTCGCTGCCATGTCAGCCAAGCCTGTAGCCATTGTCGAAAGCGAGAAGACGGCACTGGTTGCCGCCCTGTTCATCCCTGATTTTGTATGGCTTGCCACCGGGGGAATGCACGGCTGTTTCAACCGCGAGGCCATGCAGGTATTGAAAGATCGTGAAGTGATCCTTTTCCCCGACCTCAAGGCAACCGACGAATGGCGGCAACGGCTGCCGATGCTGGAGGCCGTCTGCAGGCGTGTCACCTGTTCCGACCTGCTGGAAAAGATGGCGACCGATGAACAGCGTAGTCGGGGACTGGACATCGCCGACTTCCTGCTGATGGAAGATACGCCACAGATGATTCTCGCGAGGATGATACAACGCAATCCAGCGTTGCAGTTGCTTATTGATGAACTGGATCTAGAACTTATTGAATAGTAAAGGAACTTGTTCCGTGGATTTATAGAAAGTCCTTAACACAATAAGGACTTTTTGCCTGGCGGCAATAAAATCCGGTCATTGTCCCGCAGAGCGGAGTGGCACAAGAGCAAGCTCAAATATTAATCATTTATCAAAAGAATACCATATATGAATACAGATATTAAACAGGCCATGCATGTCGAAGCCGGGAAGTCATTCGGCACAGCAGAGGCGAATGAAAACGAAAGGCATTGGAATGACGACAAGATTGACAGAAAGAATCAGGATCCGACCAATCACTATGACAAGACCCGAATGAAACTGAATTTCGAGATTGGGCCCGATGGGAAAGTTCATCCGTTAGGCTATCAGGAGAAATCGCTTGAAGTCCGTTTGCAGGAGCGGTTGACTGAGCTGGGCTGGAAGCCTTTCAAGCCGGACAGCAAAATTCAACCGAACTGTTGTGCGAAATTTATCTTCGGAGGCAATCATGACCGTACAATTGAGATGGCATTTGGAACCCAAACCGTAAATCTGGATAAGGGTGCAGACAACAGCCATCTCCAGCGATGTCCGGAAATCGAACAATGGGCAAAAGATGTCTATGACTGGTGCGCCAAACGGTACGGACAGAAAAACATCATCGGTTTTCAGGTTCATCTTGATGAGAGCAGCCCGCATATCCATGCCTTGATCGTTCCTGTCGGACAGCGAGCCAAAAGCGGACGCGAATGCGTCATGTGGTCGGCTAAGTTTGGCAAGAGCCGTTATGGGTATGGCCATATTCTCCGGGAAATGCACACCTCACTATATGAAGAGGTAGGGAGCAAGTATGGGTTGGAACGTGGTGACAGTATTGAAGGCAGGAACGTCAGCCATCTTAGTAAACGCGATTATATCCGGAAACTGTCCAAAGATGCGAAACAGGCGGAGAAAGCAGTCAAGGGGCTGCAGACTATGACACGGAGGTTGGAAGCACAGATATTCAGATCTCAATCCCAACTTGAAGAAATAGAGAAGTCTCTGGCTTCCGGTAAAATCGCTCTTCAAGAATATGAAATTCAAAAGACCAGGATACAAAAACAGATTTCCGAATGCCAGTCAAAACTTGAAGACAAGGCATGTAAGCTTCAAGAAAAGGAACAGGAATTGGAACAGATGGCAAAGAATATAGACCGTGTCGGTAGAGTGGCGCAACCTTTCCGCAATCACAAGATAGATTTTGAGCCGCCACGAATCACTGGTAAACCTCCGATATTCGGTGTTGACAAATGGATTGAGGAGCAGAACAGGTCTATCGCCAGCCGATTCGTGAAGATTGTCCGTCAGATTGAAGAATTGTATCGGAAAGATGCCGAACAGCAAATACAGGCGGTGCAGAATAATGTGTTGCTGGACTATCGGGAGTTTAAATGGCTACAACAGGAGTATGCACGACTGACGGATCTCAACAATAATCAGATTGAACAGATGCAGACATTTCTTGACCAGCTGGCTGAGCCTTCTGTGCGGGAACGGATCTTTTCTATCGCTGATGCTTTGATTGGCGGACAGCCTGTCGCTGTTCCATCCGGCGGTGGCGGTGGCAACGCCGACTCCGACCTTCGCTGGGACGGGAAAAGGCCGGATGAGGAGGAAGAGGCGTATAGGAGGAGGTGTCTTATGTTTGCGATAAATGTTGTAAAAAGACAGAGTGGAAGGAAAAGTTATAGAAGAAGGTAAGATGAATCAATCCACTGTTTACTTGATTCTTTCTACATTTATGTTTATTTTTGCACATAAATGTAGAAAGATTTTTCTATGGAAAAGAAGGTGTATAAAAATAGGATTAGGGTTGTATTGGCTGAAAAGATGATCACAAATACATATTTGGCCGAACAACTTGGGGTATCAAAGATGACAATAAGTCGGTGGTGTACTAATGCTACACAACCTAGTGCACCACAGTTGATTGAAATTTCAAGGGTGCTGCAGTGTGATTTAAAGGACTTGTATGAAAAGGTAGAGTAAATGGCAACAGTAAAAAAAGATATTACAGAAGTTTCTGATAAAATTACTAAGGTAAAGAAAATTGTAAAGAAACGAGCAGAACAACTCAAAGAAAAAGAGTTGTTACAAACTCCTATATCAGAAGGGATATCCTGGAGGGATTTGAATTTTTCTCATCCGGAAAGAACTATACGTATAGGTACTGTTTTCAGCGGTATTGGCGCAATTGAACATGCTTTTCAAAGGTTAGGGCTAAAACATCAAATAATGTTTGCCGGTGATATCGAACCTAAATGTAAGCAAAGTTATTTCGCTAATTATTCCATTAAAGAAGAAGATTGGTTTGATGATATTCGAAACTTCGATGCTACCAAATATTTACATCAAGTAGATTTCGTCATTGGGGGGGCACCATGTCAGGCATTCTCTATGGTCGGTCACAGATTAGGCTTTGAGGATGCTCGGGGTACTTTATTTTATGAATTTGCAAGAGTAGTAAAGGAAACCCAGCCTAAAGTTTTTCTTTTTGAGAATGTACGAGGTTTATTGAATCATGACAAAGGCCGCACATGGCAAATTATTCATGATATCTTTGAAGAACTGGGGTATGATGTAAAATTCCATGTTTTAAATAGCTGTGATTATGGTATTCCGCAGCATAGAGAACGAGTGTATTGTTTGGGCTTTAGAGAGAAAACAAACTTTGAATATCCTGCACCAGTACCACTGGAATACATAATGTATGACTTTTTGGAAGATTATATCGACACAAAATATTTTTTGAAAGAGAAAGGGGTCAAATTTGTAACCAGCCACAAAAACAGAGATAAAAGTTATACACAGATCAATGGTGATATACAATTATGTCAAAAGCGTAATCAACAGTTTAATTGGCATGGTGACTTCGTGTTCCATCCTGATTCTGAGTTAACACCAACAGATGAAGCATTTGATGAATTTGTTTTTGATGTAAAGGATGTAGAAGAGAAATATTATCTTTCTGAAAAAGTTGCCAAATATGTACTTGCTGGAGGAACTAAGAATTTCAAAACTTCAACAAAAACAGACTTGGATATTGCCCGCCCTTTATTACAGTCTATGCATAAAATGCATAGGGCTGGTGTTGATAACTATGTTACACATAAAGGAAGAATAAGAAAACTTACGCCACGTGAATGTTTACGTTTAATGGGATTTAAAGATTCTTTCAAAATAGTGGTTTCAGATACTGCTATGTATCAACAGGCTGGTAACAGCATTGTTGTAGATGTGTTAATCGCTTTACTAAAGCAAATGGATATTACGAAATACGGAATTTAATTTTTTCAATATGGCAGACCCAATTTGTAGATGGCGTAATACGTCGATTAAACAAGTTTCTGAATTTACCCAAGTTCTACCACATTGCCCTATGCGCAAAGATGCCGCTCGTGCTTTCGTTGAAAAACAATGGCATGAATGGGATGGCGGAAATGATTTTTTCAGAACACCTTATCAGTTGGCAGCTCAACTTGGCCTATATTATGAGGATGATACGATGTTTTATCCTCGCTTTGATCATATACTTTCCATTGATGAGGCTCGCCGATACATCGAGGGTTGGATACGTCGTTATTACATTCCCAATCCCTATACAGGAAGTATTCATTATGATGGACAACCTATTGTTTTGAATTCTCAACTCTACCAAGCAGCATTATCTGGCGAATCTAAATTAGATGAATTTTTTCGTTCACATCTGAATATCGACCTCGGCAACAAAGATATTCTAACTAATATTCTGAATAATTTCTCAGATATAAAAGTAGAGAATGGAAGATTTAGTATAAAAAAAGAAGCCATTGTTGGAGTCTTGATTTCTCAAAATAAATCAGATGACAAAAAAGCTTTTTTTGATACTTTTAATGATATTCAAATAGGTGAACTCAAAGTCAATTCAGCCGACAATTTATCACGCCAAATAATATATTATGGCGCTCCAGGAACAGGAAAGTCTCACAAAATAAAGAAACAATTAGACGGTATATCAAAAGAAAATATTTTTAGGACTACATTCCACCCCGACAGCGACTACTCCACATTTGTAGGTGCTTATAAACCAACAATGAAGAAGCAGTATCGCTATGAAGGTAAGGTTAAGGCCTCCTATTATGAAGATGATGATCTTGCTAATGCAAAAAAAGGAGACCCGGTAGTCGAGAAGGCGATTGAATACAATTTCATTCCTCAAGTTTTTTTGAATGCGTATATTCGTGCTTACAAGACAGATGAAAATGTATATTTGATAATTGAGGAAATCAACAGGGGAAACTGTGCGCAGATTTTTGGAGACCTATTCCAGCTTCTTGATAGGGACGAAAATGGCAAATCTGAATATACAATCAAAGCTGATGCGGATTTAAGGACTTTCTTGGAAGACAACCTTGGCTGTGATAATCCTGGAATAAAAGATGGCGAGCTATGTTTACCATCGAATCTTTATATCTATGCTACAATGAATACGTCCGATCAGTCTCTGTTTCCAATAGACAGTGCATTCAAGAGACGTTGGGATTGGGAGTATGAGCCGATAAAGAACAAGAATACGGACTGGGTGATTGATATTGACGGCTTGAAATATAGATGGAGTGATTTCCAAAAAGAGGTCAATGCACGTATCTTAAATAACACTGGCTCAGAAGACAAGATGCTGGGCGATTATTTCGTTAATCCACCTGCGAAGATCATATCCTATAACTTATTTAGGAACAAAATATTATTCTATCTGTGGAATGATGTATGCAAAGATGGTGATGCAGACATATTTCCTACAGATGCTGATTTCTCTTTTTCAAAGTTATACAATGAAGACAGTAAGCAACTCATTGTTTCAATAATGGAGAAGCTGCATTTGGAGCCTATTGACGGGACAGTCTCAGAAAATAAAGAAGATGGAAGTGACATTTCAGAAGACAATGACAGTAATTCCTCTTCTGTTAGGTATTCTATAAATGGAGAAGAAACAGACGAAAAAGGTAAGACTTGGGGAAAAGGTGCATTGGTAAAGCGCGCTGTTGAAATATTCTGTCAGAATAACCCAGATTTATCTGCAAAAGATATCCGTGATAGGTGGATAAGTGTAGGCTTCAAAATACCTCATATAGTAGAAACAGAAGATGATAAGAAGAAACGCCTAAATGGTTCTGTAGATAAGACAGGAAGAGAACGGTGCAAGCCAATTAAATTGACGAATGAAGAGTTTGTATATGTTTCTACTGAAGTTGGAAGTGATAAAGTATACAATAACTTTGAAGACTTCCTTTCTAGAATCAAATCAAGACCAGAATGGGGAATTGAAATTAAAGAATTATAATTATGCTACTGTTCATAGAAGGATACCCGTATAGTTTGAATGGTATGGTCAGGGATAACCTTACCGTCAGAGATGTGCTCAAAGATGTAGTGTCCGTCCCTGTAAAGGAAGAAAGATATGCCTTTGAGTACGTAGGGTATTGCTATAGCAAAGTGGCAAAAGATGTAATTTTCTTTCTGCCCAAAGTGGTGCTGACTGGAGAGCAGATTGAAGAAAACGGTGACGATACAATATTCGGTGCGTCCCCGCAGGAAATCATTGATTTTGAATCAGATAAAATAAAGTCCAAGTTCACAGAAGAAGGATGTAAGGAATACAAGGAGTTTCTTTCCACGCTTTCGATATGGGTTTACAGGGCTATCAGTGTTTATAAACAGACACACAATGCTAATATACTTGAAAGTAAAGAATACCAGACAGAAAGCAGAGGCCGGAAACAGAAGCACAATACTTTGCTTGATGTAATAATCGCACTCCGTGACTTCAATCGGGACAATCAGGATTATTTTACCTTCATTGTTAAAAATGTACATTCCGGTTATAACAGGATTAACTGGACCAAGACTATAACGTCATCGCATGCCTTTATACAAAGCGATACTCCAGTCTATATTGAACCTGTCAACAAAAAGAAGATGGTCAATTTTGACGAGGAACTGCTTGTCATCTACTTCTCGATATTGAACTACATACGTGAAACGCATGGCTTTTCTTTTGAAATCAATATTCATTATCATTTGATAAATCCCGACAAACTGAGACGGACCTATATCAAGAAAAATATGGGATGCAGACGACTGAAACAGATCAAGTACAAGTATTTTTCTGATAAAGCTCTGCGAATATGGGATTTGTGTTATGCCTTCTTTGACAGAGAGTATAAAATTGCGATGAATAGGCAGGCGGAAGACTTTTTGCTTGCGAAAAACTTCGAGCATATTTTCGAAGTGATGATTGATACCCTTATCGGCGGTAACGACAAACAGAACTTGCCTAAGGAACTTACCGAACAGAAAGACGGGAAACTTGTTGATCACATGTTCATCGGACAGGGACTTATCGAGCAGTCCGATATACAGTCAGAACTGACTTATTATATCGGAGACAGCAAATATTACAAGCGTTCCAAGAATGACCGGACCCAGCTTGGCGACAAGTCCATTTACAAACAATACACATACGCTAGAAATGTCATCCAATGGAATATGAATCTTTTTCTTGATGGTGACAGTAATGGAGAACAGCCACAACTGAGGGATACGCTGACAGAAGGATATAATCCGATACCTAATTTTTTCATTAGCGCTCGAATTCCCAACAGGCAGAAAGGAGGTTCAAAATTCCTTTCTTTTGATGATAGAGAGCTGAAAACACAAGAAGGCAGCGTCCAATTGAACCGTCAGTTTGAAAATCGTCTGTTTGACCGTGATACACTTTTGCTATGCCATTATGATGTAAATTTTCTATACATAGTTTCATTGTATGGTAGAGACAATAAAAATGCTCAAAGCGCATGGCGAGAATATGTCCGTAAAGAATTCAGAAATAGAATTCAGAGTACTTTAAACCAGTTATATACCTTTAGAACTATCCAGCCTCGTGAGGGAATGGATTGTTATCAGTTCATTTCAGACAATTTCCAGCGTTTGAATGGCAAGCTTTATCGTCCAAAAACAGACGGTAACTATTTGGTTCTTGCCCTAATGAAAGAAGAAGAAACCGATATGTGGGAAGTTCTTCATGTTAAACCGGAAACAATAAGGAATGAGGTAGATAAAAATAAAGAATTGTTGGACAGCTTGCAAACTCATTTCTATGTCAGCAAGCCTTTCATGCTTGATACGGAACTTCATGTCGAAGATATCGAAAATGTGGGTACACTGAATAAGTTGCCAAAACCGGAATTTAAGGATATTATGACAGGCTTAGTGCGAAAAACAGATACGGATTATGCGGACTTTTACAACCATACTGCAAAAAACTATACAATGGAAAGAATACCAACTTCTATCAATGTGATGGATATCAGATGTTTTTTACCGATGGTCGGTGGAGACATTGACGGTTATTATAAAGTGGAGAAAGTATATTTTGGTACAAAGAACGGCAAACCATGCCTGAAACTAAATTTGTCCTCTTTTATTTCATTGGGCAAAGCGAAGGTTCCCATATATCGTATTAAAATGCAGCCGGGAGAATTGATTTCCAAGGAATTAATGGTAAAATTATATGAACGGAGAATTTAACTTATTTGATACGATAGAACGGATATGGCAATAGATACTTTACTTCCCAAGAAGCTGGAAAAATCAGATGCTTCATATAAATCCGTCATTGAGTTAAATGAAGCTCTATCTTCAGCGGAAAAAGAGCACATAAGAAACATTGCTCTTACTGGTCCTTTTGGATCCGGCAAGAGTTCTGTACTTATTACTCTGAGGGAAGATTTTGCCAAAGAGTATAAGTTTCTGCCTATTTCTCTTGCAACTTTGCAGGCAAATGAAGAGGACAACAATATCAGTGATTCAGGTGGAGAATCAAATGAAGAAGAAAGAGAAAGAGAGAAACGGATAGAGAATCTGAATCGTAAAATAGAATACAGCATTCTTCAGCAACTTATCTATAGAGAAAAAACTAAAACGGTGCCGAATTCCCGTTTTAGAAAAATTGTACATTTATCGAAATGGGAACTGGTAAAATATCCAGTTGCCTTTGTATTGACGCTTCTATGCATTCTCATTGTGTTTGAGCCTTCTTTTGCCAAGGTTGATTCTATCTATGATTTCTTTAGCTGGGGAAACACATGGAATACAGTTTTTGATTTTGCTGCTTCCTTATGGATTTTGTTTGCATTATATAAGATTGCCCGTTATGTTTTCAAATCATATAGTAATTCTAAGCTGAACAAATTGAACCTGAAAGATGGAGAAATAGAGGTTATAGAAAACAATTCTATATTCAACAAACATCTTGATGAAATCCTGTATTTCTTCCAAGTGACAGATTATAATGTTGTAATTATCGAAGATCTAGACAGATTCGGGACACCGAATATATTTTTGAAACTTCGCGAACTGAATCAGCTTATCAATGAATCAAAGATAGTAGGCAGGCATATTACGTTTATCTATGCGATTAAAGATGACATCTTTAAGGATGAAGAAAGAACGAAGTTCTTTGATTTCATAACAACTGTAATACCTATAATCAATCCGTCCAATTCAAAGGACAAACTTAAATCTGCACTTGAGAAAAAAGGATGTGGAGACGATGGTATCAGTGACGATGATTTGTCGGAGATGGCATTTTTCATTCAGGATATGCGTATTCTGACCAATATTGTAAATGAGTACAAACAATATCGGGATAAGCTGTGTGAGGCTAATAATTATCGGCTCAATAAAACAAAATTGCTGGGGATGATAGTATACAAGAACTATTACCCACAGGATTTTGCATCGTTGCATCATAGGGAAGGTAAGGTTTACCGGTGTATCAGCAGCAAGCCTAAGTTCATCCCTCTTGCATTGAAAACTATTGAAAAATCTGAAGAGGAATTGTCTAGAAAAGAGCAGATTTTCAAGCAGAACGAGAATTTAGGTAAGGCTGATTTGAGGCGGCTGTTTTTATTTAATCTTTGGCATAGACTGTCAAATAGGCCATTATCAGTGCGTATTGAAAATAATTATTATTCTTTAGAACAAACTGCCACCAGTGAAATGTTGTTTTCTAAGTTGATAGAAGAAAAAGAAATAACATATCAATATCGCTATTATTATGATAATACAACTACAGAATCAAAGACAATTGATTTTAAACAAATAGATAATGAAGTCAATTATTCCAAACGAATAGATTTGTTAGAGAAAGGCGCTAAATACTTCCTAAAAGAGCATAGACATATCCAACAGGAAAAAATCAAAGTGAAGTCATTGAGATTAAAAGACTTGATAAAGAAGTATAAGTTAGGAGAAACAGAGGAGTTTAAGAGTTTGGGATTGTCCCCTATGATGAATGTATTTATACGTAGAGGCTATTTGGATGAAGATTATTATGATTACATATCATATTTCTATGAAGGTATGGTTTCGTTGGCTGACAGAGAGCTTCTGCTGTCAATGAAGATTGAAGAATGTAAGCCCTACGAATATCATATAGACAAGATCGAGAATTTTGTTAAAGAATTGAAAGATTATATGTTCGAGAGCGATGCCATTCTTAATATAGATTTATTGGATTATCTTGCTTCACATGGTATCTACGGTGAAATGTTTGAGCATATGATGATTCGTTTGGAATGTGATAATGCTCCGTTACAATTCCTGTCCCAATATTATTCTGAAGGTAAGCAGCAGTATGAAGTATTTAAGCATTTTATTGAATATATAAATTCCTGGAATAACATTATAAATTGGAGGAATGATGCAGAAAAGGAAAATCTTATTGAGGCTTATCTGAAATTTTGTCCGAAATTGAGTCAAGAGCAACAAGGATGGCTTAATGGAAATTTCAGGTTCCTTGTCGAACATTGTGATAATATTACATTGGAGCAGTCGCTTAAACTGGCTTCTACCAGTTGTTTTGTAAATCTGTGCGATGGTTCAGACGATTTGCTGGATTATGTAATTGAACATAATTGTTACGAAATCACTCTTGAGAATATGCTTCTTATTACAAGGCATCTTCATACAGACGATAAGACCATATCTGCCGACAATCTTAATTTTACGCGAATTAAAGCAACAGATAACAAATCATTTGTCGGTTATGTAAGGGGAAATATATCTGCGGCAGTCCAATGTTTTAAAGATGATAACAAGGACGAAAGTTCCGAAACTTTAATGTTCTTGTTGACCAACGAACATATTCCATCTGATGTCAAGGCCACATACTTGACGGGACAGCATAACCATATAGATAGTTTTGTGGGGATAGAAGACGAGAAAATGTATGATATAGCTGTCGAATCTAAAATAATATCACCGACATGGAACAATGTATCATACTATTACGATTACAATAAAGGAATTAATGAATGGCTAAAATCGTATATAAATTATTACACTACAGAACTTTCTAGTGAAACTTATCCAAACAATTTAAGCAATAAAGGGGAACTATATGTGTCTTTATTTGGCTGTAAAATGTTAGAAATAGATAATTATAGGAAGCTATTAAGATCTTTCAGTGATAGTTTCTCGGATGTTGACAAGTTAAATAATGTAGGGCAAGACAGGTTGTTGATTCTTGTTGAGAATGGGCGGATTTCATGCAGTGCAGATGCATTTGCGTCGCTTCTTGTCAATATTTCTAAAAATGAATCCTTAAAGCTGGAATTGGTTGTTTATGTGATTACTGCAGGATTTGATAACCATAGTATAATAGCACATTTAGTTTCTTCTATAGATGGAGATTATCATGAAGTATGTAATCAAGATAAGAGAGTCAAATTATCGGATAATACACTGAACAGAAGGTTATTGGATGTATTGAAAAATGTTGGATTTATCTCATCCTATAAGGTTGATAAAGATAAATTGCAAATATATCATAAGATGAAAAATAATTGAATTGTTTGATAAGCTAATATTTGGAAAAATAGATATGGGACTTGATATATATACATTAATTGGCGAAGCAACCGCTTACGACAAAAAACAGATGCTTGAAATCAAGCGGCCTAAAAGCTGGCTTAAGAGTGTGTCCGCTTTCGCCAATGGTGAAGGCGGTACATTGATATTCGGTATCAGTGATGATGACCAAATAATCGGGCTGGCGGATGCAGAAAGCGATGCGGGGAAAATCAGTGAAGAGATAAAGACCAAGCTTGATCCGGTGCCTGTAGTCAATCTTGAATACAAGGATATTGATGGGAAGAAACTCATATTGCTGCATGTATATCCTGGGCAGGAAACTCCATATTACTACATCGGAGACAAACAGCGACTGGCATTTGTACGCATAGGAAACGAGTCGGTTACGGCAGACCGTATTCAATTGAAAGCCCTTGTCTTGAAAGGATCCGGGCGTACTTACGACAGTTTGCCGTCCAATTACAGATTTGAGGACATGGCTTTTTCGAAACTCAGATCCGTCCATTACAAACGGCTGCAGCGTTCGTTTGATGACAGCGAGTTCGTGTCGTGGGGCATTGTGGATGAAAACGGCAATCTGACAAATGCCGGAGCATTGTTGGCTGATGAATCGCCTGTACGCCAGTCCCGTATTTTCTGTACACGTTGGAACGGTCTGGACATGACCAGCGGTTTGGGAGAAGCGATTGATGATGTTGAACTGGAAGGTTGCGTGATTGGCCAGTTGCAGGATGCCGTGTCTTTTGTGAGAAATAACTCTCATAAGAAATGGTGGAAGGAAAACGACTATCGTGAGGAACTTCCAGATTATCCGGAACGTGCGGTGACGGAAGCGATTGCGAATGCTATCATCCATCGTGATTATTTGCAGATGGGAAGTGAGATTCATATTGATATGTACGATGACAGGCTGGAAATATACTCTCCAGGAGGAATGATGGACGGCCGGCTTATCCAGCAGTTGGATCCTCTTACTGTGCCATCCAAGAGAAGGAATCCTTTATTGGCTGATTTCTTCAGCCGATTGGGACTGATGGAACGGAGAGGCAGCGGAATGAAAAAGATAATTGATTCCTATAAGAAATTTGAAGTGCTGCATAATTTTCATGTACCTGAATTCCATTCAAATGCATCGGAGTTCCATGTGGTACTGTGGAACTTGAATTTTGAGAATGAAATTATTGGAGAAGTTACACCTAATGGTACACCTTTAATACAAGAGTTCGTAAAAGACAATGGGGAGGTGTTCGTAAAAGAGTTCGTAAAAGGACCGTCAAAGTTCGCAAAAGAGTTCGTAAAAGCGAGCCGTCAGATTTACAAGCTAATATCCCAAAATCCTCAAATCAATGCAGTACAGATGGCTGAGAACATGGGCGTATCAGCGCGTCAAGTTCAAAAATATTTAAAACGTCTTCAAGAATTGAAAAAGATTACTCGTATCGGGGGACGCAAAATCGGAAAATGGAAAATAATCGATGAAGATTATGAGGGATTCTTTGATCGAATATAATAGCATGTAATTTTTATCATTCAAATATAACAATCATAGTACTACGGATTAATAATCTTAATATTGACAAGAAATTATGACAGATAATAATCATAAATTCGGTGACTTGATTATGACCCAAGGCACTTCTAATTATTTTCAATCCGACTCTGATTTTAAATCGCGATTTTCTTTACTCAAAGATAAGATTCGAGAGTTCTTTAATCTAAAAAACATCAATTTCCTGTTTGGTTCAGGAACAAGTAGTGGTGCAATCCCTACAATGGATGGGTTATTTAAAGAACTCAAATTCGATGAAGAGAAGGAAATTGCAGAGAAAACGGAATTTGAGCGTATTGTAAATAAAGTTGGTAAGAATCTTGAAGCAACGCTTGAAGTCATGTATTCTGCACGCACTTATTATGGTGGCATCCAAACAGATGATGACCATGTTGGAGAATTTAAAGAATTATACAATAGGCTCATACATCGGATTGAAGAATACATATTCAATAGTATCAATGTCGATATGGACAAAGAAACATCAAAAAATGTTTTAGAATATTATAAAACATTTTATCAGAAAATAGCTTTGCGTAATAAGGACTTGTCTCGCATCCGCATATTCACTACAAACAATGACCTGTTTAATGAAACAGCATTAGATTCCTTGAATATCCACTACATAAATGGCTTCGGTGGAGGGCTTAGAAAATATTTTAATCCAGCCCTATTTAACTACACCTGGTCTAAAAGGATGGATACAAGTATAGACAAATACGAACCTGTAGAAAATATGGTGTATTTGTATAAGATTCATGGCTCTATCAATTGGCACGAAACAGATCATAAAATGAACAATTATTTCAATATAGAAGAACTATCACCCCAACAATTAAGTCCAAAGAAATCCGCATTGGTATATCCTACTCCTACGAAACAGGATAAAAGCCTTGGTGTGCCATACGTTGACCTATTTAGAGAATTTCAGAATAAGCTTTTGGAACCACACTCGGTATTGTTTATTATAGGTTATGGTTTTAATGACCGCCATGTCAATGACATCATTTATCGAGCGTTGGCAACGAATTCCACCATTAATGTGGTTATATTTGGTAAGAAACCGACAGATCCTGAAAAGGCGAAGAAACCCATCTTTTTTATCAATGATAATCGTATTTTTACAATTTCGGGCAAAGTTTGGAATGAAAAGCAGGATGAAAGCGGAATAATAACAAAAACCGAAGAAAGAACCATAAACTACTTCGACTACATAGTAGATGAATTATTGCCCAACCTTGATTCTTTTAGGAAGGAAGAGAATATGCTTGAGGCATTTGTAAAACAGCTCAACGAAACTAAATCTGAGTGATTATGAAAATCGGGAAAATTATATCTGTAGAATATGATAAGTTTAGGGTTCGTTTATTTCATACTACTCGAAATTCTACTGTCAATATTGATGGGAAGGTTTATTATTTTGGCAATATAGGTAGCTACCTCAAAACTCTAAATTCTTCAGGTGAATACGTTTTATGTGAGGTTGTGTCAATAGTTGATTGGGTCGGCAAAGAGAATCAATTCTATAGTACATATAATCTTGATAGTTCTAGAGAGATTATAATAAAGCCGATAGGAACATTAATGCACGAAAAATTCTGTATGGGTGTGGGTATATTTCCTTCTTTGTATACTGATGTGGAAATCGTGACATTTAATGATTTAGACCTAATACTGTCTTACAATGATGGATGTGCCATTGATGGCGTGCATTCAACAATTTTCATTGGTACTAGTAAAAGTCTAATTAATTACTCTATAGAACTTGATGTAAACCGATTCTTCAATATACATTCAGCAGTCCTAGGTAATAGTGGTAGTGGTAAATCAAATACAATAGCGCATATTTTACATGAGGTGTATCGCAAACACGACAATGAAGCATTTGGCGCAAAAACAATAATCTTTGATGCTAATGGTGAATATCCCATGGCTTTTGGTGAAGAAGCCAATTTACATAAAACCATAATCCCTGTTTTCTATAAACCCAATATCAGTAAAGCTGTTGATGGGTATAAGCCATTTGTGTTACCATATTATTTGATGAATCTTGATGAATGGCTATCTTTTTTAATGGCATCTGAACGAACCCAAAAACCTTTTTGGGATAGAGTTCTTCAAGAGAGTTATAAGTTTTACAGCATTTTTAATACAGATAAAAGAAAGGATGCTCATAGATTTGCCAATTATATCAAATGGAAATTACGGCAAATGCTATTCAATATTGTAAGTAGAATCGACAGTGATACTTCCAAGATGACCGCTGCAAAAGGAGCTGTTGCTATGCTTAGACAGACATGCAATAGTAGCCTTGGTGATGATGTTGACAAGAATGTTTTGACAGATCTTTCTAACTTTCTCAATGCTTGTAACGATCTGTGTGTGATTAACTTTGGTAATAATAATGATTCCTTGTCTAATGCGCTTAATCTTTTTACTGCCATAGAAGACGAGCCGAAGTACGTATGTATAACAAAACATCGTGATCATTGCGAAGCAAACCTTTCAGATTACATAATAGAAGGTGCTTTCCGGCAAATCGATGAAAGTGATGCTTTGGCGGTAGACCAAAACAAACTTAAGCCTGGTAAATACTTTGACTACCATTATCTAAGAACTGCAGTTGATATGGTACTTTTGGAGGAAGAAGCTCATGGTAATCTGCATATTCGGGATTTCACCTCTACGTTGATGAGTCGGTTAGATTTTTTCCTTTATAATCCGGAATGCGCATTTATGCGCATTGAAACTCCTGATTATCTAGATTGCAATGACTACTTAGAGAAAATGTTTGGCATCTCAGATTCTGAGGAAAAAAGCAAACAACTTATCACTATAGATTCGAGTGAAGTGGGAACGGATGCTTTAGAATTGATGACAAGTGTCGTATCTCGAATGGTGTTCGATTATAGAAAATGTAAGTTTGGAAAATTACGACAACAAAAACCAATACACTTGATTCTTGATGAGGCGCATCGTTATATTCGAAAAGATGCAAATTATATAATGCGTGAAAATATATTTGAAAAAATAGCACGAGAAGGTCGAAAATACTCACTTTATTTAATTATATCTTCGCAAAGGCCTTCAGAGCTATCCCAGACAGTTCTATCGCAGTGCGGAAACTATATTGTACACCGAATTCAAAATGAGGTAGATATGAAGTATATCTATTCTGTTCTCCCATACTTTAGTGAGGATTATATTACTAAAATCAAACAAGCAGTGCCTGGGGAGGCCTTGATTTTTGGAAATTGTGTGCCTATGCCTATTATGGTTAAAATTAAAGAAGCTAAGCCAGCACCGAACAGCAAGAACTGTGACATTAAGATGGAATGGTTTTACAAAGAAATTATTACTGATACGACAATATAAATAAACAAAATGGCAGATGTTTTGACCCGAGAGCAGCGTCATCGCTGTATGTCCGCGATAAAGAGCAAGAATACAAAGCCAGAATTATTGGTGAGGAAATTCTTGTTCAGTCGTGGCTTTCGATATAGACTGAACTATCCACGACTTCCTGGACATCCAGATTTAGTTTTACGCAAATATAAGACTGTTATTTTCATAAACGGCTGTTTTTGGCATGGTCACGAAGGGTGCAAGTATTATGTCCTTCCAAAAACAAATATTGAATTCTGGAAGAATAAAATTGAACAAAATCGAAACAGAGACATGGAGGAACGGCAAAAATTAGTTTCTATGGGCTGGCATTGCATTACTGTTTGGGAATGCCAACTAAAATCGAAGGTACGCCAACAGACATTGGATGCATTAGAATATATGCTTTATCGTATCAATCTTGAATACAGAAGCGTCAAACCTTATGAGATAACTGAAGAAGAATATAGTATGGTGGCAGAGCCCATTGAAAGTTATAGCAAATCAATAAATGATATGTAATCCGTGTTGTTCTATGATTTGGATATTTTCAATTTGCGGGAACTTTACGGTATCAGACATATAGAAAATCCAAATAGTTAAACTGATTATCAGATTAATATACAATCATTCTCGGTTCAAGCGTGGGACTGTTAGGATTATCTGTTTTTAGAGGTTTTGGACAAACCCACCACACGAGATAAAACGACACCCCACGCTAGACCATGTATATAGTAGATATATATATATATATATATACGGCAAGCATGAACGTTTGTATCGCCAATCCCCGTGTGATTCGAAATTGTCCAGATTTCTAAAAACGGGATAAAGCTAAACGCTTTCTATAACCAATATGTCTACCAACGGTATTACCCGTTTGGTATCACAAATGTAATTAATTTCTTGCGTTCTACAAACGTTTTTTAAGGGTGTCGTGGAACAAATTTATACATTTATCGACACTCGACAAGATTTTAAGAGGAATACTCCGACAAGAAATTCAAAATTACTTTTCCACCTCTTGACCTTTCCATATAACGATCACCATATCTTTACCCGTATCACGTTCTATCCACGATATCTCTTTTCCCTATGTATCAGATATTTTCATCAGGCATTTTCACCCCTACCAGTTGACCTCATCACCTCATCATCACGCCTCTATCATCATGACATCACGCAGAACGTGCATGGTCCTCCTCTCCATTCTTGTTTTAGGGAACACGCTCACCAAAGTATCGAACCATTAATTCGATTCCTCAATTAGACTCTATTGGGCAAATATTTTACCAAGGCATAATAACCCCGAGATGAGGGTATCTAATCCCCCTTGCGTTCTGTTGCACTCCTCTATTTTACTTTTTAGACGGGTTCACACGTGCTAACAGGCTCCCCACACGTTATTCCATGATACCGTCGCTTTCATTCTTGCACGTTTTCTTCTCCCTCTTCCGTGCCCGTGTCACCCTGCAACCCTAACACGTCCTTGGCATTTAGAGGCGTCACGACTGGTTTTCCCGTTTTTCTTTCCAATTCTAACCTTGCATTAAGGGCTATCGTGCCACCTTGCTGGGCTACATCCACGTGCTCCTTGAAAGATTCGGGATTCCGTACCTCTGATATCTCCTTTGTAGACAACTCCGCAAGCATGTTCAAAACTAATTCCTTGTTGGTCATGTTATCCCGCAGGTTCTCTTTCTTCAAACCCTTGAATTCCTTGTACTCCTTGGCCGTCTTACCCGCCCACGTCTTGTAGATAATATCAGTCAGCGTGGCAAACTGCACTCCCTCACGCAACCCGTGACGCTTCCATTCATCGGTTAAGTCCTTGCGTATCTCGATACTCTTGAGCCGTTGATTGATCCAGTTATCGGAATACCCCAACCGCTTGTAATCCATCATGGCCTGCTGGATTGACAACTCCGGGTCTTGCATTTGATCCAACCGTTCCTTGGCCACCCGTGCCATCCACAACTTGAAAGGTTCCGCTTTAGGAGAGGGGATTGACTGTATCAACCGGAATAATTGCTCCGTATCGGCAACATCCGTCAAGCGCATCTTACCATCTTCCGCGGGTAACTTCAACTGGCTACAATTTGTAGCCGTTTCACTTCCCTCTTTCTTCAAACGGGTTTTCAACACGCTCCAATATTTACGTGGATTATCGCTATCCGTCAACACGGCCACGACATCCACTATGGAGAAATACCACTCTTCCCTCTCGCTATCCCATACCGTGCGAACTTTCTTCTCCTCGAAAACCTTTATAGCGTTTTGCTTTACCATGACACTCTTTTTTTAGTTACCACAAATATAGAAATTAGGAACGACTTATCCTACATTTTACAGACTCTCGTTTTAGCCCGTTACAGCCACCAAAACATTTAACCGAATATTTTTATCGCTGCCACGTTCAAGTTGGCTGTACCACTTTATTAAACGACTATTTTAACGAGTTCGACCTGACAATAATTGAAAGGGTGGGAACGAACGTGCTAGCGTTCGGCTCTCCACGTTTTCAATTATTGTTAGGTCGAATCTCGAATAAATTCGTGTAGAGGTTTTTCAATCTTTCCAACGTCCTCTTATATTACCATTCCACTCTCGTTCTAATACACCTCCGTGCAGTTAAACACTTTCGTGTTTAACTCCTCTATCATGTTCCCTTCCTCGTAATCACGTTCTTTCAACATCTTCACCACTTCCCGTTTCAACCGTGCAGCCCTCCTGTCTCCTTTCTCACTACAGGCTTCTATCAATTTTAGAACGTTAAACTTTCTGTTGTAATCTTTCAGTAACCACATGAATAACCCGTTTTTCGACATGTCAAATCTAGGTTTCATTATACCACTTTTCACTATATCCACGTACTTGTAATACCACGTTGCGATTAATTCACAACACACGTCACTAGCGTTTCCGTACAACTCTTTCGCTTTAATTTTACGATTAAAATAGTACTGTAGCCATTGACGCTTGAACCTCATCTCGTACCGTAAGATACATTTTTCCTGCAAATCGGGGGTTAGAAGTGGATCCTTGTGTTTCTTGGCTTCCAGTACCTTGTCGTAGAAGTAAAGCGAGGTCCAATTTTGATGAAAGTATAAAGTATCCTTGCGGATATTACGATCGAAATTTTTTAACAAACCTAGATATGGAAAATAACTCCTTGGGTTATTTTCCACCTCGATATTTGCAGCTATATCAACACGTGTAACGAACGCTTCACGTAGAGGTAAGCCTAGAATAGAGCTTAACTTGTCTATAATGAGGCCGGGTTCTTCACGTTCTAGTGTTATTAGGTTACTATTATAACGAAATTTAGGAAGGCTACCCTCGATATGGACACGAGCAGGTGTGATGTAGACTTTCATATTCTTACACGTGCCCATGATTCGAAACTCGTTACTACGTTCGAGATCAACGTTGATTTTTGCACTAACCTCGGCCATGAAGTCCATGGCATAATTGACCGCGGATTGATCAATGACTAAACCTATTGTATCGACCATGTTTTTGAACTATTTTTAGGTTGTTATAGAAATAATTTATTTTCGAGCCGCCAAACGCTTCTCCATGTTGCTCACGAATTCCCCCGTGGTTTCTTGATGTCGTGCCGTCAACCATTCTATCACTTCATCACGCCGGAACATCAACTTCCGCCCGTTATTGGCGGGGCGACAACATGGCATTTTCCCGTTGGAAGTAAATTTATAAATCGTGTTCTTGCTATACCCCGTAATCTCGCTACACGAGTCCACACCGAACACGTCGGGGTACTCTTCTAGCCGTTTTTCGGGTCTATTGGCCTCCTGCACATCGTCACGTGGTTCGGGTGGGGTAACTTCAAGCACGAGGGTTATCGCTGCCTGTAACGATCTAATTCCATCCAAACTTAACTCTTCCCACCGTGCCTTCAAAAACTCGTAATCACGCTCCTCCCAAGCACGCTCTATCGCCTCCTCGTGGTGCTCGTTTATGAAACCGAATTTCTGTATGGCGTCGTGAAGGTAATCCACGGTCAAACCCGTTTTTCCCTCTTTCCGCATGAACTCCTCCTCGAAAAACAAGTCGTCCAGTTCCTCGTTTGTCCATTTTAACTCTCCTTGCCTGTATCTCTCCACCATGTCATAATAGGTTGACTCGTAATAGGAATCTCTCCACTCTTCAATAGCCGTCTCCACCCTTTTCCGCACTCGTTGGAGGGCATCCCTGTCGCCACGAGTTAAATTCTCCACGTAACAAACTAGGTTTTCCTCGTCAAGTTCATCTGCTTCCCCCCGGAGCAACGTTTTTATAACATCGCTCAAGGGCGTTTCATTTCGTAATAACATATCTACAATAATTTGGCTACCTCGTCCAACACGTTCGTGTCAAAACTGTCAAGATAAACATTCGTCGTGGCCAAGTTCGTGTGTCCTAGCACCTGACTGATCACCTCCCTTGCCACTTTCTTTCTTTGAAGTACCATTGCCATCGTGTGACGGGCCACGTAGCTTGTCAATTTCAGCGTCTTTATACCTAGCACTTCACCGAGTTTGGCGAGATTCAAGTTAAAACGCCTGGACCTCGCGAGAACGTGATTGTACAATTTTTCCCCCTCGTGATCTATCGTTACAATAGGAAGGAGGTAATCTCCCGTTAAAATCGTGTTTTTCTTGAACCAATCTAGCGTTTCTTGCACGTCTGCCGTTATTACCACTTTCAAGTTCTTCGCTTCTTTCTGGTTTTTCAACTTTCTCCTTTTATAAACGATGTGGTAACCTCCCTCTAGTTTCTCTATATTCCGTGTGGTTAAATAGGCCATGTCTTGAAAGCTCATGCCCCAGCAATAATAGGAAAACAGGAACAACCTACGGGTGTATTCCAAGGTGGGGTTTTGTTGCGGTGATTCTTTTATTAAAATTAAATCCTCGTCCGTCAAGTATCTTTTACGGGTTTCTTCTTTCAAGCTATTCACAGAGAATCCCCCCTTACCGAAAGGATAAGCATCTTCCGGGGCCTCGTTATCCTTCATGGCTTTATTCCACATGAGCCGTACCGCTTTTATGTAACCAAACCTGGTGTTCCCGCAACACCCGTCCTTGATCAAGGCGGTATTCAAGTTGTTCACGTATTTCAAATCTATCTCCGAGAATAAACGCTCCTTTATTTTCTTGTCGTATTTTTCCAGTATATGCAGGCACGCCTTGTAAGAACGAGCGTTACCGATCCGGTTGATCGCCTTTTGGTGCTCGATTTGCTTTAACCAGTAATCGTATATTTTCCCTTTCTTCGAAGCCCCTAAAAACAGTTCTTCAAATTGATTTAACGTCCAGTTCACCCTGTTTTCTGCCAGTTTTCTTACTAGAGAATCCTTCCTTTCCTCGTAATGATTGAGTAAAGCGTTTAAATCTCCATGTTTAGGGTTCAATCGCTTGTTATTCTTGAATCGAGACGCTTCCTCGCTCCACTGCTCTTCGCTTGCATACAGGTTCAGTGAAATATATTTCAATTTTCGGTCTTTGGTAACCCGTAGACAAACAGGATACAACCCGTCACGTTTCACGTTACTTTTGTAAAGTAAAAATTTAAATGTCGCCATATCTTTTTTTTAGTTGTCATTAGAATTTGCCATACGCCCAACATCATGTTTAGGTTCTTGCACCAGTAAAGTTAAACGGTTGCAAATAGACAACAATGAAAAAATTCCTGTTTTCCTCCATAAAATCATGCACGTAACTATCTAATATTCAAAATACGATTTATGGAATCTATTGGAAAAATAATTTTATATTACTTTTTTATAACGTGTAACAAAGTGTATTCTTACCCCGTATAATCAAAATTAATATCATGCACGTGAACTTTATTACCACACATGTTCGATTAAACATTCATTAAACATTTCAGACAACTTAATGCAAATAGGGACAAATTAAAGCAAGTCGCAAAACAATTAACAAACTAAAATTCAAATAGATACAACTAAACACGAAGTTCCCAGTAAGCCCTGGGGGGCGTGTTGTCGCAGGTTCAAATCCTGTCATCCCGACAAAATGATTATCAAGCACTTACAAATCAAAAAGTAAGTGCTTTTTTATTTTTCCCTTAAAGAATCACTACACTTCAAAAGAATTAATACTGGTAAAAGAAAAAAAGAGGAGGGATACCATGCGTGAACCCGGAACGGGTCGCCGCTTCCAAAACCCATTTTCACAAATTAAGAGAGGAAGAGAGGGGGATTATGATTCCGCCTTTCCCGTTGTCCTACACCGAAGCGGCAGCGGGCGCATTAATGCGGCTCATCCATAATTACAAGTATTAATTTTGCCCAATCCTCCAAGCAAAAATTACACAATAAAAAAGCGAGGATTGTAAATTCTATCTAAAACAGAGGCATCGCCATGCGCCTTAGAAACAGACAGACAACAACCCTCGCTTAACCAGCGTGAATTTCATGTCTAATCTCGTTTTTTCAAATTGGCGATTTTCTTTTTAAAATTAGAATAAACTCACAATATCTTTCAAGATAGGCTCTCCTATTTAGTATCACATGTGCAAATATATAAAAATTACTAGTATTTTCAAAATAAATCGTAGTAGTTTTCCTCTATAAAAGCCCCCCATTTTCATGGCGGGCTTCCCTCTAAAGTTGTAAAAGTTTCAGAGATGCTCTATAACCAAAGCTGTACATTTAATATTATTACTCAAATCGAGTAATGCGTTCAATAATATTTTTTTCTCATCAGCAGTAAACTGCACTTCTTTATTTCTAATTTTCAGACCATTTATGCGCTGACTCAACCACGAGCGACTTTTACCAAAATAATGCCGTGCAACATAAGACCATGAAATAGATTCATATATCCCATCCAAATAGGCACGTAACGTGTCGTCATACACTTTCTCTGCCTGCTCACAAGCTCTAGTAGCGCCATCAATAAATACTTTGGCGAGCACCTCACGATCTTCTGTTGGCTTCGAAGCAACAAATGCCTCCATCTCCTTACGAAACTCACGTTCCTCTTCCTCGGAAGAAAGAGCCATAAACTTCGCTTTCATCTGCTCCAATTCATTATTCAATTTTTCGTAACTTGCCATATCTTAAACATTTAAAATTGTAAAGTTTCTTTGGGACACCCCCGAAAGAGTGTCCTGTTTTTAACCTTTCAAACGAAGCAAAACAATCAAACGATCTAAATGAAAGTCAATCGCTCCCTCCAGTTCTCTTTCTGACATATCTTTCAACAAAATATCCTAGTAAAGAGCATAGAACTTAAGATTTCTCATCTCATGTTCTATCCGAGCCTTTAGCTCTTGGTTTGAAAACATTCAAAGAAACTTTTACACCACAAATACAGATAAACATTTGTTTATCACAAAATGTTTATCAAACTATCTTTATGAATTTGCTATTTTTTCAAGCATATTCAAGGATGGACTTCCCTTTTCAACCTCAATACTTTTAATGACACGCACACCGAAACCTGTATAATCCGACAAATCTTGCAGAGTCAAGCCCAACACAGCTCTACGTTCCTTTATCAAATCACCGTATTCCATAGTGCAATATAATGCACTTTCATTCTTACAGGTCTTCTTCCCCCTCTTTCGTGTTCGTATCATCTTGTACCCCAGGCACATCCTCACGTTCAAAAACGTTACAACTTTTCGTTCCGTCTCTTCCTCCAATTTCAAACAAGCCTCCCTTGCCACCCCATCTCCAAATCCAGCAATCCCTTCTTAGCCTCCAAACCTCCCCCGTACCCAACCAATTTATGATTCCCCCCAATCACCCGATGACAAGGAACAAAAATGGAAATAGGATTAGCCCCGTTGGCAGCAGCCACGGCACGAACAGCTTTCGGGTTTCCCAGTTTTTTCGCCAATTCTCCATAAGACAACGTTTTCCCGTAAGGAATATTCATCAACTCCTGCCACACCGAATTCTGGAAATCCGTTCCCGTAAAAACCAGCGGAATGTCAAACGTTCTCCTCTGGCGAGCAAAATATTCGTCAAGCTGCGTGATCGCTTCCCGTATCACGTCAGAAACACCCTCCTCGTAATCAGCCCCTAGCGCTTTCTGAATCCGTTTATCAATAGATGCCCTGCGTTTTTCGAGCATCCAGTCACACAAACAAAGTTTACCCTCGAAAGAACCAAGAATCAGCTCTCCACAAGGAGATGCATAATGTTGAATTTGTATCATTTCTTCTACTTTTAATTTTCATACCTCGGCTTCTCCATGCAATCACGCCTCTACTGATTTGTTTCCAGCATCCGGATCAAACAATCCCGCTGTATCGAAAAACTAGTATCCTCCTGTTGCACATACTTAAGCAACCGCGTTCCATCTTGACGCAGTTTCGACTTCAACAAAATATCATCCTCCACCTCCTCCGAAAATCTCAACAAATACACGGATGCAAGCTCGATCTTACCCATCCCGTCTTCCTCACTGGCATATCGATCAATCAACTCCTGCACATCCATCGTCGCCAACTCCTTCACGGGAAATCCTAACATTTGCCGCGCCAACAAGTCATACTCGTCTTGATCCTGCTGGCGAATCTTCTTCTTGTTCAATATAGCCCTAGCGATTGCAGAAATAATTTCTTGAATCATGCGCACGAGATAATCCTGTTTTATCATAATACCATCCTCCAATATATTTACAAGCAAAAATAAAAAATAATATCCACGTGAAGGAATAAAATTCACTAAATCATTTGGTTTATAAAATAAACTAGTTTATATTTACATCAACAAAAAGAATAACCCTAAACACAACAAGCATGGAAGAAAAAAAGTTTACAGAGAAAGAAAGCCTAGAACTCATCTCTCACATGATACAGGCAACCAGAAAGAACCTCGTGAAAGATCAGGGAAATTACTTCATCATCTACGGTTACACGGCAGCCATCTTATCCGTCATCATCTACACGTTACTCCGCATGATCCCCACCCCCTGGTGGTGGGCGGGCTGGTTTCTCATGTTCCTACCGGTAATCATCCTCTTACTCAAGGGAAAAAGGAACTCCCCGACCGTCGTCACTTACACGGACAGCATGGTCAACAAAGTCTGGCAAGTGGTAGGCACCTTATTCTCGTTAACCGTGCTGGTCATGCTGGCCTTATCACTCCTTGTCGGAAAGTGTGATTTCATGCTCATGCTCCCCTTATGCCTCCTGTACGCGAGCATCGGAACAGCAATCACGGGTTTAGTCATCCGAGAAAAGTGCTTGTCCTACACCCCGTTCGCGGGCTTCGTGTTCGCCATATACATGCTGATGAACTACACGATAAACAACAGTATCGACATACGCTGGAACCTCTACTTTGGCCTGTCATTTGTCATCATGATGATCATACCGGGACATGTTTTGAACAATAAATCCGAAAAACTATGAGAGAACTAGATCCGCTATTACATTCTCAGTTACGTCTGGCAATAGTCTCCCTGCTCTTGTCGGTAGAGACAGCGGATTTCGTGTACTTGAAAGAGAAAACGAACGCGACTGCCGGAAACCTGAGCGTGCAACTGGAAAAACTCGAAACCGCCGGCTATATCCAAGTGAAAAAGGAATTCGTCGGGAAAAAGACTCACACCTCCTGCCAACTGACCGACACGGGAAGGAAGGCTTTGGAGGATTACATTGACGCACTCAGGGAATATCTTAACTTGTAAGGCACAAACGATCTGGTGTTTCCTGCCGAAAGCGTGTCAAAACTCCATATGAGGGAGTACCCCGAAAGGGGGAGGGAATTGGAATATGGAGTTTTGACACACCTCATTACTTTTATTTGTTAATCAACATCTTGCACGCAACGCACACCACCGACCTCGTCGCTTTTATTGTGTAGTAAATAGAATACGCCTCCCTCGTTTTTAACCGAGAAGCCTATACGGTTACCGCCTGTGGGGTTGAAACTGAAACTACTCTTGGCAAAATGATCCGTTAATGGCCAGGAGGTACTATTTCTAGGCATTCTAGAATACATCAGCGCCAATTCTCTTTGATTGGGCACTCGCCAACCCTTGGGACAAACGGGGTTCGTAGCTCCGGGTTGCGAGCGTGCCATGATAGTTTGCCAACTCAAGGCATTCCCGTGTGTTGTCGGGTTTATTTTGAAAGCCTTCCAAGGCTTGTTATAGCCGCGTACGTCACGTTCGTTGTGATCCGCCAATTCTTCCGTGGTCTTAAATCCCCGTATGGATTTGGCGTCCAATCGAGTTAACGTGATGGTTCTCGTTGTTTCGTCATAAATGGCAAAGTCGTCCGGTCGTACTTCTTTGGCCGCGTTCTTCGGCACTCCCAAATTTCTGACACACCTGTAATAAACGATGGCATCGTCTATTGCCCCCGCTCCGGTCAATAGCCCGACGGAAGAACCCTCGGATGACCATAATATATCCGGGTTATCCCTGTAAACATAATAGCCACTAATAATGCCACCCACCCGACTGCTATTCTTTTCAAGCACCGTACTGCTTGCGTACCATTGCAGGTCTTCCTCCCACGTGCTCCGTTTATACAACCTGGCTTGTGGGTCAAAAGAGTTTTCCCCGATCCACAAATCCGTGAGCTGGTTAATGCTGGCAAGATACCATTGCACCTCGTTTTCATCAATCTGTCCGTCCCCATTCATGTCTCGATTTAAACGCATACATCTGTATTTTGCAGCATTATAGGCGGGTTTCATTTCCCAGGTAGTGTAATCTATATAGGTATCCCACTTCTCCGAACCGGAATTTGCCATCCACATGTTGATCGTGTTCGCACGCCCGTTATCTTTGTCATCGTACGTACGATTGTCCCTTGTGGTTGTTGTTTCAAACCGGTAGCGGTCTTCGTCTTGTATCGCTTCGGTACCCCATGCCGTGAAATTCTCGGCGGCTTCCTTGTTATACATGGTTTGGATGGATGCCTGCCTGATGGAGTACAAGGCGGTGGTCTTGGTACTCACGCGATCCGCGCTGTACTGGAGGTTTGACAGGATATTGAGCACCCTCTTCTCCGTGTTGACAAATTTTTTCCATAAACCGTTTTCCACGGTTTCCGATGTATTTTCAGGATTCACCTCGTAATAGAAATCTCTCAAAAAAGTAGTAAACACAATCTCATCGGCACTGTCGAACAGGGTTCCGGAAACTGCACCGTTATTGGCAAGATACCTGCGTTTGCACTCTTTCAATACACTTACCAGTTGTTTGATATTTAACATCTTATCGTTTCCCGAATTGATATCCGCCATGTATTTGTCCAACGGGTGCGAGTAGCCGGGTATTGTCAATTCGGCATCCGTGTACACCCCGTTATCCCCTTTGAATCTCGTGAAGTCTCCACTATACGTGGTTCTTGATTTTGTGTTTATGCGAAAACATATCCATTCGTAATCCTTTGGATTTTCATCTTCTGCTCCTTTGGAAAAAGGGGTGGAAATATTCCACGTCAGTGATTGGTCGATATCACTTTGGTGAAAGACGGTCTTGAAGACTTCGTTATGCGCGTCGAATTCCAGGACTTTCTTGGCAAACACGACATCACCTTCGCTTCCGGGCGACGGTTCTTGTGCCTCCTCTCCTGATTCCACCTCCACGATAATGTCGTCCACGCTCACGATCTTCACGTTGTAAGTGTAAAAATGATTTCGAAGACTGTTATAATCATTCACGCCGTTTACCGCACCCAGGTGAACGGTGTACGTTACGTCTGCCGAAACTTCTTTGCCGGAACCTATCGTGTAGAAAATATTTCCCTTGAATTTCACAAACGTGGCCCTCTCGTCGGCATATTCGTACGCACCATTTGTCACGGTGCCGTCATTGTTAGGCGTTTTCTCCTGTTTCTCGCGTAACGCGTATTGTTCGGCATATGTTCCCGTAGCGGGAATTGCCTTTCGCACATCCACCTTGTTTTCCGGAATATAAAACGCGAAAGTGTTGGCTCCTGTCATGGAGATTTCAAAATTATTCCAGCTACTGTCGAAATAATTGCCCCCAAACTCAAATAATCCTTGCACCTCGGTCGGGAGCACGCTCACCACCCGTGGTACCGTCACCACTTGCCAGTCCAACGGGGTGAAAGTCACGCCTTCTGCCGTCGTTACGTTGAAACGGATTTTTACGTCCACTCTTTTCAAGGAAACGTTCACCGGATTGGTGGTATTGGCAGTTAAGTCAGCGGCTGTCGTTCCGCTCATCAAAAACTGGGCACCCCTCTCGATAAACTTGTCTTGCATGCGGGAAGTCAAAGCCAGCAAGTCGGGGTACGCGGTTATCGCGTCCAGGGTTGCTGTCGTCATGTCGAAGATATCCAAATTGATATTGGCAACGACGGCTATGATTTTACCGCTCCCAGCAGGGATGTTTTTTATCTCTATTTGATGAGTGCCATTCGCGTTGATTCCGTTGTAAAATTGTCCGAACACCCTTGTCCCGTCCTGGTTGAAGATAAACACGTAAACATTTTGAATCCGTTGTTCTTCCTCGTCACTCGACACGGCTCTCGACAGATTGCTTGAAGTGTTGAATTTCAACTTTAATGCTGCACTTCCGCTATTCTCTTTCGACCCGAATTTATCTTCCTGGCAGGCAGTTAAAACGAAACTCAAAACACATAACAGGTATATACACTTTTTCATATCTTCTTTTATTTGAAATCAGGTACGTTAACAGTTTCTGTCGTCCACTCCTCTACTGAACATGTCAGCGCGATGTCGGACAGAGCAGAAACAAGGATATTTACCGAGTAACGTTTCCCCGCTTCCAGATTGTTTATCAGGTTGCCCAACGGGGTGGTTACCGTCTTGCTTTGGATTCCCGCGGCAAGCACGTAATCTACCGTCACCGTGATCTCGTCATCGGCATCTATTGCCTGGGGCAATAGCAACAAACGCGAATCGGCAAGGGAAATGGTAAGATAATCCGATGCCGTCATCGAAATGTCCGTGTTCGCCAGCAAACGGTTGTCTATGTCGAGCGTGTAGGATTTATTCACAGCATCGGAAGTTGCCGTCCAAGAAAATATCCCCGGGGTATCGTCGTAAGTAAAGGTAGCTTTATTCTTCAGTTGCCCGAGGGTGACAGATGTCACTTTCACCGGGAACTCGCATACGGCGGTCATTTTGGCCTGAAACACCACGCAGGCGAGTGTATGTTTGAACGTCAGTGTTAGTTTTCCTCCGGCAGGCACGTCCGCTTTCATTTGATCGATCAAGGGAATGGATACCAGCAAATCTTGTTGCGCTTTCACATCATCTGGAACCGTATAGGTCATCCGGGGATAGCCCGTGGTTGTGATGTCTGAGCCCAAGCCGATGGCCGTGTTGCCACCATCGGCATAGGGAGAGTAGGCGAAAAATGAAACCGTACCGCTCTTCGGCCAATACATGACGGGGGTGTACTCCCATACGCCATCGTTTTTCGTTACCCGTGTATTGTACATGAATTTTGGAGTTAACACCGTGGAGAACGCACCATCGGCCGCATAGTACGCGTACACGCCGAAATCCCGCATCGCGGCGATATCCGTTTCGCTACCTCTGCCTGATAAAGGCGAGATAAAAGGTTCGTCGGCACCCGCGGTAACAAAATCAATCTTATCTCCCCCGGCAACGAGAGCGGTGTGATTCATGCTTTTGTCGCACGATGTGAACGCGATCAATAATATAGCCGACAACAGAATGTATTCTCTTTTTTTCATCGCTTGACTTTTTTGAGTTTTTATCAGTACCCGCGGGCGGACATTCAACCGCCCGCGAGCGAGCCGTTAGGCTGGAGTACGATGCTTGCCCTTTACACTATTTGGGTTCAATGACACCACCTTCAACATCGTCCCACGTTTTAACCGTGGTTTCGAATTCGATAGGATCCAAAACAGTCCCGGCAGCACCAATCAACAAATTGCAAGTTACCTTCTTGTTACTTTTCCAAATTTCAGTAGGTTCTCCATTTTCCTCTGCAGGAAGTGCGCTGGAAATTCCCACCGTGACACTCTCGTATGCATCCTCGGAGCCATGCAAATAAACTTTGGTTGTTCCATCAGCAAGTACTTGGTAGATTTTACAAGAGATCGTCAGGTACGCTCCATTTTCTACTTGCTCGCTCTTTGCCGCAAATTCTTGAGGCAACAACATCAAGGCTTTATCAGCACTTCCGATCGCGGTATAGGGGTTTGTTTCGGTACCATCAACATACCCTCCCGTTACGGCATCTGAAGTAACCGTGTAATTTGATGAAGAAACTACAAGTTCCCACGTTTCCTCCTTTACATCAAAAGTCCCCGTAGCCTTTAAACCATTAATCGTGATACCGTTTGCCGCTACATCTACTTTCAGGTTTGTGGTTTTAGTCCCGATTCTAAAATGAACCTGGGTTAATGCATGCTTAAACGGCAGAGTTACGCTGGTTTTGTCCGCAGGTTTTGTTTGGGTAAGAGCCGACGCGTACATCAAATCCACTTGATTAGCTTCCGTGGCAGGCACCGTATATGTTAATTTCAAGCCATCCGTCTTGTCGAATGCTTTGTTCGTGATGGCCGCGTTCCCATACGGGGCATAAGCGTAAAAATCAAGCGTCTCGTTATTTGTAGGCCAGTATGCTTGATCGGAAGCATTTTGGTATCCCCACTTTGAACCGTCTGACACGATTTTAATACCTTCGCCGGCGGTTCCCATATAGGGGGATGCAGAAGTGCTGATAAATGCCGTTACCCCGAACGCGTAACCGTTCTTTAAAAACTCCGTGTTGTCATCCACCGGGTTCCCTCTAGAAATATTCTTGTAAGTGGAAAACCCGATTTGGTTACTTTCCTTGTTGATTTCCGAATCAACAACGTCACTTTTAGCGCAACCGGTAAGCATGGCTACCGCTGTTAGCGCGTACAATAAGTTTTTCTTCATAATAAATAAATTAAAAAATGAGTAAATATTTGTTCCAAACTTAAATTGGTAATCCCGTTTCAACTTCTTCCCACGCTTCGATGTTGGGGTTGAATACTCCTTCGCCATTACCGATAGCTTCCGGGAGAGTTATTTCCGCCCTGATCTGGTGAACGCGTTGAAGCCCGTCGTGTGACGTTTTCATCAAATCGTGCACGTCCAACGTGACGGTATGGGTTTCCCCGTTCACCAGCACGAAGTGCATGACGAGCCGGTGCTTGTTGACGTAAGCGTCATTCTTCAATTCCGGTCCGAACGCGATCAGCTTTTTCGATATCGTACCCACTTTGTAATTGTCGGGGTCCACGCGTTTGTTGTTCAACACGAACTCGTGCGTGACGCTATTCCCGTATCGGGTTGCCGTTTCCATGTTCATGCCCTCGCACATGGCTGTCAGGTGGGTGCGAGGTGCGCCTGCTGTCGACGTGATATTCGTCACCTTGATCTCTATATCGATCAAATCCGTTCGCCGTTCCGGGGTAACCTCCACGGTGCGGCAAACCTCGTGCGATCCCGTCTTCGGCCTTTCTTTGAAATAGTGGATGTCTTGTGGGGTAACCTCTATCTCCCGGAACAGCGCGCTCGCGAGGATATCGGATTCTGTCAGATAGACACTTCTCGTAGCTCCTTCGGCTTTTGAAAGCAGGTTCGAGTATAGCGCTTCCTCTTTCGCCGCCAGACAGGCTTTAAAAGTCGCCAGATTATCCGTGCCCGTGAAGCTAAGCGCTGCCAGCTCTTCCTCGGTGTTATTGACAACCAACAAGTCGAATTTCCCCACGGGGAGAGTGAGATCCATCGTGTTGGGATCACTGCATATCTGGCGCTTGCCGATAGCCTTTCCGTTCTCGTGATCGAACACGTAGACCGACATCCCATTCGGTTCCAGTTGTGCCGGTTGCCAGTTGACATTCAAACGCACGAATCCTTGTTCTTCCGTGGCGTAGTACAACCCATCTCTGTTACAGGAAAAACAGGCAAGAGTGAAACAAAACCCGGTAATGTAAGCAATCGTTTTCATTTCACACCTCCTTCTTTTTTTACTGTTTTTTTATTTAACAACCACACGAGCGAAATCCTTACGGACGTGGGGCCGAACCATTGCTGTCTTTTGACTTCCCACGGATACCTGAAAACTTTAATGTCTCCGTGCATAGTGTCGTTCACTTTATCGTATTTCTTGCACTCTCGTTGCAAGTAACCCACGCCGAGGCTGTATTCCACGCGGAAATATTTCCCGATTTTGTGAGCATAGGCTCCTTGTACTCCCGCGTCGAAGAAATCCCCCTGCTCCCCGTCTTTATCGAAAAATTGCAGATCGTACTTCCCGATACCTCCGTACAGCCCCACATTCCATCCGGTGAGAACCTCTTTTCTACCGCGGTTCCCGAACCAGTATTTCACCGTGACGTGGCCTGCCAACAACTGCATCGTCCAATCGGCTCGCGAAGCTTTCCACCACGGGAATATGCCTTCTGCCGCTATCGACCACCGCTTCCCGATGGGAACCTCTATTTCTAAATTCGCGGCTGAAAGCACGTCATAAAGCAAGTTTGTTTTGATGGCGAACAGGGGTTTCGTCATACTTATCGGGGTTGGAAGTACCACGGGTTCCGGTTGCCGGGGAGGCACGAGCACCTCATCCTCCTTCTGCTGCACCTCCTCCTTCTCTTCCTCGACGGGTTCCGGCTTGTAATAAATCACGCAAACAGCTCCCGTACGCAATTGCGGCAGAAAACTTTTCTTTATATAGCGCCAAGCTTCCCCGTTTCCCAAAGTCTTAATTAACCATTTTTTAGCCTCGTTTTTACGATTTGAATTTATAATGGAAATTAGTTCTTCTTGGTATGGTACATTTTTATCCGTTTCGATCATGCGCTTAAAATCAATCCAATTTTCACCCGTGTATCGTGCCCGTATCAATTCGTTTTTGATCATCGGATATTTTTCCATGATATAAATTTTGACACTCTCAGCTCGCTTCTCCGACAAGTTTAGATTGTAGACTTCATTCCCGTCGGGAGACGAGGAGGCCACGATGGTAATTGAATCCAAATTGGAGATGACCAATTTATTTTTAATCAAGTCGTCCAGTTTTTTCAATGCCCTGCTGTTCTCCATGTACGTGCTATCCAAAACCGCCCTGTCAATTTTAAAATACAGTACAATACTATTGACAGAATCTATTTCACGTCGATATTCTTGAGCACAAACACGTGTCATGCCTTTTAGTAAAAGCATTATCAAAATAAGAATAATTACATACACCTTCATGATTTTGTAAGATTTCTGATTTATTATTAATATCAAAAAACGATCATTTAATGATGTTAATTTGTATTATCATTTTTATATAATACAAAATATTATAACTATGTAATTATCAGTAATAAAAAAAGCATTCAAAAAAATGGCTATGCCAATTAAATAGCTTAATTTTGCGGTATGAATAAATGATCGTTTTTTGATATGTTTGACAACACAGCTATATAGTTGTTGTTGTGTCACATACAAGCCCTATATCTTAAAACCATTTGGGTTTTGAATTCTATAATGATCTACGTGTTGTTCTTAAAATAATATGTATAATGTCAACTCCATTATTTATAATGAATTTAACAAACGATATTCGAACGTCAATAATAACATTCACACATATTTTGTATCAATATTCGAAAAATTGACTCAATACGTAAATATACGGATAAAATACCCTATTAAAGAATCATGTATTTTTACCATTTTTTACAATAGAAAAGAAGAATACATTTGTAAGGCAAATAATCCAAGACGAAGGGTGTCGGAAAAGTCCTATTGAATCAGACTACCCCCTCCAACTCCCCCTTACACAAGGGGAGAGTTGATTAGCAAGCGTTTTTTCCTCTCGTGTAAGGGGAAAAGCCAATACAGCGCATTAAAAATTTATTCTCCCCACCTCACGACCTCGCCAATGCGGGGTATTAACACGTGTAGCGAGTCGTTTTTCGCCATGTCCATCTCGTTCCTTAACGGCTCGTCCCAACGGTGGTAGGCCAGCGCGTACTTAGAATGATGCACGGTCATCACTTTTTTCGCTTTCACGTCCAAGGCCGCCCGCGTCAAATAATCAGGCATCAGGTGGATATACTTCCATCCCTCGTTATACTGCCCGTTCTCAAGAATGGCCAAGTCGATCCCCGGGAAACGCTCCCCGACCCGGGCAAAATGTGTATCATAACCGCCATCTCCAGCCAAGTATATCTTCCGGGAGGGCGTTTCAAGCAGGAACGAGGCCCACAGCGTTTTATTGGCAGCAAGTCCCCGCCCCGAAAAATGGCGGGCAGGCAGACAATGCACCACAAAACCGGAATCCAAACGGACCTCATCCTCCCAATCCAACTCGACGATGCGCTCCCGATCGAATCCCCAGTACTCGAAATGCTCACCGACACCCAAACCGCAAATCACCTTCCCGACGCGGTCTTTCAATGCCCGCACGGTTTGATAATCCAGGTGATCCCAATGATCATGCGAAATAACCAAATAATCGATATCCGGCATATCCTCCGGGTGATACACGTCCGTTCCCTTGAACGGCTTGTTAATAAAAGACACCGGGGAGGCCATGCAGAACACCGGGTCCACGAGTACCCGTTTCCCATCCACTTGAATCAGATAAGACGAATGCCCGAACCACACCAGCACCTCCTCCCCCGGGTCGATCTGCCGCAAATCCGTTTTCACCACGGTCAACGCCGTGTCCGGTTGCAACCCGGTCTTATCCTTAAAAAGAAAATCCAGCAACCCCTGCAAACGTCCCTTATCCGAGGTCATTAAAGGAGTTTCATGTATATTGCGAAAAGCCCCGTCCCGGTAATTCGGCGAACGTTCAATCCTTGCCAACCGTTCTCCCCGGGGGATTCTTCCGAAGCTCGGTTGATTCACGAAAACAATTCCGACAATGGCCATCATCGCCACGATCGACAACACAATCCATAGTATCATCATACGCTTTCTTGAATTTTTTATTAATCTCATAAATGCAACTCAAAATTAAATCTATCGCGAAAATAAGCAAATGAAACCAGCTAACAAATCAACCTTATCCCCATTTCATTCCCAAATTTTATTGAAATAATACAAATTATTGATATCAAATATCTATCATCTTCCTATCACATTGCGAGCCGCTCCCATTCCGCTCCCATTCTCCTCCCATTCCGCTCCTATTACAATAGGAAAAAATAGACGTTTATTAGCATATATAATGCTTTGATTACATCTCAAATCACTACATGATCGCAGGTTACTAGGTATAACAGGTAGTATCTCCCACTAAACACACTTTACTCAGGCATAAACCTCCCTCTTCACACGTCACGTGAATCATTGCCCCCTATTCTTCCAACCTGTCAGCCCGCGCACCAGCAAGAATACGCCCAGCAAGATAAACGGGATACTCAGCACCTGGCCCACGTCCAAGTGCATCTGATCCTCGAAAGGGACTTGTCGTTCCTTGACGAACTCGATCAGGAAACGGGCAGCGAAAACAAGGACGAGGGTATTCCCCAGAAGCACCCCCCGACCGCGATTCAACCCGAGCCGTCGATAAAGGAGCAGGTTCACCCCAAAAGTAAAGAAATAAGCCAGGGCCTCATAAATTTGGGCCGGGTGACGGGGAACTAAATCTACCCGTTCGAAAATAAAAGCCCAGGGCAAGTCGGTTTCCACACCGATAATCTCGGAATTCGCCAGATTTCCCAAACGAATAAAACCTGCCGCCAGAGGTAAAACCAACGCAATCGTGTCAAGCGTCCGTAACACTTTCTCTCCCGTGAGCCGGGAATAAACGACCATGGCAATCATCCACCCGACAAGCCCCCCGTGGCTCGCCATCCCTTGGTAACCGGAAAAAACGACAGTGCCATCCGTTTTCACCCGTATCGGGAGCAAAATTTCCAACGGGTGAGCAAAATAATACTCGTACTCGTAAAGCAGGCAATGTCCCAGACGAGCACCCAAAAACAAACCGGTAATACTCAACATCACGAGTACCTGGAGATGTTCCCACGGCATCCCGTTTTCCTTGTAAACACGCTTTAGTATCCACACGGACAACACGGTTCCCGCTATCAACAATAAACTGTAATACATGATCGGGAACCCTCCTACCCGCAACGCGACCGGGTCAATATTCCATTCAATATATTTCATCACGGACAAAAATACATTTTAAAATACGTTGATCCAATCAAAAATATCCTATATTTGTAAATATATAACGTGTACACGTATGAAAAGAAATGACCTACTTCTAGTTGAAGAATTAAAAGACGGGAAAGAAAAGACACTGAAAAGCTTTTACGAAGAGTATTTTGCCCTATTTGTCTCTTTCGCGAATAACTTGTTACTTTCAGAAGAAGAATGCAAAGACGTGGTACATGATGTTTTTTTGAAATACTGGGATACCCGAAACGATTTCGACAATCTGATAGCCATAAGGGCCTTTTTCTACAAAACAATCCGTAACACGTGTCTGAACCTGATCCGCCATCAACAAGTACAAAACAAATATATCGCAGAAAACTTGCAATATCTCGAAAGTGATGACTTCATGCACGAAACGATCATAAAAAAAGAGATCTTTCATATCATTCACAACGAGATCAAGTCTTTGACGATAATGGAACAAAAAGTATTGCTACTCGCCCTGGAAGAAAAGTCAAATGAAGAGATCGCCCAAGAACTGGGAATTGCCGTTTCCACCGTGAAAAGCCATAAAGCCAAAAGTTACGCGATACTACGAGAGAAGCTGAAATATTTAAAAATACTATTTATTTTACTCTCTTGATTCAAAGAACTATCCGCTTTTTTCATATCTTTGTTTATTGATAATTAGATAAAGAAAGGAGAACTGACTATGACAAGCATGGAACTTGAAGCTTATAAAGCGGAACTGGCACGCGAAATACTGACCACCGACAGCCGTCAAGTACTTGATGAAGTAAAACGTTTGCTTATCAAACTGAGTAAAAAAACAAAGAAGAAAGAAGAAGAAACGATTAGCAAAGAAGAGATTCTCGCGGGGATTGATGCCGGATTGAAAGAAGTAAAACTATCGCAGGAAGGCAAATTAAAAATGAAAACCGCAAAAGAACTACTCGATGAATTATGAAGAAGAATTACTCCGTAAAAACGGTTTAAAATAATCATGATTTCATTCTAAAAGATCATCCCGTTTTCCCTACAAACCAAAAAGTAATCTTTTCCCCATTTTTATAACAATCTAATTATCAAACTATACTAAAATATTTTTATTTTTTCTTCAAAAAAATCACTTTTTGTCTCCATCCAAATCGTGATGAAGGTGTTTCATATATGAAATTAAGTCTAAAATATGGGAACACAAATTGAAGAAACGATAAAACGAGCGATCCAGATCGGGAACTACCTCACGGGAAAAGGCGACGGGAAGGAAAGTCCGGTTTCATTGTCCGAAAAAGGTGAAGAGCCAAGCGATGAGAAAATCGTGCGGGAAGTTTTATCAAAGCAAAATGTGGAAAACTGTTTGGAACAATACCAGCGTCTGAATGCCGGATTAGAACAGGACTGGAAAAAATGGCAAGCAACCCGAAAGCGTCATGTCCGGGTGATTCGCTACCGGGTAATAAGTGTTGCTGCCACGATAGCCCTATTGCTAGCTATCGGATTTTACTGGTTTTATTCCGGAAAGACTTCCACGCTTCCTGTCCGCGCGGCTCAAATTCAAGCCGGAAGTTTCAAGGCAACGCTGTACACCGGTGACAACAAGGTGATCGAGATCAAGGAAAACATGCAAGCCGTGTTATCACAAGACTCCTCCGCGGTGGTAAATCACAATGAATTAAAACATACCGAAACTACCGGGATGCCGATAACCAACACGCTTGTCATTCCCAAAGGCGGAGAATTTGCCATCGTACTGGCTGATGGAACTAAAATCTGGCTGAACGCGGATACCCGTTTAAAATACCCGACTTTTTTCTCCGGCGATACGCGGGAGGTCGAGCTGGAAGGAGAAGCCTATTTCGAGGTACAACACGACGAGAAGATGCCTTTCATCGTGAAAACTTCCAAATCGGATATCCGGGTCTACGGAACCTCCTTTAACGTGAAAGCTTACCCGGACGATTCATACCAAAAAACGACGCTTGAAGAAGGCTCGATCGGGTTACGGGTAAACGACCAAGAGTTCAAGTTGGTTCCCAATCAACAAGCCGTGTTGAACACCGCGAACGAAGTAAACATTATAAAAATAAACGCCCGCCAACAAAGCGTGTGGCGTCACGGACGATTTCTTTTCGACAATGAAAACCTGGAAGATATCATGGCCCAACTGGCTCGCTGGTATGATGTAAATATTTTCTTCACAGGAGCGAAAGTCAAGAACTTGCATTTCAGTGGCGAAATAGACCGCTACGAAGATATCGAGAGAGTGTTGCACATGATTGAATTAACAACAAATATATCCTTCACTATCAACGGAAAAACAATAACGATCACGCTGGAATAAAATTTTAAAACATACAAAATAGCCGGAGAAGACTTCGACCCCTACTCCGGCTGAACTCAATCAAAGTTGAATTACTAAATGACAAAGTTATGAAAAAAAGCAGAAAACACTTGTCACTTAACAGGAAAAGTGTTGTCAAAAGTTACAGAATCACGAAACTAGCATTTATCATGATCATGGGATTCACCCTAGCCTCATTCGCGGAAGGAAGGGCCCAAACGGAAAGGATTAATTTCAAAGCTGACCGGATTCCGGCAGAGATGGTGATCCGGCAATTAAAAGAACTCACCCATTACCGGTTTCTTTACAATCACGAAGAAATCCGTCAATTACCGGCAAAGCAGATTGAATTGAAGGATGCCACGATCGAAGAAGTACTGCAAGTCTTTTTAGCCGGATCGAAACTATCCTACATGATTGAAGATGACGTGATTATCATCTCTCCCAAATTAAAAAGCCAAACATCACAACAAGTGAAAGCGATTCGAATCACGGGTAAAGTGCGGGACGAGCAAAAACAAAACCTGCCCGGGGTGACCATCCAGGTAAAAGGCACGGAATTCGGTGCCGCCACGGACGCAAATGGCGCCTACCATCTTTCCATCCCGAATAATATCGGTCAAAAGTTCACACTCGTATTCTCGTTCGTCGGCATGCAGACACAGGAAGTTGCCTACGCGGGTAAAGATACGATTGACGTGGTTTTGCGGGAGAACGTGAAAGCGGTTGACGAGGTGGTTGTCGTGGGGTATGGAACCACCAAACAGAAAGACTTTACCGGATCAGTTTCATCCGTGAAAACAAGGGAAATCAGGGATGTACCGTTCATCAGCGTGGACGACGCGTTGGCCGGCAAAGCTTCCGGGGTATCCGTGGTGAAAGCGGACGGTTCTCCCGGTGGTGCCGTTCGTATCCGCATCCGCGGTGGAGCTTCGTTGTTGGGAACGAATGATCCGCTGTACGTGATTGACGGTATACCGACCGTGGTTTCAGATAACTATATCAACGGGCAATCGGATATTACCAATCCGCTGGAAGCAGCCAACTACGGGGAGGATTTCAACAACAGCGTGGAAGGTGCATTCGCACGGGGATTGAATAACTTATCCGGCTTGAACATTGCCGATATCGAGAGTATCGATATATTAAAAGATGCCTCGGCAACTGCCATCTACGGGTCGAAAGCAGCTAACGGGGTCGTGATTATTACCACTAAAAAAGGCCGGAAAGACAGTAAGCCTCAAGTGAGTTTAAATTACTACATCGGCTTCACCAACCCGATAAAAGAAAAAGTTCTGAATGCCGAGCAATATAAATCAGCTTTAAAAGATGCCGCCCAAAGATTCCTTACCGCACGGAAAGAGGCAGGTAAAGAAATGAGCGGTAGCCAGGTAGAAAAGGCACAACGCATCGTGGATGACCCCAACTTTTTCGGGGACGCCGATACGGATTGGCTGGACTTGGTTTTGCGCACGGGGACATCCCAGAATGTAGACGTTTCAGTCTCCGGAGGAGGGGTAAATTCACGCTATTATACTTCTCTCTCGTACACGGGACAAGACGGAACCTTGATAGGAACCGACTTTATGAGGATTTCCGGGAAAATCAGCCTGGATAGCGATATCTCCAATTATTTCAGGGTGTACACGAACTTGAATTTCGGATACACGAAAAACAACATCACGAACGGGATATACGGACAGGCGTTAACCGCTCCCCCGACCATCTCTCCCTATAACGAAGACGGGACATACGCTGCCCTAGGAGACTTGAACAACGACTACCGGGGTTATCAAAACCCATTGGCCGTGGCAGCCGGAACGAACCGGGCGAAAACCTATTCTTTCATGGGGTCGGTAGCGGGAGAGGTCACGTTCTTAAAGGATTTTAAATTCAAAAGCACGGTATCGATCAACTACAACACCTATAATCAATTAAATTACGTGCCGAGTTTCGTTGAAGTCGGGGGATTCTACGGTCGGGAAGATTCCGAAGGAGGTATGGGCACGCAGGCGCAATCGACAACCACGGATGTTTTCTTTGAAAACACGCTGACTTATAATAAAGAGTTCAATGATGATCACCGCCTGAACGTGCTGGCCGGAACTTCATGGGAAGACCATAGAAAAGATTTCTTCTCTGCCAGCGGGCGCGGGTACCCGGATGACGACTACTTGAACAATTTAAGCTCGGCCGCCACGGCAAGTAAAGTACGAGGTTCAAACCCGGAAAGCCGCACTTCATTGTTATCCTTCTACCTCAGGGCCAATTACGTGTGGAAGGACCGCTACCTGTTTACCTTCACGGGACGTGCCGATGCCTCCTCGAAGTTCGCACCGGAAAATCAATACGGTTTCTTCCCTTCCGGAGCTGTCGCCTGGCGTATTTCCGAAGAGAACTTTCTGAACATGGCAGAATGGATTGACGAAATCAAGATTCGAGCAAGTATGGGTAAAACCGGAACGCAAAGTATCGGCGATCACATGTGGCGCACGCTTTACAGTCCGGTATCTTACGGGGACAAAAATGCTTTAATTCCCACCCAGCTTGGAAACGAAAAGATCAAATGGGAATCCACGGTACAAAAAGATCTTGGATTAGATTTCTCTTTTATGCGCGGACGTTTGGGTGGAACTTTCGGTTATTATCACAAGGTAACAGATGGCACCCTGCTAAATATGACTCCAGCTCCTAGTAGTTCATATTCGACCGTTGTTTTTAACATTGCCAAAATACGGAATCAAGGATTAGAGTTCGACATTCACGGGGATTTCATTCGTAAAAAAGGGTTCCGTTGGACGGGAAGCCTGAACATTTCCCGTAATGTATCCAAAGTACTGGATGTAAACGGGGGACCGTTCTCCGATCCCAATAACCGGGATGCGTTAAACCTAGGCACTAGCATCGTAAAAGAAGGTGAACCTTTGGGATTGCTTTACGGAAGGGTTGCCACGGGTATTATAAAAACACAAGCACAATTAGATGCTGCAAGAAAAGCATTCCCCTATTGGACAAGTTTTGACCCCTATTTAAACCTAGGAGACATCGCTTACGAATACGAAGATGGTTTCTGGAAACAAGACATCATCGGCCAAGCTACTCCGGATTTCTTCGGAGGATACACGAATACGATCACATGGAAAGGATTCACTCTGACAGCCTTGTTCACATTCTCGTACGGGAACGATTTAATTTATCAAAAAGACGTGAGCGATTCCGGTATGTCAAGTTTGGCCAACCGAAGTACACGGGTGTTAAATCATTACAGTGAAACGAACACTTCTTCTAATTTACCAAGGAGTATGTGGGGAACTACCTATATGCTAAGTAGTTTAAATGTTTACGACGCTTCTTATCTGAAATTAAAAACCCTTTCGTTAAGTTACAACCTACCGGAAAGCCTCTGCAAGAAAATTAGGATCAAATCTGCTTCCGTGTACGGGACGGCCACCAATGTCTTTACAATCACGTCCTACCCGGGTCCGGATCCGGAAGTCAGCGATGACCCGACCAGCGTTATCGGTGGAGGACGGGATGTCAGCACGTATCCCACGGTGAAATCATACACTTTTGGAATAAGAATTAACTTCTAATCCTAAAAATAGAATTATGAAACAAGCTATTATCTATATATTGTCTTTTCTGGGCATCATTTCACAAATGAGTTGCGACGACCAGTTGAATGCCCTACCGACACAATCAAAAGTTGTCGGGAACGTGATTGTGGATCAAAAAAGTGCGGAAGTAGCGTTGAATGGCGTGTACTACCGTTTTGCACAAGGAGGGGATGATCGGAATACACCCAGTATATTATGGGGTTATGCCCAAGAAATAACTCCTGCCTATCTTTCAGGTTATATCACCCGGACGTATGGAGGTTCTTATGATGAAAATGCAGAAGTATCGTCAGCAGATTATGGTGTTAGTGGTATGTGGAGCTATCATTATACTTTAATTAATGCAGCAAACGGGGTAATCACTCAAATGGAACCCCTTCCCGCCAGTATGTTTACTAACGAACGGAAAGCAGAAATTATCGCCGAAGCTAAATTAATGCGGGCTTTCGGGCATTATAATCTACTTCGGTATTTCACGCAGTTTTATGACACGAAAAGCGAGTTCGGTGCACTATTACGGGATGAATTTATCACTCCCGACAATATCGCCAAGCAAAGAAGCAACGTGGCTGCAACTTATGCATTGATCTTGGAGGATTTGGAAGAAGCCATCAAGAACACCCCGCTGGAAAACAAAAACATCTATGGAAACCGTTGGATCGCAAAAGCATTAAAATCCAGAGTGTTAATCATGCGGGGAGAAACGACTGATTACGAAGAGGTGATCTCGCTAACGAGCGATATCATCGAGCATGGCCCCTATGAACTGGAAGAACACGTACGGGATATTTTTCAAGAAAAAGGTTTGACAAGCAAAGAAGTCATGTTGGGAATTCAACCTTTGGCTAATCAAGTCAAACGCCACGATACTTATTTGTACAACAACAGCACCGAATACAAGGCCACCCCTTTATTCTTGGAATTATTAAAAGATGACCCGCGGGAAGAGTGGATCATCGGCAAGTTGAACGACAAGGACACTATTTATGCCATTACAAAATATGTCGGGGATAAGATCGAGGAGTGTTACGCCATGCGTTTGACCGAAATGTATTTGCTAAAAGCCGAAGCCATGGTTCGCGGAGGAAAAGATATCGACGAGGCAAAAGAGCTTTTGAAAACCATCATGGAACATGCGGGGATAACAGATTTCACGAAACTTGATGCTATTACAGACCGGGATGAACTACTATTCGAGATTTACAAAGAAACGGTAAAGAATCTCATGTTCGAAGATGGTATCGAGTGGAGTGCGCTGATCCGTTTCCCGATAGAAACCATTTTGAAAGTGAAACCTGCCATACGAGAGAAAAATTACATCATACTCCCCATCCCTGCAGATGAATTTGAAAAAAATCCTACAGTTGGGGATCAAAATCCGGGATACAGTAAGATTTAATCAAACTTAGAATAAACGAATTTTTTATCAAAAGATAAATCAAGGAATAAGGATAACGGCTAAGTAACAGTGACGATAAACAGTCATGATTATTTAGTTGTTATCCACCTACTCTAAAATAATAAATATCTAATTATGAGAAAATTAATGATCCTAATTATTATAACTGCATTCTTTACAGCTTGCGATAAAGATGACGATCCGATCGTATTTCCTAAAAGTGATGCAGAATTAATAGCTGATGAAATTTTAAATTACAAGACAAATAAAGCTACTATTTATAGAGCACCATCATCCAGTTATTTTTTTAAAGACATTATTTTTGAGATAGAAGTCCCTTTTTTAATTGTAAAAGATAATGGAGGAGATACTCATTACTTTCATTTAAATGATCTTTCTTACATGTATTATTGTACAGAAAAAAAAAGTTTCACATTCTACTTTGAATAATTAAAACAACATGGTATGAAAAATTGGTTTCTATTCCTCTGTCTATATATCTTTTTCTCATGCGATTTTCATGAGAATCTTATAGTAAGTGAAAACAGCATGGACTCAAATTTGTGCTCTCGTTCCATAACCCCAATAACTTCTCCTGTATTTAAATGGTGGGATACAACAAATATTTCTCTATTGGGAATAAATACTCCAGTAACATTGCCTTGGTATAATGGAGCAAGTACTCAAATTCCTTCTTATATGCTACATGACTATAGACCAGAAGATGGTTGGGAAATGGTATACAATTATTGTATAAATATTTCACCGGGAGAAATAGGTAAAAATTATATCATCTTCTATAATAAATTTACTGGTATATTAAGAACCTTCTATTACAACAATTATGATGTAACAATAGCAAGTACAACTTTTTGGAAAGTAACATTAAACAGTTCTACATCTCTGTTTAATGGCATCGGCTCTAATAGTCTGATAATCTCTAAACGTTTCAACAATCCAAGTGTCTATGTGACAAATCTAACTGTTGTTCCATCTAAATCTGTAGCAAGAGGATGGAATTGTTTCGATGTCGAATTAGCTTATGATGATCAAATAAAGAATACAAATTCTCAGTTTAGTATTAGCGCATACAACAAAACCAATGGCAATATTGATTTACATGGTGCTATTAATTTAGAATCAGACGGCACAATTGTAACTCAATTAGGCTCACAATATCCAAACTGGGTGAATAACGCATCTAAAGCTGTGGGAAATGGTGCGAAAAATTTCGTTGAAAAAAAATTAGAAAAAAGTTCATTAGGAAAAACAGTGACCAATATTATAAACGGTGGTGTTTCTTCCCTCGTATCAAGTGGAGCAAAGTGGTTCTTAGGTTCCCTTGTCGGTAAACAAGACAATACCTATAGTAGTAGTGTTCAAATAACAACGCTAGGTAATGTTACTTTAAGTGGAAATATAGAATCATTAAATACTCCCAACATTTTACCTTTAGCCAATAACCCCTTACCTGGTTGTGTAAAAAATTCAAATGATTCATTTTTGCCATCTTACGATAAACCTCTTGGTGTATGGGGCGTTGAAAAATTACCTAAAATTCACGTATACCCCAAAACCTTATGGGGATTATCGAACAATACACCACACTCGCAATACAATAAATATGAACTCTATAATTTTCATCAGGAAGAATTATACTATTTCTATCCTGACTCACTAAAAATTAAAATAAATCCAACTGTTTTAGAGTTAATTGAACATTACGATACAGAAATTCGATGCATCTTTGAGGAAAAAAATAAAAAACCTCAATACTATAATCCTTTTTGTTTAAATGATTTTTCCCAAAACGAGAATTGGTGTTACGGAATGAAAGGAAGCGATGAACAGTTTTATACCGATACTTCTATTATGGTTTTTGATGGTTCTTTACACTTAAGGGGAAAAGTCGAAAATATAAGAGGATTCGTTTCTTGTGGCACAGAAGGCTGGGGAGGATTAACAGAACGACAGTTTTATGATTTATACGATGGCATATTAGGACATCCCCCCGTGATTCCGGGCATTCCCGTTTTTACAGGAACCCCTGGTATGGGATCTGGTAAATTTTACTATAAAGTGACTATCACTCTTTATCCCAAATCTCCTTATGACACCACCCCTATTGTTTTGATGCGTACTTTTTTACCGGAATATGATTACGGGAATGATATTCATTGTCAATTAACAGGTTGGATGACAAGAAGAGATCATTTTAGATACTAATACCTTCATTATATTACTTAAAATTTTGATATAGGAAACACTAATAAAACGCACATGAAAAAACAAATTTTAATCTCAATTTTTATCCTATTCCTAGGTGTAACAACACTCCACGCACAAAACAACAAGTTCACAATCCATGGAGAAATTAAAGGAATGACTTCCGGAAGCCTCTTTTTCGGCTACACGGATAATCATGAAAAATACCTAAAAAAGACGATTCCGGTAGAACATGGGAAGTTTAAACTGGAAGGCATGATCTCCGAACCGACAAATGTCTTTTTATGTTTGGATTCCACGATCAATCGCATGGACGACCCCAATCTCACGAATTTTTGGATTGAAGCTACCGATATGCACTTGGAAATAACCCTTGGTGCATTCAAGCAATTCAAGCTCTCCGGCTCGAAGACAAACGACGAGGAGCAAGAGTTAAATCGTCAGCAAGCACCCATCAGGGAAGAGATGCAACCACTTACGGAGGCTTACATGGCAGAAAAAGATCATGAAAAGGCCGCTGCCATCCGCGAACAATTTGAACCTTACAATGAACGTATGGAGGTAATCACGGATGAGTTTATCCGAACCCATACAGACTCTTATTTATCCCCTCACCTCATGCGGTTCCGGTTGATGTCGTTACCTGTCGATCAAGTTGAAAGTGCTTACAATCATTGGACGGAACGAGTAAAAAACAGTCGTTCGGGTAAAGAGATTGCAGAAGAAATAAAAAAACTGAAACAAGGTTCTCCCGGTAGTCCCGCAATCATGTTCAGCCGGAAAGATATTAACGACAAAATGTTTAATCTTGAAGAACTGAAAGGCAAAAAATATGTCATTTTGGATTTCTGGGCCAGTTGGTGTATTCCCTGCCGCAAGGGTAACCCGCACTTGAAAGCCTTACACGAGAAATATGCCCCGCTGGGACTTGAAATCGTGTGCATCGCATCCGACGACTCTTCTCCTGACAGATGGCGTCAAGCTGTTGAACAAGATGGAATCGGACATTTCCATCACGTGTTAAGCGGGATGAAACACACGGCAACGGGATATGACAAAAGTGAGGATATCGGAGAATGGTACGGGATCCATACCCTACCAACCAAAATATTAATCGACAAAAACGGAAACATTATCGCCCGCTACGGCGGTGGTGGTGAACCTCATGAAAACTTGGATCAAAAACTAATTGAAATATTTGGAAAATGAACAAAATGACATTTATCGGATTAATCGGGCTTACGGTTGTAGCCTGTCAATCCAACACGGAGGGTTATCAAATCAAAGGCAACATTGAAGGTGCAGGGAATGGCGTTGCCATTCTGACACTCCCTGTCGGGAGAGAAGAACCCACAACGGGTGACACGGTAAAGATGAAAAACGGGGTCTTTACTTTCACGGGAAAATTAGAAGCTCCCTCCTGGATCAGTATTCAAGTTTGCCCGGATAAAGAGCAACCGGCATCCTTGGGTTTCATTGGAGAGAACAACCCGCTTACTCTTGCCGGTAAATGGGCTGACGTTATCGATCAATACGGCTACCGGAATATACCGAATGTTCAAGTGACAGGTTCACTAAATGAAAAAGTATTCCAGAAAATCAGTAACATTCGCCAAAAGTTGATGCAAGAACCTCGCTTTAAGGAATACGCAAAAGTTCAAGCTAAATTGAATGAACTCCGGAATGGGGAGGACAAAGAAGCCTTCTACAAATATCAAGCAGAAACCGAGGCGATCACCGAACAATTCAATAACGAGGTGCAGAAACAACAGAAAGAACTGATATTGAAAAACGATACGGTAGAATCAGTGGCATATTATCTAAACTTCCTTCAAAATAATATGGAACTGGCAGAGTTGGAACAGGTATTTAATGCCTTGTCGCCTAAAGTACAGAACAGTTCATTTGCTGAAGATGTTAGAGAAGAAATCGCTGCAAGAATTCGGGTGCAACCGGGTATGCCAGCTCCAGACTTCACGTTGGAAACGCCCGATGGAACGAAATTATCCTTGTCCGATTTGCGAGGGAAATACGTGATTTTGGATTTCTGGGCTTCTTGGTGTCGTCCTTGTAGAGCTTCTTTCCCTGAAATGAAAAAACTATACGCGGAATACCACAAAAAAGGAGTTGAAATACTCGGGATCACGAATGATAGCAGGAAAGACAACTGGCTGAAAGCGTTGGAAGAAGATCAACTTCCCTGGCTGCAAGTCATCGATGAATTCCCTATCCGCAATAGACCTGCCAAAATAGCTACTTTATACGCTATACCCTATTTGCCAACGCTCATGCTGATCGACCCCGATGGAAAAATCGTGGGAAAAGCAAAAGATAAGCACGAGTTGAAAGCTTGGCTGGATGAACGGTTGGCAAAAAAGAAGTAAGTAATTTGGAAGGGGGGAAAAAACTCTTTTTTCGGATAGAACTCCTTTCGTTACTACCCCCTCCAACTCCCCCTTACACAGGGGGAGAGTTGGGATACTCTCCGTTTTTGGCTAGAGTGCCAGCACCTCCTCTGTTCTCCCTTCCCATCCCTTTTGGGGTACTACTCCTTAGGCAGGGGAAGACGGAGGTGGTAGCGGACAGCGTAACGGTTAATTCAAGGCCCCCCGCATTTTCTCCCGATCCAGGATGATGATCTCCCGACGATTCACGGAAATCATTCCCTCGTCAGCCAGTTCGTACAACACTTTGGCCAGTGCCGGACGAGTTACCCCGAAATACTCGGCCAATTCTTGCTGTGACTTTTCCAACAACACTTTTTTCTTATCGGGTGAGGCTAGTTCCAGAATATAATGGATCAATTTTCCTCGAATTGTTTTGAATGACAGAAATTGCAAACGTCCGGTGAGGAAAGTTGTCCGGTTCGCGTTTACAGACAGGAAATTACGCAGGAAACTTTCATAACGTCCCATCTGTCGGAACACGGATTCTTTCGCGGCGATAAACACGTCGGCCTTTTCCAAAACGGTTGCCGTCACCGGGAAATGATTGTCCTCGGCAAAGAGGAATGCCGGGGCAAGCGCTCTCGGTGCCCGAATGGTCTCGATCCGCAACATGGCTCCCGAATCATCCGTCATTTCCGCCTCGACTTCCCCTTCCAACAAAATATACAGGAAACGGCACACGTCGCCCTGCCGGAAAACCACGTCTCCTTTCATGTAGCTCTTCACGCTATAATCCAATCCTTCTAAAAATTGTTCCCTTTCCCGTTCGGGTATTCCCAGGCATAAAGGGCAATCGAAAAGTCGTGCTATATCCATTGTCTGTCATCTTTTTAATGATATACAAATGTATCATTTTCTTCTTTAAGACCTTATCTCACTTTTAACCTTTTTCATCCTCGCTCGTATAAATTATTGAAAATTAAATTCACGTTTGTAATTTATATTACAACTATTGTTTTGTTGCTCACGTACATTCGCGACAAACAATGAAAGAAGTTATTTATCAAATACACTAGACCATGGAAAAAATGTTTTGTTATCAATGCCAAGAAACTGCAAAAGGAACCGGATGTACGGTCCGCGGCGTATGCGGAAAAACATCGGACGTTGCCAATTTACAAGATTTACTGCTATTCGTTCTGAAAGGTATCGCCCACTACCGGGTGCAACTCAGAGCCCTTGATGCCGTTGACCATTCGGCTGATCGCTTTATCCTCGACGGTTTGTTTATGACGATCACGAACGCGAACTTTGACAAGCAACGTTTCGTGGAAAAAATCAAAGAGGCCATCAAATTACGAGAACAGTTAAAACAAACTTTCCTTGAAAAAGGCGGGAATCCCGAAAAGATTACTTTCGAGGGAGCCTTTTGGACGGCCGACACGCTGGAAGAAATGGAATCGAAAGCCGGACACGTGGGAGTTCTCTCCACTGAAAACGAGGATATCCGTTCTTTAAGAGAGATGCTTACCTACGGGATGAAGGGGATGGCGGCTTACACGGAACACGCCCATAATTTAGGGCACGAGAACCCATCCATCTACGAATTTATTGACCGGGGGTTGGTAGCCACGACGCTTCCGCTGTCGGCCGATCAACTCGTGCAAATGGTATTGGAATGCGGTAAAAATGGTGTTGACGCCATGGCCCTGCTCGACAAAGCGAACACGGATACTTACGGGAACCCGGAAATCACGAAAGTAGAGATCGGTGTACGGAAAAATCCCGGTATCCTTGTCAGCGGTCACGACCTGCGGGACCTGTATGAACTTCTGGAACAAACGGAAGGCACGGGAGTGGACGTCTACACCCACAGCGAGATGCTTCCCGCCCACTACTATCCGGCATTCAAGAAATACAAACATTTCGCCGGGAATTACGGGAACTCCTGGTGGAGACAAGTGTATGAATTCCAACATTTCAACGGTCCGATGCTATTTACCACGAACTGTATCGTTCCCCCACATCCGGATGCAAATTACAAGGATCGGGTGTACACGACCGGATCGACAGGATTCCCCGGGTTCAAACATATCGAGCGCAAGCCCGGACAACCGAAAGATTTCAGTGAAATCATCGAACACGCTAAAAGATGCCCGGCACCGGAAGCCATCGAAAGCGGAAGTATTATCGGTGGATTTGCCCACAATCAAGTGTTTGCACTGGCAGACAAGATCGTGGAGGCCGTGAAGTCCGGGGCTATCCGCAAATTCTTCGTCATGGCCGGATGTGACGGTCGGATGAAAAGCCGGGAGTATTACACCGAGTTTGCCCGAAAACTCCCGAAAGACACGGTGATCCTTACCGCAGGATGTGCCAAGTACCGTTACAACAAACTACCCCTCGGGGATATTAACGGTATTCCGAGAGTACTGGATGCAGGACAATGTAACGATAGTTACTCTCTAGCGGTCATTGCCTTGAAACTGAAAGAGATTTTCGGGGTAAAAGACATTAATGAATTACCTATCGTTTACAATATCGCTTGGTATGAACAGAAAGCTGTCATCGTGTTGTTAGCCCTGCTCTATCTTGGCGTGAAAAACATCCACCTCGGACCGACTTTGCCCGGATTCCTTTCTCCCAACGTGGCGAAAGTGCTCGTGGAAAAATTCGGGATTGCCGGAATCACAACGGTGGATGATGATTTGAGATTCTTTTTGGGAAATTAATCCATACCACCGGATGGGAGTGTCTAACAAGTCAGTCTTTTAACGACTACCTCCCCTACCCCCTCCAACTCCCCTGTGTAAGGGAAAGTTGGAGGGGGTAGCTTGTTGATAATACCATCCGATTACAATATCTTTGCAAGCGAAGAAAAATGACCAAACTATGATTCAATCAAAAACCGACTATATACACGACCGGATAGCAGAAGGAGAACACCAGCAACAGGATTTCAAGTTCGAGATTTCCGATGCCCGCAAGATCGCCAAATCTCTTTCCGCATTCTCCAACACGGACGGGGGACGCTTGCTCGTGGGGGTAAAGGATAACGGCAAGATTGCCGGCGTACACTCGGAAGAGGAGGTGTACATGATCGAGGCCGCCGCGAAGCTTTATTGTAAACCATCAATTGATTGTGAAATGCACGTACACATCGTGGAAGGGCGTACGGTTCTCGAAGTCATCGTTCCGCCGGGTGAACAAAAGCCCTATTACGCCAAGGATCACGATAACCACTGGTGGGCTTACATCCGGATTCTGGATGAAAACATACTTGCCACGCCCGTGCATATCAAAGTATGGCAACAGGCCGGAACCCCCAAAGGTGCATTCGTACATTACACGGAAGCGGAACAGGTGCTATTGGATTACCTTTCTTCACACGACTCTATTACACTGAATCAGTATTGTCGTTTGGCAAAGATTCCCCGCCCGAAGGCCGAAAACACGTTAGCCAAGTTTATACGATTCGAGCTCATCGAACCGTACTTTGACGGACAACGTTTCCTTTTCCGACAAAACGAAAGGAGTTTATGATATCCATTTACTCTCGAAAGCGGGATAACTCGTCAATCATCACGCGGGCAAATCGCTCGGATGCCCCGGCATTGCCCAACTTTTGGTTCACCTCGTCGTATCCTGCCAGCATTTGATTCCGTTTTTTCCCATCCGAAATAATACGCGATAGTTCTCTCAACAGATTCTTCTCGTTCAATTTCTGCATCAACAACTCGGTGACTACTTCCCGCCCGGCAATCAGGTTTACCAACGAGATATATTTCACCTTAACGAAGGTCTTAAACAGGAAATAACTCAACGCCCCCCCCTCCCCGCTGTAACAAACTACCTGGGGTGTCCGCAAAATAGCGGTTTCCAGCGTGGCCGTTCCCGAAGTAACGAGCGCCGCACGGGCCTGTCGCACCAACCGGTAGGTTTGCCCGTAAACAATCCTCACTTTTACATGCTGCAAATAAGGAGCATAATCCGCGTCACTCATAGAAGGAGCCCCCGCTATCACAAACTCGTGGTCGGGGAAATGTTTCACCATGGTCAGCATTTTCGGCAACACGTGTTTCAATTCCTGTGAACGACTGCCCGCCACCAAAGCGATAATCGGTTTACCGGAAAGGCCATTTACCTGCACGAACTCGTTGAAGGTTTCGTCCTTGCAAGGACGATCGTGAATAGCGTCTACCAACGGATTGCCGGCATATTGCACGGGATAATCATAGCGGGCATAAAAATCTACCTCAAACGGGAAAATCACGAACATCCGGTCCACCAGCCGCTTGATTTTCTTTACCCGTCCCGTGTTCCAAGCCCAAATCTTCGGGGAGATGTAATAGAATACGGGGATGCCCGCTTCCTTGATAAATTTAGCCACCCGGAGATTAAAACCACCGTAGTCCACGAGAATCACGACATCCGGCCGCCATGCCAGAATATCTTGGTGACAGGCCTCGATATTCGCCTTGATTTTGTCCAGATTTTTCAAGACGGTCAAGAAACCCATGATGGCCGTATCCTTGTAATGACGAACGATCTCACATCCGGCCTCCCGCATCAAATCACCTCCCCATCCGCGGATTTCCGCATCCGTATCAAACTTTTTCAATCCCTTGATCAAATTAGAGGCATGCAAATCACCCGAGGCCTCTCCCGCAATAACGTAGTATTTCATTGGCTTTTTTCTATTCTTTGGGCAAAGATAGAAAAAGATTTTTCATTTTATACCCATGACGTTCATACACTGAAAGAGAGTGGTTCAAAAAATGAAAAACATGGACAAAAGAGTCAAAACTCCAATTTCCATGCTCTCATTCATTATAAATTTCGTACATTTGCAAATGTACGAACACATGGTAAGCAAATGATTTCGAGAGAACAACATTATTATGGATAAAAAAAAATTAGATATAGCCTATTTCCTTTCATTTTGTATTGAACAATACAAAATGAAACAAGGATTATCTGGTGAAGAGACAATCTGCTTGTTCGAGAAATATAATGTATTATCATATTTATCGGATAACTTTGAAGTATTACACACACAAAGCCAACAATGGCTGATGGAAGAAATCAAAGAATACATTACAAAACAAAAAAAGGCAAATCAATGAAACTATACCATGGTAGTTTAGAAATCGTGAAAGAACCACAAATCCGACTAGCTAACCGAACATTGGACTACGGAATGGGATTCTATACCACAACTTCCGAAGAACAAGCAGAACTATGGGTAAAACGAAAAATTAGAGAAAGGAATGAAAAAGGGATTGTTAATATATACGAATTCGATTTATCTTCTACAGAAAAATTAAACGTATTGCGTTTTACAGAACCCACTGAAGAATGGTTGGATTTCGTAATGGAAAACCGAACGAACAAAGATTATCGCCACAATTACGATATTGTTCACGGTCCGGTTGCAAACGATCGTGTTTATGCAGCCTTCGCACTGTATGAAGGTGGTTTACTCAATAAACAAGAACTAATTCAAGAACTCAAGACATATCTTTTAGTGGATCAATACCTGTTTCACACGAAACGATCACTATCATACTTAACCTTTCTAAAAGTAAAGGAGATATTCAAATGAACCGAGAAATTACAGATAAAAATCTTTACTTGTTAATACCTTCTAAAGTCAGCCTTTTTGTACAACTGTATATAAAAGAACATGGCGGTTCAATTATAGATGCTATCCGACAATTCTATCATTCCAACACTTACAGAGCCTTAGAAAAAGAAAACACGAAATTATGGCATTATGGTTCCGTAGCTTTATACGAGGAATTCATGGATAAAAAATGAAAAAACTCTATCTTTGCCCCTCACTAGCAAATTTAAAGTAGATCGCATATGAATATTGTTGGGAAGAAGGTGGCATATATCACGTTGGGATGCAAATTGAATTTCTCCGAGACATCCACCATCAAGCACAGCCTCGAACAAGAAGGAGCCGTGACCGTGGGAGAAAAAGATGGGGCGGATATATTCGTGATTAACACGTGTAGTGTCACGGATATTGCAGAGAAGAAAGGACGGCAGATGATTCGAAAAATCATCCACCGAAATCCCGGGGCCTACATTGTTGTGGTCGGTTGTTATGCCCAACTTCGAGCACAGGAAATCATGAAGATCGAAGGTGTTCACCTGGTACTCAACGCACGTGACAAGTTCAACGTGGCTCACTACTTGAACCACCTCGAAGAGCAGGAACGACACGAACCGCATTCCTGCGATATTTTCGGAGTCAAGAACTTCGATATTGCCTACTCGTACGGTGACAGGACCCGGTGCTTTCTGAAAATTCAAGACGGGTGCGACTACTTCTGTTCTTACTGCACCATCCCCTTTGCTCGTGGACGTAGCCGTAGTGCCACCATTCAAGACGTGATCAAGGCTGCCCGAGACGTGGCTTCCAAGGGTATCAAGGAAATCATTCTCACGGGAGTAAATACAGGAGATTTCGGAAGAGAAACAGGAGAAACATTCCTCGATTTGGTACGGAGACTGGACGAACTGGAAGAGATACAGCGTTTTCGCATCTCCTCCATCGAACCCAACCTGCTGACAGATGACATCATTCGTTTCGTGGCCACCTCCCGGCGTTTCATGCCCCACTTTCACATACCTCTTCAATCCGGAAGTAACGAAGTGCTACACTTAATGAGGAGACGCTACGAACGAGAACTTTTTGCCGAGAAAGTGCAGGAGATCAAAACACTTATTCCCGATGCCTTTATCGGGGTGGACGTGATCGCAGGAATGCGGGGAGAAACGCCGGAAGCGTTCGAAGATGCCCGACAATTCATTGCCGGACTAGATGTTTCCCAGCTACACGTGTTCCCTTATTCGGAGCGTTCCGGAACAAAAGCCCTGGACATCCCGTATATCGTCCCACAAGTGGAAAAGCATCGCCGGGTGAATGCACTCCTCGATATTTCCGAACAAAAGTTACACGATTTCTACATGGCACACGTGGGGCAAACCCGCCCGGTGCTATTTGAAGAAAGCGATATTGCCGGATCGATCGGTGGCTTCACGGACAATTACATCCGAGTGGAAATACCCTACGATCCTGCCTTGGCAAACCAGATCGTACCCGTGGAACTGAAGCCCGACATTTTCGGCTCGTAAATACCGGACTTCACGCGGGACAACCCCCCGAAAGGACGCAAACTTATGAAGTAATTTTGTATTTTTGTTGCCGTAAAAATTGTATTAAAAACGTAAAACAGATATTATGAATGTCTTAGTTACAGGAACAGCGGGTTTTATTGGTTTTTATCTTGTTCAGAAGCTACTGGATGCAGGGCACACCGTTTATGGAATCGATTCGATCAATCATTATTACGATGTCGCCTTGAAGCATGATCGACTGCACGCCTGTGGCATAGACCATCCCGTCCCCGGTAAAGAAATCGTATCTTCCCGGAACACGAATTACACGTTCTGCCAGTTGGACCTGTGTGACACCGAGGCCATCCACAAATTATTCGCCACCCATGCTTTCGATTGCGTGGTGAATCTTGCCGCACAAGCCGGAGTGCGGTATAGCCTAAAACACCCGGAAAGTTACGTGCAAAGCAACATCATGGGATTCATCAATCTACTGGAAGCCTGCAAAAAGACAAATTGCAAAAAATTCATATATGCCTCATCTTCTTCCGTGTATGGGAACAACCAATCTGTTCCTTTCAAGGAAACGGACACCGTGGATCACCCAATCAGCATTTATGCCGCCACGAAAAAAAGCGACGAATTGATAGCAAATGCCTATGCTCATCTCTACGGCATACAAACTATCGGATTACGATTCTTCACGGTATACGGCCCCTTCGGACGCCCGGACATGGCTCCCATGCTTTTTGCCAACGCCATTCAACACGGCGAGGTAATCCGCATATTCAATAACGGAAATCTTTCCAGAGATTTCACCTATGTCGAGGATATCGTGACCGGCATTGAGAAAATCGTGTCAACAGCGGGAATCCCACGGGAAGATGTACCCGGTACTCCTGCCACGATATACAATATCGGACACGGTACTCCCGTCCAGCTCATGGATTTCGTCCACTTGCTGGAAAAGAACCTGGGAAAAGAGGCTCGTAAAGAGTTTGTCGGGATGCAACCGGGAGACGTTTACCAGACATGGGCCGACACCACCCGCTTGCAGGAAGACTACGGGTACACTCCACAAATATCACTCGAAACAGGGATTGCCCGTTTTGCCGAATGGTTCAAATCATACAACCCATGACAAGAATCAATAAGATACGGGCCGTGTATTTCAGCCCGACAGGAACAACTCGAAAAATCACAACCGCCACGGCCAAAGGACTTGCCAAGAGATTAAAGGCTCGCTTCGAAGAATATGATTTTACCTTACCCAAGGCAAGAATGCGAACATTACAATTCTCGGACAGCAATCTCGTGGTGTTTGGCACCCCGGTATACGCCGGACGAGTTCCCAACATACTGTTACCCTACTTGAACACGATACAAGGTAACGGGGCTTTAGTCATTCCCATCGTGCTTTTCGGAAACCGGGATTACGACGACGCATTGATCGAATTACGGGATATTCTTGAAAACAACGGGTTACACACGATAGCCGCGGGGGCATTCGTGGGAGAACACTCTTTTTCCCGGATACTGGCAAAAGACAGACCGGACACGAGAGACCTGAACACCGTGGATGAGTTTGTACGGAAAATCAGTGAAAAATACGAAACAGATACACTCTTGCACCCCGTCTTTGTTTCCGGAACCCCTTATCCCTATCGCAACTATTACACCCCTCGTGATCGGCAAGGGAAGCCGGTAGACATCCGTAAAGTGAAACCACTCACGAACGACCGCTGTGACAACTGCAAACTTTGCGCGGAAGTATGTCCCATGGGATCTATCAGTCATGATAATGTACGAGAATTTACCGGTATCTGTATCAAATGCGGGGCATGTATCAAGAAATGTCCCAAGCAAGCGAAATATTATGAAGACGCAGGGTATTTATATCACCAACACGAATTGGAAGAAGGTTTAACCCGACGTGCAGAAAACACGCTTTTTATTTGAAATTTACATAACTTTCATTAAATTTGTAGCATAACAATATTGACAATCAACAAACAGGATAATGGTTAAGGAAATATTTAAATTCTCCATTAGAAGATTTATTCAAACGAAAATAAATGGAGGAATAGTTCTTTTATTTGTGGCTCTTGCCGCCATGATTATCGCAAACTCTCCTTTACGGGAATATTACAATATTTTATTTTCTAAAAACATCACACTCACGATCGGGGAGTTCAACCTGTTTGATCGTCATGATGGCCATCCGATGACCTTACTGGATTTCATTAACGACGCTCTTATGGCCATCTTTTTCTTCTCGGTAGGATTAGAGATCAAACGAGAATTACTTGTCGGAGAACTCTCGTCACCCCGTAAAGCCCTGCTTCCGGTAGTGGCCGCTTGCGGGGGAATGATCGTCCCGGTCTTACTCTTCAGTCTGATCGGTCAACCCGGATTAGTCATGCGGGGAGCTGCCATTCCTATGGCAACGGACATCGCATTCTCGCTAGGTGTTCTCTCACTCTTGGGTAAGAAAGTTCCATTGAGTTTGAAGATTTTCCTTACTGCTTTCGCTGTCGTGGATGATATTGGCGGAATCATCGTTATCGCCCTATTCTATAGTTCGCATCTGACCGTGGAGTATTTAATTGCCGCAATAATCATTGTCGCACTCTTGTACATCGGCGGACGACAAGGGATTCATAATAAATTGTTTTTCATATTCTTCGGTATTATCGTTTGGTGCCTGTTCATCAATGCCGGGATTCATCCCACGATCGCGGGAGTTATCGTGGCATTTACCGTACCGGCCCGTCCGAAACTACATATATACAAGTACGTGAATAGTATTCGGGAAAGCTTAAAAAGGCTACCGGAAAATTCAAGCGAGATCATCATATTAAGCAACTCCGAACTTTCTATATTAAAAAGTATCGAGTCGGCCTCGGATAAAGTGGTTAGTCCCCTGCAAGCCATGGATGATGACCTGCGTACCCTTGTGAATTACGTGATCATGCCTCTTTTCGCGTTTGCCAATGCCAGTATCTCATTCGAAGGTTTCACGCTTGCCTCACTGGAAGGCGTATCGATAACGATCTTTGTTTCCCTTGTACTCGGAAAACTCATCGGCATTTTCTCGTTTACCTACCTTTTTATAAAATGCGGTTGGTTAACCATGCCCGACAAAATGGATACGCACTCTCTTTTCGGAGTATCTTTATTAGGTGGAATCGGATTTACCGTGTCACTGTTCATCGCCACCCTTTCCTACTCGGGAATGGGGGCAGAAGGAGCCATTTTATTAAACCAAGCCAAAATCGGTATCATCGGTGGTTCCCTGTTTGCTGGAGTTTGCGGTTATTTCTACTTGAAATATACCTTGAATAAAAAAACACAAAAATCGCTTTGAAAGTAAAATAAAATACCTATATTTGCATCCGCATTGGAGAGGTGGCAGAGTGGTCGATTGCGGCGGTCTTGAAAACCGTTGTACTGCGAGGTACCGGGGGTTCGAATCCCTCCCTCTCCGCCAAATGTGAAAGCGAAAAGCCTGTAAATTAAATATTTGCAGGCTTTTTCCTTTTAGGAATCAAACAGAAATGGGCTCACCTGAAAAAGTAGGTGGAGCAGCCCTAAAGTGTTATCTTCGTAATTCAAAGAGTATTAATATGAACGAGATCCCAACAAACAGCCTGCTTGCAAACTATCTGCCCGCGGACTATTCAGATTCATTCTCTAAAGAGGTGATGACAAAAGAGAGCATTACACCTGATGCCTTTTTTAATATGACATTTAATCAATTCCCTATTTGGATAGATTGGCTCTTGAAATTGAGAAACACGATTGTCAAACCGTTAGGATTGGATACCACAAGTCGTTTTTCAGATTTTGTATCTGATAGAAGTATGAATGAAATTATATGGGGAATGCCCGACAAGCATTTGGATTTTCACGTTTCAATGTGGTGTGGCGAATATCGAGAGGGCAAACAGGAGCTTCGGATTACCACCGTTGTGAAATACAATAACTGGTTCGGACGAGTGTATTTCTTTGTTATCAGACTGTTCCACGGGATAATTATCCGGTCATTATTAAACAGAATTCAGAGGAGATTAGAAAAGGAAATTACGCTTTCAAATAGATAAAATAAAAAAGTTGCAAAAACGCTTGACTCGTCCCTTGGGGCAGGGCTTACTTTTGCATCGTAAACCAATGCGCATGAAGTTTATGAAAAGCAAATGGTTATGAACTAAGCGATCGACATCGTTTTTGCTATATCGATGGCATTTGAAACAAAGAATCCATCCTTGAGTGGTTGACAGAGATCCAGTTGCCCGTGAAGCAATAAAGCATAATCTTTCATTGAGCCCCGAAATTAACCCGATGGAATTTCGGGGTATTTTAGGATATACCTCATTATAAATATTCTTCAACGTATTGGTAATTAGAAAAATATTCGCAACTTTTACATTGTATGAAGTTTGGATAAAATTTCCACTGGTAAGTCTGGAAGGGACAGGTTGAATTTCATACGATCTAAAGAAGGGTACCACACATTGGAAAAATAAGAGAATCGAATGTTTCCTGAATCTTACTTGTGGATTGATAATTTTTCTATAACTTGCCATTGACTATCTGTGAGAATTGTTTACACATCATATATAATATCCTTGATTCATTTCAAAACAGCTTTAAGTTATGATTTTACCTGCTATAGAAGATAAGATAGTAAGACGACCAGGATTGAATGTGCCAAAGACACATTATATACCGAATGATAAAAAGTCTGCTTTCTGGGATGACTTTTATACATCAGTTGCGAAAACAATATCGTTTAAAGCACCTGTTCCAAATTTTGAAAAATTAATTAATCCTTATTTTGGAAGATTTGGGATGCGGTGGCATCCAGTTATAGGATCTCCTCACTATTTTCATATAGGAATTGACATCAATTCTCCTGAAACAACTCCCTTTAATCCTATTGAAAAGGGCCTATTAGATTATTCAGGATATGCAAACATAAATGGCAATTACATTGTGATACGCCACCCTCATATTATTACTGAGGATGGTTTTGTATTGCATTCATTATATATGCATTGTAAGACTGTGAACGTGGAGTTTTCATGTTTCCAGAAGTTTTTACGCAGATTCATTTGTACTGATATACCTCTATCAAATTTAGCAATTGGGCAACATGAAATAATAGGTTTGATAGGGAGTAGCGGACATAAATTCAAGTACACTCCACACCTTCATCTTCAACTTGAATTTATTGCTATGAAAAAGAACATCAGAGTTGCAGTAGATCCAATTCGAATGTATGGACATGAAAGTTCTGACAACCTTTCAGCAAGTTTGAATAATATGGATGATTTCAAACTTTTTTACAAGGAAAATTTCCATGAATTGAGTGAATGGAGAAAATTTTTTGAAACATATATAACAGAGTAAAATTGAACTTGGTACACATCGTATTGCCAGCGGATATACTTACGCTACTTTACAAGAAAACAGACCGCCCTTGGAATACACATCCATGGCGGTCTGTTTATTTTTATGAACACTTATTCGAGTCCGCTATATTAAAAACTGTATGTCTACTATATTTTTTCGGCTTCACCACCGGTTAAATCTTCTGCCGGCTCCCATGGATTAATAGACAAATTGTTAGAAATTAACATTTTATCCTTACCAATTCTCAAGTTCATCTCGTAAGCCTTGCCTGCCTCCAAGTTAAGCCCGGAAGTCGGAACCACGTATTGATAGATTTTATCGTTACTCATGGTCACGTCTATCATCTTCTCACCCGGCTGTTGCCCTTGCGACGGATAAAATATGGCCTCATACTTGTCGTCTGCCACTTTATACATCAATATGTCTTGCGGTTGGTAGCCAGGAGCTATAACAGCCTCACCCGTAGTCAGATTAAAGTTTATGTAACTTGCCGTCTGGTTGAGTTTCACGCTCTTTACAGTTAAGTTCTTTCCATCAAACTCGTTTCCATAAATCATGTTCACGGTAAGCTTTACCAAGGCATGGTTAAAATCTATGCTCAATGCCTGAGTATTCGCATCCAAGTCGGTAGAAGGGACAAACCCCGAAATGTATTCATACACCAAATCGGCTGCTTCAGTACCTGAAGTCTGGTCGGGAACAATGGCAAAAGGCAAGTTTTCCACATCGGTGGCACTCACTTGAAAAGGTGCATAGGCATACACGTTTACCGGATCGGTAGCGTTTTTCCACAACATCTGGCTGGAAGCTTTCCAAGAGCCATTGACATTATTCCAGCGCACCATGTCGGTATTGTATTTATCACCAACGCCATATTCAAGGCAAAGTCCCAATGTATTTCCGGCATAAGGCGTGGAAGCACGTGAGAAAGCCTTTGTCACCATCGAGCTGATGCGTACCACCCCGTCTTGCGGATAATTTCCGTATTCCTGCAAATTGTCGTGTTCGCTACTGCAAGCAGCAAGCCCCGCAATCAAAGCAAAGAAAACCAATGTATTTTTTATGTATTTCATATCGAATGTTCTTTTTAATAATTGTTCTATTTATTCCACTGCTTTTATATCGTGAGAAGAAGAGGTGCCTACACCACCCACAGTGGGTAAGTCTGAGCAACCTGACGCATTATACCAGCAAGATTTCGTTTGAATATATCCTGCATCTTCTCCGATAAAAGCCGCAACAGTATTTTTTACACCTACAACCACATTCATTTGTCCTGTAAACGAACAATCCGTAGCCGTGAGGTAAGTACACCAACCGGCAAATCCACCCACTCGCTGAGGACAAGTAGACTTCACATTTCCTTGTGCCGAGCAACCTTCCAACACAACCCTTGAGTCTTCGTCCCAACCTTCCAAAACTCCAGAAAATCCACCACATCTCCAGTCATTGGATTCGACATTGGCATATGAAACGCAATTCTTTGCCTTTACAGAACAATACAAAACGCCGGCAAATCCACCAACAGTCCAAGAACCGTTCACCGTCCCTCTCACGGTACAATTCTCAAAAGAACCTTCGAAAGCAGAACCTACCATTCCCCCAGTAAATCCATATCCTGTCACTTTCACATCCACCGAACAACCATTAGCCACCAAATACGAAGCATCACCTATCATACCACCGGCATATCCATAATCCTCGGTAACTGTTACCGTACCGCTCACGTGTACATTATATAAACAAGGTGTTGCACTAGAAGACGGATTTAGTGCACCGGCCAAAATACCAGCATGATGTGCGCCCGAAATAGAAGCGTTGCGTATAGTAAGGTTTTTCACTGCATAATCCGATGTAGAAGTAAGCCAGCCGAACAATCCCAATTTACCCGCATCCGTTCTATTGATTTTCAAATTTGATATAACATGGCCTTGTCCATCAAACAAACCACCAAACCCAATACCACCGGCACCATCAATCCACATTCCCCAATCATTGTCCCACTTATAATCAGCAAATCCGATAGAAGTCCATTCCAGATTATTCAAATCGATATCTTGAGTAAGGACAAAATACTTGCTTCCACTAAAAGAATCGGGAATACGATCATTTATCTCTTGCGCCAAATAAGCCAACTGTGCTCCAGTCGCTATTTGATACGGATCGTCTTTCGTTCCGCTACCTCCGGCAAGAGCCGTGGCCACCGAACCATCCCACACGTCGACATTCGTTACCACGTCAGTTTCCCCGTCAAGCGCTTCCCCGTTTTCCCAATCGCTTACCAGGATGTTTCCGGCCGTGATATAATCTTTTCCCACTTTTATCGGCAACTCGTACTTGTAATTGCTTTCCAGCGTGATATCCTCTCCGGAAGTCCAAGTGTACTTATTACCGTTAATGGTAACATTCACCGAGAATCCACCGGCCGGTACAGTTTGCGGCAACAAAAGACATTCATACGTGGCCGCGGCCTTCTTGGTCCTGCCGCTTCCGGAAGTATAATCAACCTCGTAAAGCTGCACCTCTACCGGTGCTACCGATGCGTAATCCCATGTCTGGTCATCGATATTGAAATTACCTTTCGAGTGAGTACCCCCTATCGTCAACGCTGCTACCGGATTTTGTTCCGTACCCGGCAACTCGTTAAATTGATAATCCAGCGTCAGTTTCAAACTTATCTTGGACATCAGGTGAGAAAAATTCACTGCAACCTTTCCATCATCCATGGTAGGCAAAGCCTCCGTGGGAGCCATGTACAAGTAATCACCTTTCTTAAAATCATTCTCATCACGTTGGTCTTGTACCACCTCGAATTCGGCCTTTCCGAAATTAGCAGATGACAGCACCTCGTCGTTTTTATACAACGCGGCCACCATAACCGGATTCTTCACGCTTGCCCACAACATCTGCAAGGCATCCCCTACCGTGCCGTCTGCAGCCACATTGTAACTTTTCCACGTGTTTCCCTCCGGCTTCACGGCTGCATAATAATCGTATTTCCCCGCCTCGGAACCGGACACGCGCAACATGAACGCTTGCATGTCGGCCACGTTATCCATACCAACGCGAGTCTGCACCTCGTTTATAGAAGGCACTATTTGCATCTCTTGACCCGAGAAGGAACCTATATTCGAGTCGTCATTGCTACAAGCAGCCGAAGCTAGCAGTAGCGTACTCCAAAGAGCAATTTGTCTTAATTTCATAGCTATCGTATATTTATTCTCCATTTATTCTTTTTAATCCAAAGCTTCCCCTCCGCTAATCTCGTCCCCTTTCAACCAATCGTTTATAACAATACTTCCAAGAGAGAGTTCGTTACGCCCAACGGTCAAATTGATGATCGTGTATTTTCCACCTTCAAAATCTATATCCGTATCGTGCTGGTACACGTAATCTCTCCCGTTTATATTCACTTTTATCGTTTTTATGCCCGATTGAGGCACGACAATGGAAGCATAACTTTGGTTAGCCTTCACCTCTGCCAACGCAAAAGTTCCTCGTTCCGTACCTGCAACAACGGTCTTTTGCAAATAATTCACCTTGCATTTCGTAGCCACGTCATCCAGTGTAACACTCGCCACTTCCGGCCCATCCGCTCCCCATTGGTTACGGAATTCCAAATTCACGATAATTTTGGCCAGCAAGTGATCAAAAGTAAGCGACACGGGATTTGCCTGCGCCTTTATCCCATTCAAATTCGTGGCTACCAGCAAATCACTCTCCTCCAAGTTGGCATTTACTTCAAAATCGCTTTCCTCCAAATTAGCGATAGACTGGGCGTTGGAAGGATATACCCCGATGAAAAAATGCTCATCGCTCATGTTCTTCCATAACATTTGAGGAACAGCCTGCCAAGTTCCGCCAGCAAGCGTGTTTATCGCGTTATCTACCACGCGCTGCGATATATCCGGCACAGATGCCTTGCTTCCGGTCCATGCATACACGCTAATTTTATCCCCGTTTTCAAACTCCTGCGAACCATTTTCGGCCACAGCCACACGAGTAAGAATGTTTGTACTTATGGTTATATACTCCGAAGCATCATTTGTAACAGGGTCTTTCTCGCCATTATTACAACTGCCCAGCACGCATACCATCGATGCCAAAGCCATATTAAACAAATACTTTTTCACCGTTATTCTGTTTTAATTATTAGGATCCAATATTTCTCCGCTTATAGTCCACCCGTATTTCCAATCGGTAATCTTGATCGCCGACACACGCAAATAAGGCTTCAACTCGTTGTAAGAAAGAGTCAGTTCGTATTTCCCCGCTGGTTTCATCCGCGGGGCATCCACGACGCATTCAAAGGTAACGCCATCCGTTGTCGTCAAAAACAATCCCAACCGCGAGCCGGACTTTCCTTGAGCCGTGGGCATCACCCGCATGGCCTCCGTGACAATCGCTCCATTCTTTTCCAACGATTCGGGGAGAATCACCTCCGTCATGGTTTCTGTCGTGGGCAAACCGTACTGCCCGTCGGCATCCTTACATGCAGGAAGAATACCTTCCGCCGGCTCGTACACCTTCGTATTCAGACGAGCACCGGACGGAACCCCCTCTATCTTTATCGCGAGTTCTGACAAGATACGTTTCATGGGCAATGTCACCAACTGATTTTCATTTTCACGCACCTCCACTTGAACCGTACTGTAAAAAGCATGTTCAGACAGCGGGTCGGGAGCAGACGTGTAAAAAGCAAGCGTTTGCATTTCGTTCTGATTCTTGTACGTCAACGGTGAATTGAAATTAAGAGCAGAAACGACAACGTAGTTTCCTGCCGGCAAATCAAAACACTGAGAAGACAAATCCTTCGCCCCCTCGTAAAAATATTCCTTCACCAATTTACCATCAACTTGGTAAATCCACAAAGAACCGTTCTTCACTTTCGTTTGAGAAGCATCAAGCTCGTCATCGAAAGTCGAGCGTACGCTTATCCCGTACAACTCTTTTTCATGGGCATTTTTATCACATGCCGACATGCAACTTACTATCGCGCATATAAAAATGTATAAGAATGTATTTCTTGACATATTTTATCCTCCTTATTCATTAACTTTCGTATCCGTCTCCGCCCGGCGAGCCTCTTCGGCCGACTTGTTCTTGTCTACCCCCGCACCAATGGCAGATATACGCGAAGCATCAATATTAAACTTCTTAACCAACCAATCCTTTATCACTTTTGCACGAGCCTCCGACACGCGATGATTTACAGCATCAGAACCTTTACCATCGGCATATCCCTTTATACGGATATTTACTTCCGGGTGCTCTTTCAACAGACGAGCGATTTGGGCAACTTTTCCACGCTCTGAAGATTCAATCCATACACTGTTGAACGAGAATCGAATAACAGGGAATACCAGCTCGTGACGTGAAGTCTCTACAATCTCCGCCACATCTTTCCGGGCTTCCGCGATAGAATCCTTCGCTTCTATCCTTGACGGTTGTTCCTTTATCACCGCTTCTTCCTTAGTTACCGGTTCTTCTTTTTTCACTACCGATTCTTGACCAACAACAGGAACCGGGTTAGCAGATGCAGGCTTCTTACCTTTTTTACCAAAAACAAAGCCTAGCCGGATACCGCTTCCCCACGTGTAATTATTCTTGTGCAGGTACTTGGGCATTCCATCCAGACGACTGCCGGTCAGGTACGTCAATCCGCTATACACGCCTAATTGCACTCTATCAGCCACCCGGTAGCCCACCTGCAAATTTCCACCTAAGCCCACGTGCCACTTGGTGTTCTCTTTATTTAATGTTTGACCGGATTTATTATTTTGAATATCCGCTTTCGTTCCTACGGTGGAAAGTGCCGGAGATAAATCTACCGACCATCTGCCATACTTCGTGCGGGAAAAGAAACCCAACAAGTTGATATTAAGTTGTACCCCGTAGCGCTGCATGAACACTTTACTTTTCAGGTCACCATAAGCAACTCCCTCCATGCCGAACACGGGAGCGTTATAACGCACGCCGTCTGCACCATACCAATAGTTCCTATCCAGACAGCAATCCTGCACGGTCAAAGACATCTTGGAAAAAGCCGTTTGGACTTCAAGTGATAACGCGGGAGTGAAACGATATCCGGCGAATGCACCCGCGTCCCAACCAACATGTGTTTTATCGGCACCGAACGAGCTGAATGTACTCACCCCAAAAAGCGGTCCGCCTTGAACTCCACCATACCATTTTCTTTCTTTAATAGAAGTATTGTCTATTTTTTGACTATAACTGATGAAACTGCACACCCCGTTTATCATCAAAATAATGAAAAGTCTTTTTAGCATAATTCTACCTTTATTTTTTCGCGAAAGTAGAAAAAGGGCTATGACAGGGGTGTTCAACAATGTAAAATTTACGTCCAATCACGTAAAACTATGTCCAAATCCGTAAAAATAGACTTATTAAACGCTTTTTACATCCTGCTTACCTGAATAAATTTTCTGCCATTTCAAGAAACTGGTACGGCTACCGAAACCGCAGCGCTCTATCAATTCCACTTGTTTCATCTTGGGGTGCTCCTTCTGAAGTTGAACGGCATATTCGATGCGAAACTTATTGACATAAGCATAAAATGACCCATACTCTTTGGTTATCACCGCGGAAACATAACTTCGATTCTCCCCCACCGCCAAAGCGATATCCATCAACTGCAAATTTGACTTTAAAAACATACGATTTGTCTCGATACACGTGCGAATCTTTCCCAGTATCTCGCCATAACGTTCATCGGAAAGGTGGAAAGCTCCTTTGGCAACCTGCATGGAATCCTGCAACGCGTACTTCTTTCCATTACGCTGCGGATAAAGAATGATCAAGATCAATAATGTATGCAAGAAACAGAGCAATAAATCAACTGCCGCTTTTACCATCCTGCTATCCGACACGTACAACACCCACATATTGAGCATAAGAAATAAAACAAGCACGATAGTTATTCGGGCAAAACGTAAAGGAAAATCTTGTTCGTTGGAATACTCGTCATACTGAAACTGACGGATATCAACATATACTCTATATAAGGTATAGCACATCGTCACCATCGATAATACCGCCATCATCACGGACAACAAGCAAACAATATGCGCCCGTCCGGCCAAAAGATCTCCACCGCGCAATGCCAATAAAAACAACACGCACAACAAAACGGAAGATATGATCCACACCGTGTGTAATGACATACGCCACCATATCCGTTCCGTATAATGGAAATACCGGTTCAACAAGACCGTGAATATCACGGGATAAAACAAGATACCAAACACCCGGACATACATCCAGGCATCGAAAGACGACAAATACATCAAATACGGAAACTGAAACAGAATTAAAAAATAGCATACAGTTACCTGCTTGCGTGCCGGATAATAATAGGCTTCCTCCTTATCAAACGGACGGCACATGTGAAACCAACGCAACACGGCACAGATCAGTCCGGAAAAAAGACACAATATATTAGCCGTGTAATAAAATATATCATTCCCTTGCAATGTCATAGTATTTCCCCTGTCACCCTTTAGTCTAAAACAAGGACAAATATACGAAAATCAAGGTACTTATATACCACTTTACAATGAAAAACGAAGTAAACTTTTCCCAGGAAATACACGTGTATCTTCCGTGGCATATTCGATGTTCTTAGGGATTAAAGACGTATCAAAGACGAATCAAAGACGTTACAAAGACGTTCGTGAACGTCCCTGACACCTCTCCGTGGCGAAATGAATGGGTGCTTGTCTTAGAAATGAATTCCTTATCCATTGGATTACGCATGGTAAATATTCCTTCTTGCATGCGGGAGTTAACATCTCACAACAAAATCGTATATAACTACCAAAAAAGTAACCGTGAAGCAACCCTAAAGCAACCGAGAAGATACCGTAAAGATACCGAGAAGCTACCCCACATTTGCTCTTTATTCGAAGTTTACTCGTTGCTCAACCAATCCCAATCGGCTGAGCAACGGCTCAACAACGACACAGCAACGACGAAGGGGTAGCTTCTCCCCAGCTTTTCGGTAGGATTACCTATGCTTCTCTTCTAAAACAGACTCTTACTTCCTCTTCTTTTCCGTCTTCGACAACTCCTCGTACTCTTTTATCCTCCGCTCGCACGCTTGACGTGTCACCTCGCCAAACTTTTCGACTTTTACCATCAAGTCGTCAATATCTTCCCGGTTCACTTTAAATTCCGGATTATAACGCGCTTCGATGTACGAACGCACGAGTATTTTAAACAATCGCTCCTCCTCTTCATTCCCGACAGGAAAAGCACGAATCAGTTCGGGAGCGTATCCTCGTGAAGCTCTAAAAAGCTCATCCAAATTATGTTCCTTATCATTTTTAAGGGTAAATGTCAACAAAATCGCGTTGAATAAATTTTCACAAGCCTGATGCAAATTAAAAGAAGACATCACATATTCTTCTTTATCACACATGAAAGCAGCTTGCTCCACGAAAAGTTTGGATTTAGCGAGTTTCTCTCTGAAATATTCTTCCCCCTGCCTCTTTATTTCTTCAAACTTCAACGGTTTCCGCCTCGCCAGTTTATTATTCCCGCGATTATAAAGCATGATCCCGTCACGCTTCAATTCCGTATAAAAATAGCGACCGTATTTCAAATCTTCATTCACTTTCTTTAGGCTATCATGGATAAATTGCACGGGAACCCGGTAACGATAGTCGCCCCGCTTGCCGTAGATACTACGGACGCGTGCTAACTTATTTTCAATTTTGTCATAACTCCAGGCATTATTTATAACCAATATATCATAATCACTTTTAAAAGAAGTAGGTATGCCAAATTCCTCTCGCTCGTCATAGCTAACGTAAGTACCGCGGGCATAACTTCCATAAAGGATTATCATTTCACAAACCGGAATTTTATCCAAAATCAGTTCAACGAGATATTTCAGGTCTTCCCGATTTTTCTTGGGCAGGAAAGCAATCGACTTTTTCATAACAGCTACATATTTAAGAACAAATATAGCATTTTTCCGGCAGAAAGGTTACTAGGTTTATCTTGAAGAGAAAAAAGGGATCAACCTTCTTACTAGGAATTCAATCGGTTATAAAATAAAAAATGGTCTGACAATCAAATGACTATCAGACCACCTTGTACCCAGAACAGGACTCGAACCTGCACAGCCGTACGGCCACTAGTCCCTGAAACTAGCGTGTCTACCGATTCCACCACCTGGGCATGATGTCGAAGAACTGGAATAAAAAGCCTTGCAACTTCCCTGCTGCAAGGCCCCTCTTCATGTTTGTTGTCCCACAAGGATTCGAACCTTGACTGACAGAACCAAAATCTGCTGTGCTACCATTACACAATGGGACAATCTTTATGTCGTTTCAACAACCGTTGTTGTTATTTTGACGCTGCAAATGTAGAGTATTTTTTTATTTCGCCAAAACAAAATGCAGAAAAATTAAAAGAAAATTGCTATTTTCGTGCTGTCGAAAAACGACTTTTTTGTTATAACCTTGAATATTAATAAGAAATATAAATTCAAACTAAGGAGAAGCATGTGCAACATTAAAAATCACCCAACATTAAGCTACAGGTTGATCAATAATGTCACCGGATGGGTGGCGTTCGTGGTGGCCAGTATTACTTACATTCTTACGGTCGAACCAACAGCCAGCCTTTGGGACTGTGGTGAGTTTATTACAACCTCGGTCGGACTGCAGGTAGGACACCCTCCCGGAGCGCCTCTATTCATGATTATCTCGCGCTTGTTCGCCATATTCGCACCGAGTCCTGAAACACAATCCTACATGATCAATATCATGTCGGCCCTATGTTCCGGGTTCACGATTCTATTCCTGTTCTGGACCATCACGCACCTGGCTAAAAAAGTCGTGGTGAAAGAAGGAGAAGAATGTTCCATGGGACAATTGTGCGGGATCATGGGAGCCGGACTTATCGGGGCATTGACCTACACGTTCACGGATACGTTCTGGTTTTCAGCCGTCGAAGGCGAAGTGTATGCCATGTCGTCCCTGTTCACGGCTGTCGTGTTCTGGGCCATCCTGAAATGGGAAAATGTTGCCTTCCAACCTTACGCCAACCGCTGGTTGATTTTTATTGCCTACATGGTCGGACTGTCCATCGGTGTTCACTTGTTGAACTTGCTGGTAATCCCTGCCATTGTATTTATATACTATTTCAAGAAATACGAAACCACCAAGTGGGGTATTATCAAGTCGGCAGCCCTCTCTATCGTTATACTGGGCGTGATCATGTGGGGTATTATCCCGGGCGTGATTATCGTTGCCGGTTGGTTTGAATTGCTGTTCGTGAATGGCTTTGGGATGCCTTTCAACACGGGTGTTATTATTTACGCGCTACTTTTAATTGCCGGATTGACTTTCGGAATTCGTTACACGTTAAAACACAACCACACGGTAGTGAACACGATCTTAACCTGTTTCGTGGTTATGCTTATCGGGTACTCCTGCTATGCCATGGTCGTTATCCGCTCCGTAAGCAATCCCCCGATTGACGAAAACAGCCCGGACAACGTGTTCTCGTTGCTTTCTTACATCAGCCGCGATCAATACGGGCAGGAGCCGTTGGTTTACGGTCCTTATTTCAACGCCCCGGTTATCGGCGTGGAGGATGCCGGACCTGTTTATTACCAAAACGAGAAAACGGGTAAATACGATATCGTGGATCATAAAAAAGAGGTGAAATATGATCCTCGCTTCTGCACGATCCTACCGCGTATGTACAGTCAGGCTCGCGAACCACAGGTGTACTATGAATGGGTGGGACAACCCAAAGGCCCCGTGTACATGGTGGACGGACAACCCATTCAAAAACCGAGTTTCGGACAAAACCTGAGTTTCATGTTCCGTTACCAACTCGGACACATGTATTTCAGATACTTCATGTGGAATTTCTCCGGACGTCAGAATGATATTCAGGGACACGGAGATTTCCGCTATGGCAACTGGATATCGGGTATTCCATTTATAGACAATATTCTGGTCGGTGACCAGAGTTTAATGCCGGACACGTTGAAACACGACAAGGCAAATAATAAATATTACATGCTCCCGTTCATTCTCGGATTACTGGGTATGTTCTATCAATACCAACGGGGAAAACAAGGGAAGAAAGATTTCTGGGTGGTTATGCTGCTTTTCTTCTTCACGGGTATTGCCATCGTACTCTACTTGAACCAGTATCCATATCAACCGCGGGAACGTGACTACGCTTACGCCGGATCGTTCTACGCCTTTGCCATCTGGATCGGATTCGGGGTTCTTTACTTGTGGGATCTTCTTCAAAAGAAGATGGACCCACGCAACGCGGCGATTATCGTCACCGCTGTTTGCCTGTTCGCTGTTCCGGTAAACATGGCAGCACAGAACTGGGACGATCATGACCGTAGCGGACGTTACGCAACGATTGCCCATGCCAAGAACTACCTAAGTTCGTGTGCTCCGAACGCTATTCTGTTCACGTACGGGGATAACGACACGTTCCCGCTATGGTATGCACAGGAGGTGGAAGGTTTCCGCCGGGATGTACGCATCGTGAACCTGAGTTTGCTTGCCGGAGACTGGTACATCGATCAGATGAAACGGAAGGCTTACGAAAGTGACGGGGTACCCATTTCCTTCACGAAAGACCAATACCATGCCGGAGTGCGGGATTTTGTCACGATTGAAGAACGGGTGCAACAACCTTTCAGCATGAAAGACGTCATGGAATTCGTTGCCAGCGACAGACCGGAAACGAAATCCAACCGTTACCAGGGAGGTGCCGTGGACTTTATTCCGACACGCAACCTGTATATCCCCGTGGACAAGGAAAAAGTGTTGGCCAATGGAACCGTACAACCCGAAGATTCTGCCTTGATTGTTGACAGAGTAGAGATTCAATTAAAAGGAAATTCCCTAACCAAATCACAATTAATGGTACTGGATATATTGGCCACCAATAACTGGGAACGTCCGGTATATTTCGGGGTCGGCATGGGACAAGACAGTTACATGGGCTTCGACAAATACTTCCAGCTGGAAGGAGCCGCGTATCGCGTTGTACCGATCAAGACGGAAAACAATTCTGCCTATTATGACTTCGGACGTATCAACTCGGCAATCCTGTATGACAACCTGATGAATAAATTCGTCTGGGGTAACATCAAGGACCCGAAAGTAAATATCGATCATTTCCACGACAATACCATTGCCGTGATGAAGTACCGGAATACGTTCTTGCGTTTGGCAGAACAATTAATGCAAGAAGCGAGCACGGAAACACGTGTTATGGGAGACTCGATTATCAATGAAATCACGGATTCCACTAAAATTCAAGAAGCCATCAGGGTGCTTGACAAGTCTCTGGAAGAAATTCCATTGTATCAAGTTCCGGCCGACTTCTTCTTGTTGAATTATATCTCGATCTACTACGCTGCCGGCGAGTACGAGAAAGGAAACGATCTGGCTTGGGCCTTGGCTCTTGACAACGCACAAACGCTGAGATATATCGGGTCACTTTCTCTGAATCGCAGAAAAGCGCTGGAAAACGACGAGAGAAGAAGTATGCAAGCGTTGCAAATGCTCGTGGACATGGCCAGAAGAAACGGGGAAACTGCTTTTGCCCAAGAAATTCAGGACATGGTGGAAAGCACGTTAAGCGGACGACCTGTAACCAGCAAGCGGGTAAACAAAAATTTCCCGATGGCTAACCAAAACAAGTGAAATAACGTACACGAAAACATTCGTCCCTTCGTATGGAGGGACGAATGTTATTTATAAACTTAATACACAATGATCACAATAGACCATATTAAAGAATTGGCAGAGCGAGGTGAAGCATTGAGGAGGTATCTTTGACATCGATGGCAAGAAGATACAACTCGCTGAAGAAGAATTAAGAACACAGAATCCGTCACTGTGGGACAATCCCAAGGAAGCAGAGGCCTTGATGAAGAAAGTCCGAGAATTGAAATCCTGGATTGAAGGCTACGAACAGGTGACCTCGGCCGTGGGAGACTTGCAGGTACTCTTTGATTTCGCCAAAGAGGGTGAAGCGACCGAGGAGGAAGTGGATGCCCAATACCAAGAGACCATTCGGGTGCTGGAAGACATCGAGATGCGTAATATGCTACGCCGGGAAGAAGATCACTTCGGGGCCATCATGAAAATCAACTCCGGTGCCGGGGGAACGGAAAGTATGGACTGGGCCAGCATGCTGTACCGGATGTACATCCGCTGGGGAGAGTTAAACGGTTATAAGGTAAAACACGTAGACTATCAAGAAGGTGAAGAGGCCGGTATCAAATCAGCTACACTGGAATTTGAAGGTGACTACGCTTACGGTTACCTGAAATCCGAAAACGGGGTTCACCGACTGGTTCGTTTATCACCGTATAACGCGGCCAACAAACGAATGACCTCTTTCGCCTCCGTGTTCGTTTATCCTGCCGTGGACGACACGATCGAGATCACGATCAATCCCGCCGATATCAGTTGGGACACCTTCCGAAGTGGTGGTGCGGGTGGTCAGAACGTGAACAAAGTGGAAACCGGGGTGCGGTTACGCCACGCTCCCACGGGAATCATGATCGAGAACACGGAATCGCGCTCGCAGTTGCAAAACCGTGAAAACGCCATGCGTTTGTTGAAAGCCCAATTATACGAATTGGAGTTACAAAAACGCCAGGAAGAACGGGATAAAGTGGAAGGGACAAAAAAGAAGATCGAGTGGGGATCACAAATCCGCAGTTACGTGTTCGACGACCGTCGGGTGAAAGATCACCGCACCAACTACCAGACATCAAACGTACAGGCTGTTATGGACGGAGAAATCAACGAGTTCATCAAAGCCTATTTGATGATGTTCGGTGGCGGAGAAGAGTAGAGGCAATTAATTTATGATTTATGAATTACGATTTACGAATATACAACCTCTGGTTGCTTAAAGAAAATCTAAAATCATAAATCTAAAATCTAAAATGAATACATGGATTTAAACTTTAATAGCTGCAAAATACTGATCGTCGGGGACGTGATGCTTGACAAATATTATTTCGGGAAAGTGGAACGGATTTCCCCGGAAGCTCCCGTTCCGATAGTAAATATCGTGAACGAGGAATCCCGTCTAGGCGGGGCTTCAAACGTGGCCAACAACATCACGAGTCTTGGTGGGCAGGCAACGTTGTGCGGGGCTATCGGCCACGACTTTTTCGGGAAAGAGATTGAACGCATGGCACGCCAGAAAAAGATCAAGACCGGTTTTGTCAAGACCGAACAACCCACGATCACGAAGGCGCGCATCATCGGGGGAAGACAACAGATTGTTCGTATAGATTACGAGCAACAGTTGGAACTTTCCGAAAAAGCAAGAGAAGATCTCCAAACCAGTCTTGCCTCTCTTCTCCAAGAACACCCTACCCTTATCATCTCTGATTATGGGAAAGGCATGATCACGGAAGAACTATGCACGTACTTGATAAAGACGGCCAAATCACATGGTGCCCGTGTTATCGTAGATCCTAAAGGGAAAAATTGGGAAAAATACTCCGGAGCAGATTTGATTACCCCAAACGTGAAAGAATTAGGAGACGTTATCGGTCATTCGGTGAAAAATAACGATCCGGAAATTACCGAGGCTGCCCTAGAAATCATTCACCGCTACGGATTGTCGGCACTGCTTGTCACCCGAAGCGAACAAGGCATGAGTTTGATTTCGGATCAAAATATTCTACATCTTCCCACACACTCTCAAGAGGTGTTTGATGTAAGCGGAGCCGGAGACACGGTGGTGGCAGCACTCTCGTTAGCTTTAACCCAAGGGCAGGAAATCACGGAAGCCATGCGTATTGCAAACGTGGCAGCCGGAATTGTTGTTCAGAAAATCGGGACGGCAACGCTTAGTATCGAGGAATTAAATGCAAATCTATAAGGAACTACCCCCTTCGACTCGCTTTTACACGGGAGGGATATCGTTTGGTAATTAACCCTCCCCCGGTGTAAGGGGGAGTTGGAGGGGGTAGTTGTAAAAAATACTTGTTAGAAGTCTTTTAAATCTTAGATACAAAGTATTTCAGGAATGCCGTATTATCGGTAAGTTCCGGGTGGAATGATGTGGCCAACATATTCTTTTCTTCTGCCGCAACAATATGTCCATCAAGTTCACACAGCACGTTTACTCCTTCCTTCACACTTGTAATATAAGGGGCACGAATAAACACCAACTCAATCTCGTTAGGATCTACTTCCGGAATCACTTTCTTCGTGGCAAAACTATCAATCTGGCTCCCGTAAGCATTACGCCGAACGGCAATATCCATTACGCCCAAATGAGTAACCGAATCGTTCACGAGTTCTTTAGCCAACAAGATCATTCCCGCACATGTTCCCCATACCGGTAAACCACCCTGGATTTTCCCGCGTAAAGGCTCCATAAGTCCCGTGCGATTAAGAATTTTTCCCATGGTAGTACTCTCTCCTCCCGGTAGAATAATAGCATCAATCTCTTCCAACTGCTCCGGGTATTTCACAATCACGGGTTCATGGCCGATGGCCTTTATCTGGCGTTCGTGTTCAATGATAGCCCCTTGAAAGCCTAAAATTCCAATCTTTTTCATGACAAAAAAATATAAGGTTTATAAAGTTCATAAAATCTAAAAAGTAAGTTACCTTATGAACCTTATAAACCTTATGAACTTTATAAATTATTCTTTACCAGCCTCTTTCAGCGTATTTGTTTTCCAATTTACTGATTTCCAATCCGGACATAGCTTCACCCAAGTTCTCGGATAATTGAGCCAATTTAACCGGGTCGTTGTAATAAGTTGTCGCTAAAACGATAGCTTTCGCTCTCTTGGCAGGATCGCCTGATTTGAAGATACCAGAACCAACGAATACACCCTCGCAACCTAATTGCATCATCAAAGCTGCATCAGCCGGAGTAGCAATACCACCGGCAGCAAAGTTTACTACAGGCAATTTACCATTTTCATGCACGAATTTTACCAAATCATAAGGGGCACCCATCTCTTTGGCAATCGTCATCAATGCTTCAACCGGAGCCGCTTGTACCTGATGAATATCATTGTTCAACTGACGCATATGTCTTACAGCCTCTACCACGTTTCCGGTACCGGCTTCTCCTTTCGTACGAATCATGGAAGCACCTTCGCCAATACGTCTTAAAGCCTCACCCAAGTTACGGCATCCGCAAACGAACGGTACTTTAAACGCGGTTTTGTCAACATGATACAAATCATCTGCCGGCGTTAAAACTTCACTCTCGTCAATATAATCAATGCCAATGGCCTCCAAAATCTGCGCTTCCACGAAGTGACCGATTCTCACTTTTGCCATTACAGGAATAGATACGGCATTTTTTATAGCCTTGATCATCTGAGGATCAGACATTCTGGCCACACCACCATCTTTACGAATATCCGACGGAACTCTTTCCAATGCCATTACAGCACATGCTCCGGCAGCTTCAGCAATCTTTGCTTGTTCAACATTGGTTACATCCATGATAACCCCGCCTTTCAGCATTTGTGCCAGATTTTTGTTTAATTCATAGTTTCCCATAAGGTTCTCATTTATTTATGTGTTCATAATAATAATTCTCCACTATTCCTAACGCTCCTGGGAGTCACATATTTATGATTGACAAACCCATTTTCTCAAGCATTTCCAATCACACCAAACACCCCCGCTAAAACGGGGAACAAATATAGCAATTAAGTTGAAAAAACTAACTTTATAAGCATATTTTAGTTGCAGACTGTAAGTACATAAAATACAGATACCAACAATCTAAAAGAATGCTAGCCATCCCACAATTCCCTCTAACACATAAATTTTGTATGAAAAGATTATCAGAAGAAAAGACAAAAAGTCAAACAAAGTGTACCTTTCCATAAATTAAAGAATGAAACTTATGGACGAAAGAACTTTCTATAAAAAGAAATCATTCACCTACCTCTTATAAATAGGTCTTCAACCGTTTACTACGGCACGAGTTTTTCAGTTTCTTGATGGCCTTGGACTTAATTTGTCGTACCCGTTCGCTCGTCAGACCAATCCGGTCGCCAATTTCTTCCAATGACATTGCCGAATAACCTCCCAAACCGTAATACATCCGCAGGATTAAAGCATCCCGTTCATCCAGCATCGTCAAATAGCGATCGATTTCCGTCCGCAATGAATCGGCATTCATCTCCCGTTCTGCATCCGATATGGCATTATCCCCGGTAATCATCACGTCATATAAGCTGGACGAATCCTCGTCTGCCGACAATGGCGCATCCATGGATACGGGACGATTGGCTATCCGCAAACTATCTTTAACCTCCTTCGTGGGAACATCCATTTTCGAGGCTATTTCCTCTACCGTAGGTTCCCGTTGAAATTCCTGTTCCAGACGGAAAAAGAATTTATTCACTTTGTTAATGCTACTGATTTTGTTCAATGGTAACCGAACTAAACGAGAATTCTCCGCGATTGCCTGTAAAATCGATTGCCGAATCCACCATACGGCGTAAGAAATAAACTTGAATCCTTTCGTTTCGTCAAAGCATTCGGCAGCTTTTATTAATCCCAGATTGCCCTCGTTTATCAAATCCCCCAAACTTAAACCGTTATTCTGGTATTGCTTGGCCACGGAAACCACGAAACGCAGGTTACTCTTCACCAATAGTTCTCGTGCCTCTCGGTCACCCGATCGGATCTTCTTGGCTAAAGCAACCTCCTCATCCGGCGTCAACACGTCGATTTTCCCAATCTCCTGCAAGTATTTCTCTATCGAGAACGAATCCCTGCCAGTGATTTGTTTGCTAATTTTTAACTGTCTCATAGGTCTCTTCGTATAATTGGCTTAAAGTTAATCATCTATTTCAGTAAAACAAATATTCGAACTTTTTTTTTCATGTCTACTCAAAGAAATATACGAGGATATATTAACTTTGTTGTCTGAAAGCCTCATTTAATTAAAACATACACCATTAATTTAGAAATCATTCGAATAATTAGAATAAAACACCATTTGAATCGAGATAATTTTGCAAAAATCTTTGGCACAATAAAAAAAATACCTACTTTTGCAGTCCGAAGTGAGAAAATAATAACATAAGAAATATTGCAATGAAACGTACATTTCAACCATCCAACAGAAAGAGAAGAAACAAACATGGTTTCAGAGAAAGAATGTCTACCGCTAACGGTAGAGCAGTTCTAGCTAGAAGAAGAGCTAAAGGTAGAAAAAAATTAACTGTTTCTGACGAGCGCAGACACAAGCATTAATATAAAAAAGCTGCTTTTACAAGCAGCTTTTTTTATTCGTACCTTTTCCCCCGCAACCGCAATTACAACCGCATCCTTTTCCTTTCTTTGCATTCCGAAACAAACGATAAATACCTCTTCCCGCGAAAACAAGCGCTATCGCCACAATTATATACGTCAATGTTAGTTGTATTTCCATTTTCTGATTTTAGATTAAAATTCATTCTACCGGACACTTAAATAATTAAATCCAATACCTGCTTTAAGACGAAACATACACACCAAGCCAGTACCGTCGTATAGCCCATCACGAAAAATGCCCACTTCATTCCAATCTCTTTGCCTATGGCGATCAAGGTCGCAAAGCAAGGGGAATAAAGTAACACAAAGATCATAAATATTATGGCCGTAATCGGAGTAAAACCATGTTCCCGCAAACACATTTTCAAGGTCGCATTCGCCCCGTCATCCTCCTCCGCAACCTCTTCACCCAGGTATAAAACGGCCATCGTACTAACCACAACTTCTTTTGCTGCTACCCCGGTCAATAAACTGACTCCCGCTTTCCAGTCAAAGCCAAGCGGTGTCCAAATCGGCTCCAAAGCTCGTCCCAATCGACTGATATAAGAATTTTCCTGACGTTCGCTTACCACTTGTCGATGCAGACTCTCCAGTTTTGCATCCTGCTCCTCTTTCAACATTTCAGCGTTCCCGACTCCGGAAGTGATCGTGGCCTCGTAAGCCCTTGTCACTTCTGCTTTCTTTTCATCATACTGTGCTTCCAGCTCTTTATCCACGGGGAAATACCCCAAGGCCCAAATCAAAATGGATGCAAACATGATGATACCTCCCATTTTCTTCAAGTACTGCTCCCCTTTACTCCACATATGTCGCACCGTCGTTCTCAAGGTCGGCATTCGATACGGGGGCAACTCCATCACGAAGGGCACTTCCTGTTTGTGGAAAAGCACCCGTTTAAATAACTTAGCCATCACGATAGCAGCCAGTATTCCAAAAAGATATATTCCAAAAAGAACTAATGCCGCGTAATCTTTGAAAAACGCCCCGACCAACAGGATATACACCGGAAGACGGGCACTGCAAGACATGAATGGATTGATCAATATTGTCAATATCCGGTCACTCCGGTTCTCCAGCATACGCGTTGACATGATGGCCGGCACGTTACACCCGAATCCCATGATCATCGGAATAAAACTTTTCCCGTGCAAACCAAGTTTATGCATCAACTTATCCATGATAAATGCCGCACGAGCCATGTATCCCGTATCTTCCATGAAAGAAATAAAGAGGAACAATATCAATATATTCGGTAAAAATACAATCACACTTCCCACGCCACCGATAATACCATCCACTAACAAATCCTTTAGAGGTCCGGCACTCATCTGGTTATCGACAAATTCACCTAAAGCTCCAACCCCGGCTTCAATCCATTCCATCGGGTAACTTCCCAAACTAAACGTGGCAAAAAATGTTACGAACAGGAATAATAAGAAAATCGGGAACCCGAATAATTTATGCGTGACAATAGCATCGATATATTCTGTTTTACGCCTTCGATTCACAGGGCTCTCCTTATACGTCTCTTTCAATGCCCCGGAAATAAAACCATATTTCGTATCGGTAATAACCGACTCCACGTTTTCCCCGTACATTGTTTCAATCCGTTCAACCCGCTCTTTCACGACCTTCAACAACTTTTCCCGCGAATGATCCCGCTGCACGAATTCCAACGCCTCTTTATCTCCTTCCAATAACATCAACGATAAAAAACGAGGAGACATGTTACAAGTTAAATCTTTTTCATCTTTCAACTCGGCCCGAATGGCAACGATGCTGTCTTCAATTTCTTTCCCGTAGTTTATATGGATATGCCGCACGGTTTCGCTTCTTCCCTCATACACCTCGATAACTTCCCGTAACAGTTCCTTGACTCCTTTTCCTTTTGACCCGATCGTGGGCATCATCGGCATCCCGATCATCCGTCCCATCTCCTGGTAATTGAAAGTTGCCCCGGAACGTTCCAACTCGTCGTACATATTCAAAGCGATCACCCCTTTCACATCCATGTCAATCAATTGTGTTGACAAGTAGAGATTACGCTCCAAATTAGACGCATCCACCACGTTAATCACCACATCGGGCGCGTTATTCATAATATATTCCCGCACATACTTTTCTTCATTCGAATAAGCGGAAATAGAATACGTTCCAGGCAAATCGACCACGTTAAACTCGTAACCTTCAAACCGGAAGGTAGCACTCTTCGCATCGACCGTAACCCCTCCGTAGTTTCCCACGTGTTCTTGGGCACCACTCATGTAGTTAAACAGGGTTGTTTTTCCCGCATTGGGGTTACCCACAAAAGCAACATGTATATGTTTATCCCGACCTTCCCAATGCTTGGCGAATGCTTCTTCCGCATCGCGGGCACTCCCGGACACCCCGACAATATTAGCAGCCTCCTCCAAAGACACGATTTCAATAAACGCCGCTTCCTGCCGCCTTAAAGAGATTTCATAACCCATGATTGAATATTCAATCGGATCATTCAAAGGTGCATTTTTCACGGCTTTCACCACTTTGCCCCTCACAAATCCCATTTCGTTTAATCGCTTCCGAAAGGCTCCATATCCTTTCACCTTGGTAATAACGGCACTTTCTCCGGTTTTCAGTTCTGACAGTAACATATAAACATCTTGTGATTAGTATCGCGAATGTAAAAACTTTATTTTTATTTTTTCTAAATAAACGCAGAATAATGACTAAATTTTCATTGCTAATAATTATAAAATTTATTAACGAAAGAGTTTCCAAAAGAAGCGTCTACCGAAATTTATCGAGGGAAACGACGAATCTTTACTTTTTTGCTCTATATAACCAACAAATAGTTTACTTTTGCAATATGAAAGCAGAAGATATAGAAAAACAAGACGGGCAAAAATGGCAAAGCGTGAACCAATTGCTATCGCAGGCAGGTTCGCACTTAAACATCTTGGAAGAAGAAATTGATATAGACGTACAACACCAATACATGGATCTTTTGGAACATCTTATCCATGGTGGGAACTTTAAAGTATTAAGAGAAGACGCGATTGTACATGCGCAAGATCTATTTGACGAGGCCGTTGATGACGAAAAGAAAAAAACGTTGTTAGTCTTATTGTCCATGGTCGATGACATTTCTATATACCGGAGTATTGAATCGTTTCAAAAACAAGACACCCCTGTCAAACCATGGGCAACCATAGCGTTACAACAATCTCGAATGCTGATTCAATCCAACTTGCTGGACGAAGCAACCGTGTTCGTATCCACCGGCCTAGGTGGTCACGGCTCGCTGTTACGTTATTTTTGTGTCTATGTTGCTAACGAAGGTGTCACGTTACAACCTTTCCAGTGGGATGTTGTCAAAAAAGAAACGGAACTGGTCGTAACCCAAAACCAAGGAGAAATCGAACAATTCGAACACTTCGAGAAATACATCACGTTTATTTTTCTGTTGCCCATTGAGGCTGATCTAAAAGAAATTTTCAATTCAATTATAGATGAATGTAACACGTATGGGAACTTTTTAAGTGAAAATGTCATCATCACGAACGTGAAAAAACTTTCCCTCGAAGAGATTGATGATTTCTTGGCATCCAAATCACCCAAGCATAAAACAAGACGTTCTAATCCAACATCAAGCTTATAAAGGGACTACATTTTTTGAAATAAGGCTCCAACCGAGGAAAATGTTCCGGGTGGTAGCCTAAAAGCAATTGTGTCAGTTCCTGCACGGATAACTCCACCTCTACCTGCTTTCCATTATCACAAATACAATTCCCTTTTCCGATTACATATATTCCCGTATTTTCCGGAATCCAGTCATCCGTCACTTTCAACACGAGATTCTGTTCCGGATTATTCACAGCATACAAACGTAGCATTTGCTCCACGTCCAACACACGAGCCATTCCCCGATGCTCGTCGACTTTACCGGAAGGAAGTTCCCGACAATATATCTCCGCTGCATCCAAATACTTCATCACTCCCCACAGAGCCACCTGCTTGACATCATCGGAATCATACATTCCGTCCTGTATCAAAACGTGATTTCCCATCGGTTCAGCAAAAGCCATTCCAACAATATTCCTATCACTATACACGACAATCAAGGCCCCGCCATCCATTCGCAAACTTTCCACGATCACTTCAAAATCATCCCGTTCATGTTGCACGCAACAAGGGCGCAAACGCATCATTGACTGAAAATAATGAAACACATCATCCGTTAACAACTCCTCGTCCCGAATAGCTTCTACGCGAAAATGATCTGCAACTGGTTTTTCCAAGACCGTGTAATGTTCCGGGGTATAATCAAAAACAGTCGCATACCCCATCTTCCCGTAATAAGCGTACAACCATTCACTGGCCGGGATCAGAGTACTCATGAGAATCTTTCTCCCTCTCATCACGTAAAAAGCCTCCCGTAACAATTTCGTCATCACACCCCGAGCCCGGGCCAACGGATGAGTACAAGCCCCCGAAATATACCCTGTCCTAATTTGTGTACCACCAAAAGTCATTGGGTAAATAGGCGTCTGCAAAGCGGCAATAGCTGCACCTTGTTCATCCCAATACACCAGAGCATTCTCTTCTTTGTATTTTTTGTCAAAATAGAATTGAACGAACTCTTCCGTATCGTCAAAACATACCCTCCACAACTCCATGACTTCTCGTTTCATTATACGCATATTTAAATTAAACCACCTTTTGAATCATCGACTTTCTCATTTCCAATTTTCAATTAATTCGGCATACCCTTTCTCCAATAATATCACCGGATGATAAGATAATTTTGCCTTTCTCAATCCCGGTATTCCCAAATCTTCTTCCCGATTCAAATAAACATATTGCTCCGGGATATGGCGTGCGAATTCTTGATTCAAAATACTATATGAACCGTCAATACGACTATCAGCCTTCTCGATATGAACGGCAAAGGTATCATGATTCACCGGGGCACCATACGTGAACCCGACAATTTCATCGTCCACCCAGAGCGCTCCTCCTACCAAACCAAGAGCATCAAAGTTCCGTAACGCGGTATTCAGTGCCTTTCGCTCGTTTATCAAACTTTCCTCGTCCTCACAATCATGCTCCTCACACCATTTTTCCTCCAGTTCCAAACAATGCGGGATCAAATCTACAGTTAACGGCGTGTACTTGTAATTATAGGTACGTTTGAATTTATTCACGTGATTCCGCTTGGGTTGAAAATTCTTTCCTTTCAATTCAGCCAACTCCTGACGGGAATAAATATAATCAAAATAATCCCGATCCAACCGATAATCAAAACACCCAGGAAACTCCCGGTTGAACCATTCTTCCAATTCCGGGAAAACCCCGTGCACACGTAACACGTGGCCTTCAGCCTTTGCCTGCAACTTTAATAACTCAATCACATCTTTCACATTTCCAGTCCCCACGGGCATCGTGTACACGACACTCTCCTCGTCCAAAGTAAAACGAACCACAAGGCAGTCATCAACCACAGCATAATGACTATTGGTCAAGAATTGCCACGTGTACAAGTTTACAAACGAAAGATTGCAATCCCGGTTTCCACATGCCAAAAAATAAGTCGTTACTAACTCTTTATCCTCTATCCTAATCGGTTTAAAATCTATCATATAACTACTTTTAATTTCCGTCACAAAGATACGATCTTTCTCATTTATAAAACCTCCTTCATATGTCTAAAATTAGAACTGATCGAATCCAGTATCTCATGCGTCCGTCCGTTTATCATCAATTTATACATGGATTGGGCAAACCCCATCATCTGGCTCCACTCCACTTTAGGCGGCATGGCCAAAGCGTTCGGATCTGTCATCACGTTTACAAGTACCGGCCCGTCAATATTCATCGCCTGTTCCAGCACGACCTGCACGTTCTCCGGATCATTCACCGTGAATCCTTCCATTCCCATCGCTTTCGCCACTAGCGCAAAATCCGGATTGTCCATATCCGTCTGCCAATCCGGTAATCCGGCAACTTCCATTTCCAGCTTCACCATTCCCAAAGAACGATTATTGAACACGATAATTTTCACGGGTAATTTATACTGTACGATTGTCGAAAGATCCCCCAGTAACATAGAGATTCCACCGTCCCCACACAAAGCCCAAACTTGCCGCTCCGGAAAGGCCAGCGAGGCCCCGATCGCTTGCGGAATAGCATTTGCCATTGAACCATGATTAAAAGAGCCTAACATTTTTCTCTTTCCCGTTCCGTGCAGATAACGTGCTCCCCATACACACGTCATCCCCGTATCAACCGTGAAAATCGCATCCTCCGACGCCAATTGATCCACGACGGACATCACGTACTCCGGATGAATTTTGTCTGTTTGTCCTTTTTCCTCCACGTAAGCATTCAAGTTCTCCTTCACCCGTTCATACCCTTTCAATTGTTTCTGCAAAAAATCATCCGTCTGTTTTTGCTTGATACGGGGTAACAGTGCATGTAACGTACTCTTCACGTCTCCACATAGCCCCATAGCCACCTTGGCCCGTCGGCCTAAACGTTCTGACTTAATATCCACCTGCACGATCGTGTTGTTTTCCGGCATAAAGGCTGCATATGGGAAATCCGTTCCCAACATCACCAGCACTTCTGCCTCGTGCATACTGTCATACCCGGAAGGCATCCCTAGCAAACCAGTCATTCCCACCTCGTTAGGATTATCATATTGAATTTCCATCTTACTCTTAAAAGAATATGCCACGGGAGAATTCAACAACCCGGACAATTCCACCACTTCAGCGTGGGCATCCTTGGCCCCGATTCCACAAAACAAGGTTATCTTCTCCTTCCCATTCAATAAATCAGCCAACGCATCCAACTCTTCATCCGAGGGACGTATGGAAGGATGTGTCGGGAATGTCTTAACGGCAGAAAATATCTCCTCTACCCCACGAGCAGTCACGTCCCCGGGAACCCCGATCACGGCTACTCCCGAACCAGAAATTGCCGCTTGCATGGCAGCCTGCAACATACGAGGCATCTGGCTAGGCGTGGTTGCCACCTGGTTATAACAACTACAATCTTCGAACAACTTCATCGTGTCCGTTTCCTGAAAATAACGAGACCCGAATTCACTCGTGGCCATCGTGGAGGCAATCGCTAACACGGGGGCGCCCGAACGATGCGCATCATATAGCCCGTTAATCAAATGAACGTGTCCCGGACCACTACTTCCAGCACAACAAGCCAGTTGCCCGTGTAATTGAGCCTCCGCCCCAGCCGCATAAGCTCCGACTTCCTCGTGGCGCACGTGAACCCATTGTATCTTACCATTTTTCCTTACGGCATCATTTATCTCATTCAAACTATCGCCCGTGACGGCATAAATTCTTTTCACGCCGACCTCAACCAGCATATCAACCAACTGTTCTGCAACTTTTTTTGCCATAGATCCTGTATTTTATATTGTTTTTAGTCTCTATGGCTAAAACGAAAAATAAAAAGAAAAGTTTATATTTTAGGAGCCAGAAACGCTCCCACTCGTAATATGTTTGCCTCTTTACGACAGTCATTAATCGTGACACAAATAGTCTCCCCAGCTAATATCTTCCTGCAACAAAATCGTGTTTATCGTACCTCCCTTCCCCAAGGTATATTTCTCGGGAATACACGCTTACCAACTGTTGCCAGGCTAATTGTTGCTTTATCGGGACCAGTCTTGCTACCATTTCCACTTTCTCCTCCAATATAACCTTCTCCGGGAAACGAACATTCTTTTCAAAATATTTCCCCTTCCAAGCCTTGGCCGACAAAGAAATCACGCATAAAATTTAGACAACAAAAATCTAACTATTCACGTATGAAACTAAATATATAATACCACATTAAGTATGAGTACAAACAAAATAATCGAAATTCTGGGAGATCAAAGTGATTTCCTATTGAACCACACCTGTAAAACCATTGATAAATCGTTACTTCACATCCCGTCACCCAATACTATTGACGAGATTTGGATGTCATCTGATAGAAATACCCGCACGCTGAACAGCCTGCAAAGCATCCTGAGTCACGGTCGTTTGGCAAATACCGGCTACGTATCCATTCTTCCCGTGGATCAAGGAGTTGAACATACGGCAGGAGCGTCTTTCGCCCCGAACCCTCTCTATTTTGATCCGGAAAATATCATAAAACTTGCTATCGAGGGCGGGTGTAACGCCGTGGCATCGACATTCGGAGTACTCGGAGCTGTGGCTCGTAAATACGCTCACAGAATTCCATTTATAGTGAAAATCAATCATAATGAACTACTGACCTACCCGACTCAATACGACCAAACACTATACGGTACGGTGGAAGAGGCATGGAACATGGGAGCCGCAGCAGTAGGTGCCACAATTTACTTCGGCTCACCGGAAAGTCGCAGGCAAATACTGGAAGTATCGGAAGCATTTGCCCGCGCTCACGAACTGGGTATGGCAACCATTCTCTGGTGTTACCTTCGCAACGGAAGTTTCAAAAAAGAGGGAATAGACTATCACTCGGCTGCAGATTTGACAGGCCAAGCCAATCATCTGGGAGCAACCATCCAAGCCGACATCGTAAAACAAAAACTTCCAACTGTAAACGGGGGATTCACAGCACTCAAATTCGGGAAAACTAACGAGAAAGTTTACACCGAACTCACGTCCTCCCACCCGATAGATCTCTGCCGTTACCAAGTGGCTAACAGCTACATGGGGCGCATTGGACTGATCAACTCCGGAGGAGAATCCAAAGGAGCATCCGACTTAAAGGAGGCTGTCATAACAGCCGTAATCAATAAACGAGCCGGTGGAATGGGACTTATCAGCGGACGAAAAGCTTTTCAGAAACCAATGAATCAAGGAGTTGAATTACTACATGCCATCCAAGACGTTTATCTGGATAAAAATATCACGATAGCCTAACAGGAGAAGCAAAATACTCCACCTTCTGTTTTTTATTTCTATCTTTGTGAAGAAGACATAACCCTTGTTCACCATGGATGAAAGAGTGCTCAACAAGCTAAAAATACTCGCTGAATCAGCGAAATATGATGTATCCTGTGCATCTAGTGGGACCTCTCGCTCTCATAGAAAAGGACAGATCGGCAGTGCAGAAGGTTGGGGTATATGTCACAGCTTCGCAGAAGACGGACGCTGTATCTCCCTGCTGAAAATCATGCTTACAAACAGTTGCATATACGACTGTGCCTATTGCATCAATCGCAGGAGTAACGACCTGCCGAGAGCCACGTTCTCCGTCACGGAACTTGTGAACCTGACAATAGAATTCTACCGCCGGAACTACATTGAAGGACTTTTCCTCAGTTCCGGTGTCGTGCGCAATCCTGATTATACCATGGAACGCCTCGTGAAAGTAGTGAAAGACCTCCGGCAAGTGTACTGCTTCAATGGATATATTCACTTGAAAAGCATCCCCGGAGCCAGTCAGGAACTAGTCAACGAGGCTGGTTTATACGCGGATCGTATGAGTGTAAATATCGAAATACCCAACGAACAAAGTTTACAACTTCTCGCTCCGGAGAAAGACTTTCAAAGTGTGTTCACCCCCATGCGCTACATTCAACAAGGAATGTTACAAAGTGCCGAGGAACGGAAAAAATACAGTCACGCTCCCCGCTTTGTTCCCGCCGGACAAAGTACGCAAATGATCGTGGGTGCAACTTCCGATTCGGACAAGGACATTCTACATCTCACTTCCGCACTTTACAAACGCCCAAGCATGAAAAGAGTGTATTACTCAGGATTCGTCCCCGTTAACGGGTACGACAATCGTCTACCGGCCTTGAAACAACCGCCTCTTGTGAGGGAAAACCGATTGTACCAAGCCGATTGGTTACTCAGATTTTACAACTTCAAAGTGGATGAGATCGTGGATGATTCCTATCCTGATCTTGATTTAGAAATTGATCCCAAGCTGGCGTGGGCTTTACGCCACCCAGAAGTTTTCCCCGTGGACATCAACCGGGCCGACTATGAAATGCTGTTACGGGTTCCCGGCTTGGGTGTGAAATCTGCCAAAATGATTCTCACCGCTCGTCGCTATTCCCGTCTAGGTACTTCACACTTGAAACAAATCGGTGTCGTTCTGAAAAAGGCACAATATTTTATCACGTGCCACGAACTCCCTACCCGGACTGTCAACGAGCTCAAACCTGAGAACGTAAGACGTATTCTAACACAAAGAAAAGCAACCAAAATCGATGACAACCAACTAATCATCCCGTTCGTTTATTAAATGAGGACAGACTTGTGCGGTTGGAATCTAAAATCGTAAATCTAAAATTAGTATGCTTATATTCCGGTACGACAAAACTTTCGAAGGACTGTTAACGGCGATTTTTGACGCTTATAGCATGAAAAGATTCCCCGATATATTATTAGCAACAGAAGAAACACCACCTCTATTTTATGATGAAATTATCGCAATTATCACTGACGAAGAAAGAAGTAATCGGGTATGGAAAGGACTTCAAAAAAAATTGTCAGCCTCGGCTCTTGCCAGTCTTACAACTTGTTGGTTATCTGATATCCCGGGAATAGACCTCGTACTATTTCGCTACATTCGCAAAGCTATTGACGCACCTCGCTCCATAGAACTGAACTTCGGTGATCCCGATGTGCTGGAACTCTCCAAAGTCTGGAAGAAAGTCAACAACGAACGACTACGAGTCATACAATTCCTCCGTTTTCAAAAAGCGGCAGACGGGACTTATTTTGCTGCCCTAAAACCCCTGTACAACGTAATCTCACTTGTGACCCCCTACCTGCAAGACCGTTTTGCCGATCAAAAATGGCTACTCTACGATCTCAAACGGGAATATGGCTACTATTATGACCTGTCCACTATCACCGAAGTCCATTTCGAACAAAAGGAAGGCCACCTCCATTCCGGCTTCCTCGACGAAAGCATCATGGATCAAGATGAAAAGCTTTTCCAAAAACTCTGGCAGACCTATTTCAAGGCCATTACCATCAAAGAACGCTCGAATCCGAAACTACATCGCCAAAACCTTCCCTCCCGTTTCTGGAAATATCTACCCGAAAAGAAGGGGTAGTCCCCTTGTCCATTTTAATTTGGTCGGCACAACACCTAATGCCCACAACAATACGGCACAACACTCGTATCACCACAAAAACTGGATACAATCATGTTGTTCCGGTTTCGGGTTATCAAGATACGCCCGCTCCATCGGGGTAAATTCATCTTCAATATGATAAACCTCCGTCACTTGGTTCACGTAATCCAATACCTTCTCCCGATCCTGCTTCTCCGACAACAACACCTCTGAATACAAAGCCACAGACCGACGAGCTACCATCTCCGGGTTCTTTATAACAGCCTCGCTTCCATCACCTCGCAAGGTAAATGCTCCATATAAAGAACTCCTACCTCTTTCAAACGAACTATCGAACGCTCCCGACGTGCCAGATCGACATCCCCGGCTTCCGGGCGATCCACGTTCAACAAATCAGCGCTTGCCACTGAACGGAACGTCTCATACTCGCTTTCCCCCTTCACAGAAAAAACAATTTCCCCTTACCGTCAAAAAGACTTCATACTCGGATTTCGTTGTTTATCCATACATCAAATCACGTCCCACTCCGGTTGAATTCCTAACAACCAATTAAAAGCATGATTTCGGTGCATTGCAATATCGGTATCAATATTTCGAGGCATTTTCTTTTTCTTATCCATAGCTTCTATACACGCCAAAAGATAATGCAAGGTAACATCAGCTTCATCCATGATTACCCTTCGCCCCTTTCGATCAGGGAATCCAGTTTCCCAATCAATTTTAGACGAAGCCGCATAAAACGAATCCATTACTTCCAGCATTTTTACCACCTCGCAATGCTCGGAAGGGAATGACAGATTCTCGATCAATCCCAGACTCCACATGAAAACATTACATTCCTCAAATTGCCAAAAAAAACGCAGATGATCATTCTCTTTATTATTTTTCGAAAATAAATAATCCTTTTCCTCCTGTACACAATTTTTAAGAGGCTCGAATCCATCTTCTTCCATATCGTGAATCTGCTTCCACCACGTTTCCACACCTTCCTCACCGAAATTCAATGCACAGAATGCATAAGAACCGGTTGAAACAATGGCCATAATTCGACCTATCACGCTCTCTTCTATTCTAATCCCATAACGCCTATAATCTACTTCCATCGGTTCCAGATTTTCAAAAGCCACCTTCTCATCCTTCAAACGTTTCATTGTACGAACCCGACGTTCTTTGTTCTCGCTATCATCCGTCATGAAAAATTTCTTCATAAAGAAATCCGTGTTAATCATAGGAGCATACGTGACAAGGTCGCTCTTTCCCTCGTCATTAAACACTAATTCCCGTTCCCCCGAGTAAAAACTCATGTCCGAGAAAAGCAAAAGTCCTTGTAATTTATTCGCCAAATGGAATAACACATCACACATCATGTCCTCTCGACTCTTGTCACCACGCTTATATTCAACTTTCAACACTGTGGTAAACACCTTGATTTGAAAAAGCAAAGAACTTTTCACCTCCTCTTTTTGAGTCGGGACACGCTCAAAATAAGACACTAATTCAGACACATGTTTGCTCACCTCCTCGGGTTTACGCTCTTTGTCAAGCAATTGACACTTCACCTCACTTCGATCATTCAACACGTATTTCCAAGAATACCCATCAAATTCTTGTGAATGTATAGAACAATCAAGCATTCTATTTAATTCAATGGCCACTTGCCCTGAATCTCCAGTCACACAATAAAAATACACGCATTCATTATCCATAAGTTTGCACATTTAAAATTTCACTAAAGATAGTAATTAATTTAATAAATCATGCAAACAAATAGCAATACAGCTTTATTTTCGAAAAATAAACACCTTTATACATTCTCTCGCACCCGAAAACATTATTCTCGCTCCGGTAAAATTTCTATCCAATAACCATCCGGATCATTGATAAAATAAAGTCCCATATCCGTGTTCTCGTAGCACACGCAATCCATCTGTTTGTGATAGGCCCGGACGGCATCATAGTTTCCTGGAACACGCATACATAGATGGAACTCCCCTTCACCCAAGTCGTAAGGCTCCTCACGATCCCTCAACCAAGTTAATTCCAACAAGAAACCTGTTTTCTCTTCTCCCATATACACTAAAATAAAAGAACCATCCGGAGCTTCCATCCGACGCACTTCCTTTAATCCCAACGCTTTCTCGTAAAAGCGAATACTCCTATCTAGATCAAGTACATTAAAATTGAAATGATCAAATCTACCCTTTACTTCCATATATTAATTTTTGATTTATGATTTTAGATTGAAAAAATTTACCCATTCTAAATTTTAAATTCTTCTCCCCTATAAGTCAATTCCACGAAACACACGCCCCGACTTTCCGCATATTCTCGAAAAGCATTGGCACGGGCATACTCCTCATCGAAATGCATCGGGACAAACATCCCCACACGAAAATGATCCACGAATTGCTTGGCTCCCAGCATGTACTCCTGCCCTAACCGAGGATCAACGGGAAACATCACAAGATCCACCCGGTTTGTTCTCCGGGCAAGTAGTTCCAATTCCGCTAAATAAGCGTTTTCCGCCTCACGAACCTCCCCTTCCGTCGATTCCTCCTTCCAATGCCAATTATTCAAATCTCCGGCATGAAAGATCAATTTCCCATCCAGCCGCAAAAGGAAAGAAATACCTAAATCCGTTGATCCGAAGGCCTCTACCTCCAACACCCCATCAGACCAGATATCGCCTCGTGATAAATAACAAGCATCATTTAATCGAGCCAACCCATTTTCAAGAATATCTTTTGAAAAAACATACTGAATATCCGGATGCATATCCCTCCACTCCAGCACCTCCGGGTTAAAGTGATCAGCATGAGAATGAGAAGACAACACGTACAATTTTTCAGGTCGTTTGAGCAACTCATCATGTACAAGACCCACCAACGGCCGCAGTGCCGAGTCTTTATAATAATCAATGATTACAGTAAAACTCTCTCCTACCAAAGCAAAACAACTATGGTATATATAAATTAATTTCATCTTATTCCTAGTCTTTCAATTATATACGAAACTCTCCTGTCACAAGTTACTTCTTTTTAAAGATCAAGTGTTCCATGATCAACACGGTAATCACTCCCATCACGAAACCATTCCCCACGATTGGCTTGAACAAATAAGGTATCAAATTCAACACCTTCTCCGGGGCAAACGATAACAACAGGGCTACCATCAACGGTAATCCCACAACTACCCCGCTATCAAAATCCGTGATCGCCTTCTCTCTTACCAACATCTGTAAACCAGCAGCCAATTGCGTCGCCATCAAGTAAAGCAAAATTGCCCCCATCACCACACCTGGTATCGTCACCAACATCCCCACAACAGAAGGGAAAAAAGCACACAAAATCAATCCGACCCCAGCAGGTAATAAGGTATAGCGAGAAGCACACCCTGTAGCAGAAATCACGCCCGGACTCATGGAATAATCGACCGGGCCAATCACCCCGAACAATCCGGACAGCATGTTCACCACTCCCACAATCCCAACTCCCCGTGTTGTACGCCGATCCATATGATCAGCTTGTAACATATGTCCAACGGCCTGTATCGAACCAAGCTCATTCACAATCAAAGCTATATAACAAAACAAGAATGCCAAAATCGTCCCCGCCTCAAAATTCAACGGAAAGTTTAAAACAGTCGCTTGTTCCAGTATTATCTCGACTCCCGTTGAAGGCAACATCGGCAAACCAAACACCCCGTAATACACCAACACGCCCCCTACTATTCCCCATAACACCGTGGTTGACTTCCATATTCCCCGCAACAATTTATTCCCGATCACTAAAGCCAGTACCATCACCAGCGTGAAAAACATATTAAACAAGGCACGTACCGCATCTCCCAACACCAGTTTCAAAATCACCGATGTCAGCGTGAACGCAATCAAAATCAAGATCACCGTAACAATGCGGGGCGTAAACACGAACTGCAACCTCCCCAGTAATCCACTATATGCTAAGATGGTCAAAATCAAACCTCCGACCATAATACCTGTGTAAACAGCAGAAATCCCCGACGACACCGTGGACAGAATCCCAATCAACAATACTGATGCCGGCCCGATTATCAACGGCAATCGATGTCCCCATAGCACTTGTACAATCATAGCTATTCCAATGACTCCAAACAACTTTTGCAAATAAAATGTCTGCTCGGACACATCCGTGTAATGAAGTTGCGACACGATAATCCCCATAATTACCACGCAAGGCAGAGAGACGATCCACCACTGCAACCCGTACATCAACATAGGCAAAATTCCCGGCTTATCATTCAACTCGTATTTCATATCTTTCGAATTTATGTATGTAAAGTTACATATTTTCCCGAATCTGACATCTGGAGTACGGATACCTAATAAAAATTAAAGTATCCCTTTCAACTTTTCGGGCAACCTCGGCATTGCTCCTGCTTGACCACAAACAAAAGCGGAAACCTCGACTGCCAAACGATGAGCCTCAACCATTGATTTCCCTTTCAAAATAGCAGCACAAAATGCTGCAGTGAAAGAATCCCCTGCACCCACCGTGTCTACCACCTTCACATGAGGGGTATCTAGAAATGACCGTGTATCACCTGAAAACACGTAACTGCCCTGCACCCCACATGTAAGTATCAACACCTTCAAATCAAACCGCTTCATCATCTCCCAACACTTCCCCTCAATCGATTTCTCTGATAATTCTAATAACTCAGACAAAATAACCAATTCTTCATCATTCAATTTCAATATATTACACCGGACTAAAGAATCTTTCAAAACTTCCATCGTGTAAAAATGTTGACGAAGATTTATATCAAAAACTTTATATGCCTCCCCGGACATAGCATCCAAAAATCGGTTCAACGTTGTACGAGTCACCACATTCCGTTGAGCCAAAGATCCAAAACAAACACAACGAGTCTGACAAGCCAATCGATCAAGTTCCGGAGTATACGGCACGTTATCCCACGCCACGCTCTGTTTTATTTCGTAACAAGGAATTCCCCCTTCGTTCAGCGTAACTTCAACAGTACCCGTAGGGAACGGCACCCGTTCCACCCAATAACGTAGCCCCTTCTCATTAAAATTTTCCAGAATTTCATCACCCAACACATCTTCCCCCACAGCACTCACCACCCGACTATCAAAACCGAATTGCGACATATGATAAGCAAAATTAGCAGGAGCCCCTCCTATCCTTTTCCCTTCTGGAAACATATCCCAAAGAACCTCTCCGATTCCCACGATTATATCATTATTCATCATCACGTGTATTTAGTCATAAATGCATATACAAAAGAAAGCAATTGATATGAAAAAACAAACGGAACTATGAACAAGTTTTTTCAACTGCATGCTCCGATTTGGGGCCTGTACCACTCAAAGCAATAATACGCCACATATAAACAAAAAAATATTTTCTTCATAGCCTAACGTTCATATTGTGGAATTTCAGGATTATATTCCAACACTCTCGGCGGAATAGGTAGGATATAACGATTGTCATTAGGGGGTAAAATCCAAGTTTGACCATCCGCTTTACGCGTAATCGTCTTCTGAAAACGTTTTTCCAAATTCAAACGTTTCAGATCAATGTAACGAGTCATTCCAGTAAATGGCATCTCTCGACGACGCTCATCCAAGACTATCATTAAAGCCTTATTTTCAACTGAAAGTTGCCGATTATTCATAATACGAAAATCCCTCAGCCGATTGATATAATCCACAGCATTTTCCACAGAACCGATCCTCGCTTCACACTCAGCAGCAATCAACATCATTTCGGGTACTGAAAAACCGACATTCTGTACATGGTAAGGCCCATAAGTAAGTCTGTACTCAGCCGGAAACAGCAAATTATTCAAGCCGAAAACGCCTCTCTGAAATTAGAACAGGACAAAGATAAAACGTCAAATATCCGCTTTACCATTAATGGAACAGATATACACCAGTGGTTTCGACAAAAGCAACAAGAGTTTCTACTCTTCACTGGGATTAAGCTACAGGAACGACAGGAGAGGCGAGGGATAAAATTATAATTCTATTTCATTGTCTATTAAACAAAAGGTTGAGGTAAGTGAGTAATTTACCTCAGCTTTTTGTACCTTTGCTTATTATCCATATTTTTAAAAACATGGATGAAAAATTAGTCGATAAAGAATATTTGCTTGAGAAATTGCCTGGCAAGTACGGTTGGACATATACGATTATTCCTGAAATTAGGCCAGCCCCCAATGCCCCGTTCAATTGGGTGAAAGTACGAGGAACAATTGATCGTTATCAAATCAAAGATTACCGTTTAATGCCATCTGGGGATGTAATGCCATCTGGAAAGGGAGTTCTGTTTCTGGCTGTCAATGCTGAAATCCGCAAAAAGATACAGAAACAGGCAGGCGATTATGTCCACATTGTTTTATATCCAGACAATGAACCAATAGAAATCCCGAAAGAATTTTTGTTGTGCTTACAAGATGACATCGTAGCTTTGCAGTTTTTTAATTCGCTCATTGAAAGCGAACAATATAAATACATCAGGTGGATATATTCGGCAAAGGGGGAGCAGACCAAAGTTGACAGGATTGCCAAAACAGTAACCAAACTTGCAGACCGCAAGAAATTTGCAGACAAAGAATAATGATTACTATAAACCCAGATACACCGACCTTCTATTTTAATAGATGAGTCTACAATAAGTGCTGGTAAAAAATACTATCTTTCTTTTTCTCGTCAGCACTATTTTTGCACTTTTGCAGTGAACAAATGAGTTATTTTGAAAGCAATGCAAAGCAGAGCACAGAAAATGAGTACAGTTGCTAAGTCATTACCTCAAATTCCATCAACCACTCAAATAGATTTTATTTGAGCAAGTTAGCTTTTCTTTCCAAGATTAGTGAAAAATCACGGAAATATAGAAATCCATAAAATAATGGTCGAACTTGACTCTTTATCTCTATCCTTACTTCTGCTGAAAACGAAACTCGTCCACCATATCCAACAACACGCCCCCGTAACGTTCCACGATCTTTTTCCCGACCCCGGGAACTGCCAACAATTCCTTTGAATTCGTGGGTAATGTGTTACTGATTCCCAATAAAGCCTTCTGTTGCAACACCGTGTACACGGGCAATTTCAAACGTTCGGCCTCTTTATTCCTCCAGCTGCGAAGAGTTTCATACAGTTTCGGATGTAGAATATCGGAAGAAACTTCCACTTTCTCCATCCCGGCACGCTTCGCCTTGATCTTCACTTTCGGAGCATCAATTAACGCCTTCGCTTTGGCACGTAAATAATCTTTTACAGAAAAACCATCTTTGATCACTTTCAATGTTTCCAGTTTCAAATTCACCTCACCCCGGAAACGTTCCATATTTTGCTCCACCAACTTTCTCACCTCTTTGTTATCAATCTCCGGGATAGCCTCTTCCAAGAAATTTCCCAAAATAGCCATCGTATGTTCCCGAAAATATTCCGCTCCTTTCTTCACCCGTTCCGCGATCACCGAATCCTCCTCGTAATTTCCCTCTTCTGGCATCAACCGTTCCAACTGATTCTGAAACCGTTCAGCTACCGCTAACAACTCCTCGGCACATCTTGTGCCAGCTATCCGGTAACGTTCTACCCAATCGGGATATAATCGCCGCAACTGCTCATCCAACACCCGGTATAAATAATGTAAACGCCACCGGATCGTTTCGTAATCGAATTGTTCCAGCAACAATTCCCTGAAATAAGACTGCCGAGCCTGTTGCAACTCCTCTTTATTGGGCTCTTTCTGTTCCGCCTCCCGCACGAATTCATCTATTGCACCATCGCTTACCAGCGAACTCATAGTTACCGGAGAACTCAAAACAAGTCCCTCGAATGTCTTACAACGGCTCAACGCCACATACACCTGTCCGTGAGCAAATGCTGCATTGGCATCCACAATCGCCCGTTCAAACGTCAACCCTTGGCTTTTATGGATCGTGATCGCCCACGCCGTTTTCAACGGGTACTGCTTAAACGTTCCCTCCACAGTCTCTGTGATCTCCCGAGTCTCCTCGTCTAACGTGTATCTCGTGTTCGTCCATTCCTCCGGCGTCACCTGAATCTTCAGACCATCCTCTTTTCCGACCACCTCGATGGAACGATCATTAATAGCCGTAATTTTACCGATTTTTCCATTGTAGTAACGCTTTTCCGGTGATGAATCATTTTTCACGAACATCACTTGTGCGCCCTGTTTCAGCACTAACGTTTCCTCTGTGGGATAAGAATAAGTCGGGAAATTATCTTTCACCTCTGCCTTAAATGAATAAGCCCTAGTAGATAATTCTGCCATTTTCACGTCGTTAATCCTTTGTGCTTGATGGTTATGTGTTGTCAACGTGATATACCCCTCTTCATCCGAAGGCTTAAAGTCCGGTATATACCGCCGATTCAACATCCCCAACACCGCAGTATCCACCCGATTCTCCCGCACCCGGTTCAATAGATCCACGAACTCCCGATCTTGCTGCCGGTAAACGTGTTTCAACTCGATCATCACGTACCGAGTTGCTGCCAATGCCTTGCTGTGAAAAAAGAACGCCGATGCATAATGCTGTTTCAACAAAGCCCACTCGTCCTCTTTCACCACGGGAGCCAACTGCTGCAAATCACCGATCAGCAACAACTGCACCCCTCCAAAAGGCTCATTTTTAGATCGATAACGCCGCAATATATCATCCACTGCATCCAACAAATCTGCTCGCACCATACTAATCTCGTCAATCACCAGCAAATCAATCGTTTTGATAATATTGATCTTCTCCCGGTTGAATTTATGCGTGTAATGCAATTTATCCCCTTGTCCCACGACCTCCGTTACTCCCGGCACATAAGGTCCGAATGGTAATTGGAAAAAGGAATGAATCGTCACCCCACCCGCGTTAATCGCCGCCACTCCCGTGGGAGCAACCACAATCATTCTTTTGGGTGATCTCCGTTTCAATTCCCGCAAAAACGTAGTTTTTCCTGTTCCCGCTTTTCCCGTAAGAAACACGTTCACACCTGTATATTCCAAGAAATCATACGCCAATTCCAGTTGTGGATTACTTTCCATGGATCAAAAGTTTACACGAATTATCATTTCATTCGGCCTTCGCAGACACTCAATTTTTACAAAGGTATGAAAATAATCTGTTCCTATCGCGACAAAAGATAAATCTCTGACAAACCTGCCGATTTCATTTATACCTTCTAATATTTCCGTCTGTTTTTCAGGATTATTCTTCACAATATCCAGAGTATATACATCGAAAGCCACCTCGAAAAAGGTGGCTTTCAAATATCTGATCAATTCGATAAATTACTTTCCGGCACGAGCTTTATACTCTTTCAAACCGTCTTGCAAGAATTTCACGAAAGCATCCCGATCTTTATTATAACCTCTAGCAGGTTGCAACACATGCGGTTTCAATACTTTCTCGTTTCCCTTACGGCTATCTAACAAGATATAGTTCGGTTGAGCGTTTGACTCGAATTGCTTGATCTGGAAGTCTGTATTCTTCTTTCCAAGCGTATTTTTCTTCTTCCCGTCATACTCTGACACGTATACCTCTTCTGCTGGTAATTTGGTCTTATCGTCCACGTAAAGAGCCACGATAATATAATCATTCTTCAACATTTCAAGCACGCGAGGATCAGACCAAACACTCTGTTCCATCTCACGACAGTTTACACAACCGTGACCGGTGAAGTCAATAAACAAAGGTTTATCCTGAGCTTGTGCAGCCTTCAATGCTTGATCGTAATCGAAATAACCATCCAACCCGTGAGGCAAGTGTAAGAAATCAGAGTATTTTACAGGCTCGTTAGAAGCGGCACTAGCAGCTCCTTGTGTTCCCCCTACCTGCACGCCACTCTTCATAATCTCTTTCGCATTGTCACGTACAATACGGTTAATATCGAAGTCGATCGTTTCTTGCGGCGGGAAGTATCCGGCCAAAGCTTTCAACGGTGCCCCGAACATACCCGGGATCAAATAGATCACGAATGACATGGTAATAATAATCATGACCAAACGAGGAACCCCGATATAGGGTAAGTCGCTATCGTGAGCGAATTTAATTTTACCCATCAAGTACAATGCTTGTAACGTAAATACGGCTACCCAAATTGCGATGTAAACCTCACGGTCTAACAATCCCCAGTGGTAAGTCTGGTCTGCCACCATCAAGAACTTGAAACCAAGGGCAACCTCGATAAATCCTAATACCACCTTCACCGAGTTCAACCAACCTCCTGACTTCGGAAGATTGCTCAATTTTGAAGGGAAGAACGAGAAAAACCCGAAAGGTAAAGCCACGGCGATAGAGAATCCTAACATACCGACAATCGGACGCAATACAGATCCGCGAGCAGCCTCAACCAACACAGTTCCTACAATCGGAGCAGTACATGAGAATGATACCAATACCAACGTGAAAGCCATGAAGAAAGCTCCGATATAACCACCTTTATCAGCTTGTTTGTCTGATTTATTTACTAACCAAGACGGCAACACGATTTCAAATGCACCAAAGAAGGATGCAGCAAAAATCATGAATATAATAAAGAAGCAAATATTAGGCAGCCAGTTAGTACTCAACCAGTTGATAAATCCCGGTCCTAACAAGAAGGAGATAATCAATCCTAATGCGGTATAAATACCGATAATAGATAAGGAGAAGAAAATTGCTTTTGCCTTTGCTTTTGCCTTATTACTATCGCCGTGCATGAAGAAAGACACTGTCATCGGGATCATCGGGAATACACAAGGCATCACAACAGCCAGCAATCCACTACCGAAAGCAACCCAGAAAAATAACCATAAAGAATCATCCTCAGTTGCATCCTTCGTTTCATCGGCTGCAGCAACAGTTGCTTTTTCCGCACCTTTGTCGCTCAATTCGATCGCGAAGTCTTTTTCTCCCGGTACACAAGCACCTTCTTGGCAAGCTTGAAACTCAACACTTCCTTTCACAATCGTAATGGAAGGATCGGTAACTTTGATCTTTTGGGTTACGGTGTAATTATTTGAATAATACCACACATCGACTCCGAAAACATCATCATGCTTTTTATTGGGTTCACTCTCCTCGGCCGTTCCCACCAATTCGATCCCCTCTCCCACTTTCTCAATATTAATTGATGTAGGCATGGGACCGCCTGCCGGGGTTGACATGGAATAAACTGTCCACCCGGGTTGAATGGTTGCTTTAAAAGTTAAAGCGTATTCGTTATCCCCGGTTTTCTTTTGGGAAAACGTCCAACTTGTCGGGTCAGACATTTGAGCGAAAACCGAAAAGGTTCCCACGAACAACGTAAAAATCAACGTCAATAGTCTCTTTTTCATAAAAAATTATTTAATAAAACATCAATTTGCATGCTTCTCGAAATCGTATGCATTGTCACACAGTGGGCGCAAAAGTACCATATAATTTGTTCTCTCACAAATTCATGGCACTATTTTAACATCGTTTTAAGACGGAATGACTAAACTGTAAGTAAAAACACCTACTCTAGTTCTATTTCTCTATTAAAACGATTAAAAAACTTATACTCGTAAATATAAAAAGAGGGCACTCCGATCACCTTCAAATGGATATGGTACTTGAAAGCCCATTTCCTACGCAAAGACCAGAAACCTTTTTTCAAATACGCCTCTACAAAGGGGTGTACTTTCAATACCAGGTTTTTAATTTTTTTCTCCTCGACCAAAAATTCAAGTTGGTCCTCAATTTTATCAATTACCAGAACAGCAGCATCGGCCTTACCGGTTCCATGACACACAGGACAGGTTTCCGTCGTTGTCACGGTCATTTCCGGACGTACCCGCTGGCGAGTGATTTGCATCAACCCGAATTTACTCAAAGGAAGTATCGTATGTTTGGCTCGATCAAGTTCCATCGCCGAACGCATCTTATCGAACAACTTCTGGCGGTTTTCCGCTTGTTGCATATCAATAAAATCGATCACGATAATTCCTCCCATATCTCGTAACTGCAGTTGACGAGCCACTTCATCGGCAGCAGCCAAGTTTACTTCCAGGGCATTTGATTCCTGATCGTCACCCAACTTCACTCGATTACCGCTATTCACGTCTATCACGTGAAAAGCTTCCGTATGTTCTATAATAAGGTAAGCCCCGTTTTTAAACGAAACGGTACGTCCCAACGAAGATTTGATTTGCTTATCCACTCCAAAATGATCAAAAATCGGCACCTCGGTAGATACAAATTTAACGATACCTTCTTTCTCCGGAGCTATCGTGCTGATATAACGCTTAATTTCTTTACTCAATGCTAAATCATTCACATAAATATTCTCGAACGAGGGATTTAATATATCCCGGAGAATAACACTAGTCCGGTCGATCTCTCCCAAAATTAACTTGGGAGGTTCTATATCCCGAAGGTGTTTGAACGCGGTTTCAAAACGTTCGACAAGTTCTGTTAATTCACTGTCAAATAGCTCGGCATTCTTGCCTTCTGCGACAGTTCTCACGATCACCCCGAAATTCTTGGGGCGTATACTTTCAATCAATCTTTTCAAACGCTTCCGTTCCTCGACTGATTTTATCTTTTGTGACACGGATACCTTTTCCGAAAAAGGCATCAAAACTAGGTGACGTCCGGCAATACTCAACTCGGAGGTCAAGCGCGGCCCTTTGGTGGAAATAGGTTCTTTGGCTACCTGTACGACAACATATTGGCCAACAGAAAGCACATCTCCTATCTTCCCGTTTTTACTGATTTCCGGCTCCAGCTTTAATTTGGCAACAGGCATCCCCTTTCGGGCTATACATTGCTTTATATAGCTATCCAAAGAATAAAACTGGGGACTGAGATCAAGGTAATGCAGGAAAGCATCCTTTTCATAGCCGACATTAACAAAAGCGGCATTCAAACCGGGCATGATTTTCTTCACTTTCCCGTAATAGATGTCACCTACCGCAAATTTAACGCTAGTCTTCTCCGTTGTCAACTCTACCAACCGCTTGTCTTTTAACAAAGCGATGACTACTTCTTCCGCTTTTACATCTATGACTAACTCAGTATTCACTACCTGATCTATTAATGTATTAATCAAAATAAACCTAAAGGCATAGCCCTTAGGTTTATACTCTCTAACTCACAAACGATGACTACTTCTTCTTGTGTCTGTTCTTTCTCAGTCTCTTTTTCCGTTTGTGAGTGGCCATCTTATGTCTCTTTCTTTTCTTTCCGCTTGGCATAATTTCACTCCTTTCTTATTTTACTTGATCTTTAACCTGGTTAACGAAACTCTTCGAAGGCTTGAACGAAGGAATAAAGTGTTCAGGAATCTTGATCGTTACATTTTTAGAAATATTACGAGCGGTTTTCTCAGCTCTCTTTTTTACAACAAAACTTCCAAAACCTCTTAAATATACATTTTTTCCATCAATAACAGAACCTTTGATTGCTTCCATAAAAGCCTCAACTGTAGTTTGTACCGCAGCTTTCTCGATACCAGTGGTTCTTGAAATTTCATTCACGATGTCCGCCTTTGTCATTTTCTTTAAGTATTTAATATTCAATATTATATTTCGTTTCTTCTAGATTTCAGACTGCAAATATATATCTTTTCCACAAACAATGAAACAAACTACCGCATTTTTGTCAATATTTTTTGCGTTCTATATATTTAATTGTCAACATAGGACACATACCCCACGCCACTTTTTTCAACAAATCTTTACCTTGACTGCTCCCTCATTTAAACTGACAACAATAAAGTTATCACTTGCTTCCGCAAGCAAAAATAAATCACGAATCGTAACAAGATGATATGAGGATTATTTTTTTTCTCCAAAATTATTCCGTACTTTGTGACAAATTTTAATCCATACATATATACATGGTAAACAAAGTTATTCTTATCGGTAATGTCGGGGCCGACCCGGACGTAAAATATCTCGAAGGAGGTATTGCCATTGCAAGGTTCAGCCTTGCCACGTCGGAAGTGTACAACAATAAAAATGGAGAACGTGTCACTCAAACGGAATGGCACAATATCGTTCTCTGGCGCAATCTGGCTCAGATAGCCGAAAAATACGTTCGTAAAGGAATGATGCTTTACATCGAGGGACGCATCAGAACTCGTTCTTGGGACGATCAGAACGGAGTGAAAAGATACACGACCGAGATTTACGGGGATAACCTCCAAATGCTATCCCGCAAACAAGATAACGGGGAGAAACCTCAAGACACTCACATGCCACAAGCTCCCGATTTAAGCGGTAGTGACGACAGTGACGATCTCCCGTTCTAAACGAAGAGATAAAAGTTATAAGATAAAAAATAAAAGACAGAAACTAATTGTTGAAAGCCGGATCCATTCGTTTGAAATCTTTTATCTTTTAGTTTTTACCTTTTATCTTTTATCTTTTAGTTTTTATATGTATCTTTCGGCGATATTTAAGTTTAACCAATTATACAAATTTTGGACACAGATTATATTCCCCTTACCGGGCAGATTTTTACAGGTACATTCACCTTCATCGATTTAATTTTCGTCATTATTCTATTACTTTTATTATTATGCTCGGCATTAATTTCCGCTTCAGAGGTTGCCTACTTCTCACTTTCTCCCTCGCAATTGAAATACTTGGAAGACAACGGGTATGAGAAAGCTCGCAACTTGCAACAAAAACCCAATCGGCTACTCGCCACGATTCTAATATCCAACAATTTCGTAAACGTAGCCATTGTCGTGTTGTCCACTTATCTGGTAAATTCATTATTTGATTTCTCGGCCTATCCCACGCTAGGTTTTATTATCCAAGTAATCGTGGTCACTTTCGTGATCTTGCTGGCTGGAGAAATCATTCCTAAATTATACGCTAATCGCTCCCAACTGAACATGGTGATCTTCATGGCAGGTCCATTAACCTTCCTGTCTCGCCTGTTTCGTCCATTATCCGCATTACTGATCGGTTCCACCTCTATCATCAGCAAACGCATGGATAAAAAGGACAATTTATCCATCGACCAACTATCCAAAGCCTTGGAATTAACCAAGGACACGGCTATTAACGAAGAAAAAGACATTCTGGAAGGCATCGTCCGTTTCGGTAATATTGATGCGGTCGACATCATCCGTCCCCGTATCAACGTGATCGCCATTGACGGGAGTTCAAGCTACCAGCAAGTGAAAGAGATCATCACGGAACACGGCTACTCGCGTATGCCCGTGTACGAGGAAAACCTAGATAACATCACGGGAATTCTCTACGTGAAAGATTTATTACAACATCTGGATGAAAAAGAAGACTTTCACTGGCAGACCTTAATTCGTCCGGCTTATTTTGTTCCGGAAACCAAAAAAATCAATGACTTGCTGGAAGAATTCCAAACGAAAAAAGTTCATTTGGCAATCGTTGTTGATGAGTACGGGGGAACAACCGGTATTGTCACGATGGAAGATATTATCGAGGAGATCGTGGGCGACATCAATGATGAATACGACGAACAAGAAATCGTGTACACACGGGACAAAAATGGAGCATACATTTTCGAGGCCTCCACACTGTTGAACGACTTTTACAAAATCACGGACATCGAAGAAGATTCTTTCCAAGAAGTGGAAGGGGATGCCGACACTTTAGCCGGATTGATCTTAGAAATCAAGGGAGAACTTCCCCACAAGGATGAAGTGATTACTTACAAGGAACACCAATTCAAGGTGCTCGAAGTCGACAACCGGCGAATCAAAAAGATTCAGTACAAAAAAATTGAAAACTTGGAAGCAAAAACACAAAACTAAAACATCGCCTTCCCATGTGCCGTATAAGGAACATTTATTCCTAAAATCTTACACAAGGTAGGCAATAAATCTGACATCATGCAATTCTCTTTCAAATCCGCCTTCACCCCCGCACCATATAGATATAAGGGGACAACAGGACGTTTGGTATGCCGGAAATAAGTATCTTCCAACTCTTTCAATTCCGACACCCAAGTCGGGTGAATACAAAAAAAGACATCCCCGCCACGCTTATGCGAGAAGGAATTCTGAACCAACCGATTTATCCCCTCCGGGAAAGAAGTATGCGTCAGTGAATAGGCAGTCATGACTTTAGCCATCCCCTCGAACTCGATCATAAAATCGGCCACTTTATCCTGCATCTCTTTCAAATTAATCTTCTTCTGCTCTATCAATTCCCGGTTCAAATAAATTTGTCCCTGATCATAATCGACAATCCAGTCTCCCGGCCCGTAAACCAATCCCAAGTAAGACTTCAACAAAGCTACAGCCTTAAATATACTGAAATAATCCGAATTCACTTTAATCTTCCGCAAATCTTCCGGCATCAATTCCCGCATCTCGGAAAAAGTCACGAACAGCGTGTAGTTCCCTTTCCCGACCCGGGCATCCAATTTACTCACCAAAGCCGCGATATCCATATCCAAACGGATCAACATATCCTTCTCCTCGCTCGAATCTATCGTGAAATCCCGGGACATATAGTCCAAACAGGAAAAATTCAACGCCAGCAAATCCGGATCATTATCCACACCCAACCTTTCCTCGTCAATCAATTTTTCAGCCAATACCCGCACCAGCGTATTCGCGTAAGGCGTGGCTTTCAAAACCCGGTAAGTATTATATTCCTTTTTCGCCCGGGCGATATCGTAATAAAAATGATTTGTCAGGCGAATACGGGCAGCCGACTTATCCTCGTCTGACAACATCATCCATCCCTTATTCACGAAATGATCACTCTCCACCCACGTATTATACATTCTCAACCATTCGGGCAATTCCGACCGGTAATAAGAAGAGGAAACCCATTTTCCCGTTTTCTCGCTAAACCAGATGGCCATATCGGCACTACTCCCGCCACTCAGAACGGCTTCATCGCCATTCATGGCAATACTGAACACCCGGGACATGGAATTATTCCATTTCATAACACTTCCCAAACTCATGGTTTGTAAATAATCGGGGGACAAACTCTTTATACTATCTGCCTGTTGATCACCGATCTCCGTATAACGATCAGACTGGGTAGCATACTGACGTTTCCGTCGCAAACGATCGTACCACGCTCTCGACACGATTCCGTGTTCCGTGGGTAACATACCCGTGTATATTGATGCATGATCCACCCCGGTTTGCGTGTAAAAATAATTATAATTCGCATTCACCTGGACCCCCTGCTTCATAATTCGTTTCAAACCATTCTCTGACAATTCATTACCATACATATCCATCCATTCCGGATAAAAATGACTGATCACCACTCCCACCACCAACTTTGGTTTTTCTTCCGCGAAAATACCTGATGCCCACGTCAATACACTTGCCAATAACAATAACTTTTTCACGATCGTTTCCATTATAAATTAGTATCTCCAATCCCAAGTTTCAAATCCTCAGTATGGACACAAAAATAATCAGAATATGATAATTTACAACTTATAATTCTTCCAATTCTTAATTGTTTCGTATCTTTACGGCAAGAAATTATAATAACCATATCCATTATGACTGAGAAAAAGTGCCAGTTGACAGAAAAACTGAGGAACTATGTTTATCGTTACGGGACCGAATTATCGGACGATAAATTGAAAAAAATGGGAACTTCTCTGGAGGAGATTAACGAGAATTTCTCAGACATGGAAGATATCGCGAAGAGTATCTTCGAGCAAGAACGTACCGCTTTTGAAGAGATATTCAAAGAATATGATTTCGATGGATGGAATGCGATTGACATTTTACTATTGGTTGGGAATGAAATTCACGAGCGCTTTTTTAACGTGTCTCCTTCCGTCAGTTACAAATTAGCCAAAGCATTTCCGGCTCTCTTCGAACAGCACAAGCAGGAACGTTCCGATTTTATCTACGAGAAGATTAAAATTAATATCGAGAAAGGGATGCAACAAGGCATGTACAAAAACGACGTATCAAGCGAAATGGTTGCCCGCATGTATATTGCCAAACTAAATGATATTCACAATCAAGAGATTTATCCTCCCGAAGTTTTTGATTTCGCTACCATTTTCAACAATCTGATCGATGGGGTAATCAAAACGATCACGAACGAAGACGGATGGCAATACTACAAACAACGCAAACAACTGTATAGCGTGCTAAGTTTTAACAGGTAAAAAAGAGAACAATGAGTATAAAATATCAAATCGATGACATCGATCGTAAGATCTTGTCTCACCTTGTAAAAAATGCGAGAGTCCCATTCTTGGAAATAGCCCGGGAATGTGGCATATCCGGAGCTGCCATACATCAACGCGTGAAAAAAATGGAAGACTCCGGTATTATTGAAGGTTCACGTTTTATCGTGAAACCCGATGCACTTGGTTTCGGTGTATGTGCTTTCATCGGTGTCATCCTTGACCATGCCCACACCTACAAGACTGTCGTGAAAGAAATTGAAAGCATCCCAGAAGTTACAGAATGTCACTTTATCACGGGCGGTTTTACCTTCTTGATTAAATTAAGATGCAACGACCACCAACACCTAATGGATATTCTAATCAACACGTTACAGAACATCCCCGGTATCGCTAAAACCGAAACATTCATCTCCCTCGATCAACTTATCGAGAAACAGATAGCCCTATCCTCACAGGATAAATAATTGTAGATAAGATCAAACCGTCCTACTCTTTTTCTTCCTGGACAATTTGGGAGCAATCACTTTCAACACTCCAGGGAGTACTTTTACCTTTACCGGCGACTCCAAAGTATATGGATCACCATCAATATGAGCCTTATTCAAGTCTCCTTCCAAAATGGCCTCCTCGCATTGGATCTCGCTAAAATAAGGAAGCCGGGCGATCTTAGAGTTCATAAAACAATAAAGGAAACGGGGTATTTGATAATATTTAGGCCGCTTCAGAATACAAACATCAACCAATCCGTCCCGCAACGAAGCTTTGGGTGCAATCGAAGCATTATTCCCATACTGGGAACTGTTGGCAACACTCAATACAAAACAATCCTCCTCCCATGTTTTCCCGTTTATATGGAACACGTAACGCTTGCCGGGATAACGAAACCACATATGTACAATTGAATAGATATAAGAAAATATACCCCGGATCTTCATGGTACTAAAAAAGTGTGCCACCTCAGCATCAAACCCGAAACCACTCACATTCAACGAGTAATGTCCATTAATTTCAACGACATCAATATTCGTAGTCTCGCTTTTCAAAACCTGTTTCAACGCTTTATTCATCATCTGGGAAAAGCCCAAATGACGGGCAAAGCCATTACCGCTCCCCAAAGAAATCACGCCGAAAGCAATTCCCGTATTTATCAAGGCAGTACCGATTTCATTTACCGTACCATCCCCACCTGCCGCGATAATATGCGTGTAATTCTGCTGCTTGGCCTGCTCCACAATCTCTTTCGCGTGCCCGGCATATTCCGTGAAACGTATATTGTACTCGATGTGTTTGTATGCCGCAATACGCCTTATCCGGTAAGGAATCTCCCAGCCCAAACCGAATCCCGATATTGGATTCACGATAAACAATATTCGATAATGAACCATTTCAATTTTAGATTTATTGATTTTAGATTTTAGATTTCCACGCACAAACCAGACACTTTTTTGTCGCAAACCATAAATCTATTTTTCAATTGTCAATTGCTAATTCTTTCTCCGTCCAATGCCATAATACACGTAACCGAACTCTTTCATTTGCTCCGGATTATATATATTTCTTCCGTCAAAAATAATCTTATGCTTTAACGCTTTTTCGATAAAAGTAAACTTGGGAATCTTGAATTCCGCCCATTCCGTCACCACGATCAAGGCATCGGCACCAGTTAACGCATCATACATATTATCCGCGTATTCGATACGATCACCTATCCGTCTCTTACACTCCTCCATAGCTACCGGATCAAATCCTCGCACCACGGCCCCAGCTTCTAGCAATTTATCAACCAACACCAAGGATGGCGCCTCCCGCAAATCATCCGTACCCGGTTTAAACGACAAACCCCACATGGCAAAACGTTTTCCCGTCAAATCCGTCCCGAAGTGCGAAGTGATCTTCCGGAACAAAACGCTTTTTTGATTCTCGTTCACCCGTTCCACCGCTTTCAGTAACTCCAGACTATGTCCATGCTCATCCCCCGTACGAATCAATGCTTTCACATCCTTCGGGAAACAGGATCCACCGTAACCGCACCCAGCATTCAGGAACTTCTTCCCGATACGCGAATCGCTACCGATACCTTTCTTCACAGCTTCCACGTCAGCCCCGACAATCTCGCACAAATTAGCGATATCATTCATAAATGAAATACGGGTAGCCAACATCGAGTTCGCCGCGTATTTAGTCATTTCCGCCGACAATATATCCATGAAATAAATCGGCGTGTTATTTAATAGAAAAGCATGATATAAACGCTCCATAACCCGACGGGCACGATCGCTTTCCACCCCGATCACCACGCGGTCCGGAGAAATGAAATCGTTCACCGCATCTCCCTCTTTCAAAAATTCCGGGTTAGAAGCCACGTCAAACGCCACCTCTACACCTCGTTTTTCCAATGCAGCCCGAATCACACCTTTTACCTTGTAATTGGTTCCCACGGGTACTGTCGATTTTGTCACCACGACAATATAATCATGTATGGTCTCCCCGATTTCGCGAGCCACATCCAGCACATAGTGTAGGTCGGCACTTCCGTCCTCATCAGGCGGAGTTCCCACAGCTATAAAAACAGCATCCGCATCTCTCAACGCCTCCTGCAATGAAGTCGTGAAAAAAAGCCGTCCGTCTTCCCGGTTCCGTCTGACCAATTCTGCCAACCCCGGTTCATAAATAGGCATACCCCCATTATTCAGCAACTCAATCTTGGCACTATTAACATCTACACAGGTTACCGTTACTCCCGTTTCCGCTAAACACGTTCCGGACACAAGTCCTACATAACCGGTTCCAACAACAGCTATTCTCATATTATTTATTTTATCTCTCTAATTAGGATCTAATTTTTCACTTACGCAAAAATATAAATTTAAAATGAACTATAAGATCCCGTACCGTTTTTTTATTTAATTTTGTCTTAATGACAAATAAAACATTACCAGCATGAAAAAAAGTATTTTTCTTTTTCCTTTATTATTATTGATCATCACGATCCTTTCGTGTAAAGATAAAACCAAGGAACAAAGCAAACTAGAGTATAGCAAATACATTTCCGGCTTTACCCAGGGAATGATAAAATCTTCCGATCCCATTTACGTGCGATTGGAGAATAATGTTCTACAAACAGGGGACAACCTTCCCGTACCCATCGAAAAATTACTGAAAATATCCCCGAAAGCAGAAGGGACGATATCTCTACGGAACGGTAACACGATCGAGTTTACCCCCACCAAACCGTTAAAAAACGGAGAGACTTACGACATCAGCCTCTACTTAGACAAACTCTGCAAAGTACCTTCCGACCTGTCAACCTTCCGTTTCAGCGTGAAAATCCTCCCTCTCGTATACGCGTTCCAAGAAGGAAGTTTAAACATTGATCCCACGGATAACAACAGATTTTCCTACCGAGCCTCTATCACGAACTCGGATGCCGTGTCACCCACCGAGATCGAACTACTCGTGAAAGCGACAATCAACGGCCTGTCTCACAAACTAGAATGGGAACATACACCCTACATTCACTATTTCACGATCCCGGGCATCAACCGGACAGATGAAACACAATCGCTGGAATTAAATTTCGATAAAAAGGTAAAGAACGGGAACGACTTCATCGTGGAAATCCCCGGTTCGAAAGAATTTTCCGTACTGGAAGTCAAAGCGAGCGATGAAAATTCCCAGACCATAGACATCACCCTTTCCGATAACGTGGATATCGCCCAAGACTTACAAGGGTTAATCACCGTAAACGGGGTGAATCGCTTGAACTTTAACGTGCAGGGTAACATCATTCGGGTATATTCCAACGAACAGGACAACATGCAAGGTGTTGTTCAAGTAAACATCTATAAAGGCATTAAAAACTCGCACGGTGAAAAGTTAACATCGGATGCCACTTACAACGTCAGCTTTGCCTCTGCCAAACCTGCAGTTGCCTTTATCGGCGAGGGAACATTTACCCCGGCCGAAGGAAACGTGTTGATTCCCTTCTCCGCAGTAGCCCTGAAAGCCGTACAATTACGCGTCGTAAAAGTATTCAATCAGAACATGAACTTCTACCTGCAAGAAGGTGATTACAATTACAGTAGCAATTACCAGTTACGTCGGGTAGGACGTATCATCCTGGATAAGAAAATCCAACTGGAAAAAGAAGGCCGCCCCATGGATGCCGACAAATGGCAAGACTACACGATAAACTTGGCAGACCATATCCAACTGGAAAAAGGGGTGATCTACCGGATTCAACTGAAATTCCAGAAATCCTACACCACTCTCGCCTGCGCCAATGAAGGACAAGACGGGATCATGGAAAACGATTGGAATTCTTCCTTTGATGATGACAACTATGATGATGACGATTACTACTATAACTACCCGTCCGACTACTCTTGGGAAGAACGTGACAATCCTTGTTCCAACTCCTATTACTACGTGTCCGATCGTTTCCCCAGCAGAAACCTGATCGTCACGTCACTCGGTCTTACCGCCAAAGCCGGCAGCGACGGTAAATACGTGGTCGCCGTGAATGACCTGCTCACGGCCGCTCCCGTGGAAAGTTGCAAGATACTCTTCTTCAACTACCAAAACCAGAAGATTGATTCTGCCGTAACCAATAACTCGGGCATCGCAACCGCCCGAGTACAGGGTAAACCATTCATTATACTTGCCGTCAAAGGAAACGACAAAGCCTACTTAAAAGTAAGCGACGCGAATTCATTATCATACAGCAACTTTGACATCAGTGGCGAAGTCGTGCAACAAGGAATAAAAGGCTTCATTTACGGAGAACGGGGCGTGTGGCGTCCGGGGAATGAAATACACCTTTCTTTCATGCTGGAAGACAAAGAAAACACGATTCCCGCGGGACATCCCATCATTGCCGAACTCTACGACCCGAATGGCAACGTGGTACAAACGAAGCGGACAGGACGCAACGAACACGGCCTCTATTGTTTCACCTTCAAAACAGACGAGCAAGCCGTCACGGGCTACTGGCGGGCAGTGGTATGCGTAGGGGGTGTTTCCTTCTGGAAAACCGTCCGCATCGAAAGCATTAAACCCAATCGCCTCAGCATCGTAACCAACCTACCGAATGACATCCTGGGGAATGGTATTCCGGATAACTCCATTCCCGTGCAAACCCGCTGGTTGCATGGAGCCAAAACCAGCTCACTGAAAGTCAACACCGAATTAAAATTATCCCAAAGCAACACGACATTCCCGGGATACAAAGAATATAGTTTTGATGATCGATCCCGTTACTTCAACCCGACCACAACCACCTTCTTTGAAGGAACTACCGACACGGAGGGTAATTTCACGCTATCGGCCAACGAAATCAGTACGGAAAACGCACCGGGAATGCTAAACGCGTTACTTACATTGCGGGTATTTGAACCCGGTGGGGACTTCAGCATCACGACAGCCGGATTCAAATATTCACCTTATAAAGAATATGTCGGCATAAAACTTCCCGTCTCCGACGACAACTGGTACACTGCCGGGAAACCGATCCCCATCGCGGGTGCCGTACTTACAGCCGACGGGAAACCTGTATCCAACCGGGAAATAGAAGTTGAAGTATATACCTTGGAATGGCGGTGGTGGTGGGATTCCGAAAGTGATAACATCGGCTACTACGTGAACCGCTCTTACCGGAAACCGGTCTTCAACAAAACCGTGAAGAGCCAAAACGGTAAATTCAACATCGACCTTACCTGCGACCAATGGGGACGCTACTACGTGATCGCGAGAGACAAATCCTCCGGTCACTCCTGTGGAACAACCTTCTACGTAAGTTCTTGGCGGAATGACATGAACATCCCGGGGATGGCCACCCTGCTCACCTTGACCAGCGACAAGAAAGCATACCGTGCCGGGGAAAAAATAAAAATCACCTTCCCGTCTTCCGAGGGTAGCGTGGCACTCGTGAGCGTTGAAAACGGGAAAACCGTGAAAGACATATTCTGCGTACCCACATCAGCCAGCGCCACCTCATTCGAGATTGAAACAAACAGTGAAATGTGTCCCAATATCTACGTCAACGTTTCCCTCATTCAACCCCACAAAAACCGGAACAACGACAAACCCATCCGTCTGTACGGCGTACTGAATATCAATATCGATGACCCGAATTTACGCCTGACCCCGAAAATCAATATGGCACAGGAACTTCGCCCGTCACAGGATTTCACGGTTACCGTGAGTGAAAAAGACGGTAAACCGATGACTTATTCCATCGCCATCGTTGATGAAGGATTGTTATCCCTGACCTCATTCAAGACACCGAACCCCTTCCCCGCGTTCTATGCCAGAGAAGCTCTCGGGGTAAAGACTTGGGACTTCTATGACGATGTAATCGGAGCCTTCGGGGGACGCCTGGAAAAAGCATTTGCCGTGGGCGGTGACGAATCTCTGGAACCGGAAGAAAACCGGAAGAGCGATCGTTTTACACCCGTGGTAATCTTTAAAGGTCCATTTACCATCAAACGCGGGGAAAAGAAAACACACACCTTCCAAATGCCGGAATACATCGGGGAAGTACGTACGATGGTCGTAGCCGAAGACAACGGACGCTACGGTTCGGCTTCACAAAGCACCAAAGTCAACAAACCGTTGATGCTCAACGTCACGATGCCCCGCCTGTTTACTCCGGGAGACGTGATCGAAATTCCGGTAACCCTGTTCGCCATGAAAGAGAATATCAAGCAGGTTACCGTGAACATCCAAACCGACAATAAAATCGAAATCATAGAACCCGCGAGCAAGGAAACTCACTTCTCCGGTACGGGAGAACAAATCGTCTTCTTCAAAGTAAAAATCAAGGAAGACATCGGTAAATCCACGTTGACCTTCATGGCACAAAGCGGCTCGGAGAAAGCCCGTTTCAGTTGTGATGTCGACATCCGCGTACCGAACCCCCAAGTAACCCGGGTAGACGCACGGGAAGTGGCAAGCGGAGAATCTGTCACGTTCAATAATACGATGGAAGGCCTGGAACCCGCCTCATTCCTTGAAATCACCTCCATCCCTGCGCTAAACCTGGAACAACGCCTCAACGATCTGATTTGTTACCCTCACGGATGCGCCGAGCAAATCACCTCTACCGCATTTCCGCAGCTCATGCTCAACCGAATCATGGATCTCAGCGAGGCACAAAAAGTAACCGCAGAGCTACACGTGAAAGACGTTATTTCCCGCTTGCGCAATTACCAAACAAGTAACGGAGGATTCAGCTACTGGTCAAACTCCAACTACGTTTCCGACTGGGTTTCCACCTACATCACAGACTTCTTAATCCAAGCCGAGAAAGTCGGTTATCAAATCCCGACTTCCATGAAAAACTCCGCTCTTGACTACCTGTCAAAACAAGCAAACGCTTGGCGGCGGGGAGACTACTACACGGAAATCGAACAATCCTACCGTCTCCACGTGCTTGCCCTTGCCGGCAAACCCAACATGGCAGCCATGAACCGGATGAAAGAAGACACCTACAAGAACCCCATCGCCCGCTGGCAATTGGCTGGAGCCTATGCCTTGGGAAAACACGAAAAGATAGCCAAAGCACTGATCGCCAATCTTCCGGCAGAAGCAGAACTGTATCGCCAACTTGGTAGATGTTACGGTTCGGACCTTCGCGACAACGCTATCATCATGCAAAGCATGATCAACATGGACATGAAAGACGAGGCATACAAACTCATGCAGAAAATGGCCCGCAAATTCGCATCCAACGAATGGTTAAGCACCCAGGAAAGTGCTTTCGGACTGTGCGCCATCGGTAACTACGTGGAGCGATACTTCAAGGAGGGAAACGGCATTGATGTCCAGATCGGAAAAGACAACTACAAAACGACAAAAACCGTATTGCAAAAAGAGTTGGCCGTGCAGAATAATAAATCGGAAGTGACCGTGAAAAACAACACGTCGGGCACGCTCCACGTGCGCACCATCAATCGTTCCACGCCTTTGGGAGTGATCGCGCAGGGTGAAATGTCCGGATTGAAAATGACCGTCAACTACTACCGAAACGGGATTCGGGACAACGCCCCCAACTACAAGCAAGGGGAAGACATCGTGGCTGAAATTACAATCCAAAACACCGGAAACATCGGCCTATACGAGGAATTAGCGTTAACCTTCATGTTCCCCTCCGGCTTCGAGTTCCTCAATGAACGCCTCACGACAGGCGTGAACCCGTTCCAAGGCACCGACAACGTGGACATCCGGGATGATCGGGCATACCTCTATTTCTCGTTGAAACAAGGTCAATCGAAAACCTTCAAACTTCGTTTTAATGCAGCATACTCCGGAACCTACCTACTTCCGGCCATCACCTGCTCGGCGATGTACGATAACTCGATTACCGCTACCCTACCGGGTAACACGATCACGATCAGTAGAGAGTAATTAACTTTAAATTGAAGAATTTGGGAATAGGCCTTGCAAAAGCTATTTCCAAATTCTTCAATCTAAAATCTAAACTCTTTAACCTTCTAACCTGCAACTTGTAACCTACCAACCTGTAACTTGCCTCCGGCAACATTTAATACAATTTTAAGAAAAAATCCATGCTTATTATTTAGAAATAGTCTACATTTGTCAAGAAAACAATTTAGATATGCGTCGAGAAAATGTAAATAAACTGATACACTTGTTCCTGCTAGCTCTATTTTTGAGCTATTACGGAAGTATCACCTTTTTCTCGCATTATCACGTGGTTAACGGGGTCACGATAGTCCATTCCCATTTCTTTTGCGGTCACACCGATGCAAACGGGGAAGCCGATCACACACACTCCCCCAAAGAGCTGACGTTAATTGCCTACTTGACCACATTCATCACCTTGACCAGTGCCGCATTGGTCATACTGATCTCGTTCTCAATAACCCAGAGACATTACCATATCCGAAATCAAGCAGATGAACCGGACAAACATATTTTCACCTTAAGCCACCTCCGGGCTCCACCCATTCTCGCGTAATTATTTCATCCAGACTAAAAAACATTTCTCAAAGAAATGCAAGAGACTATAATTGTCTCCAGGCGGGTACGTCTCACACCAAGCCATACTTTTTTCCAAAAGGAGAAATCATGGTCAAATGTTAGGACATCCCTCTTGTTATCAGTTCTATAAGCACAAAATCATGTGCTTCCATAAAAAAACACGCCTCTTTCCCCGACAGGAATGAAGCATAAAATAATTACGTACAAATGAAAAACTTACTTACACTCGTTATATTACTTTTCCCGGCCCTTTACGGCTGGGCTGATGAAGAAAACACCGTGAAGAAAACCACGGATGCCCATATATAATCGGCAAAACGAAATGCGAGCGGTATAAAAAACGAAATGCGATAATCAGGGTATAAAACGAAATGTGAAAAAATTATCGCACACGCACGATATAAAAAGGCTTTCAAACGTCATTTGAATGGTGTTTGAAAGCCTTTAAAATTATTGCATTTTCACATAAAAAATACGTTCCAATATTTGTGCAATTCATTAGAAATGACTATCTTTATACAGTATTTAGGAGGCATCTGTTGCATCAACATCGCTGCTGTCTTTGTAATCAAACAAAGTTCGCTGCGGGTGTTCTTCATAATTGCATACCATCCATTCCTCCTGCTTTCTTCGGCTCGTCTTTGATGCGCTGATGGTTCTTTCTACCCGGTGGATTATCCATCCGTTTTTGTTTGCGTATTCCTCTATCATTGGCAGGGGAAACATTGTCAGCATGAACTTACCTTTCACCTGCTCCAAAAGCTGCAGGAGCTTCTCCATGCAATACTCATCAAATGTACCCTCGTAATGGCCGCAATCACTGTTTATATACGGCGGATCCACAAAATGAAACGTATCGGGCGAGTCATAAGTGGAGATGACATCCAGCGCATCCCGGTTCTCTATGGTCACGTTATCAAGCCGGGCGCATAGCCATTCCGTGAACTCATCCTTTGCATTACGCAGTTTTTTCGGCATTCCACCACCAAAGTCATAACCGAATGAACCGTCCATCATGCTGGCAAAGGACATTTTACACAACGCCCAAACAGCCCACGCCCGCTGCACCGGTTGGAAGAATTGAGGATACTGCAGGATATGTCCGGCATGGGCGTGCATATCCCGGCTGTGCAAAGTCTTCTCAATCTCCTGTTTCAGGTCACGATAATAGACTTTAGCCATCCAATAAAAGTTCGTTATATCCATACTGATATCGTTTATAACTTCGCCATCAGCCGGACGCTTGGCAAACAATACTGCAGCACCGCCGCAGAAAGCCTCTGTATAAAGTTTATGATTTGGGATCAGAGGCAGAATATGTTTCAGGAGGGTTTGCTTGCCTCCGTAGTAAGAAATAGGTGTTTTCATTGCTGTTATTCCTTTAAATGTTACTATCTTTGCGACATCTCACTCACATAACATACAAATGCGCCATATCGCAGCAGAGGGAATTTTGCCCCCGGCTGTGCGATATGGCGCATCTTTGTGTAAGTATGTGGGTGAGATAACTACTTACAGGCCGGGGGCATTTTTATAGCCTGCCCCCGATAGGCATTTATCCGTTTATAAGCGCATCCGCTTGTTCCTTGCATTGTTCCCGGTAGGACTGAAAATCATCCCACTCGGAAATAAACTCGGCAGCACGCTCATGCTCCGGATTGACAAGAGCTATCATTCGATTTGATTGAATTGCCTCCACTCTGCTTGCCGAGTACCTCGTGCGGATCAGACCGGAAACGAATTCGTCATAAGTAGCCTCTTTTGCTTCAATCAGAGTACCTCCATCCACCATATCACCTGTATAGGCGTATCCCAATACAGGAGCGGACACCGGTTCGGTCACCTCACCCGAACAGGCATCCGACTCAGGAGAATACTCCTCACGCTGCTCGTTCAGATAGCACAAATAATGTTCGTTATCGAACTTTGAAAAAGTCTTTTTTTCTGCATAAATCCCTTTGTACATAATCACCGATATTTTAATCGGGATCGGTTATCTTATAAAAGCATTTACCCCGGTCACCGATTGGTTGTTTAATAATCTTTGCCGAACAGGGTTCATCCAATACTACATCCTTTAACTGTTTTATAAGAGCCTCCGAACCGGTAAAGGAGATATGTTCCACCCAATCCATTTTCGGAGTGCCGTCCTCGTTAGTGAGCAAAACTCCGGTTTTATCCTTTACCTGCTCGTAGATATCATACTGAATGATCAGGCATTCACCCTTATACTTGGATTCTTTTACCTCGAAACCTTTCAGGTGGATTTCCCTGTTCAAAATGTCATCAATGTGGTATTTATCTCCCGTGAGATTACTACCGCTGTTTGTTACTTCACTGAATGTTTTCATATTGAGAGTTTTTAATAAATAAATGCTATTGCAATGCTGCATGAACCCCAACCGGCTGGATGCCTGTATTCGGATCTCCTCATCACTCAGCCCACGTTTGCGTAATTTTGCCACCTCACGGCAGAGGTTTTTCTTGTTCTGCTTACGGGCGAGGCAATAATCATGAAACGTCACGTATCCCACGTAATTAATACCCCTGCTCTCTACCGGGAAAACCTGATAATTCGGCTTTATACTCAAAGCACGTTCATTATTCAGGTAGTGGTTGATAAACACGAGGGTTCCGTGGAGCTTCTCCTTGTTTCCATCCAGCAGGACAATATCATCGGCAAAGCGGTAATAGTACCGGATGCCCATTTCTTCTTTCATGATATGATCCAGTTCGGATAAATAAAGGTTGGCAAAGAATTGGGATAAATAATTCCCGATAGGCACTCCGTTCTCTGCCGAGTCCACGATACCGTCAAGCAAAGCAAGCAGCCGGGCATCTTTCAGCTTTCGGCGGATTACCTGTTTCATGATCTCGTGGTCTATACTCGGATAGAATTTGCGCACATCGATTTTCAGGCAGTACCGGGTTCCCTCCGGATCCGCTTTCAAATCACGGCGGAGCTTGTATAAAAGAGGGTGAATACCACGCCCACGTATGCAAGAGAATGTATCATGGGTGAAATTAGAGAGCCATATCGGTTCAATAACCTGCATTATCGCCCAATGAACGACACGATCCCGGAACGGCAGTTTAAAGATCTTCCGCTCTTTGGGTTCGTAAATGATGAAAGTCTTATATTCGGAGGTGCGGTAAGTACCGGTGATAAGTTCACGCTGGAGCTGTAATAGGTTCGCCTCCAAATGGGAGCCGTACTCTATTACTTCGCTTCGGCGAGTTTTGTGACGGGCGGCGTTGTGAAACGCCTGTTCGAGATTGCCATATTCGACAACTCGTTCAAACAAATTTCCATACCTTTTCATGGTCTGTTTCTGCGGTTCTGAGTGTCTGAGTGTCTGCTTTGCCTTACTCGGAAGCGTTCGAACCGTTACCGGCCTACCAGCGTCCTTTTGAGCGTTCGTCATCTTTTGCCAAGTGGCAAGGTCTTTCACCCCATCTAACCGTTTCCTAACTGCAAAGTATAGGGGAGCGGACACATTCGCATTCGAATTCGAGGCTGCATTGTTCGTATTCGTAGCAAACGCCCCTGCATTCGTGCCATTGTTAGCGTTAGCACCGGAGAGGCGGACACGAAGCCTGCGTCACACTAAGGGTAAAAACAACCTGTTAAACTTGGTTTAACGATGCAAAGATAAGCCTTTTAACTACATTTTCCCAAAACCGGCAAAAAAATCACAAAAATCGACTCGCCTAACGGCGAGTTCCGAAACCCGCCGAACAGCTTTCCAAAAACTCTCAATACAAAATTTCAAAGAACGTTCTTTTCCTCTTTCCGTTTTCGTTTTAGGCCGACATCACCGGATCCGCATCGAAAAAGCAGAGGGGAGCGGACACAGTCGCATGCGAAGTCGAGGCCGCATCGTTCGTAGCCGCAGCAAACGCCCCTGCAATCGTGCCATTGTAAGCGTTAGCACCGGAGAGGCGGACACGAAGCCCTTTGGATGATGCTGAATTCTCCCAAAAATAGTCACAGAAATAAGTCGAGGCGGTCGCTCCGATTTCGGTCGGCATGGCGCAAAGCAAGTAGTAACTTTTCTGTTTGATATAACCGCCGGTTCTCGGAACCTCGCAAACCTTGATTAGACCGAAATCGAATTGTCATCATAACCGGCATAAAGGGACGGGGCAACATAAACCTCGGATTTCTCATCACCCACGTTATCGATAAGCCCCCGGACAATTTTCCATATATGGCCGAAAGGATGTTTCAGGCCAAAGAACACCGGAACCTTTGCCGCATAATGCAGCGAGCCGTCCTCCTTTAGCACGTTGAACGTGGTTTCACCGCAACCGTCACCCAACTCAATACCCGCAGAGGTCGGAACAACCGGGTAATAACCCCACTGATCCCAATTCGGCATATTAGTGGTTCCGGCTCCGAGGCCACCCTGATACAGACCGTTGCTATCCTTTTCAGCAATCACGGCCTCCTGCATATTGCGGGTTCCGAATATGATCATGAAAAGAATTTCAACCACCGCCTGAGCCACGTACCAGTTGGCATCCCAACCCTCGCCACGCTTGCGGGCATAAGTTGAAAAATTACGGTACTGCATATTGGTTGCAACCATCCCCAACTGCGTGCGGTAAGTCCCGTCCCGGCTTGCATCATTGTTTCCACCACGATATTGGGCGGCATCACTCACAACCGAACAAAGGATATTGTTCGTCCTGTCCAGCACGCCACCACCGAGGGCGGAAAGGCCACCGGCGGGAATATACACGCACTGTTTGCCTTTGATGGGAGAAAGGGAAACGGCATAATATTTCAAATTACCCACTTTCCACTCGGCAAAATAAAAACCAATATTCCAACACCACATATACTGTCCCATCGTGCCGTCCAGCTTCGCCGGTGTGCCGTCCTCGAAACGGTAGTGGTTCGTGGGATCCAGCTTGCGCCGGGTACGGTCATCCTGAACGAGGTAACAACCAAGTCCCAACAGCTCTGGCAGCTTGCGGAGCATATCGAGGCTGCCGTGATAACCGGCAGCCCGGTACGTGGAATTCGATTCATTCCAATAACGTCCACAAACGGCGTTTGCGGCGGTGGTAACCGCCTCGGACAAATTCATAACTTTGGACTCTCCGTCCGTGTCCAGCACCTCGATGCGCATATCGCTCACGCTGCCGGAGGCAGTATCGAGTTCGCTGATCTTCTTTCCGGCTTCAAAAGCCGAAAGCATCGCTAACACACGGGTTTCCTGATCGCTTGTCATATTTATCAAGTTTTTAAGTTAAACGTATTCTGCCTTTACTGTCAACCCGGATTTTACCGCCTCCGGTAAGGCGGACGGACGGAGCCTGAACCGTCACGTTTATGGTCTTGTACAAGTGGGTGGCCTGTGTCGGGATCACGTGGATCCGGCTCGTTCCGATCTTCAACGGGGTTACAATACCGGCAGGATCCACGCTCACGGCCACGTCATCACCCAAGAACAAAACATTCTGCAGGGAGTACGAGGGGAACATCTTGGCCACGATACGCTGAACGTAAGGATTACGCTGGGTGATGCGTTTCGTGTAGGTCAGTTCCATCCTCGTGGGAGCCAATGAAGCTGCACCCGATATGGATTCCTGCAGCTGCTTCATCTTCTCGATTTCGGCCTCTGCTGTGGTGGCCGTACTGCTCGCACGGGCGGCAGCGGCAAGAGCTTCCGATTTGGCCGCATTTACAGAGCTGGCCTCCTTATTCGCCGTATCAGCTGCGGAGGACGCTTTCGTGGCGGCATTCGTGGCATTGGAGGCGGCTCCGTTGGCCGCATCCGTGGCTTTCTTTGCCGCTTCGGTAGCTGCTCCGGCAGTACCGGCGGCATCATTGGCACTTTTGGCAGCATTATTGGCCGCTGTGGTTGCCTTATCTGCATTACCTGCAGACGTGTTGGCTTTTACTGCGGCTTCATTGGCGGCTTTCGTTGCCCCACTGACCGCATCCAATGCCACGTCCTGCAATTTGGAGATAGGAGCCTCTACTACTTCCGGCACGCCACCGTTAAAGCGCAAGGCCGGAAGCGAGAGAAGCCCATCCAACGAGGTGGCCACCGGTAGATCACCCACGCCTTTGGATTCGGCTCGGATGATCGCACGCACACGTTTAGCGATTTCCTGCAATTGAGCTTCTGTCAGTACCATAACTTATCCGTCTATCAATTTGACAATTTGTGCGTAACCGCCGGGGCTCAAAACCAATGCGGCTTCTTTTATCATTAGAGCCTCCTCCGCTGAGATTTCGATATCTCCGGTGGATTGATAGATCTTAAGGCTCAAGCTATAAGCACGGATTTTTTCATCACCACTCAAAGCATTCACCCTCTCATCTCTCCACTCCCCACTGAATAGGATCGGAGCAATGACATCTTTCATCAGCTGCTCCTGTTCCACATCCGTACCCTCTACCTTTTTCGTGATCACCAACCCCTTATAATTCATAAAGGGAACATTCAAATTCACTTTCATAAATACCTCCTTTTTATTATTACCAGTTATTATCATTCATTGCGCCCACTATCCATCCTCTGCCTAATAAGTTAGAAGCCGGTGAAGGACTCATGAAATCCGCTATATTCCTACAATCAGCGATAGTACCGCCCGGCCATTTTACCTTATTGCCATTCGAGTAGATATAAATTTCACTATTTTGATTATTCGCATTCATGACCGTTACCCGCTGGCTTTTCATCCCGCTCAATAAATACCGGTACGTCCCTGAAACCTTTATGATCACCAAGTCAACAGGGAAACCGGAAGCATCCCCGGTGGTTCCGTATAACGGAATGGTATAATAGGTCTCGTTATTGGATGACGTGGCCGAGGGTAGGGAGACATATACCTTACCGGTTTCCGTATCCAAACCATTTACGTAATAGTAACCATAACTGCCATATACCACCAGTGTATTGCGTTGCCTTGCCCCGAAATTACCACGACACCAAACATCGGAGGTATAGAAACGGAAAGAACGTTTTTTGTCATAGTCATAGCCCTGATGATACAGGTCACCGTTAAACCACATCTTTCCATCACTGCCAAAGGAGATGCCTCCGACAATATCCCCGCTATTATTCACGCAGTTTAAGGATTTGAAGGAACCCGACACACCGACAACCGTTCCGCTGAACTCGCCGTTCTTGGCGATTATCTTTCCATCCGTGGTGAATTGTACGTTACCATTCGCAGTTACAAGCCCCTCCAGCTTGATATGCTTGGCGTTTATTGTCACGGAGTCCGCCGCTTGGTTGATATAGGAAACAATCGTATCACCATTCTCAAGCGTCTTGCTCGCCCATAACTTATTGCCGTCTGCAGTAGTAATCCACCCAGCCTTGCTGATGGTTCCGTCTATCGTATCCACCCGGCTAACAATGGCATTGATTTGTTGTGCCGTCACGTGAAAGCTGCTCTCGTGCGTGGTGACACGATTGCCAAGGACATCCACCCGGTCAATGGTAGCCCATAGCTTGTTGCCGTCTGCCGTGGTGATCCAACCGGCGGTCTTGATGGTATGGTCTATGATTCCCAAATCATCCTCCGCCTTATCGATACGGCTCACGATAGCATTGATCTGCTGCGCCGTCACGTGAAAGCTGCTCTCGTGCGTGGTGACACGATTGCCAAGACTGTCCACCTCGGTTATGGTAGCCCACAGCTTGTTACCGTCTGCCGTGGTGATCCAACCGGCGGTCTTGATGGTATGGTCTATCTTATTCACCTCCTCGGCCACGGCAAGAATATGCTCGGCGGTCTGCTCGAACTTGGTACTGACCTCTTTTTTATAATCCTCTAACGGATGATTGGTCAGGGTTAGCTGCTCGATATACAAGTCACCGGTAAATTTCAGGAGAAAATCACCGGTTCCGTTCCATACTCCTGATATCTCCAGTATATCAAAGCCCTCACCAGCCGGAATAACCTGCTCCACATAGGGAGCGGATCCACTGAAACCGGCAGTCAGGATCCCCTCCTCGGCGCAATGATATTTCAAGGTTAGAAATATGACGCTGCCATCTTCCGGCTTGGTGATATCCGCATTCAGCTGGCGAATGTGACTCCGTTTGATCCGGAGCATGAAACGGCCATCGAAAGAGTCAATATCGGCCACCTTGTTTTTCTCGGAATAGAAATTCACGCCTAAATCAAGCAGCTGCCCTCCGATATCAAATAAAGCCATATCACTCTCACGCTCCCAATAAGCCATGTCATCCTGAAAGCTGGCGTTTTTCAAAAAGTTATCCTCCTCGGTCATCGTGCCCACAACGCTCTGCATGGCACTTTGCAGCATACCCTCCATTATCTCGAATTTCGTCCGGACATCCTCACCGGTACGCAGACGGAAATCACCCAGCAGATAGGCGTTGTTGGAATACAGACCATATCCCTGCAGCTGCCCCCACCAATAGGTAATAATACCGGCCAGACGTCCAAGCCGGAGACGCACGGCGTTGTCAGGATCCGTTTTCATCCCGTACAGGACATCAAGATACGGACTGCCCTCCTCAACGCTGGTTTGTTTGATAACCCCTTTGCGGTCTGAATTGGTGGCGGAGTCCACACGGGTAAGCACGTCACGAAAAACAACACTACCCTCATCGCCTACAAAATTCTTATAGGTGATGCTATCGAGCCGTTCCTCTCCTTTGGAGGTATCACCGACTTTGGCAGTGACCACCTGCAGTTCGTACTGCTTGATGATACCATCCACGGAAAAACGCTGAACCATCAGGATATCACCCGGACGGAAAGGGTTGTAAAGGACTCCTTTCTCCGTATCGAGATAGATTGTCTTTGTGCCCGCATCGATGTGATCGACACGCATCATGTCAGTTGTCAGACGGGTTCCGTTCTCACCCATCAGTTGTGAGATGACAAATTCATACACTCGCATAACCCCACGGACGGTCATCTCGTCCAGCTCCATGACGGCTTTCTTTTCCTTTACTCCTGCGGCATTAAGCACCTCTTTCCAAAACAATGCCCATCCGGTTCCGCCGGGGAAACCCGAAGTAAAGACCTCGGAGGAAAGCAGACCTTTGAAAGTGGAGTCTTTCTCTACCGTAAGGCTTTCAACAAGAGCCTCGCCGATAACCTTTATCCCCTTCAAAAAGGTTTCAAGCTCTTTCGCCGTGTCGGGTATGTCCTTTCTGAGGTATTTGTCTGCCGTTTCTTTTTCCAGCTTGCTCAAGGAATTTGCGATCGTGCGTATTGTCCGGACGGCGGAAAGGACGTTATACTCGGTGGGATCAATACTGTCCCAGCTTTTCAATACGGTCAGCACGTCCTTATTCAGCTGTTCCTTATAGGCTGCCTGAATATCCACGATATTACTCTCGATCTGATTGATACGCCCGTAATCAACCGCATACGTGCATTCAATATCCATATCTGTGGTATTATTCACCCGGCGGGAGATCTTGGTCACACGGCTCTCGTGAGTGCCGGTGGGGAAATAAATCTCATTCTCCAAAAGGACACGCCGCCCCAATTTCAAATCGATATGGTTCTCATCCAAATAGATGTAATCGGTTGGAGCCTTATAGACTGACGTATCAATGCTTATCGACTCGATATGCTTCTGAACGGCCTCCTCGAATTCTTTTTCCGCCAGCGGATAATACTCTTTAGGCATCCGTATGTTCCAAAGGATATACTCGTCACCCGGCTTCGGGATCAGCAGGCCGCCCGGTAGCTGCTGGTTCTCATACGGGAATTGCGTGATAATCTCGAACTCCTTTGTCTCGGAGTTGAAATTCACCTCAAAATCACGCCCGTTCAACTCCCCGCCTTGAAACGACACCTGTTTAACAAGCCCCTCGATCTCATACGTGTTCGGATCGAAATTCAACCCCTCATCAGTAAAATAATATATAGTGAACGCATTGCCGTCCTCACCTGTGGCCTCTTCCGTCCTGACACAGGTAACAGTACCGATTCGTTTCGGGAATATGTACGCAAAGGCCTCCTCCTCCGCCTGCTCCACGATTCCGAGATGGATATTCCTTTCCACGTAACGGACACCACCCGGAAGCTGCAGGCGGCGGTGGCCGTAATCAGAGGCCACGATATTACGGGTACTGCCAAGAGGATACAACCGGGTAAAGAAAGGAACCGTATCATTCTCCACACGGGAAAGCCTGAGCAGCCCCTTTCCGTACCCCAAAGATACGGGAGTGCCGTGTTCACAACGGCTCAGATTGATAGTGGTTCCCTCGATCCACCATTCGGTATTGAAATTCTTGGCTATTTCCGAAAGGGCATCGAAACAAAATATCTTATCATACTCTATGTTTACATTAGCGGAGGACACCACCTCGCCGATAACCCAATTTTTCGTCCCCTTGATACGGTTTATATTGTCACATATCAGCTGCAGGTGTTCGGCAGCCGTGGCATCATAGGAAAAGGAAAGCTCATCGTCACCGTCCACCATCTTGAGGACTTTGGCCTTTTTAAGCTCACTCTCTATACCGTAGAACTTGCAGCTGTAGGCATACTCAACGGTGGATTTCTGCTCCGGCTTGTAATCCTCCAGCAGCGTGAAGCGTTCACCCTCAAAATCCACGTAATCATTCACGCCCAGTTCCACGTACTCGTAAAGGGTAAACGACAAATTCAGGATATTGTCATTCATCACTTCCTTTACGTGGCGGTCGGAGTCTGACGGCGATACCGCAGTCTTGAACACCCCTTGCTGGTTGTATATTTTAAGCTCCATTTTGAACGCTGTTTGAATAATGTTTGAATACTATAACGAGGGAACCGGTTCCCGAAATTTCACGCTGAATTTTGCGATGACCTCACCCCCGAAATCGGTCAGCTGGGTGTAATCCGTGCAATCCTTGTAATACATCCGGTAACTCCTGCCAAGCTCCGGTGGGTTGATGGTCAACCATCCCTTATTACCGGCCTTGAGAAATTTCAGGAATGACGAATAACGGGACAGGAATTGCGCCCGGTCTGCCGCTATGATCGCAAATTGCAGGGTGACATCACGAGCCTCCCATGCGGGTAAAAGCGCATCAGGCAGTTTCTCCCCGTCTTTTTCCCGGAATGACACAGCCGTGTGCGGCTTTGCCGATGGCGGTTTCAGCAGGGCGGAGTAATTCTTGGTATCACCCGCTTTCTCCTCTGCGAGGAATGCCCCATAATCCACAAAGACATCAACCCCGTTTATCAGTAACAAGCCTTTTAAAATATCCATTGTCATTTCATCTTTAAACCGTTTTGTTTGATATCCCTTATCTCATCGTATATCTTTGGCAAGGCATCGGTGTTCGTCTTTATCTTATCGATCGTTTCCAATGCTCCGCCTATGCCCTCTGATATATTCTCCACGTTCTCATCGATGGAGGCATCGTGCATCTGCAGGGAGGTCATCAATCCCTCCAGCTTTGTACCCTGATCCTGTGTGAGGGTTTGGAAAGCACCGGCACGCCCGCTTTGGGTGGTAGTCTTTTCCTCATCGTTTTTCCAAAGATCATACCCCATAGCGGCGGCCTTGTCTTTCCACGCTTCCATCCACGATTGAGCCGCATCAACGTTATTCCCGATATTGTCATAAAAGCTATCGATCAGGTGCATGGCATCACCCGCAATCTGTTCCTCACTTTTACCGCTTCCATATACCGCCTTTAACTTTTTCTGCAGGTCATCGAACTTATCGGCAAAGAACAGGGAATATGCGATCTGCTCTCCGAGGTTCTCCAGCACGGAAGCGGCCTGATCCGCAAAATTTTCCAATGCCGTGCCGCTTCCCTTGATGGCGGAAGTGATAGAGTCGAGCATTCCCTGACCGAGGCTCCCGAACGTTTCCTGCAGATAATCCTCCAAAGCCTGTTCCGCCTCGTCCATCGCATCTTTCAGGTCGATCAGGTTCTCAAGATAGTTCCGGGTTTCATCGCTCATCTTACGGGTATCGAGAATGACTTGGAGCATCTCCGTATCCAGCTCGCCGTTGGCCTTTATCAGTTCAGGGTAAACATCAAGGATCCCGCTATAAACATCCTTTCCTTTTCCCCAGCCGAACAATCCCGTTTTTTTATGTCCCGTAACGATCTGCGCATCGTTCAACCCGCCAAAACCTTTCTGATAGTTCTCCAGCCGTTTGCGGTAGGTTCCGGCAAAATCACCCGTCATGCGCTCTATCCAGTTCATGGTGGGAGCGTCACCGGCCAGTTCTTCCTTGAATTGCGAGAGGGCATCACGATAGACCTCTATCGCATTGGCGGCCTTTGCTACCTGACGCTCCCCGAATATATTCTCCGCCTTTTCGAGCAAAAGGTTCTGCTCCAGCAGTAAGAGGTTGTATTGCCGCTGGAAATCGAGCTTAGCCTTTTCAATCTCTTTTAGAGCCTCCTTGTGGCGGGCTTCCGCAGCAAAGGCCGAGGTCAGGAAATTTGCGGCCTCACCGATAGCCGCACCGATGCCACCGATCAAGCCACCCTTGGCGAAACCTTGTCCGATATTGGAAACCGCCCCCATCACCTGCTGCATACCGTTCAGGGCATCGGCAACCTCGGTGTTACCCATCTGGTCAAACATATTGGCAAGTTCACCAGCCGCCTCGGACGCAGCCCCGCTGATCGTACCGATTGCGCCGGACACCTCTTTGGCTCCTTTCGCACCTTTGAGTTCGGCAAAGCCTTTCTCAAATGTCTTGAAGATGTTCTCCCACTTATTATTGCCTCCCTTGCCGGTATCGAGCAGTTTATCAAGGGCTTTTTTCAGCTTTTCAAGTTCTGCCGGACTTTTCTCTATGTTTTTCAGTTGATCCGGAGAGATGAACGTGATACCTTTCGCATCTCCCTTGCCGGATAAATATGCACGCAACTGCTTCGCCTGTGAGATAAGTTTCTGCAGTGAGTCGAAAGACATGGAAGAATAATCCCCAAAGAGCTTTTTAAAGAAATCATTGTCCTTTGAGATACTGTCAGCCTCCGCATCATTCACTGATTGGATGCCTTGTTTTACCTTTTCTCTTGCGACGGCTATCGCCCGGTCAATCTCCGCCGAGTTTGCCTCAGTCCGCTCCGCCTCCAATTTAGCGATATCATTATCACCTTGTTTCTTTATAGCCGCACGCTGTGCCTCATAGTCACGATATTTAGTCAGAAGTTCCTGCAGGGTTTCCTGCTGTTTCTTCTTTTTCTCCTCGTTATCCTTTTTCTCCTTACCGTCAATCTCTGCAACGGTGGCATCATATATCTGTGCAGCCTGTATACGCTGGGTTGCGGCCTGTGCCGAGATATTGGCAAGCTGCTCAGGAGTAACTTTTTCCCCGGCGGCTTTCAGCTTGTTATAAAGTTCAATGCGCTGTTGCTCCTCACGGTTGATACGCTCTTTCTCCCGCTCAAAGTTCAACGATGCCTCCTCACGCTCCTTGTCATATCCCTCTTTCAGGATGGCGATACGCTGATCCTCTATCTTTTGACGGGCTTTCAGTTCTAACTCGGCAAGGTTGTTGGCCGGTTTCGCTTTATCCTTGTTGTTCTCAGGAGCCACGAACCCGCCGATACCGGATTTCTTTCCCAGCTCGGCATATTCCTCCTGCAGCTTCTTTGCTTCCTCCAAATAAGCGTCCCGCTGCTCCTCGGCGGCTTTTACGGCTGCATCCTTGGCCTCCTTATTATGTTTCTCTATCAACGCCTGAGCGTCAATCTGACCGTAAGACTCGCTTTGAGCCATATAAAGCCCCATTTTAGAGAACCAGCCCATCGAACCCTCGACATCGGATTCAGGAGTGGCTTTTACCTCGTTCACCGTTTCGTCCGCTTCCACGGCCTTGTTAACAAGACTTTGGGCTTTCGCCTGCAGGAAAAGCATTTGGATATAGTCATCACTCTTTTGGATCAGCACATCATACCACTCGGCAACGGTATTGTAATATCCGAAGCTCTCGCCGTATTTCCGGTTCAACTCCTCAACTTTGGCCTTTTCCTGCTCCTTGCTACCGGTAAAGTCTTTCAGGCTTTTCGTGGTATTCTCTATCTCAAAGCGGGTTTTGATCATTTGGGAACGCCCGTCACTTTCTATTTTAACCCGTTCTTTGGCCTTTTCCGCCGCTGCCTCCTGAGCATCGCTGTATTTATCCCAAAGCACGATAAGCCCCGTTATAACGGCGGAAAGCCCCAGCGTAAGGGTGGCCATCAAAGCGGTGGCAGCCGCATTGGAGATGCCCAATGACACGGCCAACTTTGTATTGGCCGCCGTCAGCAGCTTTTTCATCTTGACAACGGTGACCAGCCGGAAAGCGGAGTCCTTGTTCAGGGTATTCATGACTTGCTGCAGCCCCATAGTGACGGCCATGACGCTCTGCACACGGGTTTGTATCTTTATCAGATCCTCGTTTTCCGAGGCGAAAATCCCCATGACACCGGTGGCGGTCGTGAACAGACCGGACAAGCCATTCACACCGCTCATCACTCCCTGCAAGGCTGCATCATCATTGGCGAGAATATTCGTTTGGGTACGCAGGTCACCGATCGTATCGGCTAATACGGCGGCTTTATCGGCCATATCCGCATACTCTTTGGTGTTCTGTTTGCCCTCCAAACGCAGGCGAGCCATCGCATCCTGCATCTCCCGGAGCTGCATCGAAAGACGTTTGGTGGAAACGGCTGCCTTGTCATGCTCCGCTTCAAGGGAGGAGAGTATGTTCTTGTCCTCCTGCAGGGCTTTGGTACAGGCATCTATCTCCGCACGCATCTCCAGCTGCGCCTTTCCGGGTGCGAGGTTGTCGTACTGCTTCTTTAAATCCTTGAGACAGGATTCAACATACTTGATCTGCTCTTTTTGGGCGGCAATACGGTCTGTGATGTTTTTAGACACCTGCTCGGCCTTATCTCCCAGCGTTTCGGCGGACTTGCCCGCCTTGTCAATGCCGGGAGAGAGCTTGTCTCTCATTATGAATTCTATCTCAACGGGTTTCATTGTTCTTTCAATCGTGATTGGAAAAATCCGGAAAGGCTTTTAGGTTTCCCTTTACCGCCTTTGCTTCCGGTTCGGTTGTTATCATTCTCTTTCTCGTAATGTGGCGCATCGGCAAGCATCATCCGGAGGGTTTGGTAATTGACACCCCAAAGAATGTATTTTACACTCCAGCCGGTGGCCGCAGCTATCTGCCACACTATACCAAAGGGGCTATGGGATCCGACATATTTCGTTCTTAACTCCCCTTTCTTTTTTGGCTCTCTCTCGGTTTCAGTGGATTGGATATCTGAACCGATTCGATAATACGCATAAAAGACTTTGTACCAAGCAAAGTGACAAAACGCTGGTTAGCACCCTGCAGGTACTTGTCAGGAACAAACCATCTCAAGAGCCATGCGACAATACCGGAAAACAATAGACCGGAAACCGCCCCACGGCAGATGGTCAGGGATACCATCTTGGAAACACGTTTGCCATGAATGGCAAGGAACGCCATCTCCTCATGCTTGTTGAACTGCTCCATCTCCTCGTATGTGATACCCAACTGCAGGTATAGCCTTGCGATCCGGATCTGACTCCCCAAGCAGGGACGTTTCATGGTTACCCTGATCGATACCGGTTTCTTTCTGAATGGCATCTTAAACTGCAAAAAAGGCAGGGAAACCCCCACGTCAAGCAGAGCCTCCGCTGCCTCTATTTCCACGTTCTTTCTCATGGGTTACGCATTTCCGGCTGCCTGACTCAACGTGAGAGTGGCTTTTTGGGTATTATCAGCTGCAAGGGTAAACTCTACCGTTCCGTTCCTTACAGCTCCGGTATTGGCATCCGCCGTGATGGTGATCCTGCCGTTTACAACCTCAAGACTGAAACCGGCGGGAACCTTTCCAACCGAGAACGCTCCGGAGGCTTCGATATCCACCGTCTTTTTCTCTCCACCTTTGACGAATGACAAAGAGGTGGGCGTTACGGAGATAAACGGAGCCGTATCATCAAAACTGAAAGGAGAGCTACCGTCCAGCGGTTTCATCATCTCCATCTCACACTCGATACCCAGCGGATCATCACCGCCAATCTTGCCACGGACTGCACCGTCCAGCGTCATGCGTTTCACCTCCACGGTCTGACCGGTTCCACAAAGGATCTTAAGCGAACCCTCCAACGAGACGGACTCCGAGGGAGCTTCCCATTTCGTACCGTTCACCTCACCGCCCATCACGTCCTTACAGTTTTGGGGAACAAGTTCTATCAGGGTGAACTTTAACAGGTTGGTGGCATCCTTTTTCTTGATTTTCTTTACCGGGGCATTGCGTACCTGTGCGGCAAAGAGCTTGATATACTCAGCCGCATCACCACCCCAATCGATGCCATCCTCTGAAACATTGCCGATTTTCTTTCCATCGAAATAGATCGCATCAAGGAGCATCATATATCCGTCATTCACATAAACTTTTGACATTGTTCTTTATTTTATAAAAGTTAATACTCTATTCTTTAGCTTCTTTAGCGGGGAAGTAAGCAATAGACTGGCCACGAAACCCACCAATAACCATTTATACCATGTAGCAGGAGGCTTTTCCTTAATGTTTTGAACGGCATCGCTGTCCTCATTATAGAATTCATCACTCTGGCTGGCTGTCTGCTCCATCCGGGAAATAACCCGCTTCAAGCTATCCACCTCGCTACGCTGTCGGAACACCTCACGCTCGTAGAAAAGGCATTGCCGGGCGATAGAGTCACATTTGCCGGTAACCGTGATGTTATCGCCATGCCTTTGCACGCTTACCGATGCCTGACCGTCTTTGGCCGTGTAGCCAGCACCGTCCGGCAAGTTAAGGAGGTTCTGTATCGGAACATCCACTTTCGCCTCCGATTCCGGGATCCCCTCCCGTGTCAGGGCGGTTATCGTCTGTCCCTGCAGTAGCTCCCCCGTCCTCTGAGCCGTCACGTCTGACTGCTCTCCGGTTACTCCGGTGGTAGTTCCGCTTTTCGTCTGTTCCGTCAGCGTGTGCGACTGCCGGTTCTTGGTTAGCTTCGCCGTGGCACACCCAGTCAGGATGAACACGGCTATAATTAGTGCGAGGGTTGCCCCTCGGATTAGGTTTCTCATCATTTCCTGTTTGTTTATTGATTACTTTTCTTAACCTCTCCACCTCTTTGGTCAGGCGGGAGAGCTTTTGGATCATCTCCTCCTGATTCGCTTTCAGGTCGGCATTCTCCCTGCGGAGCTGGATATTCTCATCCAATATCTTCCGGTTCTCACTACTGAGCATATTGATGGACGCCTGAAGCTGGGAGAGCATATCATTGTTCTGCTTTCTACGGCCAACAAACCACGTGAAGATGCTACCGATAAAACCACCCGGCAGGGCGAACATTAAAAAATCCATCAGACCGTCCATCTCTTTGCTTTGTTATTGGTTAATGCCTATTTTCCTGAGCCATGCCTGAACGTCGAATGACGGGCACGCCTTGGTCGCAATCTCGTTATGACCGATGATTCTCACCCGTGGGAAACGGCGGTGGAAGTCTTTCACGTAATCCTCCAACGCTTTCAGCTGGCCGGGAGTACGGGTGTCCTCGGGAGTCTTCCCGTCAGCGGCCACACCGCCAACGTACACAATGTGCCGGGAAATGGAATTGTACCCTTTTGCCCCATTGGTAATCTCCCACGGATCCACCCGTGCGTCCTCGTTGTTCCGGGCCAATCGCTCCACCGTTCCATCAAGGTGAAACATATCGGTATATCCTACCTGCTTCCAACCACGGCCACCCTTGCTTATCGGGTTCGTGTGCCATGCTCTGATATCGTTACCCGTTACCTTACGGCCTTGAGGCGTGGCGGTACAGTGGATTACCAAATATTTCAATTCTGCCATAACTCTATCCTGCTACAGGAGTTCCCTGCACTAAAGCGATTACACCCTTTTTATCTTCACGCATGATACGGCCACCGGCACGTACAAGGAATGAATAAATATCACCGTAATAGGTTGCGTCACCCTCGTTTTCGAACGCTTTCACCTCACCCAGCGCACGGCAGACACTTTGCTCGTGCCATGCAAGCCCGGCGGCGAGGTCGGTGGCTGCACCGGCGGCACTCCACGCTTTGGGAGCTTTGTCCGCAGTATAAAGGGCAACCCTGCTGCGCATCATGATATTAAAGCTGAACAGCTTACCGAGGATACCGTTCTGCGCATCAGCAGAAGCGAGGAACGCCGTGTTCTCGTTCTCCGTCAGGCTGTTCAACAGCTGGGAGTACATCTGCGCATCCAGCAGCAAATAACGCCCCTCCTGCGGGATATCATCATTATTGAACTTGGTCATCAAGCCCAACACGTCTGCCTTGCAGATACCTTTACGTTTGCCGGTAGCCTTATCCGTGTAGGCATCGATCTCCGTACCGGTGGTTTCAATGCACTGTGCGGCAGCAGGACTCCAGTTGAAAACGAAATCGAGTGCCACATCATCCTGCAGTTTGAGTTTATCCTGACGCAGGACGGACTCCCGTTTGTCATAGCTGAGTTCCACCGTGTCGGCGTTAGGGATAAGTACCGGATCAGTGGTGTATTCATCCAGCGGGAACGTCACATCGATATCCGTTCTTTTGGTTACCTTAGCGGGAAGTTCGGTTCGGTTTTTCTTGGTTCCGGATGCTGCACCGGCATTCGGAATGTGAACAATTTTTCCGTTGTTCACGTACTCATCGGCGTTGAACGCCTTGCTCAGGAAGCTATTGGAGGCAAACAAACCCTCCACGATAGCCGCCATCCAAATTTCTTTCTGAATTGCCATTTCTATTCTTGTTTTACTGGTTAATAATTACAGATTCGGTTCGATGCCGAAACGCTCCTTAAACTTGGACTTATACAAGTCCGGGGCGGCATCTTTCAGCTCAACGAGCTTTCCGGCCTTATCCAACTCATCCCATGACTTTTCTTTCCAATCACCAAGCGTCACACCGGCTCCTTTATTCGTGTTGATCTGACCGGTTACCGTCGCCCGGCATGGGATAGCGGCCAGCATAGCCTTTGTTCCCTCGAAATCCTTATCGAAAAGGTTCAGCAGGTTATCACGGCCTTTCGCATCATAACGTCCGTCCTTGATGGCCGCATCAGTCAGGGTAATCGCCTCCTGCTTTTGAGATTCCTTTTTGTCCTTGTTCATTTTATCCATTGCGGCAGCCAACGTCTTGTTCTCTTTTTCCAAACGGTCGGCATTGGCTATGATTCCCTGAATGGCGGTTACGATTTCCGCCTCGCTTGCAGAGTCCTGCAGCTTCAATACTCCTGTAAGTACGCTCATTTTTAATTGTTTTTTGGGGTTATTACTGTGATCTATCAACCGGATAAGATTACCCTTATCATTCAGGTCGATAATCTGTTTGCTCTCTCTGTCATAGAATACCAGCGCATTGTGATTGGCTCCGATTGTAACGACACTGCCCTCCCGAACCGTCCATCTCGTAACGGTAGGGAGTGTTTGTCCGGGGAGCATCAGGTCATAGGCATCGCTTTTCTCCTCCGGAGGCCACGCACCGATAGAGGCCATACGGATAAAGTCATTCTCAACTTTACGCTTTACCTCTGCGGCACGGGCATCTCCCTCATCGAACACGGCATCGGCTAAAATCTTACCTCCCTCAACACGTATATTTTCCCACCGGCCAATCGGCAGGGAGTAATCATCGTGATTCAGAAGCATCACGGGATTCTTTTTAAACTCCTCCAAATTGGCTCCGCTGGTGAGCATCCTAAAACCGTAGGTGTTCACCGACTCATCATGTAATACAAAGGTTAATTTGCCCATTTCGCTCGTTTGATTTTGTGACAAAATTCAGGGTAAAAAACGGGCTGTACAAATCGGCCTGTAACCGTTTCAACTTAAACCGCAGCCATTTCAGTTTAAACGTAAACCATTACAAACCAATTATTTTCACTCACCGCAAGGCTTTACCTTTGGGCTATAAAATGATACAATTATGGCGGAAGAACTGAAAGCAAATCAACGGAAAGAATGGGCGAAATTGATGTATCTCAAAGAGAACATCACCCAGCAGGAAATTGCCGACCGGGTAGGTGTTTCCCGTGTCACGGTGAACAAATGGGTTAAGGAATGGGAGGGTTTAAAGCTCAACCTCCTGCAGACACGGGAGGAACGGATCAGCTCCACGCTCACGCAGCTGGATGAACTCGACCGCTCCATCGCAGGCAAAGAGGAGGGGAAACGGTATCCCTCAGCGGCGGAGGCCGATATACGGCGCAAACTGACGGCTGACCTTGAGGCATTGGAACAGGACGCCTCCATCAGGGATATATACAACGTGTCCCGTGGGCTGCTCGATTGGCTCCGACAGCAGGATCTCGAAAGGGCAAAGGAGTTGAGTGATTATTTCGATGCGTACATAAAGGAGAAAATGAAATGGGTAAAATAGATGATATTCAGGCATACAAGGAGTGGACTGAATACCACCGTTCACTCAAAAGGGACAAAGCCGCCGACAACCTCTCGCCGGTGGAACGAAAAAAGAAGCTGGAAAAGCTGGAGGCGAACGTCATCGAATGGATCCTGTTCTTTTTCTCGGAGTTCGCAAAGTACCCCTTTACCAAGTTCCACAAAAAGGCAATCAAACGCATCACCACGAATATGGAATGGTACGAGGTTCTCTCGTGGTCACGTGAGCTGGCAAAATCCACCATCGTGTTCATGTGTATGATGTACCTCGTGCTGACCGGGAAGAAAAGGAACGTGCTGCTTATATCAAACAGTCACGAGAACGCAGTCCGACTATTAGAACCGTACAAAAAAGCCTTTGAGAGCAATTCCATGTTAAAGGCGTATTACGGCGACTTGAGGGAGTTCGGGAGCTGGACGGCAGATGAATTCACTCTCACTACCGGGGCAACATTCCGGGCTATCGGTGCGCTGGAGTCACCTCGTGGAACAAGAAAGGACGCTGTTCGTCCGGACACGGCTCTCGTGGATGACTTCGATACGGATGCGGACTGCAGGAACCCGGACATCCTGAAAAAGAAATGGGAATGGTTCGAGGAGGCTCTGTTTCCAACCCGATCCATCAGCGAGGATTTGCTGGTGATATTCTGCGGAAACCTGATCGCTCTTGACTGCTGCGTGAAACGTGCCGGTGATAAAGCTGACCATTGGGATATCGTGAACATCCGGGACAAGGATGGCAAATCCAGCTGGCCGGAAAAGAACACGGAGGAACGCATTAACCGTATCCAGTCCAAAATCAGCACAAAGGCGTTCCAGCAAGAATACATGAACAACCCGCTCTCCGAGGGTGACACGTTCAAAGAAATGGTATGGGGCAAATGCCCGCCGCTCTCAAAGCTGCAGTTTGCCGTTGTTTACGGGGATCCGGCTCCGTCCAACTCAAAGAACAAGGCCACCTCTTTCAAAGCCTGTTTCCTTATCGGGTATTATGACGGTCGATTCTATGTTTATACCGGTTATCTTGACCACGTGGTAAACGAGGAGTACGTGAACTGGTATTATTATCTCCGGGATTACGTGGGACAAAAAACGCAGGTATATAATTACATCGAAAATAACAAACTGCAGGATCCTTTCTACGAACAGGTGTTCGTTCCGCTATTTAGCGAGAAAGGAAAACAACTCGGATTTATCGGGATCATACCGGATACCCGGAAGAAACCGGAAAAGTTTGACCGTATCGAGGGAAACCTTGAGCCGATCAACCGGCGAGGACAACTCATCCTCAACATTGACGAAAAGGATAATCCGCACATGAAAAGGCTGGAGGAGCAGTTCCTGCTCATCAACCGAGCTATGAAATCACCCGCTGACGGCGTGGACTGCATCGAGGGTGGCGTGTGGATCATCAACCAAAAGATAAGCACGCTCTCGGCTGGATCCTACACCGTGGGCGCACGTGTAACCAATAAAAAGAGATTTTAATCATGGCATTTATCACACCCAAAGAATTGGAAACGCACCTCTATAAAGAGAATATAGAGGCTATCAGCAGGGAGGATGAAACAATCCTCACGGCAGCCATAGACGCTGCCGTACAGGAAGCATACGGATATCTTGGTGCGTATGACCGCAAAAAGATTTTCGAGGCCACAGGGAGCCAAAGAAACGCCCTCCTGCTCATTTTTGTAAAGGACATAGCCGTGTGGCATTTCGTGAACCTATGCAATGCCGGTACTGACCTGCAGCTCCGGCAGGATAGGTACGAGCGTGCCGTGGCATGGCTCAGGCAAGTACAGAAATCAGACATTAAGCCTAACCTCCCCATTATAGACGAGGACGGTGACGGGAAACCGGATACTGCAGGTGAATATATCTACGGGAGCAATCCCAAGCGTAATCAACATTTTTAATATATGACTATGGCGAACAAGAAAAAAAAGACGGCCACGACAAATACCGGGGCAAAATCAAAGGAGCAGCTGGTCATCCATCAGATCGTAGTCAAGGCTCCCCAGCGGAAAGTGTATGACGTGGGGAATTGGCGGACGGCTCTCTCCTCTGCAGACAATGGACGAACAAAGCAGCTTTATGACCTGCTTGATGATATCATGATTGACGGCGTTTTGAGCGATGCCGTTCAAAAGCGTATCGATGCGGTCACGAACTCGGAGCTTACTTTCCAAAATGCGGCTGGGGAGGAAGTGGAGGAGATCGCAGACCTGATGGACACCACCGCATGGGAGGATCTGCTGACTGAAATCCTGAAAAAGAAAATATACGGGCGTTCAGGCATTGAAATGACCTTTAATGACGGTTTCAACGTGGAACCGATTCCGGCAAAGCATATCAACCTGAAAAACCGCACAATCCTCCGGCAGGACACGGACGAAATAGGCATACCATACGAGGGAGATTCACAGCTGCTCATTCTCGGCAAAGACCGGGATTTCGGTTTGTTACTCAAGGCGGCTCCCTATGCCATCTACAAACGTGGAGGCTTTGGGGATTGGTCACAATGGATCGAACTTTTCGGGATGCCCCAGCGCATCGGTAAATACAACACGTATGATCCGGAGAGCCGCAAGCTGCTGGAGGAGGCTTTCGATAAAGCCGGATCCGCACCGTATGTGGTCATCCCAAAAGAGGCGGATGTGGAAACCAAAGAGGGCGGAACGGGTTCAGGATCCTCGTACAACGAATTCCGGCAGGCCAACAACGAGGAGATGCTGATCACTATCCTCGGACAAACCATGACCACCGTACAGGGAGAGAAAGGCGCACGTTCATTGGGTGAGGTTCACAAGGAGGTAGAGGAGGGAAAGAATAAATCTGACCTCCGGTACGTACAGCGTGTCCTCAACCAAAAGGTACTCCCCATGCTGGAGGCGAGAGGGTATCCCGTTGCTGGCGGAAAGTTCATTTTCCCAAAAGCGGCGGAGCAGCTCTCCGTTGCCGAGGTGGTGCAGCTCTCCGACATCATGGATATCCCGCAGAGCTACCTGCATGAAAAATATTCGATTCCCGTGCCTAAAGACGGGGAGCCGGTCGCAAAACGTGCCTCCTCTCAGGCCGCTCAGTTCGATATAGGAGAGGATTCGGAGGAGGACACAATCAGTAATGCAGACCGTAATTTCTTTATGCGCTTATGGGATTTTTTCGTGCAAGCCCCGCAGGTCGGGGCATCCATTGGAAAAGCCCCCATCAGGCTGAATGATAACGCTCCGATGTCGGAAAAGCTGGCCGCAAGGATTGCAAACGGCGAAACCGGGAAGTTCGATGCGGAGTTGTTCTCCTTTATTGCTACCGACTTTTTGAGCGGTGTTCAAAGTGCGTTCAAACGTTCAATGAACCATGCGGATGTAAGATTCGCATACGGCCTGCAGGATGACGCTTTTATCACCGCTTTGGAGATGAACCTGTTTCATTTCTCCGCCGGTAAGACGCTGGCGGAAATTCAGGAGCTGAACAAGGCGTTCAGGGAGAGCGGTAATTTTCAGGAGTTCTCCAAAAAAGCAGAGCAGATATGTGGCACGTTCAATAAAACGTGGCAAAAGACGGAATACGAAACGGCGGTACTAACGGCGGAGTCCGCCAGCAATTACCACCGGCTCATGGGAAAAACGAAAATGTTCCCTTATTGGAAATATGTCACTGCCGGGGATGAAAAGGTAAGGGAGGAACACCGGAAGCTGGACGGGGTGATATTACCGGCCAATGATCCACGGTGGAAAAAGATATTCCCGCCCAATGGCTGGAAATGCCGTTGCCGGGTGGTTCCGCTCATGAAACACGAGGTAGAGGGTATAGACATCAACGCCATGCGTGCCATTGTCGATGAATACCTCGGTACGAGTGAATGGAAAATGAACGAGGCTCAGGGCTGGGATTCAAACCGGGGAGAAACGGCTGAGGTGTTTTCCAAGAACCAGCATTATATCCGCAAGTTTCCCGATAAAGCCGCCTCCTTGCTGGGTGACCTGCATTATAATGATTACGGGCTGGAGTCCTTTGGAAAGAAAGCGGCGGCAGCGACCGAAAAAGCACCGGTGTTTGCCGGGGATCCGAACCAGTGGAGGGATTCGCATCAGGTGATGGATGACTACAAAGGCCGGAAGGTGCAACTTACGGAGGAGGTGTTCAAACGCCACACCACAAAGAAATACGAGGAGGCTCGTGTTCCTCTCGTGGAGTGCATCCCGGACGTGCTTAAAAACCCGGACGAGGTATGGATAAACGACTATCAAAAGAAGTTCGACAACCTGAACTTTATCAAGTTTTACGAGGATAAGGTGATTAACGTGGTTTGCGAGGTCAAGAACGGAACGCTCTATCAGGTCACGACATGGTTCGAGATAGAACAAAACGCCAACATCAAGGTGAAAGGCCGCAGGAGCAGAAAGATAGATCCACGATGGAGATATCGCCGTGGGCTGCTTATCAAAAAGTAAAAGGAGGCTCTGAGAACCTCCTTTTATATACGGATTAACATCCCGCTCCGCCGTATAAAGCCCGGACTTTTTGATGCCCCCGTCATCCGTCAGGTGTTGGCATATTCGATTCATCCCCGGAGCGATATGCTTACGGAAGCAAATATACAAAATTATTTCAATATGAATATCAAAGAATTAAATAATTATCTGCAATCGCTCCCGGAGGAGATAATCTCCGATGCGGCAGAAATCGTGGCGGAAACGGCCACGGAATACTATAAATCAGCTTTCAAGAAGAAAGCATTTGACGGGAACCCGTGGACTCCGGCAAAAGTACCGAAAACAACCGGTTCCCTGCTGATTGACTCCGGTGCGCTGGTGAACAGTATCAGACCGGCGGTGATAACTCCCCAGCGGGTGGTTATCTCTGCAGGGAATGAAAAGGTAGATTACGCTCAGGTACACAACGAGGGATTCAAAGGTATAGTACCCGTACCGGCACACACCCGGAAAACAAAACGGAAAGATGTACCGGTCAAGGCGCACACCCGGAAAACTAACATCCCGAAACGTGAATTCATGGGAGATTCCGAAGAATTGAACGAGCAGATACACGCACGGATAGAGGGATATATTGACTCACTTAACAATGAATAGCTATGAACAAAGAAATTTTTATTGCCGTTTGTGACCGGCTGAAAACAGAAGTACCCGGGCTCCGGTGGATAGATGCCGAGGAGGGACAACTTAACACGGGAGAGCGGCCTGCTGTGGCTTTCCCGTGCTGCCTGATAGATATATCTTACCCGTCCTGCGAAACCCACATGGGTGGACGGCAAAAGATAAAGGCGCAAATACAACTCAGGGTGGCCTTTCAAGCCGGAGGGAGTACAAATGCGGCAGCCCCTAAACTTGTCAGGGAACACGCTCTCTCCTGCATGGACACGTTGGATAAGATACACGAGGCTTTGCAATGGTGGAACGGGGGGAACCTTTTCAACCCGATGCGCCGCCTCCGGGGTGCGCCGGAAAAAAGAGCGGACGGTCTGAAAGTCTATAACGTGATTTATGAAACCGAGTTTATGGATTAGTTCCAATCAAAGCCGGGAAACATCGCTTTGAGCTTGCGGGTGGATGCTTTGGAACGCAGGAGTTCATTGTAAAAATCATCCTGTTCCACCAGCGTGTTGCTGATGGTTCGCTCTTCGACAAAGAACTCGTTATCGGAAAGGATTCTCAGCACGTCATCGAAGCGGCGGCGTTTGATCTCAGTCCAATAGTAATAACGGGCGGTCATGATGCGGTTCCGCTTTTCGAGGCGGTCACGGCGGGAGGTGATGGCAGCATCGGAGGAGGCAACCGTGCGTGTTCTGCGGCGGTTACCGGCTTTCTCTATTTCCGGGCAAAAAAACGGTATTACGAGCTGCTCCTGCATATTGATTTGATTACTTAATACAAAGGTACATTATTTGCACCATAGTACGAAAAAAGTCTGCTGAAAATTAGGATTTCAGCGGACTTTTATTATTGATTAAAGGGCTTTTACATTGCAAGCATACCCTCTTTGTCATCCTTACCCGGAACGAACGGCTTTATAGTGGTTATCACCGAGCTGGTCACTTTCACTCTGCCGGATCCGAGGCAGGTCGGACATTGGCAGGATCCGGATACCTTTGTCCTGTTCTCATCGCTGTACTCGAATACAACGCCTTTTCCCTCGCAACGCTTGCATACAGCCACACGGGTGGGAATATACCGGGCTTTCGCATTATTCGTCTGTTCCATCTGATTCCTCCTTTATTACGGTTAATTCTTCACTTGATTTCGGGTGATACATGAAATCGGTTTTGAGCTTTTTGAAAACCGTCAGTTCCACCTGAAAATTCTCAAATTCCTTGTTCCGGCTGGAAAGCTGGCGTTTGATGAACTCGGTAACGTCACGTTTCATTTCAGGAACCGACATCTCGACACCCGTTTCCGGCACGTACAAACCCTCAAGCCGGAGCTTGCGGTAACCTCTGCGGTGGATTTGGAATTGAACTTTGTATATCATGACCGTCCCTCCTTATGCTTCTGTCATACCCAGAGGAATGGTCACCCACATACCGTCCCCGTTCTTCATTTCCGCTCTCACAAACTGTTTGCTGATCGCTGGCTGGTATGCCTCCTCAATGATGCGGACACCCTCCATGAAACGGTCATTGTTGCTTTCCTCTGCAATTTTGCGAAGCTGGACGATACGACTGGCTTTTAACGTGCCTTTGGCATCACGTGCCAGCAACTTCAAAACCATGCTCACGAGTGATTTCGTTTTAGCATTGTCGGCGAGGCTCTCGATGTATTCTTTCACGATCACGATGCCGTCCTCCACCGTGTCACGGTAGCCGTCCGTCACGTACACTCCGAGAGTGATGCGCTTGGTTCCCTCCGAATTGGTAAAGGTATGGCTGCGCTGGTCATCCTTTACGACTTTCAGAACCTCGCATTTCATGTCAAGGATACTCTTAAAGTTCTCCAGCACCGTCTTTTTGGTTTCCTTGATATCCTCACTCAAGGAGAGGAGTACCGGGATTGCGCTGTTCACTTCATCATCCACCATTTGGCGGTACGTTTCACGTTCGGCTTTCGCCTTTTCCTGAGCCTCTTTTTTGGCCTTTTCTTTACGGAAAGCCTCGAATTGAGCCTTTTCCTCTGCCGTCATTTCAACAGTCTGCTTTTCTTCAATCTGTGCCATAATATCACATTTTAAATGGTTTATAAATAAGTTAATTGAGTTCTTTCTTTGCTTTCTGCATATCCTTTTGCCGGATGGAGCGGATCCGGAGCAATACCGCATCCAAATCATCAGCGGACAACTCCCTGAATTTCTTTCCTGCGATACGAACGCCCAAACAAAAGTTATCCACCGCCGCCCAATTTGCCGTATCAATACCCATCAACTGCATTTGGTGGAGAACGGCAGAGCGTTTCTTTTTCAGAACCTCGTAACTGACCGGACGGCTGGATCCGGTCTGCTTCTCCATCTCCCGTATCATCGAGTTATATTCACTCAAAGTCATTTCTCTCAGTGAGTCCGTCCGCCCATTCGTAAAGCTGGATACAAGCTGCAGCTTTAAACCGTCCCTGTCAGAACAGGGCATTTTCGCCAGCAGCGTCCAAAAACGTGAATAACTGTTTGTCTTTGCCATAATCAATCAAGTTCAGGGGTTTCACTCTCTTTTAGGGATTGCAGAACGTACAATTCGGTAATGGCCGGGTTCGTCCCCAAATTACTTTCGCCGGAGTCATAGGCCAACTCAAATTCACGCTGACAAATGGCTCGCTGCTCCTGCAGCTTGGATGCCGCATACTCTTTCATGGCATCGACAATACGTTTCAATTCTTCGGGAGAGAACTTTCTGCCGAGTTCCTCGTTCTTTTTCAGGCTGAATACCTGTCTTAATGCTGATAACGCTTTCATATTTGCACGACTTTTACAGGTTGTTGTACTACTTTTACCATTGCCTCCGGCACATCCTTGATGATAGCTGCGGCCAGCTCCGGGTTCCGGAGTTCAACCACCGCCCAATCATCTTTCTTGGCCGGGCTGATCAGCAATTTCTCCGGTCGGTTAAAGCAAGTCCAATTCATAAGGACTGTACTTAAAGAGGCCACCGGTAAGCCTATTTGATAAAGATCATTTCCCATTGATTTGCTTGTTTAAATTGATCTTTGAACCGTCATCGTACCCGGAACAATAGGCGGAAGTGTTCACTTTATTCCGGTTCTTGGATTTATGGGTGGTTGTGCCTATCGATTGAAAATAATCATCAATCAAATGGTTGTGACACAGCATCAGTCCGGTTTCCTCCGCTGTTTTCCGAATGCTCTCAAATTGTTTCCGCAAACCGGTGCAACATCCCAACAAATAAGATTTTATATAATTCCGTTTAAACTTCTTTGTCCGGTAATACCCTCTGCGGGTAGCCACATACTCGGTGCAACGTTCTACCGACAACCGGCGGAATACAGACCTCAAGTAATTATAAAGCGAGAGCACAACTTCCGCATTTTCCCGTGTACCGACTACCACCATGTAAGTCGTACCTCCATGCAACAAAATCCGGCAAAAATTATACTCGCATATAATCCGCAACAAATCCCTTTTCCAAATATTCCCATACGTGTCCTGATAGGTTATTTTCTCCGATTCAGTCACGGATATCATATTCTTTTGTTCTTCCGGGGTAACATCCATCAATGACAAGTTATAGGATGTCAGCAGCCGGTTTACAGCCTCCGCAGCTGCATGGGCTTCTCCCTCGGATCCGATTTTTATGGCGGATTCTTTTAACCGGAGCAGCTTTCTAATTTTCGCCAATATATTTTCAGGTACTTCTTTTTCCATCGTTCATTCTATTTTGCAGGTTTCCACTCGATAGTTATCACGGCATCGAGTTTACCGCTACCTTTGCAGACCGGGCAATCAACTTTCACCCGTTCCCGTTGTTCCTCTCCCCAAAAGAAACCGTTACCGTGGCAATAGCTACACCGGTGGCCTTTGCTGGAGATACTTTCTTTCTGATTTCCCTCCCCGATAAACATGGGAGGCGAAATCGTTATAACTTGATTATTTTTACTCATTTCCGTTCGTTTTAAGCGTTATCTCCCCAATATCTTACCGCACCCTCATCCCAAATTGTAAAATGCCCCACGGAGCCGAAAAAGCGGCCTTTCGAGAAAGCCCGAAACCCCTCCACGTAAATTTTCAGGGCGGCATCATACATCACTTTCTTTGCGCTCCGACCATCAGGGTTCCGGCCATCTGCATGGCTGATAAAAATCAGCAGCTTGTTCCGGTGCGCCTCCTTAAATTTGATGTATTCTTTATAGCTCATTTGGGTGTATTGGAAACTGTCAATGACGTAAAAATCGGGGCTTTTATGCTTATCCATTCTTTCACCAAGCTCGGACATCGGCTCACAGTCAAGCAGCTGGAAACGGCGGTTTACCTCGGCCATGTTGAAACGGCGGAGCGTGTTCTGCATGGTGAGGCTCGCACCCTCTTCGAGGCTGTCATAAGCCACCCGCCCAAACTTTGCCAGCTCTTTACAAAGCTGCATGACAAAGCTGCTTTTCCCGTTACCACTATTGCCCCAAATAAACCAAACGCCAATCCGTTCAGGCTCTCCGAAAGCGTCCGCCCATGCGCCTGTCAGCTTGAGCGTTTCTTTCTTCATGCTTACTGCTTCTGTTACCGATAATGCCCGTGCCATAAATCAATATCTGAAATCTGTAAAATGAATAATCACTCCCTCGAATGTGTTGGAGGTCTTAAAAAACCAGCTCACGAAATCATCGAGAGTCATCCCGTCATTAGCAGCCAGCTGCTCCACGTTTAGGATACGTTTTCCGTCTATGAAAACGGTCGGCTGCTCGATATCGGAGTCCCATGTCATTTGCACCTGCTGGATACCGATTTTCTTCAATCTTTTCACCTCCAGCTGCGGAGTGTGATAAGGACGGCCAATCCACCGGCGGATAGATAGCTCCGCATTATGGGAGTTGATAAGCTCCACGTTGTACGCCCATTTGCCCGGATCCTCACGAAACGTGTGGATCTTGGTTCCTTTAATTACTTTCTCAGGAAAGCCGGTGAGTTGGCCTCTTTTAAAATGGCCTACCGGAAACCGGCTTGCGAGTGGTAAAACAATTTGTTTCATATATATTCTCATTTGAATTGTTACTCCTTTGTCACTTTGTAACCTTTTTCTTTAAGGTACGTTGCTACATATTCATCGTTTCCGACATCTTTAAGGACATCGAAAAGGTAGGCACTTACATACTCGGCTATTGCATCCGCATTTGCGTAATCAATATTTTGCGAAATAAATTTCGCTTTCTCTGTTCTTCCTAAACCTCTAAAGACTTCTTCAATTTTGCTCATATATTTTTTGAATTACGTTCAAACGCCGTTCAACCAGCGTTTGAACAGGGTTTTATACTATTTCGCTGCCGCCACCTTTTTCTCCCGGTGAATGGCATCTTTCACGCATCGCAAATCAAACTCCGATTTTTCCGTCACATCGATCACGTTTGCAATAAGTTTTTTATCCATCAGTCCGTTGGCTTGGCAAATGGCAAATACATCATTATGGGAGGTTGGTTCCAGCTCAAAGAACTTACGCCCAATGCGGGAATAAATCTCGTTATAGCCTTTCCGGTTGTGGTTCAAACCGCAGTCAATACGATGCTGGATGTAATCGGTGGATAAGAAAGTAATCCCGCATTTGCCCTCCAGCCGGTTATACAGGTTGATAAAGTAGTGAAACACGTTATCATTCAACTTATCACCCTCATCGAACACCAAAAGTGGATTTTCCATCTGTATGATGCTCTCGATGGCCAAGTCCAATATTTCACGGATACGCATCCCGCAAGTCTTAAAACCGAGTTTACGGGCGATCTCCCGAACAAAATCACCTTTCCGCATATCCTCATCACAAAGGATGACGAACACCTCATGATTCTTTTGTGCGTACATGGTGGCTGTCGTTGTTTTGCCACATCCCGCACCACCCACGATCCAGCGGACTTTTTTAAATTCCTGCGCATCGCTCAGGGCATACCATATCTCCTGAAAGGAGTTCGTTTCCACGAGCTGCCAACCGGTGGCCGCAGCTGCAGGGGTTATCTGAGAGATGATATTGCGGAACATATCATCACTGATACTCTCATACTTGCCGTTAACCACGGCACTCAATGTCCCGGCAGATACGCCGTTCAAACTTGCCGCAGCCTTTTTTTGGCTGGAATACTTTGCTGCATATACCCGGAGAGCTTCACGGATACTGTCTTTCTCTTGCTGTGTCATTGTACTGTTCATTTTATTTAGAATTATAATTTTCCTGCTACTTTCTTTTCATTCAGGCGGATGTCACCATTCAGCTGGTCAAACGTGATGTTGCTTATTAGCTTTGTCACCTTACCGGCGGAGAGCTGTTCCGGATCCTGACTGTACCGGCGGACTCGGCGTTCAATTTCACGCTCCGTTTCGCTCTTTGCACCTTTCAATTTCGGACGTTTGAGTCCCTGTTGTTCCATACTCACGCCGTGCGCCTGCTCGATGATACGTGCATCAACCTGACGCTCGATGCGATCCTCCGTGTTCGCCTCTATATTCCGGCGGATAAAGGACATTTCGCCCTCGGTCTGTTCCTGAATATTCCGGTGGATGACGATATAAGGCTCTGCAGTTCGTACAAATCGCAGCTCTCCGGCTTTATCTTTCTTGTATAGCCGTACCGAAGTATGGTCATAAGGATCGTACATGGTGTAGAACTTTTGCCCTCTGTTTTTTCTTAGGAATTCATGGTCGGGAACACCCGGAACCTCGTAAACCTCGTATGTAAACTCACGTTTTTTAATGGTTATTTTCAGACCGTTATCTGTGTAAGTGGAGGGTTTATCAGTCATCACCCAAAACATCTCGATCATGTCGAGAACACCCACTGTCGGGGTATCAGGGTTCACGCTATTTTGGTACATCTCGATGCGGTTCACCCCGGTAGCAAAATGCTTGCTTTCGTTCCATTCTTTCCGGGCGGCAGCGTATGCTGCTTTCAGTTCGGCCAAAGTGTAAAGTTTATCCTTGTTCGCCTCGATACGCTCTAAATTCGGGCGGCTCGTGTCCTTTTTGGTGGTGATATTTTGACCGGTGAACCTCCAATCCTTATGCAGAACCTCAGCCTGAAAACGTCCGAAAACGCTCTCTATCGTTTTGGATTGCCCGCTGTATGGAGCCGTGGTTCTATGAACATGGCCGACAATCTTATCAAAGAAATGGCTATTCTGCAGTTTCTTGTGGCCTCCCTGATTATCATGCACCAGCTCGTAAGGCTTATGACCTGATACCTGAATGGCCATGCGGTAGGCATTATATTGCGCCTCGTAGTCCTCGCTGTCTGAAATATGGTATCCCAAAAATACCTCCGAATAAGCATCGATGACCTCGTAAACCTGAGTGGTACGAACCACCAGCTTACCGTCCTTGTCATAGTCTTTATAGTACAAATTGATTTTCGTACCATCACCATACCACAAGGAGTCACGCATCGAGGGAAGCTCGGTTTTATTCTTGCGGCTGTAACGCTGGTGAGCTTTCAGCTCCCCGTGAACGGCATCGTACCATAACGGTTCGATGTCAGGACGGTTCAGGAATTGCCGGAGGCTCTGAATGCTCCGGAGCTGCTTCCAACCTTTCTCATCTGCAATCCGGTTGAATTCCACGAATATTTGAGCATCTGTATAAACGGGAACGCTGCTCCGCTTTAACGCTATAATCATGTTACCGGCTTCCTCGGTTATTTTCAGGGTATTGCCATTTCCCATTTTCTTGCTGATCAAGCAGGAGTAACCCTCTTTTTTGTATTGGTTTATTTTGTCTTTCAGCCGGGCGGCGTTTTCAGGTAGCGTATGGCCATAAGAGTCACGGAGGCGGTCTGCCGTTCCGATAATCGTTTCCCATACTTTCTTTGTACTTCCACCCAAAGCCTTGCGATAGCCCTCCCGGTCATTCAGGATCGATATCAACTCGTTCAGTACTGAGGCGTTGATGGTATATTCAGCTTTTTTGGGTTCTGTGAGACTTACTAACTCCCCGGCCTTATCATACCGGTAATCCTCAAAGAATATCCGGGCTGCTTCATCTATTTTAAGCCTGTTTTTCATACACTTCTCTTTGATTAACTCCACCGGATCCCCATACTTTTGCTCAAAGCGGATCCGGTAACGTTCAGGTAAGGACAAGTAATCAATAAGAGCGTAATTATCAAGACCACCGCCTCTATTAACCCGTTGAGCCTTACCTCTCCGAATTAAAGAATAAAGCGTCCATAATGAAATCACCGGTTCTCCATTTTCAGAGCTGGTTAATTCCTGAACTGTTACGCATACTATTTTATTGAAATACTCCATTATTTTAAAATCTTAGTCCCCGGAGGCGGAATCGAACCACCTCAAAAGACCGTCCGGGATTCACCTATTTTAAATATCTTTGTCATCGGTTGAAATTGGTACTTTTTTAATCAGACGGGCGGCATTAGCAAAATTCAAAACCACCACTATAATCGCCCAAATCGGACTATCATCTGTTATACACAAAAAACAGAAACTCAAGCAGAAATACCACACATAAAACTTTTACTTTGTAGTCAAAGAGAAATACTCTTTAAACTCATCTCCCAAAAGGAGCAAAAACATCCTTTTCATGCCGTTTCCTTTTGATCACCGATTTCAACGCCTCCACGTTCAATGGCTACCTTTCGGATTAATGTAGCCTTAGAACTATTACTCAAATAATTCAATGCCTTATAAACGGCCTGCCTCGTCACCTTAAAATCTTTTGAGATTTGGGATATTTTCCCGTACTCAACTACAATTCTCTTTTTCATGTTTTTCTTATTTAATGGTTTCAATAGTAGGATCACTAAACCAAGTTTTCAGCTGTGCCTTTGCATAGGCCATAGAACACTCTCCAACTGTCGCTATCACCATAGTTCTGTTATCAATAGCGTAAGCCGCCATTTCTTCATCTATATTTATTTCAGAAATAAAATCACTTACTTTTTCCCATTCCGAAAAATAGATTTGTACCTTAATTGCTTGCATAATTCTGTTTTTATTAGTTATTCATTGCAATATCAACCGCTTTTTGTACTTTTACAGCCGTTTACATTGTTATCGTGCTGCAAATATAATTCGCATTTGCGAATAAAACAAGTAATTGCGAATATTTTATTCGCTTTTGCGCAAATAAAATAGGAGAGGTATGACTATAAATGAACGAATGAACCATATTATCAAAGAATTGTACGGCGGAAACAAACGAGCTTTTGCCAACGCAATAGGTGTATCTGCTACTGTGATTGAGAATGTTGTAGGTACGAGGCAAGGTAAGCCATCTTATGATGTCCTCGAAAAAGTATGCGCAAATGCGAATATATCAGCAGAGTGGTTATTAATGGAAAGAGGGGAGATGCTGTATAATTCTACCTCTCAGACGCAATACACACCTCCCGACCAAAACACCCACTACTTTATAGAGAAAATCGCAGAACAAGCAGAGGAAATCGGCAAATTAAAAGAACAAGTAAAGTTATTGGGTACACAACAATCGGCTGCACCCGATGCAATATGTGCAGATGTCGTATAATTTTCGGGAAAAAGTGTCCCAAATATTAGCTGCACACGCACTTTTGATTTTTATCAAATAAGAATCAGTTATTCATTATATTGTATATCAGCATATTAAACAACAATATATGCTGATTTCTATTATTTTTTTATGGTATTTTCCCCCTCTGAAAACCACAAAACAACTATAAAACAGCTAATAAATAGGCAATTTCTATATCTAAACACGTCTATTTTTAACGGGAAATGCACAACCAAATGCACAACCATTAAAAACATTTCGTTTTTTTTATTACAAAAATGCACAACCAAACGCACAACCAAATGCACAACCAACCCCTAAAAAACGCAATATTCCACCCTCAAATGAATACCATTTGCCCCTCTCCTATTTCCGCTATTTTGAACGCCGAATTCAGGCTATTTTAATATGAAATGATAATCCTATCAACAGAGCATAAAAAAGCCGCAATCCGCTTAAATAAAAGCGTTCTGCGGCCAATGTGCTCACCCCTCTCCTCTCCTACTCCACCGTATATTAAGTTTTCGCTGCAGTGTAAAGCAGATAGGCGTTCAAACTATTCAGAGTAAAGTCTAAAGTAAAGCCAAAGTAAAGCAGAGTAAACTTTTCGTTTTTCCCTCTCTCCTCTCCTATTCAATCATAACTATTTGTATATCAAAGCTATTCCGTTTATGTGGAATAACTCAATTTATCGCATTTCGTTTTACCCCCCTTACATATCACCGGACACGTTATCTTGAAAGAAACCGGAGAACATCTCCCCTTCATGACCATATTGTTGAAGGGAACCAACATCGGTACGGCCACAGACGAAACCGGACATTTTTTCTTGAAAAACCTACCGGAAGGAAAATACACACTCCGTGTACAAGGAGTTAGTTATAAAAGCGCAGAGAAAGAAATCATGATCGTGCGAGGGAAAACCCAGGAAGTCAACTTCGAAATCAGCGAGGATGCCGTTATGCTCGATGGAGCCGTGGTCTCCGCAAACCGGAATGAAACGGATAGAAGGGAAGCCCCCGTTATCGTCAATGTACTATCACCCAAAGTATTCGAGAACACGAACTCCGTGTGCTTGTCCCAAGGATTAAACTTCCAGCCGGGACTACGGGTTGAAAATAACTGCCAAAACTGCGGTTTCCAGCAAGTGCGCATCAACGGGCTGGACGGTCCCTACTCCCAAATATTGATTGACAGTCGCCCCATGTGCAGCTCACTTGCCGGGGTGTACGGTTTGGAACAAATTCCCGCCAACATGATCGAACGAGTAGAGGTACTACGGGGTGGTGGTTCCGCCCTCTTCGGTTCAAACGCCATCGCCGGCACAATCAACATCATCACGAAAGAACCCTTGTACAACTTTTTCCAGGTTGGGCACACCCTTTCCGCCATCGACGGGGAAAGCTTTGACAACGTGACCGCCTTCAACGGGGCCATCGTCAACGATCAACAGGATGCCGGAATCTACCTGTTCGGCATGGTGCGCGACCGTCAGGCTTATGACCACGACAACGATGGTTTTTCCGAACTGGGAAAAATGAACAACACGACACTCGGCTTCAAGACTTATTACAAACCGACCCACTTCAGTAAATTCACCCTAGAATACCATCATATCAAAGAATTCCGTCGAGGAGGCAACAATTTAGACAGACCACCTCACGAAGCCGACGTGGCAGAACAAGCCGATCACAACATTCACGGCGGGAGCTTGAACTACACGCTCTCGTCAAAGGACTACAAACACCACTTGAACGTCTACACTTCCATCCAGAGCATAGGACGCGAATCCTACTATGGAGCCGGCCAAGACACGAACGCTTACGGGAAGACCAAAGACTTCACGGTTGTAGGCGGAACCCAGTACTCCCACGACTTCGACAACTTCCTATTTATGCCCTCTTCCCTCACCGCGGGAATAGAATACTCCTACAACAAGCTAAACGACCTCATGCTGGGTTATCGCAGGGAAATCAATCAAGACGTCTCCGTGTACAGCGCGTACCTTCAAAACGAATGGAAAACCGGACAGTTCAGCTTTTTATTAGGCGGACGTCTGGATAAAAACTCGAAAATCGACGATCCGATATTCAGTCCCCGCTTGAACATTCGTTATAACCCGATCCCCGATTTAAGCCTGCGGGCGAGCTATTCCGAGGGATTCCGGGCTCCCCAAACCTACGATGAAGACCTCCACGTGGCAGCCGTCGGCGGGGAAGTGACCCTTATACAAGTGGCAAAGGACTTGAAGACCGAACGTTCCCGCAGTTACAGTGCATCCGTAGATTACTACACCACCTGGGGCCCCGTACAGATCAACCTCCTACTGGAAGGATTCTACACCAGCCTCCACAACCCCTTCGTGCTGGAAGAAATCGAATCGGACGACGAGAATAAAATACTGGAACGCCGTAACGGGTCGAACGCCGTGGTGAAAGGATTCAACCTTGAAGGCAAAATCGCCCCGCACAAATCCGTACAACTACAATTCGGGGCCACCCTGCAAAGCAGTAAATACGATGAACCCGTCGCGTGGAGCAAAGACCCCGACGTGAAAGCCTGCCGCAAACTGTTACGCTCACCCGACCAATACGGCTACGCCACGCTAAACCTGCTCCCGTTCAAAAACCTCTCGGTAGCCCTCTCCGGAACTTACACGGGGCCGATGTACGTGGGGCACTCGGCCGGGTACATCGAGAAAGACGTGCTGAAGAAAACGGATTCCTTCTTCGACACCACGATTAAACTAGCATACGACATGAAGATCGGCCAAGGTTACACGATCCAGTTCAACATCGGGATGCAGAATATATTCGATAGCTACCAGAACGATTTCGACAAGGGAGAATTCCGGGATTCCGGCTACATTTACGGCCCGGGCCTACCAAGAACCTATTTTGCAGGCTTAAAATTCGGAATATTCTAAACAATACAATATCAAGATTTCACTTTATTGACAAAGAGCCGAAACTTTACGAGTTCGGCTCTTCTTATTTAGTATTAAAATAGAATGTTAGTTATCTGACCTTTCCCGTTATTCAACCACACATTCCCCAACACCTTCCGTCGACACCATCTTACTCTTATCCTGATTCAACCCCCTGTCTTTACCCGTTTTCCTGGCATTTTTCAAGGTATAAGTACCGCTATCTTCCCGGCGAACCGTTTCTGAAGCATTTTTCCCGTATTCAGTCCAGATCAGTTTTACCGGTACAGACGTCTGTCCTTCAGGCACGATAGATGTCAAATCAAAAGAAACCCGTCCCCGACCCCAGGAAAAATTCCCGCGATCGTTACCCGTACCGGGCTTTTCTCCGTACGCGTTATGGCGCAAGGTCACGTACACCGTGTCATGATGAGCCACCACATCGTCCTGTACCAGATTAATAAAGTGTTTCTCTTTAGATCCGTCTTTTACCGGAATCCGGAACTCGACATTCAAATACCTACCGCCGAACCACGCTTCCTGCACGTTAATCGGGTCATTACCGATGCTATCTTGTCGAACTCCCTCGTTTTCATGAATGAAAGACTGTTTTACCGGCACCTTTGTCAACACATCATCCAAACCGTAAAGACGAACATAATAATTCATATTACCTTCCAACCCGCTCTCGTCGCGTTCACTGCCCACGATCGAGTAATGCGCGTACACCCGAAGATCTTCCTTCGCCCCGTCAAAACGAATAGGCATCCCTTCCGTCACGATCAGCCGGTTACCATCGTCCCGGCGAATGGCAAACTTGGAACGGCTTCCATTATCAATTTTTTCGAGGTTACCATAACTAAGCCATGAGCTACCTCCGCCCACGTAATAATATTCGTCATCATCGTCACAAGCCGTAAACCCCATCACGATCAACGAACAAATAAGTGTAAATTTCCATGTTTTATTTTTCATAGCTGTTTTTTTTTAAATACATCTATAGGATGATTACATTTTTAAAAAGTTGCGTCAACAAATTATATTATTGCTTTTTTTAAAATTCATTTCAAAATATTCAATCCCTCAAAAGCAACAAGTTACTAAATATTAAAACACCACGAGACGAAGCCAAAACTCACAACCTATAACTTGCAACCCACAACTAAATCTATATCTTTGTAGCAAAATGATGCCTATGAAACACGCGCTCACCATATTCTCTTTCCTACTCTTAACTATTTTCATGTTTCCCGCTACCGCACAGGAAACTGCCAAAGCAAACAAGGGAGAAGGAGTTCTGCAATTTCTAAAACGATTCAATCGTACCAAACCATTCCACATGGAGCGATTCTTCGAATTAAACCGAAATAAACTTGACAAGAACAACGGCCTGCAACTCGATGTGACTTACACACTTCCCCCCTTGAACAACGAGGGATATGAACCTCTTTTCGGAGAAAAACTGGCGAAATACACGATCGATTCAGACGAATTGAACGGGGCTTGTTTCTATCTCGTGAGCGGCCACGGGGGACCGGATCCCGGTGCTATCGGGGAATTACGGGGCCACCCGCTACACGAAGACGAATACGCCTACGACATCACGCTCCGCCTGGCCAGAAACCTCATGTCGAAAGGAGCCAAAGTGCATATCATCATACAGGATGCTCAAGACGGCATCCGCGATGAAAAATTCCTTGACGTCAGCGACCGGGAAACCTGTATGGGACAGGCCATCCCCTTAAATCAAGTTAAACGCCTGCAACAACGTTGCGACAAGATCAACGAACTGTACAAGAAAGACAAAGAACACTACCGCCGAGCCCTTTTCATACATCTCGACAGTCGGAGTGAAAGCAAACAAATTGACGTATTTTTTTACCATTACGACGGAAGTGTCAAGGGCAAACATCTGGCAAATACTCTCCAAAACGTGTTTAACCGAAAATACGACAAGCACCAACCCCTGCGAGGTTTCTCCGGAACTGTTTCTCCCCGGGACTTGTACGTTATCAAGCAAACGCTTCCCGTAGCCGTCTTTATCGAACTAGGTAATATCCAGAACAGCCGGGACCAACAACGCTTCCTACTGGACGATAACCGACAAGCACTGGCAAACTGGATGTGCGAGGGACTTATCGAAGATTATAAAAATTATTCGAAGAAATAGTCAAAGCTTCTAAAACTCCATATAGATACTTCTCTCTCATTTTGAATCCGAAATAAATTAACGGGAAAATAAAATGGAAATAGGTAAATACAAATCCCTTACAAATATTCCCTCCAAAAAGCAAAGACAGTTGCCAAACGGCTTTAAAACGTAGGGGACACGTCCGTGCTTCCTACTGGGTCGCTTATTTCCCGCCTATCTCCCGCTTAATTCAAAATATAACCGACAAAAGTAAGGAAACACTTTAAAATATCAAGTCGGTAAAAGCATGACATCTCAAGTCATATCCTGCCAATATTTTCCTTTAGAACGGGTACCATTCGAGCATCAGAAAAATATTCCACGTTCATTTCAGGTAATTCCTTTTTTATCCTCATAGCTATTTCCAAACCTTTTTGATCAAGCATATCTATAATAGCACTATCAATGTATCCATTATCATGTTCTTTCCAATATTCAGATAACCAGTCATTAAGCCTAACAATAGTTGCACTACTTAATCCAAGGCTGCAAGGCTCTATATATCCCCCCTCATATTTATCTCTAATTCCAGTACCATATTTCAAGTTACTTGCTTGATACTACTCAATATTCTTTTTATCGACTTAATTCCTCGACCTAATACATTCGTAGTTTCCATAAAATCTATAAGTTCTATCAACTTATTTATAAAAGTTATTTCATCTTTCTTTTCCTGTATACCAACCTCCCATACAGCACCAGCTCCACCCCACATATTCACACCATTCAATTCTTTAATAAAAATCATATCTTCATTTTTATCTAATAAATTGAGCAAATCACTTATTACTTGATATTGTCCCAAAAAGTTTAATCGAAGTAATATTTCTCCAATACCATTAAGAATATTTCTGTATTCCAATTTTTCTTGTAATGACAATTCTTCCCTCATCATAAATAATTCCATTTTAAAAGTCCTTTTTCAAAAGTACATTTTTATAAGAAAATCAATAGTGTATAATTTTGATAAGCAGATTCAACTCGCCAATGCAACTTTCATCTCAAAAATAGTCTAAAACCCGCCTGTTATCGTATTATCAGCTGTCAAAATCGAATTGAAAAAGTAATTATCCCCAAAATGGCAACGTGAAGCTGCTTTCAAAAACCTTTTCACTCGTAGTTTCTATTTGGGTAGAAAAAAAACACTTCTTACAAACTCGTCATAATCGTACCTTTCTCCAAAATACACGTTCCACTTCCCCGAAGAACTTAATTTATCCAAAAAGATCCATTCTCCAAACCACGCATCATGTTCAACCCCCTTTTTGGGAAGTACATACAATGAAGGAGGTGTCATATCATGCAAATTTTTTTTTAATGTAATCAATATTCAAGTCTTTCAAATCTGTTTTACACCCCGTCTCAAGTAAAGGTATTGCCAAAAAGCAATCGTATGCTTGGTCTAATTTCTTTGATAAACAATCTAGCAAAAATAGACCTCCATTAAACCAACGATCTCGTGCTTGAAATACTTTACTCACTTCATCTACATGTATGTCATCATATAACTTCCAGCGTTGTCCTTGGATCATAAATTTTGACCATGACTCTAACTTTTGCAAACATCTTTGTTTATTAATCCGATAATATCCATTCATAACGTTTCAAAATTCTATTTCATTCTTTTTAAGCTCCGCCAGCTTTTCCGATTCCTGAACCGGATATTCATTTAGAATTTCCAGTGTTTGTTCTATCAAAGCATCAATTGACGCAAAACCCGTTTCTATCTCAAATGTTAAAACACTATTACCCCAATACGATCTTGCTATTCCTTCCCATTTTATGGTTCCTAGTAAACCTTGCGTTCCTTTTAGATAAATCCCTTCCTCCATTGTCGTGAACTCGATTTGAAAAAATCTATCTGTTTTCAATTTATTCAAATCCTTATAAAAACGTTCAAAATCGTCAGTTCTTAAATTTGCATTATAATAGCCTTTAAATCCTGGAACATTTATCTTTATCTCTGCATCCAACCAATTTGCATCTTCAATATCTATACTTTCTAAATTATTTCGATGCAAAATAATTATTTCTACAAATCTACCCTCTGATTCTAATATCATAATATATATTTTTCGTATTTTATTGTAGCTTTAATCATTTCTACGACTCAACAAATAAAAACCTGAATAAATCAATGATAAACTATCATTCACGAAAGCCTATCTATCCTTTTATTCCTTTCTTTATTTTTAATAATCTCAAGACAAAATTGTCAATCCTTCTTTAACCGCTGGAAGTAAAAAGATTTTTCCCTCCTTTGCTAATTCTCTCAAACCTAAACGAGAAAGAGCCATATCCGTGAAAGGAACTATAAACTCACGGAATAAACTTTCTAGTTTTTCTATTCTTTTTCCATCATCCATTGATATATCAAAATCCAAAACATTAGAATAATCACTTGGTTGTCGAGTAAAAACATCTCCAACATTTTTCTTTACCAAATCCTTGCTTCTCGTATACTTATTACCAGACATACCCTGGATGAATATTTTAATATTTAATTCATAATAATCGCCAAAATTTGATTTTTGCAAACAAAGGACGACAATACATTCAGTACTTTCCTTAAACCAACCGCCAAAAGCCTTTTCAAAATTATTTGCTTTTGCAACTTTTTCAAACACTTTTTTAAACTCTTTACTTTCCATATTAATAAGTTTCTAGTACAGCTTTCCATTGGATTTCTTTAAATTGTGGTATCGTTTGTAACTCTTGTATATACATTGGGAGTTGTTTTTTTCCTTATGGCTAATTTTGGTTGGAGCAAACGATATATGCTTGCGCCAACTAATTATAAAGTTTTGTTTACTTCTTCAGTATAATACATTTCATAATAGACTAAAATTTTGCCGAGCTTTTTAGGATAATATTGTTAGAAAGCCCTTATTTCAGCATAAACTCTTCAACTTTTTTCTTTGCTTGAGTAGGCAAAATAACTTCAAAATAACGATCAGAATTTTTTCCCCAATCTTGGATAGCATCAAATAATATTTGTAAATAAATAATCACTCCTTCAATTTAGGAAAAACATCATGAATCAATAATCAATAAAAACCGGAAAAAATCAATGATAAACTATCCTTATCACATATTAGGTAGTCTTGTTTTATTACCTCGTAATCCATATCCAAAACAATATCACTTCTATATCCGAGAATAGTATCTGCAAAAATCGTTAATTTTGATGTATCTAGTAGATATTGCTTTTGATCACTATAATTTCCATTATACACTACAAGGCGATCGTTCACGAAGGTATATCCTTTAATTCGCCTTAGATGATAAAAAAAATCAACACCTAAACTAACAATTTGTTTTCCATTTTTTTCATGAAATGAAATCGTGTATAATAATCCATGATCTCCATGTCTCCCATAAGTCGTATCCGCATAAACAAAAAAACTGTCTAACTTGTTTTTTAATATAGGGATGAATATATCCTTGCTCTCGTTATCATTTTCACTATTTTTTTTATTCTTACATGCAGAACAAAACAATAGTGCGATACAAATAAAAAAGTAGTATTTTTTCATACGATTCAATTATTTATTTTTCCTAAATTATATATTCTCCCTTAAATTCTTACGAATATTTTTACACCGCATCATGGAATAAATTTCATCACCACCATTAGGGTGCGAATGTATATAAAATGCTCCTTAGACTCCCTAAATAAATTTATTCAGAATAAGACCGTTCATTTAAATTTATTCGGAATATTCATTAACTGCCTTTCTAAAGACCAATTTAAAGGTTTCGCCTTTGATATAAACCAAGGTGCTCCCTTTTTTATCCACTCTTCCCTATATTTTTTCGTTGATTCTACCGTATAATCTTCATTCCCAAATTCAACGCCACAACAATCACAAATAATATAAGTTGGACTTTGACCATCTTTCCCCCAAGGTAAATCTTCTGAATACAAACCACAAACATGACAATTATGCTTCTTATCTTCAGCCATAGTACTTTAATTTAAATTAAAAAATCATTGCTTAGATCCAACTCGCCAATGCAATTCTTCATTTTTCCTTCTCGATGATTTTTACATTTCACGTTAATATCTAAATAACTTTAGAACGAACTCTTTCAGGAGAATACATTATTCATTCTCAAATTCTATTTTTCGTTTAAAATATATTTGCCTCGCATATTCATCTTTCTCTATAATAAGATTTTCGTATGATTTCTTATCTGTACATAATTCTGTATAACCCAAAATTGCTTGTACAAAAGGATAAATATCTTCATCTTTACCAATTGTTCTAAACTCCCAATTAAAAATTAATCTCTCATCTAAAACTTCAAACAATTGGCAAGGACAAGAAAGAATTAAACCATCATCATCTATCAAATAAGCTTGATAAGTTTGATAAACAATAATTCCCATCACCAAATATTCACGACCAATTTCTATTCCATATCGTGTATATGCTGATGCGCCAAATCTGCCCAAAATATCCTCTCCGATTTGTTCATATTCATAAGGACGCAAATCCATTCCTCTATTACTGACACAACGTACTTTCATAAACTACTTGAATTTAAAATTATCTACATATTTAAGAACTCCATCTATATATTCTTATTTATAAAAAATAACTTTATGTACGTGTAAAACGAAAATAGGCTCACCCATTGATTTTTGACGATAATCAACAGCAACAGGCGTGTTAGTTTGCAATTTAGATATTGAATTAAGCATGCATTCCAAGTAAACTAATTCTTTCTCGGAAATATTTTTTAAATATTTATCAATATAATTTTCTAATGTGTACTCGGGAACCGTTTTTACCCAACCATAACGAGATTTTTTACCTGTCATTACTCCTTCAAAGTGATATGAAAACTCCTTGTTTGGTTCTTTTACTGGTGGTTTAATAATTAACATCTCACCTTCCGTCACGTTACAGCCATTTTGGGGACTATATTGGGCCACTAGCACTTTCGTGTACTTTGTATCATTGTTTGTCTTCATGAGTGATAATACTTATTGTCTATTCAGAAAAATTTTAGGACAATTCACCCCTATTTTTCCCAACAAGAAATGCAAAGTGCTATCCCATTTTCTCCCATCTTTTTTATACTTACAGGATCATACTCCATATTACACTGCCCTTCATACTCGTATAATACCCATATTGAAATATTTTCTCGAGATATTCCGATTGATTCTAATTTTTCATATTTACCTTCCAATAAAGAAAGGAAATAATCTATAAAAAGAAATGGGGGATCATCTTCTTTTTGCACAACCTCCAAGGACCAATCATCTTCCTTAGGATAATTTGACCTTACCCCTAACAACTCGTTAACCTGTCTCACTTGAATTAGATTTACCGTATATATCCGCAAGCTATAATAATACATTGTCTTCTCAATTTTAAAATCTACGGCTTTTAAACCAGTCATCAAAACCTTATTAACAAAACTTCCTGTTCCTTTTAAAACAATCTTGCCTTCTACGACAATATCTATTTATAAACATTCCCAATCTCCTCAACAAAGGAATTTCCACCCTTCATCCTGACATTGGTGCAAATGATAGAGACTTTGGAACAAATAATTTTCAATAACGGGTCATCCCTCACCCCTAACTCCGTCCTGCTAGCAAGGTAAAAGTACTTTGCCTCCAACATCCCACCTATCATCTCAACCTTATTATACAAATTTAAAATATTATAACCGAAATTCAAAACACGACGGCTATCATTCGTCATGTTTTCATTCTGTAAATTCCCGATACAGAACCACCACGGGAATAAACATCTCCCTCCAGCGTGGGAACAACGTTCTCCGTCAAGTTTGTCAATTGGTTACCCAGGTTGCTGTAAACATGTTATCTATTATCGTCCCGGTAGCCGTCCGTTGCAATATTTTGATATTATCGTTTCAACAGGCAACGCCTCCTCCCGGCGAGCTCTCATAACGCAACCTCCTATTGAAGGGTCTCTCTGCAAGCCAAGGCGCACGGCTAATTCTTGTATTTGAGGAGAACAATAAAAAAATTTCTCAAACACATATTGTGGTCTATTTAGTAAATTTCAGTACAAAAACTTATTTTAGACAAGTTTTAATCAATTATTTCGAACATACAATTCAGCCCAACCGATATTGAACATTTTATTCCAAGGTTTTAAAGAATCCAATGGATTGTCCAAATTTTCAGGGATAATTACCACTACATCTATTGGCTCTTTTCCCAAATTAAAAAAATCAGAATCCTTATATTTTGCAAGTAACAATAGATATTTGATTCCATGTAAACCAATTCCATAATCCGAACCACTCAACATTGGATCTATTTCCACTACTAAAACCCGCCTTTTGTGTATATAGGTATCATTTATTACAATACATTTAAACGGACCATGCAAATTCTCATATTCTGTAGATGCCAAATACAACATATCTTAAAATTTAGTAGATGAGAAAAAATAAAAATGTACGCAATTATATACAATACTAACCTAATATAAAAATGGATAAAAATAAACGTGGTTTATGCCGAGATTATTGTTCTCGGCATTTATCTTTTCAAAGATGTAAGTCTTTTGATGAAGTAATACAAAAATTACAAGAGTTATCGGAAAAACATTCTACTGATGATTTTGATGAGGTGGTCGTAAGCGTTTCCTTGGGACGTTTTTGTACTTCCCCAACAAGATGCCAACCCTGTATTTTTCGCAAAGGTCGTTCAAAAAAGACTCAAACTCCGAACAGCAGCAATCCGTAATCTTATACTCCATGTGGGTTACTGATATGTGGGCAGATTTGTTATGAGTAGGACATCTTTTAGGTTCTACTCTAAATTTTAGGTATTTCTTAAAGCGTAAACTATCTGTATTCATGGGCACAAAAGTAGTTATTCCTATAAAAATATCATTAGTTATCACTATAAAAATAACATAAGATATTGTTGATTAGTAATTTGGATGTTTCAGCGAAATTTTGTAACTTCAAGTAAATTTCGGTGAAATATGAGTAATAACGCTAACTTATTCTATTTCTTTAAACAGTTTCCCGATGAGGATTCTTGTAGAAAGTATTTAGAGAAACGAAGATGGGGTAATACTCCAACTTGTCCGCATTGCGGAAACGCACAGAAAATATACCGTTATAAAAACGGGAAAACTTTCAAGTGCGCACATTGTAAAAAGCAGTTTTCGGTGAAAACGGGTACAATTTATGAAAACTCAAACATCCCATTACAGAAATGGTTTCTTACTTTCTATCTGATTTCATTATCTAAGAAAGGTATTAGCTCTATTGAGTTGTCCAAGACTATCGGTGTTACACAAAAGAGCGCTTGGTATTTATTACACAAGGTTCGTTATATGCTGGAACATCGTAATTCCGATAACCAGCTACGTGGTACAGTCGAGGTTGATGAAACGTATGTTGGTGGAAAGAAAAAGGGCAAACGTGGTCGTGGTTCTGAGAATAAAACTCCCGTATTTGGTGCTGTACAACGTGGTGGACGTTTATCCATTACACCCGTACCAAATGCGAAGCGTAAAACCTTAGAGCCAATTATCCACAAACGAGTTAAGAAAGGAACCCATATAAACAGCGATGAATGGTGGGCATACACTAAACTATGCTCGGACTATGCACATGATGTAGTAAATCACAGACGTAAAGAATATGTTCGTGGTAAGGTACACACTAATACTATTGAAGGTGCATGGTCACATTTGAAGCGGTCAATAATGGGAACTTACCATAGACCGAGTAGGGAACACCTTTCTAAGTATTGTGCAGAGTTCGAGTATAATTACAACACCCGCAAAAACTCACCGGAAATTAAATTCAAGAAAATCATTGATAAGAATTTAATCCGTGTTAGTTATAGAACAATAACTGGCACATAAACTCAATTAATTTTATGGAAACAGTTTCAGTGAAACTCGTGGTTTTCAAACATCCGGAACCTGCGAGATGGGATACCTATTGTAGTTACTGCCCAGAGTTACAGTATTTCTTTGGACGTGGTGAAACAGTAAATGAAGTTGTAGAACAAGTACACCAAACGCTACTTGAGGAACTTCAAAATAGGAATGCGTATAAAAATCTTCATAATTTAGGTTGGAATATTACGGATACTTCAATTAAAGTTCCTATTTTTACAGACGAAGAAGCTGTCAGTCTTACCGAACAGTCTTATGAAGTAACAATTAGTAACTATCAAATAGTAAAAATAGATGTTGAAGTCCCACCAGCAAGAAAATTGTGGTGAATTGTACCCAATAGCCACAGATATATTTGAGCACTTTTTAAGTGAAAGTGGATTTACCTGTACTAACATAACTAATGGCTTTGATATACATAAGAAAGGAGAACTTTACATTAAAATACCGCAAAAGAAAAACCTCACAAAAAATCAAGTAAAGAATCTCTTAACTAAAGCAGGTTTGCAAATTGAAGATTTCAATTTGTATATAGAGCATACAAAAGCAACCAATCTTTTCAATTTTTTGGTGGACGAATCTCTGAAAGGGCCTTCTCTGAAAAATAAAAATACGGAATCTTAATCCCGTATTTCAATCTTTGCAGAAGTATATCCCCATATACTAAGGTAGTAAGTTCCTTTGTTTACTTTGTAGCCTACTTCTTCCACTTTTCCGAAACCAGCATCTACGGTAGTGAAGAAAAACATTGCGGGTTTGAACATTTCAAATTCAGAATCATATACCCCAGATTCTTCAACTTCTATCATATCGGTATCTGTTAGCTTCCAAGAAACATCACTTATAAGAAGTTGCTGGGTTAAGTTGTTTTTGATTTGAACTTTCAGAACAAGATTATATGTTCCGTCCGATAGCTTAATGGTGTTAATCTCTTTGAAAAGGAACTTCACTTCTCCACCGTTTTTACTTGGGAATGTAAGTTCATCACCAGCGATTAATGTTTTAGGTTCTTTTGCCGCTTTTGTTTCAGTAACAGGTTGCGAGGTTTCTTGTGTGGTAGATTCTGTTTTCTTGTTATTGCCACAACTTACAAATAACAAACACAAGGCTAAGAGTAATTTCTCCATTTTACGTGTATTTATAGGTGAATAATGCGACAGCACACCTATTATTTGAACACGCAAAAAGGCGTGGACTTACCTTGTCTGACTAAGAGGTACGACCAAGCACCCGACAACCACAACAAGAGTAATGCCCACGCCAAGACGCAGGCACTAACTAATGTTCTTCGAGGTTGTCTTTGAAATTTGGTCGTTTTCTTAGCCCTCAAAACAATAGCTAATGCTATCAATATTTTAACGGTACAAAGGTAGTTACTTTATAAGAAATAACAAAGTATGAGGCTGATGTTTAAAAGCGATTTGGAAAATCCAAACTAAAATCTTATGTTTGGTGTAAATAGTATATAATTACGAAAATGTATTATTAAACAACTAATCATTAATTTTTACCTTTACGATAATCCTTAAAATTCTGTAATTTTAAAGTTACTTTCTTGGATGCATTATAATAAAAGGTAACACGCATACTAACGGGACATAAACCATCAGTATAATATCTATATATTCCCAATACAAGTATACAAACAAAATTCGTTCTACTACAATACCCCAACTAAAAAATTTGTATAAAAAAATTGCACATTTTCTATTAACCAGCAAATTTATACCAGATATGACTAACAATGTGTAAAAAAACAAAGGGCGAAGTATCATATAAACATTCCAACCCGTGTATAAATCAATTGTCAGTCTAATAAAAATTATACTTGTTACAAGTATAATACCCGTTATTATTGAACTCCATGCAAATTTCCATTCCATATTGATAATCAATTACATTAAATTTATACTCTGGCAATCAATTATTTTCTTGGATACATTATAATAAACGGCAACGCACATATTAAAGGGACATAATCTATTAACGTGATATTCACAAGATCACCTATCAAAATCATAAACAGAGAGCGTTCAACAATAATTCCCCAACTAAAAAAACAATACAAATGGATTGCTCTATCTCTGTTTTTCAAAAAAGAAACACCAGCCATAATTAACAATGTATAAAAAAACAAGGGATCAAGCATCATAAAAATATCCCATCCTCTATACAGACCTGAGAATAATCGACAAAACAATATACCCATGATAACCACTGCTCCTGTTATAATAGAGCCTAAAGCAAAGTTACGTTCCATATCAATAAAAATAGTCAGCTTCGCACTACTTCTTCTATTTGAGGAAAACTTTTATTGTTCCCCTCAAATTCTATTTAGTAAATTTTTTCAGGGTAATGCCCAAATGCCTGTTCTTGATTAACGTCGAATCATATTTTCTTTTCGCTTGCTGCAAAAAGGACAGGAAAGCGAGCGAATCCTTCAAAAAACAACGCGACTCCCTATAACAAGAATACTTGTTCATCTCATGATCAACCACGACCATGACTCCAAACAAACTATCACAATAATTTTGACGAATCCATTCTGCCACGTGGCCCTCGTACCTGAAATTCATCTCGCGAGGTACTAAAGCTTTCATTTCTCGACTTTTTATTGGACGATATTTGAATTTACTATCAACCATCAAACGGCAGTCAACCATTGAATCTAGAATGTAATTCTTTAACCATGGGATATCATTAATCTTTTTGATCAAGATTGGATCAAAAGAATAACCGTAAGCTGACATCCACAGCAACAATGGTTTTTTCTCTACTCGCGATCGATGGAGAGCTAAATCAAGAGCCGATCTAGAGGCATCCCAGTCATCAAAAAAAACTTGATCATTATTCACTACAACCTGTCTGTTTAATCGTTTACTCGTGCAAGTCACGCAACAAACTACAATACCCAGTATCAATACAAGTATTTTCATTTTTCCTTCTCGATGATTTTTACATTTCACGTTAATATCTAAAGTAACTTTATAGTAAACTTTTTTCAGGAGAATCACTTAACCTTTCAATTACTTGAGTCGCAAATATTTTCACAAGACTTCCTGTTGTTGATGTTTCTATCACAAAACACTTCAATTTATCTATATCATTACAAATATTCTCGACTTGCTTCTTGTACGATACAAAATCTTCATCATCTTCAGTTTCATAAGCATTATAAATCCAATCTTTCGTGTCTGTTCCAGAATTCAAATCCATTATGCATTTACGCACATTCTCGAATAACAATATTCCTCTCTCTCCAGAAGGCCAAGTTATATCCAATTCCACGATATCATTCAATCCTAAATTCTGCCGATTTATTATTACACTATTTAATATAGAATCATGCCAATCAAAATTATCAAATCTCATAATCATTCAATTCAATTATTAAAAATCCCATGTCATTTTATGATGCTTACTTCCATTTACATGAAATACCCCATCATATTTAATGGCAAACTTATTGATCTTGTTTATAAAAAATAACTTTATGTACGTGTAAAACGAAAATAGGCTCACCCATTGATTTTTGACGATAATCAACAGCAACAGGCGTGTTAGTTTGCAAGTTAGATATTGAATTAAGCATGCATTCCAAGTAAACTAATTCTTTCTCGGAAATATTTTTTAAATATTTATCAATATAATTTTCTAATGTGTACTCGGGAACCGTTTTTACCCAACCATAACGAGATTTTCGACCTGTCATTACTCCTTCAAAGTGATATGAAAACTCCTTGTTTGGTTCTTTTACCGGTGGTTTAATAATTAACATCTCACCATCCGTCACGTTACAGCCATTTTGGGGACTATATTGGGCCACTAGCACTTTCGTGTACTTTGTATCATTGTTTGTCTTCATGAGCGATAATACTTATTGTCTATTCAGAAAAATTTTAGGACAATTCACCCCTATTTTTCCCAACAAGAAATACAAAGTAGTATTCCACTTTCTCCTAGCTTTTTCATACTTTCAGGATCATACTCCATATTACACTGCCCTTCATACTCGTATAATATCCATATTGAAATATTTTCTCGAGATATTCCGATTGATTCTAATTTTTCATATTTACCTTCCAATAAAGAAAGGAAATATACAAGTATTTCCGAAAAATTTTCACCTGATTGAATAATTTCTATTCCCCAGTCTGCATAAGGAAAATTCGAACTCACACCAATAATATTATTAAGTTGCTCCTCACTATAACTCTTTGATGAGAGAATCTGTAATCGATATATATACATTTATTTAATATTAAAATTAAAAATAATTTTCAATAACGGGTCATCCCTCACCCCTAACTCCGTCCTGCCAGCAAGGTAAAAGTACTTTGACTCCAACACCCCACCTATCACTTCAACCTCTCTCAACAAATTTAAAACATTATAACCGAAATTCAAAACACGGCGACTATCAATCGTCATGTTCTCATTCTGTAAGTTCCCGATACAGAACCACTGCGGGAATAAACATTTCCCACCAACGTGGGAATAACGTTCTCCGTCAAGCTAGTCAATTGGTTACCCGTGTTGCTGTAAACAGGTTATCCTCTATCATCCCGGTAGCCGTCCATTGCAATGTTTTGATGTTACTGTTCCAGCAGACGACGCCTCCTCCCGTCGAGCTCTCATAACGCGACCTCCTATTGAAGGGCCTCTCTGCAAGCCAAGGCTCACGGCTAATTCTTGTATTTGAGGAGAACAATAAAAAAATTTCTCAAACACATATTGGTCTATTTAATAAATTTCAGTACAAGAACTTATTTCAGACAAGTTCTAATCAATTATTTCGAACATACAATTCAGCCCAACCGATATTGAACATTTTATTCCAAGACTTTAAAGGATCCAATGGATTGTCCAAATTTTCAGGGATAATTACCAAAATTTTTTCATGTACTTAGGTTGCTCTTACTCGTTACTGTAAGCGATTGATTATAATTTCAAATAGCTATATTTTAGATCTCAACTAATAGATTTAGTTTTATGCGAATTTAAAATAGTCCGATTTTCTTTAAGAATTTCGGACATTTTGTTGTTGCATCAAGAAGAATATCGTACCTTTACACTATTAATCATTTGAATATAAAGATGGTGCTAACAAAGGAAATACGGAATATTATAGATAGAAATGGACCGAATAAACTTTATATGGTACGTGATTTTGTCCATCTTAATAACGATGGACTGGTTACTCGTGCTCTTTCCCGATTGGAGAAAGAGGGAGTGCTCATACGTCTTTCGCAGGGTCTTTATCTATATCCTTTACGAAATAAGTTCGGCGTACTTCGCCCATCCATTGAAGATATAGCATACGCCATTGCAGAAAAAGATAAAGCCCGCATTATCCCTTGTGGATTGACTGCTTTGAATAAATTGGGACTTTCCACGCAGGTTACGATGAACGCAGTCTATTTGACAGATGCCGCAGCACGAGAACTTACTATCGGGAACCGTAAAATCATATTCAAGCGCAGTGTACCCCGTAATTTTGCCTATAAAACGGATTTGTTTCCACTGATAGTCGCTGCCATGAAAGAATTAGGGAAAGATAATGTAACCGACGAACAAGTTGCTATCATAAAACAAGCCATTGAAAAATATGGCAATACGGATGAAATCAGATACGATTACAGCATTGTTCCGCAATGGATTAAACAAAAACTTGCATTATGAATTGGACTAAGTTCACAAAAGAAGAGCAACTTACCATTTTGGCTAATGTTGCCGAAAATAAAGGGATTGTTGACAATGCTGTTGAGAAGGACTATTGGGTCAGTATGGTATTGCGTGCCATATTTTCTTTACCGTATGCTACAGCTTTTGTATTCAAAGGAGGAACGAGCCTTAGTAAAGGTTGGGGATTGATAGAACGATTTTCAGAAGATATTGACCTTGCAATAGATCCCAAATATCTTGGCTTCACAGATATTGCGACTAAAAACCAACGAACCAAATTGCGGAAAGACTCCAAGAAGTTCATAGATGGCACTTTTGCGCTCGACATTGAGAACAGATTAAAAGAGTTTGGGTTATTAGGATGTTGTAAGGTCATAGTCCCGGAAACATCTGTCAGCGACCTCGACCCTGTAGTCCTATTTGTCGAGTATAATTCGGTGCTGCAAACAAAAATGCAATATATACCGGAGCGAGTCAAAGTTGAGATAAGCAGTCGTTCACTCATGGAACCGTCGAAAGAGGTTGAAATGCGTTCTATGATAGAAGATGCCTATCCGAGTGAAGAGTTTTCATTTCCAATATTTACAGTTCCTACCGTTGTGCCAGGACGAACATTTTTGGAAAAAGTCTTTCTGCTACATGAGGAGTTTAACCGACCCAATGGCTGTACACATATCGAACGTATTACACGGCATATGTATGACATTGTGAAGATGATGGATAAACCGTTTTCTATGGAAGCGATGCAGAATTTACAATTATACGAGGCCATTGTGGCTCATCGTAAGAAGTTCACAGCGTGGAGCGGGTTAGACTATGCGACCCATCTTCCACACACGATATCGTTTCTTCCTCCCCAAAACATCGAAGATGTTTTGCGGGACGACTATAAGCAAATGCAAATCGGCTTCATTTATGCCGATGCTCCCTCTTTCAATGAGATTATGGAGCGGTTACGGGACTTGCAAGATAGATTCAGAGCATTGAAATGGAAAAAATAATCGTTGAAAGAATGGAAAAAATTAATGTACTATAAATGAAACGGAGATATTCAATCGCTATCATGCAAAATATATGGCCTAAATTCGATCGAGGAAGAATTGCAGAATTTTATAATACAGGAATGAGTAAATCAATAAATTATGAGTTCTTATGGCATTAGAAGTTTTACATCAGCAAGCTGCAACACACGAAAATGAACAATTCCGTCGCGTTGTCAAAATAATAGATACCATCTTTAAAAAGCATTGTTATGATGGCATTCTTATAGGTAATCCATTTAATGAGAATTATCGACGCTTTCGTGCAGATGCAATTCTTTTCTTCAATCATGGCGTTGTAATTATTGACTTCAAAGACTACGCAGGTCAACTAAACATTCCACGAGACGATGATGAATTTAAGAGTTTACCTTGGCGTACGGAAAACGCATTAGACCATCAAATTATTGAGGTTAAAGCTGGTGCACATTTCCTAAATCCATTCCTTCAGCTTGCTTCATATAGAACCGCATTCAGAGAAATTGTTGAACATAATCCAATTCTCAAACAAAAAATCAATCCTGCCCGAGTATGCATAGTAAATATTTTCTCTGGACCACTTAAACTATCTAATAGAATTCCGGGAAAATATCCCTATTATAAGATTGTACAAGAATCTGAAATTGGAGCATTGCTTTATGATTTAAATAATGATAATGCTTTCGACGAAGAGATTGCCAAGGCTATTAAAAAAATCTTCCCATCCGATGAATATATTCAAGATTATTCATTTGATATAGGGATAATTCACAAGCAAGATATCATTGTTGGAGAAGGGGCTAAATCTACCATCGATACCTTTATGCAAGCCGGGGGCAACGACCTTCTTGTTTTAACATCAATGGATACAAAAGAACGGGATAATTGGGCAAAATACATTTTCTCAATTGCAGATAATTACGGGATTCCTGAAGTTCATGGGCTATGTCACTCAAATAGAATTAGTCGCCAATTGGGCCAGCGCGGGATAGAGGCTTCCAGCCTTTATTCATTCATATATGGAGGGAACGGGACATCCGAAGATAAAGAAGATGATGAGGCCATGCAGGTTATTTCCCTCCATTCGGATGCCGGATTGGATAAGCGGGCATTGTTAATGGTGTATGATGCGCATCTTGTAAGCCGCAGCCTCTCTCAAACAGATTTGCTTCGCTTTGGAACAGGACGCCTGCTTGAGGACTTTATCATCTTTGCCAATCCGGCATCTGAGCGGAAAATCGTTTTCATTGGTGACCCTTACATGCTATCTTTCGGGACTTCCGACGATTCTGCTATCAATGTGGCCAATCTTCAAACAATCTGTAGGAATAGGGTTATTCATTACTATCATCAGCCTGCCTGCGACTCACATGAGTCCTGCAAGGAGTCACTAAAATGTAGTCTCGCCAAGAGTATGGATGCACAGCTGTTCAACAACTTGAACTATGCTTTTGATGATGGGACTATCGTTGAGATTGAGAAAGATGCGATTACCAAAAAAATGAAGGAATGGTTTATGTCTCCATTGCAGCAAGAACCCAAGCAGTCGGTCCTGTTTTTCAAGAAAAGCGACTGCCAGAAAACCAATCTTTGGGTTAAGCATCATTGTTTGAATAATGGGGAGGAACTTGCAGCAGGAGACCTTCTTATTGCTAATAACAATATCTGTATCCCTGATGAGACCGGGTTTGGTAATCCCCAAAGAGTGCTGAACGGGATGTATTTTACTGTAAAGGATGTGCTTGAGAAGCGTCGTGAACCAATATCCATTAAGGGTTATCCTCGTCCAGTACTTCTGTCTTTCACAAAAATATCTGTTAAATGTTTGAGCCTAAGTGGACAGGATACCGAGATTTGGGTGCTTGACAATTATCTGGATTGTGCGGATGAATTGGCTAAGGAGGAACAGATTGCCGTTAATGTCTTCATTAATCGTTGTATTGCTGAGCAAAAGAAACGGTATTCCCGTGAGAACGATTCGCTTATCAATGTATTGTACGCGAAATATGCATGGGCTATAACTGTTCATAAGGCAATCGGTTCCGAATTTGACAATGTCATCTTGAAAGGATTCCGCGCAGAGAATGACGGAATATGCAATGAGTCTTATTTCAGATGGCTATACAGTGGACTCAGTGTTGCGGCCGGAGTATTCCATATTGCACAACCGCAATATGTCCATCCGTTTATGAATTGTACCGTGAGCGAAACAGATTCAGGTGTTAACCCACCGAAGCAATTACTTATATATGATGGGTATAAAGTGCCATCCCGTTTTACTGAGATGGTTGCGCTTAATAACGTCAATGCGTCAGCTGCTATTTGTGAATTGACAAAGCTTGTCGAACCAAGCGGTTATATCTTGGAGGAGGTCAAACCATGCAATGATTATTTGACCAAGGCCGTATTTTCAGTACCGCAAGGAATTAAAAAGAAACTGGTAATTGATTTTCATAACAAGGGCGCTAAAGATTCTTATGGTATCTCGGCAATTAGAATGGAGCCGAATGAGTTAGTTGATGCCACCTGTATTAAGCAGAGCATAGAAACAATCTTTGCTCAGGCTGTGTCATGCAATAAACCGGTAGAAACTCCCGGTTATATCCTGGAAGTCGTTAATGCGTTTGGTGAGCAGATGAAGGAGCGGGGATTCAAGCTTAAGGTAGTGTTCAGTAAGGATTATCAGATTATCTGCAAGGCCACATCCGATAACGGCAACGCTACTCTCCGCCTATGGTATGGAACCAGCATGGAAAACCATAGCAAAGGGTTCGTCAACAAAATTGAGATATTCGACATTACAGATACCACCATTGCAAATGAGGTACGGAAAATAGTATTGATAAATCAACAAAACTATAATTCGGATGGTAAAAATGACAAGGCCCAATTATTACAATGAGAATGATTACTCCCCTCGTTTATCAACTGAAATCTATGCTCTCCGGCGCAATGGTCAACTGGATGAAGCCAGGCAACTGGCTGAAAAGATCCTTCGACAGGACGAAACAAACGTAGATATCTTGAAGGCCTATGCCTGGACATTGATCGATATCTGCAAAAGGGAGCAACAGGGAGGAAATCTTGTAGAAGCGCAAAAAATTTCAGATTTTCTGTCGCGCATGCATTTCGATACCCAATTTGATGAGTTTGCAGAAACGCTTGTTAGAAAAATACAAGCACTGAGGCTAACGGTGAATCCTTTCTACGCCCAGATTCAAGAGGCTAAAGAGTTGAGCCAGAATGGAAACAATGACAAAGCATGGGAGATTCTTACCCAATTGTCAGTAGACGGAAATCTTCCTGAAGAAGTGCATGAAAGCTATGGATGGGCAATATACCGTTATTTGCGAGATCACATTGCGCAACTTGATTCTGTACAGGTGCGGACGCAACTGAAGAACTATATTTATCTTCATAATGAGCGCCCTTCGACGCTGCATTCCCAAATATTGAACTTCGCCCTTAATTACTCTAAACAGGATAGCAATTTCAAACTCATATCGTTTCTCAAGCTATGGAATCCGAACAATTTGCGACTGGATGATTTTGAAGATTCGCATAGCAACGAAGGCAAAACTATTCCATCGTTGATGTCGAGAATTGCAAAGGCTTTTGTTGATTATCCTTTAGATGAGATTCAAGAATTTGTCAGGCTTATCCCCTACAGGAAAGACGATTTTATCGAAATGATAAAGAACCATTTCTTTTGGAAGCTGTATCGTAATACCGATGGCGGTATCTCTTCATCTACATGGGAGCTGTTTAATCAATATATAGAGTTATCCAATGATACTCCAGCCTCTACTTCTCATTCGAAAGTTCTTGGGTTGGCCGAGCGCACAATGAAGGAAAACAATGCATGGCGATTCTATGATTTCTTTAGAAGGTGGAACCCAGAGAAACTAAGAACAGCTGACTGGCAAGAAGAGAAAGGGGATAATGGGGAAACCTATAAACCGTTAGCTGTCAAATCGCTGAAAAGAGTAAAAGAAGCTCTTGAGAATCTTTCTGATGAACAACTGGGAGACCTCCAGTGGCTTATTGACCTCTATGGAATAGCCATAGAAAAGATGCCGGATGATGATTGGAATATCAGGTCGAAAGCGTTACTTCATCTACGTGCTGGTCAGCAAGCAGAAGCAAAGGATATCTATAAAAGGCTTTGCCAGAAGATGGGAGAGAAATACTATATCTGGAGTGAATTTGCCGATTGTTGGGAAGATGTGAATGTAAAGATTGCTTTTCTTTGCAAAGCTCTAAGCTTAGAGAAGAATGAAGACTTCATAGGGAAGATGCGATTGGAATTGGCACGACAACTAATTAAATCCAAGAAATATGCAAATGCAGTAGTTGAACTTGGTCAATATAAGAAACATTATGTTGGAAAGGGATGGCGTATTGATTCGGAAGTAGATGTTCTTCTTGAGCAATGCTCCTCTGCTACTCCTGTATCTGACAATAATGCGGCACTTTATGCCAAAAATATCTCAATAGCGGAAGAATACGTTTACGAAGATATTCCTTTCACGGAAGTTGTACTTGTGGACAAAAGGAGAAACGAGAACGGAAAGACCATGATGTTTTTTGTAGATGGTACAACAATTGAATTTGCTACTGATAAGAAAAGATTTCCAATATTAAGAGATAGTCATAAAGGACAAGTCTGGAAATTCAGATTGTATAAAGACGAAACAATTCGAACAATTCCCGGTGATTATTCATGGCAGCCGCCTAAAAAGGAAACGGAGATCAAATATATCCCCTTGACTGCCGCTCCTTCAGAAACAGCTGATTGGTTTAATTTACCGATTCAATATGGCTATGTTCAATATGTAAATACAGAAAAAAAGGTCTATCATATTTATTTGACCGATTCAACTCTCGTCTATGAACACTATGAGCAACAGAAATTTGAAAAAGGGGATTTCGTCAAACTTCGCCAATACAAAAAGAAAGTCAAGGAAGAGAACAAGATATTCTTATGTGACGTACAAAAGTGTACAAAGGACGAGGCTATTGAGAAGTTCAAGTGCAGGATTGCGGCGGTAGATGATGTCAATAATCAGCGTAAACTATTCCATTTTGTATTAGGCCCCAAACTAGTTTCAGGTATTCTGCACTATGATCAGACGGATTTGCGGCCATCCGTTGGAGATTGCATTAAGATTTATTATTTTGTTCGGGAAATCAATGACAAGAAGAATCTAGGTAAACAAAAGAAATTAGTGGAAGTGCTTAAAGCAGAGATCACTAACGAGATTAATAATGATTTGATAAAACACATATCAGGCTATTTGGAACTCAATTATAAAGATTGGTGTGATGACGGAGTACCAGATTTTGCATTCATTAGTGACTACTATGTCCATAAAACAATACTAGAAAAATACAACATTACTTCCAATTGTCATGTGAATGCGAAAGCAATCTATGCTGGAGATGGCAGATGGAAAATATATGCAATTGAAAAGCAATAGTCATTATTGTTTGCTTATTTATTTCGTATAAATATATGAGCATTCATTAGTGTTTACTAAAAAAACATAATAGTTCTTTGAAATAATTGAATCTAAGATATTCTCATTTTTATCATAAGCATAAGTTCCCGATGCAGAACCAACCCGAGAATAAACATCCCCATCGTCCCAGTAGCCATTCCGCTGTAACGTCTTGATATATTGTTCCAGTCGTAAGGCAACCCCTTTTAGACAATCCAACTATTTTACTATTATTGATATTGTCTGTAGGCTACCAAAACCATCAACAACCGTTATAGTATGATAACCCAATGAAGGCTGGATTTGCATCTTGTGAACATTCGAGGTCGTGCCAATAAATGAATCATCCAGATGCCAAAATAACTGTGTTGATAAAGAGTGTACAACCTGACAGACCACAGAACCTCGCATTCCATCCATCTGTTTGGACACAGATACAATACTACCATCACTGGGATAAACAAAATGGAATGCACTTCCTGCAACATCATTAGTCAAAATTTTTGTTGGTAATGGGATGTACTCCTGGTGTTGTTGCTTATAATAATGCTCCATAAGGGGTGGTAGTACGAAATATCGTTCAGCACGAGTTGGTTCACTTCTGTCTGTGATGAGCCGTAAGCCATCAAGAGAAACATTAAACTCTTTGCAATAGGGACAAGAAAGACTTTTGACACTATTGCGAGGTAGTAACACCTCTTTCGTATCGGTACAATATCGACCTGCAAGATGTCCCGAATGGACGCATACTTTAAGAGTTACACCATCTGTAGAACATGGCTCAGCGAACCATTCCGAGTAAGATAACAAATTCAACATATCAAAAAGAATAGGTCCGGCAATTCTTGCTCCCGTAAGTTCAGCAACTCCGCTTCCATCAGCATTACCAACCCATACCCCAACCACATATTGGGGAGTAACACCAATCGCCCAAGCATCACGCGAACCATAACTTGTACCCGTTTTCCACGCTACATTTTGCACCGAAGTAGCCCTGCGCCAATCCATTTGGTCGGGACGATTCACCTCACGCATTGCATTGAATGTATGATACAAAGCAACCCGATCTCGTAACGGGAACTCTGCATAGGCTGTTGTATCGATATAGCAGGCCGCCATACGAGCATAGCATGAAACAACATCACAAAGGCAAACTTCTGCTCCACCTAATACCAGTGAAAGTCCATATTTATCTGTAGAACGGTTGAGCGAAACGAACCCTGCACGCTGCAATGTCTCTGCAAAACGAGCCACACCATATGCCTTCAATAGGTGAACATTGGGGATATTGAGCGACAAGGCAAGCGCCTCGTCTGCGGCAATAGCTCCCGCATAAGTTCCATCAAAATTTTTGGGAGTAAAACCCCTAAAGTCGGTCGGCACATCAGGGAGCAATGTTTCCGGTAAGATAATTCCCTCTTGCAATGCCACCGTATACAAGAGCGGCTTAAGGATACTACCCGAAGAGCGATTAGCTCGGGCAATGTCCACCCATTTACCCTCACGCTCAAATGACATATCACTATTACCGCAGTAAGCTACAATCTCTCCACTCTCAACCTCTACCATAACAACAGCAAGATCACGAATATTTTGCAATCGTAATTCTTGACACCACCTTGTTGCAAGTTCTTCCACTCGCTCTTGTAGCGCAATATCTATATGAACTGTAGTATGTTTGCCATGAGCCGTTTTGTTATAATATTCCACCAAATGTGGCGTATATTGCGGCATCGGATAAGGCTCTCCAATCAGAGGCTCCTCAATTGCCAAACAATAGTCATCATCCGATAACTCACCTTTTTCGTGCAAACGACTGAGCAATCGATTCCTCTTGCCAAGCAATGCATTACGGTTTTTATTAAGATGAATAAGCGATGGCGCATTCTGAAGCACAGCCAAAGTAGCCGCTTCTGCCCACGATAAGTCAGCTCCGCTATCGCCAAGGTAACGCCACAAAGCAGCATCAATTCCCACAACATTACCGCCAAAAGGTGCGTGTGAAGCGTAAATTCGTAGTATCTCCTCTTTGGTGTAACGGGCCTCCAATCGTGTTGCCATAAACATTTCAACCACTTTTTGCCATATCGTGCGGGGCTTTTGGCGTGAAAGACGGATAACCTGCATTGATAGTGTGCTACCCCCGCTCACGATACGCCCATTACGGAGATTCTGCACGATTGCTCGAACAATAGCTCGAGCACTTACCCCACAATGAGCATAAAAACGATGATCTTCGAATTCGATGAGTGCTTTAACAAACTTCTCGGGAAGTGTTTCACTAGGAGGGAAACGCCACTGACCGTCATCAGCCACACGAGCCCCCAGTAACTCTCCATTCCTATCTGTTACAACAGTTGAGTATGACACTCCTTCAAAAAGATTTCGAGGAAGACAAAAGAACCATAGTAGTAAGATGTTTCCTATTACTATGATGACTCCATATCTGAAATATTTTCTCATTGAACCACACTTGTTTTGCTGTTTGGTGTATTTGCTCGACAAGCCGGGTTATACATATCTTCACAAATGGTCGGTGGAAGAACAAATACACCGGTATAGGCAGCACGTAAGCGAACGGTAAAGCACTTGCTCTTTCCTGATTCTCCCGAGAAATACCAGCAGATACGATCATCTCGGACATCGATATATGTTGCTACAGCATCAGCATTACCGCCAACCAACCGTTCGTTCCAAATCTCCCAACCGGATGGTACAGTATAAGTAAGTGCCATAGATTGAGTATTATTAGCCTTCATATTCACTTTTATTTTTGCCAGAAATTCCTGCCCTTGTCGAAGCTTATCAATAGAGATTGCATTGCCAACCAAATCGGTATATTGGACATCAATCTCTACACCTTTTGCATCGGGTTTGACCACCTCAGTGGCATATGGTTTACGCTTCAGCATCAGTGAGAGTGATACCGCCTCTTCACCTTGATTTTCCACCTCGATAAATCCATTGGCAGGAGTCAAGTCGAATTGTTGTACACCCCGAAGATTGCGAATGATTTTTGTAGATTCGTCACCTTCTGTAATAGCAACCTGAGACGAGCTATTTCCAACCATATCACCCATACGGCTCATTGCAATGCAGACAAAGGCAACCTCTTGCGTTGATGAATAGATGGCAGAAAAGTTATTGGCAATATCTTGCGCGACCTCAAATGCCTTTACCTTATCACCTACCAACAACCAAGCTTCCAAGGCCATCGCCTCATCGCGTAATGTTGACCAAAAGGTTTCATACGTGCCATTGACAATAGGTGTTGCATCATACTTTTCGAGTAACTTGGTAGCAATATCGCTACGTCCTACTAAAGAATAGGTAGCAGCAAGACGCAAAAGAGCCTGTCGCGAAATGCTCTTCGACTCCCTAAACTTATTCATAGCTGCAGTTGGTTGTTCTCCGGCAAGAACAAGCGTGTATAGGCGGTATGCTTGCTTTAAGTCTTTTGCATGGGTGATCGTGTGACGGTAGCGACGGGCGGAAACATTTTGGTACTCTTTCCAACGGTCGTAACATTGTGTTGATACCGCAAATCCCTGTCGTCGAGCCTCGGTCAATACCTCTCCAACCATTGAAGTTACCCAATCATGCGCCTCATTATTACCCGGCCAGTAGGCAAATCCACCCGATGAGAGTTGTCGTGAGGTAATGGTTTTAAGTAATGAAGACAATGCCTTTTCCGCACACTTCTGTTCCTCCACTCCCAAGAACTTTCTTGCATAGAGCATGTATAAAGCTCTTGCTGAAAGTTGTTCTGTGCAATAGTGCGAATAATTCTCGACAAACGAGAATGCCCCTCCAAAGTCAATGGTCGGCATTGTGGCAAGCGTCAGTTGTGCCTCTCCACTCTTGAAATCAGAGCAGTCAAAACGATATTTTTCCCCACCTTCAAGCGTTACAGACTGCGACGCAATAACGTCTGGAAGTGGATTAGCAATATCAATGTAGATTGTTTCCATCGCATTTTGACCGCCACCAACAGCTGTTATCTCAATCTTTGCCTGACCACTACGGACATCATCACATACCAATTCAAAATTAACTAACTTTTCCGATGGCCGTGTGAATGTTACCTGTTTTGATTCCTCACCCACAACAGATAACGGACCCTCAACATTCATCGTAACTTGAACATCCTTTACACCTTCCTCTAGAGCAAAGAGATTGATTGGCACATTAATGCGGTTTCCACACGCCAATTGACGAGGCATTGTGGTAAGCAACATCAGTGGAGAACGCACAGTAACAGTTTTATCCGCATTACCATATGAACCATTCTTAGCCGCCACAATCATTACACGCACCGAGCCAACATACATCGGAAGTGTGATTTTATGTGTTTTTGTTCCTTTATTCAGCGTAAATGGACCGAGAAACTTAACCACCGGATTAAATCGCTTCTCTTTTCCTACAGCACGACGAAGTGCTTCATCACCACCAATGCTCAATATTGAAGTAAATTTACCGGCATAAGCACCGATAACATCCTCGTACATATCCCAAGTCTTCACACCCAATGCTTCGCACTCGTTCATCGCTGGCCAAGGTTGTGGCGTCTTGAATGCTGTAATATCGAGCAATCCTTCGTCTACAATTGCCAACGTATAACTCATAGGCTTATCATCTTGCTCTCGCACCTTAATCAAGAACTCCTGCTGTGGCAATATCTCGTCAGCCACCTCAATTACAGGATGGAGGATAGTGCGACGATCAACAACCTCTGCCCCCTCAACCCCATACATGCGTATCGGCAAATCATTTGCCGTTTGTGCGTGAGGTTGCAACAACGAAGCATGAATATAGAAGTTGGGAGCCATCTCTTTCGTTATCAAAATGCGATGTGCAGTTTCTTCCTTAGGAGATGTACGAACCCACTCGCGCGAGAGAACATGAGAACCATTTTCAATGGATAGTAAAACACGGCTATCTGCCGATTTAGGAAAATATACGGTAGCATACTCACCAACCTCGTAGTTACGTTTATCGAGTGAGAAGGATAACATCGTCGCAGCCGTTGGGTCGCTCTTAGCAGAATGCCCTCGCCAATCTAGCCTATCGATATACACAACACCTCCTGATGCATGCGTACTGATAGAATCTTTTACATAAATCAAATACTTCCCCCAAGATGGATAATCTACACGGAAAGTAATTTCACCTTTACCTTGCGTGGTCACCACTCTTCCTGATGCAACAACCTCGGCGGTTGTACTCTGAACATACTTATTCAAATCATTGGCCGAGCCTTCCCACCACCAACTCCAATTTAAATGGTAAATTTTGTAGGTGAGGTTGCGCTCAATGAAACGACCTTCTGCATCAAGAGTAATAACGGGGAAATGCAAATCACAATCAGTCTCAAATTCTCTGTCCTGAAGATTAACTCCAACATAACTTACATAAGGCGAATATCGCACGGAACGAGAAGTCAGACTCTCATCGCCACCAGCCTCCGCTACTCTTGCAATAAGATTCGCCTGCATCATACCCGGTGCATTTTCTGCAATAGGCAAAAAATAAGCATTTGAACACTTTCCCAACGAGTCGAGTTGACAAGAGAGGACATTTTGTTTCGAGTGAGAATTGGTGTAAAGCGGATTGCTAAACAAATAATCATTATATCGCTCGAACGGCTGAGGATTGTTATAAAATAACATTTCTACATTAACCTTTAAACCTGCAGCAACAGGACCTGTCAACCAATGTGCTTCAATACCAATATTTTCCGGTTTTCCGCTATACAACACCTCAGGCGAAGAGATATTTATTTTCAAACGATTGGGTTTGATAGTTTCAACTCTTACCGTATAATGAAATGTCTGTCCACCAACCTTGAAACAAGCATCCCAACTTCCGGTAGGTGCATCATCTGTGGTTGCTGTCTGGAAAACATAAATACCATCTACACTCTGCGTTAGAGTTTGTCTATCGTAGAGTTGTCCCTCCGGTGTATAGAGTTCCATTATCACAGGATGATTTTTGGGCAATGCCTTTTGTTTATCCTCCACAATAAGTGTCAAGTAAATATCATCGCCCGGACGCCAAACCCCACGCTCTCCATATACAAAGCCTTTTATACCTTGCGGAATATTCTTACCTCCAACGTCAAAGCAACTTGTAGAGAGTTCGTGACCACCATTGATTTTCAAATAGGTTTTAGACACGCCATTAGATGCCGTTACTACGAAAGGATTTCCATCGACTATGAAGTCGGCAAAGCCTTTTTCATCAGTATATGCCGAGCCAATTTCACGCATCTGGTAGTTATATGCAATTACACGAACTCCACTCATTGCATTTGCTGTCATCAAATTCGACACCGTACACCACAACTTATCGGAATCAGCACGCTTCACAATCAATCCGAGATCTGATGCCATCAGATTGTACTCGGGCATATGATCCATTGTCATATAGTAACTTTCTTTTGAGGGGTCATCACGTTCTCGCCAATTATAGTTATACCAATCATAGTCGGCTGGCATACGATTGATGTCGGCATATTTTTTATCCCACTCATCCCTGTCACTCCTTGTTAAGCCGGAATTTATATCAATTTCACCAATCTTCACCTTATCATATAGAGAGTAGGCTTTGCGAAATGATAGCCTGATATTATAAATAGCCCCACGCTCTTGACGAAACAAATTTTTTAAGTCTATTGAAAAATTCTGCCACTGATGAAGATTAAGTTTCTCATCTTTATCCAAACGAACGGTTTGCTTGTATATCAATCTACCAACTCGACGTAACCCATAGGTCGCATTTATCTCATTTTCCTGCAAAAATGTCAGCACATTATCGGTGTAAATCTTTATCACTTCAACATCCACTGCCACCAAGTTTACTGCACGAAAGGGGAAAGTGAGGTTGCTGCCATCAGGGAGAATTGTACCACTTATAGGAATTTCTATAGCTGGCGCAATGACCTTCTGTTCGAAATGCTGCTCGATATCGCCCTGCAGTGTTCTACCATCATTTGTTCGAATAAGTTCCGACACTCTTAACACAATATCGGTAAGACCGTTTACAGGATAATATACCTTAACATTAGTGCCTCGACGCTCGATACGAACAGCATCAACATCGTCAATCGTAATCAAACCATCCAATTCCTGTTCAGATGCAAGAGGTGCTGAAAACTCTAAGTTAATATAGGGCTGTACTGCCTCACATCGCTTGGCAGAGAGTAACTTGAACTCAGACAATCCCGGAATGACAACCGAAGAGGTAGCCATTGAAAACTCTCCTCTCGGGTTATATTTAATCTGCATTATAAAGTCATCAGATTTGCGTTTTATGCTTGTAATTGTAAACGCATAACACGACTTTTCGTCAGTTGTCCGTATGGCAGATTTTGCGTCGTTTACATTGCAATCAAGAAATGATGCATCGGTTGATTGTTCGCCCGGCTCGGAACTGAACAACATCTTACCTGTAACGATAACCTGCTCTACATTATCGGGATCAATGCTCACATGAAGGTCTGTCAACTGCGCTTCTCTTCGCTCAACAACAAAATAGAATGAGAAATCTTTTAACGAATCAATTCCGGTCAGACTTGATATTCCAACTCGACAGTTGTATTGCTCACCCAACTCTAACCCTCCTTGCTCAGGTATAAATTCAATAACCTTACCACCATTGACATAATGCGCTGATCCCTTGACAGAGGGAGTAAATCGAAACACATTATCAAGAGAGCGCAGGGTGTCAATATGCTCAAACAGTGTCTTCGTTGCTTCAATACGAATTGTAGCATCAATATCGATGCGTTCAGGAGAATAAGCAGCTACCCAACCGGCAGCCTCCTCAGGTGTCATAGTCTCTTTCGATTCGCAAGCAACAAAGCTCACCACAGCCAAAATTGCGATCCAGAATTTTTGTAAAGCAGTCTTCATTTTTATACTTGATTTAATTTGTTTATACACTTGTTCAAGTACAAATTTCTAAAAAAGAAATCGTACACTTGAAAAATGATTTCTCAACTGTACGAAATCATTTTTCAAGTGTACGAAATACAATTTACGGCATCATTTCATCATGCTGCTTTCTCGATAAATTCGTGGCATTTGAAGCAAAAGATATAATTCTCTTTTGTAAGAAGATTTATCGTTTTCTTCTCCATACAATATAATTAATGTTTTTGGGCATTTTATGACGTTCTGTATAATAGTCACTATCTCCAAATTCATGAGTTGTACCAGTTTCGTCAACCGCCCATCCGTATGCAGAAGAACCAACAAGATACACAGCTTGATTAACACCCAGATCAGCTAATACCTGTGCGAAATCATGAAATGATTCTATGCTACCTGTTTCCACCATAAAAATTTCACCTTGACGATCACATATCGCTCTCCTGACAGACTTTCCTTTTGGCTCGTTGTCGATTACCCGGCCATCTTTAACAAGCGGATACTGTCTGAAAAAATATCCACCACTCATGGTAGCCTCCTCAAAAAGGGAAGTATTATCAGCAACTCCAACTATTACCTTTCCAGCAATTGATGCACAGAAACCTTTCTTCGATAGTCCCCAAGATTTAGGTTCTCCATTTAGGACAAAGGCTCCTACAATACCACCATTATCTGCTCTAACATCTGCTGCTTGCGCTACGTATACAACACTTGTGTCTGTTTTATCCACCCGTCCAATATGCAATGACATTTCTGCATTGTGAGGAATGTAGATTTTAATGGGAATATCATTGATTAAAGTATCTCGAATCTCTACAAATCCGGCTGTCAATGAATCAACCTCTTTTCCAATCCATTGAGGTTTGACAGGTTGGGGAAATCTTACGGGTTCAAATAAGGCAGGTTCAGGCTGTTTTAATTCAACCTCTTCTACTTCCTTCTGCTTTTTACAAAGCAGAAGGATTGCACCAATTATAACAATACCTAAAACACAGAGGATAATAATCCATGCATTACGCAGCAAAGGATTCTTACTTCCTCCTTCGCCGACAATGCGAATTTGGTCATCTCGGATTTCCTTAAGCTCTTCCATAATTATTTTACCTCCTTTTCCAATAGCTCCTTCAACTGTTTTAACGCCTCTTTAGATGCAGTTACAGAATGATTAAATGATACCACATCTGATAGAGTCAACTTCTGTTTAGGAATGTTGATGTAGTAGACGTAGGAGCGGTTAATGATTAGACTTTTTCCAATACGAATGAAAATATTTCCTTCGTTGCCAAGTTGGGTTGAAATCATTTTTTCAATTTGTCCCAACTGATAAGAAAGCATACGCACCTCATTATCGGTTTGTACAAGCGTAGAATAGTTGCCGTCCGATGTAATATAGACGATTCTATCCGGTGCTACACGAACCAAATCAATAGAAGTGGATATGACCAATTGTTTCTTCATTCGAATGTTTTTCTAAACAAATATTTAGTAGATCATTTACAATAATCCCTAAAATTCAGTAACTTTAAAGAAAAGTCCCCACTTTTCAAATGAAACTTACAGACTTAAAGGATCTGGTCAAAGTTAACCAAATCCTCCCGATTATGCAAGAACACTTTGGTAAATCAATGTAACTAACGCACGTAAAGTTTATGAATTTATAACTATATTCGCGACATCATAAATCAACCGTCATGAAACATATTCGGCTACTCATTCCATTTTTGATCTTAAGCATAACCACCTTATCTGCACAAAAGTCTCCCAAACGAGAATTCCGCGGGGCATGGATTCAAACCGTTTTCCAAAGCGAATACGCTAAAATGACTCCGGAAGAGATGAAAGCGGATTTCATCCGTAAACTCGACCTGCTACAAAACTGTGGGATCAATGCCATCATTTTTCAAATACGTCCGGAAGCCGATGCGTGGTACTTGTCGGAGATTGAACCTTGGAGCCGTTTCTGTACGGGCAAACAAGGAGTTGCCCCCGATCCGCTATTCGATCCCATGGCTTTCTTGATCAAAGAGTGTCACCGCCGCAACATGGAGTTTCACGCTTGGCTGAACCCTTTCCGTGCCGGAACTTCCGGAACCTCCACGCTGGCAGAGACTCACGTGTATCACGAACATCCCGAATGGTTTGTCACCTACAACAAGCAGCTACTTTTCGATCCGGGAATCCCTGCTTGCCGGGAGTATATTTGCCGGGTCGTGGAAGATATTGTAAGCCGTTATGACGTGGATGCCATCCACATGGATGACTACTTTTACCCGTACCCCGTGAACGGAATACCCTTCCCCGATGACAACAGCTTCCGCACGTACGGGAAGGGATATACCCCAGACGAACGGGATAACTGGCGACGAGAAAATGTCAATACATTAATCCGGGAACTGAAACACACCATCGTAAAAACGAAAGCATGGGTACGTTTCGGGATCAGCCCCTTCGGTATTTACCGGAATAAAAAAAGTACGCCAGACGGTAGCGGCAGTAATACCAACGGGTTGCAAAATTACGACAACCTGTACGCGGACATCACATTATGGGCCAAAAAGAAATGGATTGACTACAATATTCCCCAGATATACTGGGAGATCGGTCATCCAGCCGCAGACTATATCACGCTGGCTAAATGGTGGGACAAAAATGCTCACGACATCCACCTGTATATCGGCCAAGACGTGGCTCGCACGATGAAAGCTTCCGACCTTACCCGAAAAATGGAACTCTCCCGTTCCTTGCACCACGTGAAAGGCAATTGCTTCTGGCCCGCGAATGAAATCGTATGGAACACCGATGGTATCGCTGACAGCCTTCAAGAACACTATCATAAAACCCCGGCACTTATTCCGGCCTATACCCACATGCACAACGGCCGTCCGAAGAAAATAGCCTCTCCCCGAGCTGAACGCACGGAAAAAGGCTACACGGTAAAATGGTTTGCCCGAGGAGATCGTAAAGATCCGCGGAATCCGCAATACTTTGTGATCTACCGCTTCTTGCCCGGACAAAAAATAGATCTGAACAATCCGGACAACATTGCAGCCATCACCCGTTACACGGAATGCTACATTCCAAACAAAAAACTCAAATGCCGCTACGTGATCACGGCTGTCGACCGCTTCCACAACGAATCGAAAGGGAAAAGGATAAAAGGAATGTAACTGTCTAACAAGTTTTATTCCTATCAACAAACTACCCCCTCCCACTCCTCCTTACACAGGGGAAGGGTTGATTACCAAGCGGTTTCCCCTCCTGTGCAAGGAGGGGTTAGGGGAGGTAGTCATTAAAAGACAGACTTGTTAGACACGCCCTACTTTCTCAATGCCTTCTCCACGACTTCCGACAGTTCCTTTTGCTCCATGTGTGCCCGCACCACAATCTTACCCTCTTTATCTACCACCACAAACATCGGGATGGCCAATACATGATACAATCCTCCCACTCGAGCTTTGCCCTTCACCGTTTCGTCAATCACCAGCGGCCACGGTAACTGCTCCTCATCCAAAGCTTTCTCCCACGAAGCCCGGTTAGCATCGATGCTTACTCCGATAATCTCTACACCTTTATCCTTGTACTCCTTGTAAAATTCCCGTACCCAAGAGAAAGAAGCACGGCACGGTCTGCACCAGCTTGCCCAAAAATCAATGACCACCACTTTGCCACGGAAATCAGACAGGCTCAAAGATGAACCATCCCGCCGTGCTAACGTGAACTCCGGTGCCGGACGTCCCGGTTCTATCCGTTGCCTTAACTCGATATTTTCCCGCACTTCTTTCACCAAGTCGCTCTCCCGCACCTCCTTGTCAAATTGTCCGAACACTTGTTCCAACTTCTCCAACGGCATATTATCGTTCATCATAAAATACAACCAGTAAGCAGCCGTTGCCACGGAGGGGTTTGCAGCCATAATCTTCAATTGCTCGTCCTTTATTCGCGCCCAATAAGCATCAAACTCTTTTCTATATCCCCAATAAAAAGTCGTATCTTGCAAGATATCCGGATCATCCAGCACTTTTTTTGCCAATTCTGCATATTTCTCAAACTCCGGCAATGCTTCCACCACTTTCCACTGTTTGCTTAATTCTTCATATACATCATGGTTTTTGGAACCTGTAATTGTCATACCCTTGACAACCAACTCCTCTTCCTCGCTCATCTCCACGTTATTCCAATCCCCTTTCATCTCTATCTTGCTATTCTCCAACGCCAATCTAACTTGAACCGCTTTTTTCCCTTCCGGAGCTATCGTCACCAAGGCAAATCCCACGCACGGGGTTTCGCCCTCGAACACGAATTTTCCATCCTTCATCTTCACCGTGTCGCTAATCAATAATTTTTCGTCAGAAAGCAAGGTCAAAATAGCGGTACCGTTTCCAGCATTTTTAAACACGCCTTTCAATACATATCCCGCTTGGCCGTTACAAGCGAACAACACACTCATTACTAACAATATCAAACATTTTTTCATCTCTATCTATTTTAAAATTAACTACTTTACTGTCTCCTTATCCATTAACAAACCATCCACCAACTTCTCCAACTCATACTCGATATAACCGCTCTTGACTATTTTCCCCTCGCGATCGATCAACACGAGATGCGGAATACCTGTCACGTCATACAAATCACTCGCCGCACGCTTTCCATTCGGGAGTTTTGCATCCCGTACATGCAACCACGGCAATTTTTCCGTATCCACGGCTTTTCCCCATGCTTTCACGTCATCATCCACGCTGACACCAAGAATTTCCACCCCTTTATCATGATACTTCTTGTAAAACTCCTTCGCCCAAGGGAAAAGAGCACGACACGGGCCACACCAACTCGCCCAGAAATCCACCAACACCACCTTACCGCGTAAATCGGCGAGCGAAAGCATCTGTCCGTCACGCTGGGCCAGCGAGAACACGGGAGCTACCCGTCCCGGTGCCAGACGCTGACGGGTTTCCAATTCCTTGCGTATGCCTGCTACGATCTCACTATTCCGCACCGTCTCGTCAAACTGCCCGAACACCCGCTCAAACTCTTCCAACTTCATGCCCCCGATCATGGGAGTCAAATACAAGGCTGCCGCTTCCGATGACGGATGTGCTGCCATGATTTCCAGCTGTTTCCCGAATACTAATTCTCGAAAACGATCCTCCAACTCCTGCAACGTATCCCCTTTTCGGATCACCTCATCCGTCATCTCCGTGTTTTCATCCAACGAAGCAAACCACTTTTCCAATCGTTCATAATCCTTGAACTCCGGCAATCTCCGAGTGGAAAAATACACCTCGTCCAGCAGATTGCATACCTCGGTATTCTTACCTCCCGTGACTTTCATATCCCGGATAAATGTGCCGCCCATGGCATTCCGTTCCAGATTGGCCCAATCGCCTTGCAACACAATCGGGCTGTTCTCCAACACGATGAGCATATCCAACACCTCTTTCCCTTCCGGTGCCACCTGCAAGGAGCATGTCGCCACGAAAGGTGTTTTACCCTCGAAACAGAATTTTCCCCCACTCATTTTGGCTGTATCTGCTATCACCGATGTGCCCGCGTGGTCGGTCACGGAGATCACCGCATACCCATTTCCTGCATTTTTCAGGTCTCCTTTTAGCACATAGCCGTCCTTAGGTGTGCCGCAAGCCATAAACAGGCTTGCAAGCACAACAAACATACTTGTTTTCATCCGATAAATTCTATTATTTATTATTCCCAACCTCCATTCTGTTCCCAACCCATAGTAGCCGCCTCAAAGGTATAGAAAGGCAATGCCCAACGCGGATCGTCCGGGGCGATTTCCAATTGCTTGCGTGTACTCAAATCGGAAGGATCAGTCAATATCTCGCGGCGGATATAAATCCCGGCATTCTCAGCTCCGTTCAAACGTTTGACATCATAGAATCGCCAGAAAGCCCCCATCTCGCGCAAACGCTCGTCGAGCACCTCCTGCACGCTACCGGTAACACCCGCCTCGGCCGAGGCGTCATCCATAAAACGGGTGCAACGCAACGTTTTCAATGTTTCGGCCGCCATTCCCGTCTTCCCGCTTCGAGCCTCACACTCCGTCTTGATCAAGTACATCTCCGCTGTTGTCATACCGATAAGCGAATTACCGGCAAAACGCGAATAACTGTATAAATTCCAAGGTTTCAGATGCTGCCAATTTTCATAACTGATATAATCCTCCGAAGTATCCGGATCCATATTAATAAGCTTTCCATAAGTCATCTGAAGAGGCGTGCAAGAACTATAGAAATATATCCAGCGGGCATCGTTCTCCCGATCCCAAAGGTTGTAAAAAAACTCTGAAATCGGACAAGTACCACCCATTCCTTCCCAAGATACATTGGGCAAATACAACTCCTCGTATTTTGCTACCGCCTCGGTATCCATGTCTTCCAGTGCAAACATCGAACTGATCTCGATAACATCTGCAACCTCCCCCTCTTCATCCAACACGTTAATCCACCACCACGCTTCCAACTCGTAGTCGGGATCATTCTTAAAATCCACCAGTGTACCGTGCGCTTTCAACGCTTCCGTTGCATTCGACAAGGCCAACTCGTAATCTCCCCGGTACAGGGCCACCCGTGCCCGGAACGCCTGCACGGTCGGAACCGTCGGACGGTAATTATGAGCCTGGTCGAACGTCGTGCGCCCCGCTTTAATCAAAGCCTCTTCCGCCAATCTCAAATCCTCGTAAATACGCTCCAGCGTATAGCCTACCGTTTCACGCTTAGGAATCTCTCCTGCCGAAGTATTATCCCGGTAACCGATGCCCGGTTTATCCTCCCCCCACAAGCAATACTGTGTCAACAACATAAAATGGTAATAGGCCCTCCCGAAACGGGCTTCGCCTTCCACTTGGTTGCGGACAGCTTCCGTTGTCTGAACCACTTTATCCAGATATTCCAACACCGTGTTGAAACGATAGATCCGTTCCCAAGCCGGGGTCCAGGTCCACATCATCCAAGATGCTGTCATCAATGTTTCACCCTGCCAACAATATGACGGGTACGTCATCGGTTCGCCTGACTGCAGCCCGTACACGTAAAACTCCGGGGTCATTTCCACCGCATCTGTCAACGGAAGAAATTCCGTCAGGTAAGCGGTACCGGAAATTCCTTCCCCGTTTATCACATTTGAAAATAAATAAAGATCCGTACTACCGGTCAACCCGTAGAGTTGATCCATGTGATATATATAAGCGCTACCCGACTTGTCCGTAGTCTCATCCAAGAAATCACTGCATGAGCCCAGAACCAAGGCTGCCAGCAAAAATACTATCGTGTATATTTTTCTCATCTCTTTTACTGTTTTATCCATTCATACTCGTTACCAATTCTTGAAACCGAGTTTCAATCCAAATGTGAAAACAGGCATCGGTTTCAAACTTCCAAGCGGATAATTCGGATCCATTTTTCCGTTTGCACTCCAAATCAACCCCAAGTTGCTCGCTTGTGCGTACACGTTGATACGGCTGAACACACCTTGTTTCGCCAACAGGCTTTGTGGCAAGTCATACCCGAGGAATATCTCGTTCAAACGGATATGATCACCCTTTATGAAATTATTCCTGAAATACATGGCAGCCATAGCTGTACCCGAAGCCGCGTAGCCCTCCACAAACCCGGCTTTATTATCATCGTTATAAAGCGGCAACTCGGAATAAGAGGTCTGGTTGGCATACCCTTCGTCATACACTTCAAAAGCCCGGTCCAAACGTTTGGAATAAGCCGCAAGGTTATTCGTATTTAATGAAAAACTATCATAATAATCCGTCATCACGTAATAACCGAACTGTCCCGTAAGCATGAAAGAAAAGGTCACCCCTTTCCACGTGAACATATTGCTGAAACTCAACGTGCTCTTCGGTTCTGTTGTCCCCAAATAGTAAGCCCAATTATTATCGTCAGCCGTTTGACCATCCTGGGGAGTCACAAAATCCATCACATGCCCGGAATAATAATCCATAATCGTTTCCAGGGAACCGTCTTTCCCTTCCAACATCACGTACCCTTCCGGAGAATATCCCGCCGGCTTCAAAACAGAGTAAGAACCGATCGGACGCCCCTCCACGTAAGAATTACCAACCGCCATATAAGGCCCCGTGTAACCGAATTTCTTCAACTCATTGTGGTTGTAGGAATAATTTAGTGTCCCATTCCAACTCAAATCCCCCACTACCGGCAAATTCGAACTGATCGAAAACTCTACACCTCGATTCACGATCTCCGCGTTGTTCAATTTCATACTTTCCACGCCCTGAGAAATCACCGGTACGGTCGTATTCGCCAGCACATCGTATGAGAACTTGTTATAAAACTCCACGCTACCACTCAATTTATGTCCGAAGAAGGCCACGTCCGCACCGATATTTAACGTCCGAGACTTTTCCCAGGTCAAGGTATTATTCCCGCGTTCCGCTATCTTGTTGAAAGACTCTCCCCCGGAATAAATCAAGCTACCCGGATGTACCTCTACTGTCGTCACGCTAGAGGTTCCCGACTTGCCTGCAGCAATCCCCGCTAAACCGTACGATACGCGCAATTTCAACTGGTCGACCCAAGTCTCCTGTTCCATGAACTGTTCGTTCGAGATCAACCAACTGGCACCGAACGACCAGAAGGGAGAAAATTTGTCGCGCACACTTTCCGCTTGGAAATTAGAAGCATCTGTACGGAAACTAACTGTCACCGAATAGCGATTGTCATAAGTGTAAGCCGCATTCGCATACACCGAGAAGAAACGGTCTTCCAGCGTCGAAAGGCTTCCCAATTTTTCGAAAGGCATATACGAAGATACCCCAAAAATATTCTCTTTTCTTGTCACATAGTCCAACTCTGTCAGTACGGAGTTCGTATACTTGTTATACCCGTAACGTGTCACTTTGGGGTCACTCTCGGTCGTGGCAGAAATCACCTCCGTACCAAACAATGCATTGAACGCGTGTTTATCTTTCTCGTAGTTGTAATCGACCTGCCCGCGCAAATTATAAGCCTCGTAGGTGTGTCCCTTGTTCGAGAATACGCCCCCTGTCGGGAAATAAGAAATATACCGACCCACTTCGTTCAATGTTGAATAGGTGTTATACAAGTCCCTCACGTAGAAGGATTCCGGATCGTAGGACACGTGCTCGTTATACCGCCGTTGCTCGTACTGGCCTTTAGCACTCACGTTCAATCCCCAGTCCGTACGGTACTCGAAACCACCTTGTATCCTGTAATTCATCGTCTTCGAATAATTATCCGTGTAATCCCGGTCTGTAACAGGATTATACGTCCAGTCTGCCGGAGTCTTTCCGGCATAATAGTCCCCCGACATTAACAGAGGCTCGTACACCGTCTGCGAGGTCGATATATGCGTAAAGTTTCCTTCATCATCCTTCAAGCGAGTCCACGGGCTAAGCCATCCCCGCACGCTTTCAATACTCGTACCATTGTTTTCCTCTCTGCTAAACATGGTATTCACCGCCAACTCGAATGACAAATTTCTCGTCAACCGGGCATTGCTCGAAAGGTTCAGCAACAAACGCCGACTACCGTTCTCCTGCAGGTAACTATCCTCGTCATCATAAGAAGCCGAAAAAGCGTAATTCAACTTTTCAGCCGCTCCCCGTAACGACACGTTGTACTGCTGACGCACCATACGCTGAAAAATATATTCGTTCAAATCATCTTTCCACGCCCCACGGTTTCCCCGTTCGATAAGTTCCCGTTTTTTAGCCTCGTACTCCTCCGCGGTAAGATTCCTTCTATTATCCCGCTCGTACAGCATGCTGTATGGAGCCGACATATAAAACCGCCGTGCGCTGGCTCTCAAGTAAGGGTCATTACTGGTAAGATTAATCGGTTTATACTTATGCACCAACTCCTCAAAACGGAACTGGTTCTCCGCCGATGCCATGTTAAACAAATAGTCCAAATCCGCCCGAGAACTCACCGACCAGTAAGCATCGGCCGAAATATCCAACCTGCTTTTCGACTTGCCCCTCTTCGTGGTAATCACAATCACCCCGTTTGCCGCACGCGCCCCGTAAATGGAAGTCGCAGCCGCATCCTTCAACACTGTCACCGACTCCACATCGTTCGGGTTAATGGATGAAAACGGATCGCTCTCAAGCATATAACCACTGATAGGGAAACCATCCACCACGATCAACGGATCGTTGTCCGCCTTCCAATTAGCTCCTCCCATACTGACTTGCGATATAGTACCTTGTCCCCGGATGGCAAAACGAACTTGCCCATCCACCGGTGCGCTCACCACCGTCAATCCCGGTACCAACCCTACCAACGCTTGCGCGAGATTGGAGGTCGGCTTCCGTCCCAATGTCTCTGCATCCACGATCGAGTAAGCACCCGTGGCACGCTCCTTGGAAATCGTCTGATAACCGGTCACCACCACATCGCCTAGATTCTCGCTATCCTCCTCCAGCACAACTTTAATAAACTCCTTACCGGACACCGGAATCTCCTGCTTTTTCATTCCCACGAACGAGAAAACAAGCACATGCGTTCCCTGCTCCGGTAATTTGATTTGAAAACGTCCAATAGAATCCGCCACGACTCCCGACGTCGTTCCCTTCAACACGACCGTCGTTCCCGGCAGTGGAGTTCCCTGTTTATCAAGCACAACACCCTTAACAATTCGCTCCGCCACTTGTTTCTGCGGCAGAACAGTTTTCTTCCATATCACGATGGTCTTCTCTTCAATAGAATACTTCAGCCCGGTACCTTTCAAGCAACTATTTAAAATATCTTCAATCGTAGCATCTTTAAACATAACATCCTTATTCACAATCCCTTCTAAATCCGCATCACTGTACACGAAACTGAACTCCGTGTGCAATTTGATCTCGTTAATAATTTGTTTAATCGACGCACTTTCAAATTCCATACTCATCCGTACCTGCTGGGAATAAACCCCGGCATGCACTTGTAGTGCGAATAAAACCGATAAAATAAACGTCGCCTTCATCATTAGAATTAACTTCATTAATTTTCTATGCCTATCCACGTAGGCATAACACTTTTTTTTCATAACTTTGTAATTAAGATTCGACAATCATTCAATTCCTGTTTGCAGCAGGATTGAAAAAGTTTGACAAGGGGCAGTGTTTGCAGCACTGCTCTTTGTTTTTTTATTTCACTATAATCGTATTCTTATTAATTTCAAATTTCACTTTCCCGGTTCGTTCAACAAACTTCAGCACCTGAGCAATATCCTCATGTTTTTTGATGTTCAACGAATAAGGAATCTCTTTCAACTCATTATTCGAGTAGAACACGTCAAACGAGTACCAGCGGCCTAATTCTTCCAGTATAAATTCCAAGGGTTTGTTATCAAATACCAAGCGACCATCCTTCCAACCGACATACTGTTCTACATCCACCTCAGCCACGGTTAACCGATCATTCCCTCGATTAAAATCAGCCTGTTGCCCGGGAGATAACTCCACTTGTTTTCCTCCCGCCTCCACGTTCACCCGTCCCTGCACCAAAGTGGTCAACACGTTCTCCTCCCCCGTGTAAGCCCGAACTCCGAACGAAGTTCCCAACACCCGCACCTCGACTTGTTTCACCTCAACAATAAAAGGCTGTTTCTCGTTACGCCGCACATCAAAATATCCCTCTCCTTCCAAATACACTTTCCGATTCTTCCCTTTGAATTGTTTCGGGAATCTTAACTCCGACTCGGCATTCAAATAAACTGTGGTTCCGTCGGCCAATACCAATGTATATTCTCCTCCGCGAGGGACACGCAAGGTGTGATATATCTCGCAGGAGTCTTGCATCCCCCCGGAACCCATTTCTGTATAATTCAGCGTATCTCCGCTATTCTTCACACCCTTTTCCAACGCCCGATTTGCTTCTTGACCTAACCACACTTTCGTTCCATCCGGCAACACCAACTCGGCCATGGATACACCAGGAACAATCCGAGGAGAAGTTTCTACAAGTTCCATTTCCCGAGTGGAATCCCATGAAAGATACACGATTCCACCTACCAGCAAAGGCAAAATAAACAAAGCAGCATAACGCATCCATGACATTTTCCGAGAACGCCGTTTCTTCCGCACCGTCCGGTTTAAAATTTGGTTCCATTCCAATTCCTGCTGCTCAGGAGTCTTCACGAAACGACGAATCCCTCTCTCCAATTTCTCCTTGGAAACCACGTTCCGGAACAACTCCTCATGCTCCACTCGCTCGTCTCGCCAGCGTTTTAGCTCGTCCATCTCCTCCTCGCTCAACTCACCTTTCACGTAGCGAACGACCATTTGTTTTATCCGATCATTATTCTGAATCTCCATGTTCTGATGTTCATTTTATACTAAAGCACGCAAACCTTCATTTGGTGTAATACAAAAACCAATTATTTTTGAAATTTACGGCAAAACAATTTCCTTTCCCCTTTTTCGGAGTACTCAAGAAATCCAAGCAAGTATAGAAAGAACATTTTTCAACCGCTCCCTCATGTAATGATTAGCATTGTTCTTATGCTTTTTGACCGTGTTAACCGATATATTCAACGTTTGTGCGATCTCTTCATGGCTTTTCCCGTCAAGACTCATCTGGTAGACTTCTTTACACGCCGGGGGTAATTCATTGAATACATCCGATAGGGTCTGGAAAATCTCTGATTCCAGAATCCGATCCAAAAATGATTCGGAATCCTCCCCCTCCGTAACCACCCGCTTGGCATACTTATCCTCCACCTGTTGGTGGCGCATCAAATTGAGACAATCATTCCGCACAGCTTTATACAGATAAGCTTTCACGGCATATTCCCCCCGGAAATCCGCCCTTTTCTCCCACAAATCGACAAAAGCATCCTGCACGACATCATCAATCATCGTGTCCTCGTTCAAGTACTTCGCGGCAAAATAACGTAATGCAACCGCATACCTATCGTACAAGACACGAAACGCCCTCTCCCCTCCGCGAGCAAATTCCTGGATTATATCTACATCTCTTGTATCCAAATTAACACCATTTTCTAGTGCAAAGATACAATAAAATATCTTCTATGTTTCCTTATCTAACCACACACATCTACCATTCTTTCATATTACCCTTACAATTCGCTTTTTTCTGAAATTCCTTTCCTCTCAAGCCAGTTGCAACTATTCGATTATCTTCATCCAGTACAATCACCCGTGGAACTCCTCAAATACCGTACAATTTCGCAGCAGCACATTCTCCGCCCAACAGTACATAGTCGTGTACAACTTTTGTAAAAAACTGATTATTAGTTCAACTATTATAGAATCTCTACATCTTAGCTATGATTAAATATTCTTACCCCAGAAGGTAATCAAAGACATTCATCATGATAATACCGTTTGCCGTCGTATGTGTTGGAATATCATCAGTTGTGATAATTATTTTTGTAAAAGAGTCGTTCGTTAGAGTAAGGGAACGTTGTTCTTGCTTTTGTTTATCTTCGTCCGGCAACGAATAGGCGGATTGTATGTATACTCTTTCACTGCCTCTATTACAAACAAAATCAATCTCAAGTGTGATTCTAACAGTTTTACCTTCATCATCTTTCTGATAAAATGTAACACACCCCACATCCACTTTATAACCATGACCTATCAGATGATTGTATATGATATTCTCCATGATGTGAGTTGGTTCCACTTGCCGAAAATTAAGAAGTGCATTACGTAATCCCAAGTCTGCAAAATAGTATTTGTAAGGTGTATCGATATATTTCTTTCCTTTGATGTCATAACGAACTGCTTTGTTTATGAGAAAAGAATCAATAAAGTAATCTATATAAGTCTTTATTGTATTGTGGCCTATTTTTACCTTCTTCTCACTGACGAATGTATTTGCAAGCTTATTGGGATTGGTCAATGTTCCGATATTAGATGCCAAAAGACAGAACAACTCTTCCAATTCTGCATCATTTTTCACACTGTTGCGGTTGATTATATCACTTAAATATGTCTCTTTAAGCAGTTCTTGAAGCACTTCAGCTTTTCGTGCTTTATCATTCTCAAGGACAACCATTGGTAGACCACCATAGTAAATGTAATCGCGCCACAATGAAGAGGTATCTTCGTCTGAGACCTCTTTTATTTCTTTAAAAGATAATGGTTGAAGATGGATTTGAACTCCACGTCCTCTGAACTCAGTAACGATATCTGAAGACAGAAATTTTGCATTGCTTCCTGTTACGTATACATCAAGATTTTCTATATGTAGAAAACCATTAAGGACATCTACGAAATCCTCCAACATCTGAACTTCATCAATCATCACATAATACATTTGAGAATCTTGATTAGTCAGGTTTTCAACATATTCATATAGAGTTTCAGCCTTGCGATATTTCCTATGTGCAAAAGAATCAAGCTGTAACTCTATAATATGATTAACATCAACACCATTTGTCAAAAGGTGTTGTTTATAAAGGTTGAATAGCAAATACGATTTGCCTACTCGTCGTAACCCAGTAACAATCTTAATCAAGTGATTGTGTTTACTGCTTATCAACTTATTGATATAATGCTCTCTTTCGAACCTCATATAAGTACAATTTTTGTGTATTTACACAGTTTTCGTCTACGAAGATAGCGCTTTTAATTATAAAACAAGCAATAATCTTGAAAAACACACTTATTCAAATCTGTTCAAAACAATTTTAATCAATTGTTTATGCTTGATGACACGCTAATATCCATAAAACAAAAAGGCTCACCAAGTGTCAATGCTTGGAGAGCCTCTGAAGACAATTTTTGTGTATTTACACAGTTTTCGTCAATAGCAGACAAGGCAAACTACCATTCTCCTAACGCAACCAAAATCTCACTATTGGCATCATCCACCACTGATGAATCAAGTGTAGACCGTAAATGAGAATGGCCTTTTCAGAATCGTGACCAAGAGCATCGCTTATCACACTTATACAATGTTTATCATGACATACCATCCAAAATTTTATCCAAGACACCCACATAATAATACGGAATATTAAGCAACCTAAATACTTTGCCCGTACCAGACTCTTTTACTTCGTCCACACTCATTCGACCACTCCAAACCCTGATCGCTAAATCGTGTGGAGCGTCAGACATAAAAATATGAAGCGAACGAAGATGGGCGTTCGTTCCAGTTTTCACTTCAACAGGTAGCACATAAGGCTGTCGTTTCCATACAAAATCAACTTCAGCCATTGAATTCCTTTTATTACCAACCCAATAATAACGCCGTTCGGATACTTTTGTCGTATGTGCCAACAATTCCTGAGCCACAATATGCTCTGCCACATACCCCCGATAGGCATCCGAAATATCTGAAACAGAGAACACTTCCTCTCGAACTTCAGCCTTATAATTCATCAATCCGGTATCCAACCAAATTAATTTAGGCCGACGACTCAATTGTGCCTCCAGAGGCAGTCGATTATTCAACGTGGGATAAACCAATTCTAATAACATCGCTTTCTGAATCGTACGAAATGCCTCGCCGACTTCTCTCGAACGATATTCCGATCCACCGAACCGTTCAAAAGTAATTGTTTCTCCTCCCTTTTGCCATCCAACTTCCAGTATATGTCTCATTATTTTAGTTTGCGTGTCATTCGGAGAATATTTTTCCACATCATCGCTATATGAAGTTATTAAACTATCATAAACAGTATCGAGTGAAAGTAAATCCCTTGTTTGAGCATACATTTTAATTGCCTCAGGCATCCCTCCCACAATACAATATTTGCGGAACTCATACATTAGCCGATCATGAATTGCATCTGCTTTCAAGTTTTCAATAGCTTGTCTATCAAAATCTTCACCTATTCCATTCAAATATTCCAAAAAAGAACAAGGATGTAATGCCATATATTCCACACGCCCCACCGGAAAAGATATTTTCCGATCGATAACATTTTCTAATAAAGAACCAGCCGCAATAACGTATATATCAGGTCGTTTTTCATAGAAATAACGAAGCATAGCCACCGCCTCTGGCGAATTTTGTATCTCATCAATAAAAAGCAAAACGGCCCCCTCAACAGGACTCTTCTTCAAATAAAAAAAGATTGCTTCAATCAACCTATGAATCTCCCGGTACTGAATAAATAACTGACGATCCTCTTCCTCATCCAAATTCAACTTTAGAAAACAATCAAAACCCGTGGCAAAACTTTCCACCAAAGTAGTCTTTCCTACTTGTCTCGCCCCACGTAAAATCAGAGGTTTTCTCATAGGATTCTTTTTCCATGTTTCCAAATAAGCCAGTGCATACCGATATATCATAAATTCATTGTTTTAAAATAAGTTACGGCACAAAGATAAATACATTTGTAACAAAACCAAACCAAATAACATCAATATTTGTAATAAATCCAAACCAAAAATTGAATTTTCGTGTAATAAATCCAAACCAAAACATCCCTTTTGTTTTCATCATGAGAATAAACCTTTTCATTTTCGTTTTGTCTTAGAATCAGAAACATTTCAATACAAGCATGGAATTCTCCATATAGATACCATGTAATTATAAACGATTAAAGAATAAAAACATGAAAACAGTAACCCTGATCATTTCGTCATTATTCATTTTAATGACGGTAAGTTTAAGCGCACAACAACACGGCCCACAACATCGCGGCCAAAGAGGTCCCAGAAACCCCGAAGAAATGGTAAAAAGACAGGTTGAACAAATGAAAACTGAATTGAAGCTCAACGAGCAACAAGAAAAACAGGTGAAAGATTTGTTTACCAAAAACTTCCAACAGAGAGACGAACTCATGAAAAAATATCAAGGACAACGAGATTCCGTGATGGTCAACATGAAAAAAATGGAAGAGCAGCAAAACCTTTCTCTGAAGAAAATCTTAACGGAAGAACAATATAAAACTTACTTGACCAATCAGGAAAAGAGAAAACAAGAAATGGAGAAACACCGGAAAGAAATGATGGACAGACGTGGCGGCCCAAGAGGTGGACACGGCGACCCGGCCACTATAAACGAAAATCACGAATGCTCCGGATGCGGAGGCTGTGACAAACACAAATAAACTCATATATCGATCAAATCATAAAGCCGAATCTTTTTCTACTAATAAAGAATGATTCGGCTTTATTCATGGATTAAATTCACTGCTCTCCTAATTTTTGCTCCAAAATTTTCTGCACCTCTTCAGGTTTCGGATTCACGGCTAAAATTTTCCCATCCCTATCGACCACAAACACTCCGCCTCCGGCATTTCCTAACATATACCGAGTCCATATTTGATAACCATCATCCAATTCAACTAGTTGCAACCAAGGATAGCCATCCTGCTTTATCGCCTGTTTCATGCGATCTGTATTCTTAAATTCCCGTGCTACACCAACAATTTTAAAGCCGCGATCTTTATACTTTTCGTAAAGCGGGATCATCGCTTTGGCCTTTGCCCTACAAGGCATGCACCAAGAAGCCCACAAATCAATAATAGCAACTTTCCCTTTTATAACATCCGAAAGTTTCACCTTACATCCTTCAAGATCGGGAGCCTCAAAGTCGACATAATGTCCCCCAGGTCTGATATTATGGAAACCATCAACTAACATTCTCCCCAAACGAGTATAGTCGCTAAAAACAAATTTCTCTGCCAAAACATGATAAGCACGCTCTAATTCTTCATCTAATTCAGACTGATACGTTTGTCTCCGCTGTAATTCTTCTATCACTAGAAAAAGATACAACTCATCCCATTGTCCCTCACAGAATTTATGCATAAAAGAGTATTGTTTCCAACCTATTTCCTGCCGTTGCAATTCCCGGTATTTTTGATATCTCTCATTAAATTTTCCCCCTTTCACCGTGTAATTCTTATCTACATTCACTGTAATATCCACTTCCCCGTCTTCCGCAATGAAAGGAACAGTATACCATTTCCATGGTTTTCGGGTTACAAATATCAATTTATACCCTTTCGCATGTGGTAATTCCAACACATCTTCAAAACAATGATCCTTCACAACAACTTTTGTTCCATGATAACGGGAATCCAATGTGGCATCTACCAAAAGTACATCCTCCACTTCCATTCCAACTAACTTGCCATGAACAACACAACGCACTTTATTCTCATCCGCAAGAACAACATTCCCTAAGAATAAGAACAAAATCAACCATCTTAAACAATTCGTCATATTTTTCTTTTAAAATAGAAGAGGAGCTGCAAGCAGCCCCTCTAAACTACACGCATCACTATTTAATAACCGGAAAACCCTCTTGTTCCCGATCCAAACGATACAAATGATAAAAATTCCCATTACCGGGTTCGTAAGTCACGTTTATCACCCCTCCCTTACCATTATCACTTTTAACCAGAAAGCCATATTCATCCAACGTGTAAGAAGTCGTTTCTCCATTCAAATTCAACGACAAAGTTCGGGCATCACGGAAATTCTTTTCTAACAAGTAACCGTCCCCCTTCACGGAAATCAAATTATTGCCAGAATACGTGTACACACGATCATTTATTAAATCCCAACTTGACTCGCTATGATTATTCACCATGTAAATTCGATTCGTCATAATTCGCTTTCCATCATACACATACTCATATTTATAAAGTGTACGAGTTTCATAATTTTTAGCATCATCCGGAGCAAACGTATCATAAAACGAACGGACATTTACAATTGAAGTACCTTCTCCGTACTCATAAATAAAAGTCTCCTTATAATCCAGTGTATAGGTATTATCAAAATCATCTCCTAAACCAAAATCGGTTTTAGGAATATAATAGCTAAATACTTGCTGTGTAACCATACTCTCTTCATCAAGAGTCACATCCACTTTGTACAAAGTTCTTGCTATCACAGGGATGCTATCTTCCAAAGAATAATTTCCAACCCCATATTTTCCTTTCAGCGATAAATCCAAACGAGCGATAGAATCGGCATCCACGTTATACACGTAATCATTCACGGCATAGGTAGTAACACCTTGTTCTTTCGTCACTGAAAGTCCCCCTTTTCGGTGACCGTTTTTATCATAACGACTCATATTTTCCAACTTATCATTCACGTATTGAATTTTCAACGTGTAATCGCCCCAATGATCATTATAGCCGGTAATTTCGCTCACCCGAACCGGGTTAATCGGGCGTACCCCTACCTCGATATTATCATCGTCATCATTACAAGCCACCCAACCCATTGTCAGTAATAACAGACAGCCTATATTTCTTAATACTGTTTTCATAAATCACTTATTTTAGTTTCCCACTTTATTATAGGCCACTTTCGTAATCCGGCCAAATCCTTCATATCTCCCGTGAATATCACGATTAGGTTCTAAAGTCCCACTCGTCAGTTTGACAATTGGAATTGTAAGCACTTTCCCCTCCCCAGTTGATTCTTTATAAGTCGTAATAATCAACATTCGATATTGAGCATTTTGCGTAGTCACTCCAGTGGTACTTGTTTCACTACTCACGTTCATCCGTCCATACTCCCCCCGCCACATCGTTAGAGAAGTAATTTCCCCATCTCTCTCCTTATCCACAATATAACGGCTTTCCGCTATCACATCCTGAGAATTTCCCAAGGCAATCGTATAAATCTGATCTTTTGTTGCATAATAAAAATCTGTCGAGATTGGAGATGCGGCAAAACCTACAGCCTCATTTATTCCTGGACAATTAGTTAGAACATACCGTCCTTTCGGCAAATTACTTCCGGTATCTTCCTCTTTAGTCTGCATTGCTGCTAACCAATAATCATCTCCTTTTTCTGCTTTGAAAACAGTCATTAACTGGGCATTCTCACCCTCTCCCATATATATTGCATCATAAGCACCCACGTTATTTACATCAAACAACAATCCCGGATTCTGCTCCCGAAATTGCAGGAAACCATCATAACGACTATTTACTTGAAGGAATCGATTCTTATTCTCATCAAAAGCATAAGGTACGGCATAATAATACGTCCCGCAAACAATCATCTGACTTACATCATAGTCAGCCAAATCAGGAGTATACATGTAAAAATTGTAATACAAATTACCCCATGATGAATTTCTTGGATACACTTTCCCGCTCACATTCAAGAACTCTACACCCCAATATTCCCACAACATCATATTCTTTGGGCGGAAATCTCCATCAATTGGTACAAAGAAAAGATCGTTATTCATCTCCCAATCTGCAAATTCGAATGGATCAACTCGGTAAATATCCTTATCCGTCAAAATTGTCAGTGTCCGGGAAGCTGATTTCACGAACGATTGCATGTCTTTCACCAACCCATTTAGGTTATGTTGATTCACGGAAGAATAAATATTCCGATAAAACTTCGTATTCTTTTCCAATAAACCACGGGTGAAATTCATTGACATGTATTACCCTGAAAAAAGTTTACTGTAAACCAGAGTAAACCAATGTCAGAATTAGAAAAAATTATCAAACGTCGTCATTTTCCAGTACGGGTAAAATTGTCGGCAGTACGCGATCGCTTGATCGAGGAACTTGATTTCTCGGAAGTATTAATCAAGTATAATGTTTGTTCTTCCACGTTCCAGGGGTGGTTGAATAAATATAAATCCCGGGTGCTGTCTGAAGAAAGTTACAAACGCTTATCTTTACCGGTAGATAATCCTAAAACTTTATTATCAATGACAGACAAGGAACGGCAGGAACTGGAACGCTTACGCGAAGAGGTAGAGAAACAAAAGGTACTTGTAGAAGCTTACGAGCTGATGCTGGAATTAGCTAAAACCCGCCTTCACGTTGATGTAAAAAAAAACTACGAGGAGATGCTATTAGCGGGATTGGTGAACGGCAAAAAGCGCGGGAGGGCAAAACGATGACGGAATACCTGTGCAACTCGCTTGGTTACAGCAAGCAGGCTTATTACAAGAGCCTTCGCTCGAGTAACGAGGGGGAGGAACGCGAGCGTTACGTTCTCTCCATCGTTGAAGAGATCCGCCGTGACCTGCCCCGCCTGGGTGTTCTCAAGTTATGGAAGATGCTAAACGCTAACGGTTTGGAAGTCGGCAGGGACTGGCTTTTTCGTTTACTTCACCGTCATAACCTGATGGTGAAAATGAAGAAGTATCGCGTCATTACCACGGATTCTCGTGCCTGGCGGAGGCAGTACCCGAACCTGGTGAAAGGTTACAAGATCGAACGAGCCAATCAAGTGTGGGTGAGCGATATCACTTACCTTTCCACGGGTAAAGGCTTCGTTTACCTTTCCCTGGTGACGGACGCCTACTCGAGGAAAATCATGGGATGGGAGGTTCACCCGAACCTGGATTCGGACGGACCGGTCAAAGCGTTGTACCGCGCGCTGGAGAACGGTGAAAACGACTCGTTCAAGAACTTGATTCACCACTCCGACAGGGGAGGGCAATACTGTTCTGCCGTGTACACGGGGATATTAAAGTTACATCACGTCAGTATCAGCATGACACGGGACGGTTCTCCCTATGATAACGCTATCGCCGAGAGGGTTAACGGGGTTTTAAAGAGAGAATGGCTGAACGATATATCGTTGAAGGATATCAATGACGCCAGGAAACACGTCGAGAGGATCATTCAAGTCTATAACAAAAAAAGACCTCACTTGGCCGTGCTAGGGATGGTCCCCGAGCAGGCACATCGCGATAAAAAGAAAAAATTCGCGAGGGTCATGTTTTAAAAACACTTTCTTTTTCCACACCCGGGGAATTCCCCGGGTGTGGAAAAAGAAAGTAAAACAATTCTAGGAATTAGCATTTATTTAAAGTAAACTTGTAACAGTAAATAACTATTTGCAAGAAAAGTGTTAAAATATTGAAAGCCAAATCGAGTAAACCAATTTCAGGAAACTACACTAGAACTCAGCAGCTTCTCTCCATAAACACCAATGAACAAGCTACCACTCTTATTTTCTGCTATCCAATATTTTTGTCCCGATATCCATATAACGATACACGTCCCGGGTGGTCTCCCGAATACGTTTCTCGTCTTTTTTATGTCCAAGCCGAACGATAATGGCATTCTTCTCGGGTATAGCAATAATGTATTGCCCCAACATTCCCCGAAAATACGGGTTTCGTTGCCCTTTATAGTTCATAATCCAAATCTGGAATCCGTAATAATCCAGAGAATCCTTTCCCCACTCATCCTTCAGATATCCGGCCGGGCTCATGGCCTCGTTGATATATTCTTCCGAAACCAACTGTTTTCCGTTCCAATTTCCATGATGCAACATCAAACGGGCAAAACGGGCAACTTCCCTCGCCGTGGTGTGGAAACAACAGAAAGATTTCTCGTCCCCGTCCTTTTTATCCAGCAACCAATAAGCATCTTGAGCGGCTTGCATCGGTTTCCACAACTTCTCTTCCGCGTAGTCACTGATACTCTTTCCGGTTGCTTTCTCCACGACAAAAGCCAGAATCTGCGTGTCCCCGCTCCGGTACGAGAATTGTTTTCCCGGTTCCTCGATCACATCCAACGTGGTCACTAAATCATACAGATCGTTCCCGTAATACCCGTGCGTGGTAACCGAAAACAACGACGCGTAAGCCTCATCCCAATTCAACCCGCCACTCATGGTCAACAGGTTGCGGATCGTGATATTTTTCTTTTCCCCTTCGTTGAATTCCGGAATATATTTCCCCACCGGATCATCCAAACTGGTAATCTTTCCCTCGTCATAGGCAATACCGACTAACAGTCCCACGATACTCTTGGTTGATGAAAATATATTGGATGTCTTCGTATCATTCCAACCGGACCGATACTCCTCGTACACGATACTGTCATTCTGAATTACCAGAAAAGAAACCGTACGAAAATCATTCAAGTAGGCATCATCCTCCGGGCTCAACTCGTACGTGTTATAATCCTTGGCAATTCCCCACGTCCAACACGTATCGGCCTTTCCCACCGTGTGCTTGTCAAACATTGACAAATCATCTATCGACGGGTACCAGTACAACAACGCCTGCCGTGCATAATAAGGCAGGCAGAAATAAGCAATCCCTAGCACCACCACAACCGTCAAAAGTATCTTATATCTTTTCTTCATGTTCAATTCTCCATTTTCAATGTTCAATTTTCCTGACTTTCACCACCATTTTCCGGATTATCCCTTCCCCGATACAAGGAGCATGGGCATCCTCCGGGAAAAAGATCACGAACTCACCGGGAGATAACGTGAACACCATCTCCACCGGATCCCGGTAAAAAGTAAAATCACCCGCAACATCATACGGGGCCCGTTCTTCACCCAACAAACTTTGAGCTTTCCAACCATAGCTTTCCGGCATACTCAAAGGCATTTGAATATCGATATATTTGTCATGCCGTTCATACACGGCTTCCTCGACTCGCCGTCCTTTGGCATCTTCAATTTTCAAATAAGCATTATCCCCGTCAATGTCAATTCGTCCCGCGGGCATGCTTGACAAATCATGTGTTTTTATATAGTCAAAGACCATTTTAAAATACGGGTTTAACCCCTCAATTCGTTCGCTATTAGCCAGTACGTCTACAATCATAATTTTTATTTCATTTTTTTTATACAACAAAGATATGGAAAATACGTTTTCTACGAGAAAACTACATAAATTTTAATCACTATGAAAAACTCATACCTTACAATGATCATTTTCACGATTTTTATCATCGGTTTTTGCACCAACACGCGGGCACAAAAACAGGGGCGCGTGGAAAGACTATACCAACACATCACTTGGTCGGAAGGAGACAAGTACGATCGGCTGAGAGCACGGATGGACACCAAAAGCATGGATGCCTACAAAAACGAAATCTTACTGGCCGATGCTCTCAGGCAACTGTTGCTGACACCCAGCGTCAACGCCATCGAGCCGTACTTGAAAAGCAACATGGTCATACAGCAACAGGACGGGGGTGCCCGCCTACGCTCATTCTGTCAGGCAGCAAACTTGAATGTCGACCTTTTCCGTCACAAGGCAGATTCCACGATCTTTGCTTTGCTGGCCGATTCCCCGAACCAGCTTGAAGATTCCCGCACGGTACTCGCCCGGATGAAGGAATACCATTACCATATAAATCCCGATATTTACGAGGCAATCATTCAGCTAAAGGAAAAAGCGCAGTACGCGGACCTGAAAGCCCAACCGACACAAGCAAAATGTAACGCTTATTTCAAAGACTTCCATAACGAGTACAATTATGTCGAGGTGGCCCAAATATATAATAACTTGCTGTACAAAGCCATTCTCAACGAACCAAACGATTCTACCCTGCGCTGTTATTTTAACGATACCACGTTAAAAATATTTTACGCAAACTCCAAGGAACCGCGCCCATACCTACCGGAAGTACAAAAACTCTATGACGATTGCCTGTTCAAAGCGATACAAACGGCAACTTCCTCGGAAGCCAAAAAACACAGTATCAAGGCTTATATAGGATGTCCCTATCTGGCTGGATGTAACCGTAGGTACCTGTCACAAGTGGAATACGCTAACGACAGCATTGACCTGGTCATCCTGGTTTCGCAAGTTGATTCTTTTCCACGTCTCCCGTTGATCAAGGCTTACCTTCAAACTCACAAATACAAACAATTCCGGGATCAAGCCCAGCAGTTAAGAAAACAGTTTATCGACTCGATGACTTACCTATCCCCCTACACCACTCGTTGTTATTCCGGAAATGACATCACCCGGGAAACCCGAGTTTACAATGATTCACTCACTATCACCACGTACCAGTACTCCCCACATGGGCTTCTGACACGGATTACCCAAAGCACGCAACTGCAAAAAGATTCCGCAACCGTCACCCCGTTAAACTTGATGATCACGACATTCAAATATAATGACCTCGGTAAATGCTATGAAGAAGAAATTATCGATTCCTTAGCAAGAGCAACTGTATGCCTGATCAACTACCAGTACGACACGACCTCCCGCCTCGTGATGAAAACGACCAAGTGGAATCACGGGCAAAATGTTATTGACTATTATAACGACCGGGAACAGGTCAACCGAACCCAAGAATACCGGAACGGGTTGATTTGCGCACAAACGGATTACACTTACGATGACCAAGGACGTCTCTCCGGTAAAACATGGATAAACACCCGACCGGATACTGACCATTCCGCCACGAAACAAATCACACGATACACTTACGACCCATTCGGCTACCTCGTAAGCATCTCCTACGTGAAAGAAAATCTGCAAAACGAAAACATAACAAGTAATATGACCCTAAGCTACGATGAGTTCGGTAACCCGATCAATCCTAATTACCAATATACTTACGACCAAACCGGAGCATGGATCAGTAAAACAAGCAAAACGAACCCCGCGGATAGCGAGAAAATCGCTTATGTCTATAAGCAAAACAAAAAATAGACCCGTACATTTTCGTTTAGGCTTTCAATTTTCAATTAGTTATCGTACCTTTGTGCCCAATTAATTTTAAAATAAATGGAGCACAGAGCAGGTTTTGTCAATATCCTAGGAAACCCCAACGTGGGGAAATCAACCTTGATGAATCGACTAGTCGGGGAGAAATTATCGATTATCACGTCCAAATCCCAAACCACGCGTCACCGGATCAAGGGGATCGTGAACGGGGAGGACTTTCAGATCGTGTTTTCCGATACCCCGGGTGTCGTGAAGCCCAGTTACAAGATGCAGGAATACATGCTTGATTTCTCGAAAAGCGCCATCATCGATGCCGACATCATACTTTACGTCACCGACGTGGTGGAGAATATCGAAAAGAACGCTGACTTTATCGAGAAAGTGAAACAAAGCGAGGTCCCTATCCTTTTGGTGTTGAACAAAATTGACCTGACTACCCCGGATAAACTGGATGCCCTGTTCGACAAGTGGAAAGAGATTATCCCGCGAGCTGAAATATTTCCGATTTCGGCTACCGAGAATTTCAACGTAGACAATCTATACAAGAGAATCTTGGAACTGCTACCCGTGGGCGAACCTTATTTCGACAAAGAAGAAATGACTGATATGCCGGCACGCTTTTTCGTGAATGAAATTATCCGGGAAAAGATTTTATTGAACTACGATAAAGAAGTTCCCTATTCCGTCGAGGTTGTCGTGGAGGAATTCAAGGAAGAAGCCAAACGTATCAACATCATGGCCGTGATCAACGTGGAACGGGATTCCCAAAAAGGCATCATCATCGGACATCAGGGAGCCGCATTGAAAAAAGTCGGTACGGAAGCCCGTATTGACATCGAAGCCTTCTTCGGGAAAAAAGTATTCCTGAACCTGTATGTCAAAGTCCTCAAAGACTGGCGAAACAAGGAAAACGACTTGAAACGCTTCGGTTACAAACAACTTTAATTTTTTAGTTTTTATCTTTTAACTTTTATCTTTCCAATGAGTAATATTGTTGCAATAGTAGGACGTCCCAACGTGGGGAAATCAACACTTTTCAATCGTTTGGTCGGTGGTCGGAAAGCCATCGTAAACGAGGAAAGCGGGGTAACCCGTGACCGGAATTACGGAAAATCAGAGTGGAACGGCAAAGAATTCTCGGTGATTGACACCGGAGGATACGTTTCCAACAGTTCGGACATTTTCGAGGAGGAGATTAACAAACAAGTATTGCTCGCCATGGACGAAGCCGACGTGATTCTGTTCGTCTGCGACGTGGAACTCGGTATCACCGATCTGGATTACAGTTTCGCCCGTATGCTCCGGAAAGTCAATAAGCCCATCTACCTTGTAGCGAACAAGGTGGACAATGGAGAACGTCTATACGATATACACGAATTCTACAAATTGGGAGTCGGAGAAGAAATCTTCCCCGTGGCCTCTATCAACGGTTCGGGAACCGGTGATCTGCTTGACAAGCTGGTTTCACATTTCAACACCGACCCGGTTGAAGACATGGAAGAACTTCCTAAAATTGCCATCGTGGGACGTCCCAACGTGGGAAAATCCTCCACCATCAACGCCCTTATCGGGGAAGAACGTAACATAGTAACCGACATTGCCGGAACTACCCGCGACACGATCACGACTCGCTACAATCGTTTCGGACACGACTTCCTGCTGGTGGACACGGCTGGATTACGTAAAAAAGCGAAAGTCAGCGAAGACGTGGAATTCTATTCCGTGATGCGTTCCGTACGCGCCATCGAAGACAGTGACGTGTGTATGTTGCTGATCGATGCCACCCGTGGCATGGAAGCCCAGGACTTGAATATATTCCACCTCATCGAACGTAACCAGAAAGGCGTGGTGGTGCTTGTAAACAAATGGGACCTGATTGAGAAAGACAACAAAACCACGATCAATTTCGAGAAAGAACTGCGGGCAAAAATGGCCCCGTTCAACGACGTGGAGATCATCTTTACCTCGGCTCTCACGAAACAACGTCTGTTGAAAGCCCTCGAAGCTGCCATCGAGACCTATGAGAGCCGGAAGCAAAAACTGAAAACATCCGAACTGAACCGGATCATGCTGGAAGAGATTGAAAACTTCCCTCCTCCCAGCTTGAAAGGAAAATACATCCGCATAAAATACGTGACACAATTACCGTCGAAAACCCCAACTTTCGCGTTCTATTGCAATTTGCCGCAATACGTGAAAGAACCTTACAAGCGTTTCTTGGAAAACAAAATCCGGGAACACTGGAAATTCACGGGTGTGCCGATCCAAATTTTCATGCGTAAAAAATAAAAATGAAGGAGTTGTCGAATAAGTCTTATTTAGTATCAACAAACTACCCCCACCAACTCCCCCTTACACAGGGGGAGAGTTGATTACCAAGCGGTTTCCCCTCCTGTGTAAGGAGGGGTCAGGGAAGGTAGCCGTAAAAAATATTTGTTCTATTCCAAAAAATCATATTATGACAAAGAATACGATAGAACATAGTGGTATCGTGACGCAGGTGGCCGACACGTTCATTATAGTGACCATACAAAGCCAAACAGCCTGTGCAGGATGTCACGCCAAAGGAGCTTGCGGCATGTCGGAAATGGCCTTAAAAAGCATTACCGCGGAAAAACCCGATGAAGATGTTAAAATAGGAGACAAAGTTATCGTCTGCGCCAGTACCCAAAATGCCATGCTTTCCGTTCTGCTGGCATACATTGTTCCTTCAGCTTTAATTATCTTAATCTTAACCTTACTTATCCTGGCCGGAGTTAATGAAGTCATGGCCGCCACATTATCTCTAGTTGTAACATCCATCTACTTTATTTGCCTGTATTTATTAAGAAACAAATTTGCGAAAAAAATAAAATTCAAGGTTAAAATAGCATAACCTAAAAAAAAATCATAACTTTACGAGCGTTATAACAAACTAGAGGAGACAAAACAAACACCTTTATGATGACTACTACCATTATTTACACCATTATTTCTTTGTGCGCCATAGGAATCGCATCTGCCGTGATCCTTTATATTGTTGCACAAAAGTTCAAGGTCGAAGAAGACCCTAGAATTGATACCGTGGAAAGCATTCTACCGGGAGCGAATTGCGGTGGATGTGGCAAACCCGGATGTAGGGGATTTGCAGAAGCCACGGTAAAGGCGACTTCATTGGATGGCCTGTTTTGCCCGGTTGGAGGTGCGGAAACCATGACAAAAGTTGCCGCAGCCTTGGGCATGGAAGTAACCGTACAAACACCACAAATTGCGGTAGTAAGATGTAATGGCACGTGTGACCATCGTCAACGCACCAGTCAATATGACGGTTACAAATCATGTGCCATCGAACATTCTCTTTACCGGGGTGAAACCGATTGTACATTCGGTTGCCTGGGATGTGGGGATTGCGTGACAGCCTGCTTGTTTGATGCCATTCACATGGACGAGACCGGTCTTCCGGTCGTTTCCGAGGAGAAATGTGTGGCATGTGGAGCTTGCGTGAAGGCCTGTCCGAGAAACATCATCGAACTACGGAACAAAGGAGTGAAAGATCGGCGAGTTTTCGTTTGTTGCGTGAACAAAGACAAAGGAAATATTGCCCGTAAAGCTTGTACAGCAGCCTGCATCGGATGTGGAAAATGCGCGAAAGAGTGTCCATTCGAAGCGATCACACTGGAAAACAACCTGGCATACATCGACTTCCGCAAGTGTAGACTTTGCCGGAAATGTGTCAGTGTTTGTCCGACACACGCCATTCACGAGGTTAATTTTCCTCCCCGGAAAATCACCGAACCTGCTGATCAATTGAAAACTGAAATTAATTAATTTACGATTTACGATAAATAAATCTAGAATCAAAAAGTTCATCAGTTTTTCAATCTAAAATTTAAAATCTAAAACCTAAAACTAATACACCGTGCTTAAGACATTTAAAATTGGGGGAGTTCACCCACCAGAAAATAAATTATCAGCACAAGGGGAAATTATCACACTTCCCCTCCCCGAACAAGTAAGTATACCATTATCACAACATATCGGGGCTCCTGCCGTTCCCACGGTAAAAAAAGGAGATCAAGTAAAAGTAGGACAAATCATCGGTCAAGCCGCCGGCTTTATATCAGCCAACATACACAGTTCTGTATCAGGAACCGTCATGTCGCTTGATCCCGTGATCGATGCCAGCGGATATCCCCGTCCGGCTGTTACCATTAAAGTGGAAGGTGACGAATGGGATGAAAATATCTTAAAAGATCCTATCAACAAACACCCCAATACATTCACGAAAGAAGAAATCCTGGCAGCCATCAGTGCCGCGGGAATAGTCGGTATGGGTGGAGCCACCTTCCCGACACAAGTGAAACTATCTCCCCCTCCCGGAAGTACTGCCGAAGTACTGATCATCAACGGGGTGGAATGTGAGCCTTACCTCACGGCAGACCATCGTTTGATGTTGGAACACGGGAAAGAGTTGATCATCGGTATAGAACTCATCATGAAAGCCCTCGGCGTGAAACGCACGATCGTGGGGATCGAAAATAACAAACGGGACGCCATCGAAGAACTTGGTAAACTGGCCAAACTAGCGGATGGCATCGAGATTTGCCCGTTAAAAATACAATACCCGCAAGGAGGTGAGAAACAATTAATACAAGCGACCACGGGGAAATTCGTACCATCAGGTGGACTACCGATTGCTGTCGGGGCCGTGGTGCAAAACGTGGGGACGGTATATGCCGTGTACGAAGCAGTCATGAAGCACAAACCCTTGTTCGAACGGGTAGTCACGGTTACCGGAAAATCATTGAAAGAACCGGGTAATTACCTTTGCCGCATCGGAACGCCCATCTCACAATTGATCGAGGCTGCCGGAGGGTTACCTGAAGACACGGGTAAAGTGATCGGAGGAGGCCCTATGATGGGAAAAGCCTTGACGAACACGAACATTCCCATCACCAAAGGCACGAGTGGTATCCTGCTGATGCGTCAAGAGGAATCAACCCGTAAAGAGTACCGCAACTGTATCCGTTGTTCGAAATGTGTTAACGTGTGCCCTATGGGATTGGAACCCTATTATTTGATGTTACTCGGAGAGCGCAACAAGTTGGAGATGCTGGAATCAGAAAAGGTCATGGATTGCATTGAATGCGGTTCATGTAGTTTCACTTGTCCGGCCAACCGTCCGTTGCTTGACGTGATCCGTTTGGCTAAAGCCAGAACAGGTCAAATGATCCGGTCGAGAAAAAAATAAAAAGTGAATGTAGAATTTAGAATGTAGGATGAAAAAAAATCACTAAATCTAAAATCATACATCAATCAATTAGTAAGATCTAAAATATTTTATATGAGTAATTTCACCATATCCCCCTCCCCCCACGTTCATGGCGGGGATTCGATAGAAAAAAACATGTACGGTGTACTTATCGCGTTAGTACCTACATTTATCTTTTCTGTCGTATTTTTCGGGTTAGGCGCCATTCTGGTAACCCTCACCTCGGTAGTTGCCTGTCTCGTATTCGAATACGTTATTCAAAAATACCTCATGAAACAACGTCCCACGATATGGGACGGCTCCGCCATCATCACGGGAGTATTGCTGGCATTTAACCTCCCTTCCTCCCTCCCCTTGTGGATCGTGGTGATCGGGGCATTGGTTGCCATCGGTATCGGCAAGATGAGTTTCGGAGGATTAGGAAACAATATTTTCAACCCGGCTCTCGTTGGGCGTGTTTTCCTGTTAATCTCGTTCCCGGTACAAATGACCTCCTGGCCCGTACCGAACGGGTTCGCCACGGCTGATGCCATAACCGGAGCTACCCCCTTGGCACTCGTGAAAGAAGCCGTCAAGAACGGACAAGCTGTCGGAGACATACTCTCTTCAGGCGGAGTCTCTACCGGTAATCTGATTCTCGGAAACATCGGAGGTAGTTTGGGAGAAGTAGCTGCTATCGGGCTTTTATTGGGATTCGCTTATATGTTGATCCGGAAGATCATTAGCTGGCACATTCCGGTAGCTATATTTGCCACGGTTATCGTGTTCTCCGGCATACTGAACTTAGCCGATCCTGCACAATTTGCCGGCCCGGTTTTCCATCTCTTTACAGGAGGTTTGATGTTAGGAGCTATCTTTATGGCAACGGATTACGTAACCTCTCCCATGACACATAAAGGAATGCTTATTTACGGTGTCGGGATCGGACTATTGACCGTGATCATCCGTGTGTTCGGAGCTTACCCGGAAGGAATGTCTTTCGCCATCCTGATCATGAACGGATTCACACCGCTGATAAACAGATATTGTAAACCCAAAAGATTTGCATAATTTACGATTTAAGATTTACAATTTAAGATTCATCCAAACTTCGTAAATCAAAAATCAAAAATCAAAAATTACTGACGATGGGAAAGAAATTAGAATCAAGCTTCAAAAATATGGTATTGGTGTTATTCTTGGTAACACTGGTTTCCTCGGCCGCCGTGGGAGTCGTGAACTCACTCACGTCCGGGTTGATTGAAAAAGTAAAAATTGAAAAACAAATACAGGCCATCCGTGCCGTGGTTCCCACTTTTGATAATGACCCGATGACGGAAAAACAGATCGTGAAAGCAGATGGAGGTGAATTAGAATTCTATCCTGCCAAGGCAAACGGACAACTCGTGGGGACTGCTATCAAAACATTCACGAATAACGGATTTGGCGGACTTATTGAACTCATGATTGGATTCACCCCGGATGGGAGTATATATAACTATTCCGTGCTAAGTCACAAAGAAACCCCGGGATTGGGTTCCAAAATGGACTCGTGGTTCGTGAAAGGCGCTAAAGGTGATATTACCGGAAAAACTCCGGGTACGCAAGGACTTCAAGTTTCCAAGGACGGAGGGAACGTGGATGCCATCACGGCTGCAACGATTTCATCCAGAGCCTTCCTGGATGCAGTAAACCGGGCAGCAAAAGCATTGGCTGAATCTGCAAAATAACACGTAAAATCAATGAAAGAATAAAGATATGAACAACTGGCAAACTTTTACCAAAGGGTTCTTCAAAGAAAATCCAACCTTCGTACTCCTGCTCGGGATGTGCCCCACGCTGGGAGTTACCACCTCTGCCATTAATGGACTGGGGATGGGATTAGCCACGGCTTTCGTTCTGGTACTATCCAACCTGGCCATCTCGCTCGTGGCAAACTTGATTCCCGACAAAATCCGGATTCCCGGTTTTATCGTGATCATTGCTGCATTCGTTACCGTAGTTGATATGTGTATGGCCGCCTACCTGCCCAGCTTGCACGAATCTTTAGGATTATTCATTCCGTTGATCGTGGTAAACTGTATTGTATTGGGACGAGCAGAATCATTCGCATCCAAGAACAAAGCCATTCCTTCCATGCTGGACGGTTTGGGGATCGGTCTAGGTTTTGCGATGGCATTAACCATATTAGGTTCTATCCGTGAGATTCTGGGTAGTGGCAAGTTCTTCAACATGACTCTCTACAATGAAAACTACGGAATGCTCGTTTTCGTTCTAGCTCCGGGAGCATTTATCGCCCTAGGTTACCTGATCGCTTTTATCAACAGAATAAGAAAAACCAATTAATTTTTGATTTATGATTCTAGATTTCAGATTACCAAGTCTCATCTTAATCATAAATCACCAATCATAAATCGTAAATTATTATGGAATACGTTTTTATATTTATAGCCGCCGTATTTGTCAACAATATCGTGTTGGCACAATTCTTGGGGATCTGCCCGTTCCTAGGGGTTTCCAAGAGCGTACCCACGGCACTCGGTATGACAGGAGCCGTTACGTTCGTGATGATTCTGGCAACCATGGTAACGTTTATCGTGCAGAAAACCGTACTTGACCCGTTCGGCATCGGATTTATGCAAACCATCGTGTTTATCTTGATCATTGCCGCCCTCGTTCAGATGGTGGAAATCATTCTAAAGAAGGTAAGTCCATCGCTTTATCAAGCATTGGGAGTTTTCCTACCCTTGATCACGACGAACTGTGCCGTGCTCGGTGTGGCCATTATGGTGATTCAAAAAGATTATAACTTACTGGAATCCGTTGTTTTCGCCGCTTCAACCGCTTTAGGCTTCGGGTTGGCATTAACCATCTTTGCCGGAATCCGGGAACAACTGGAACTATCCTCCATTCCCCAAGGCATGAAAGGAACCCCCATCGCTCTGATTACAGCCGGATTGCTGGCCATGGCATTCATGGGATTCTCGGGAATCGTGTAATACGCCAATAGTATATAAAAAAGAAACCATCATTAAATGATGGTTTCTTTTTTATCCATCAAACCTATAAACTGATCATACACGCATCCCGTGAAATCGGAAAGCACTCTATCGACCTTATCCTGTATCTTCTCTCTCGAATTCGTGGTTGCCAGACCGATAACCTTCATCCCTGCACGCCGTCCAGCCTCGATTCCGGAAAAAGAATCCTCGAAGACACAACAGTCATCCGGTTTTATCTGCAACTCCCGTGCTGCCAGCAAATAACACTCCGGATCGGGTTTAGAGCGGGTAATCTTGTCTGCCGTGACCATACATTCAAACAACTCGGAGAACTCCGGATGAACCCTGAAAACGTGAGCCATTTTCTTGTTGTTCGAACTCGTAACCAAGGCTGTTCTCACCCCATGCTTCTGTAACGTCCGGATAAACTGTTCCACCCCGGGAAAGTAAGGAAAATCCATCCGGCACTCGAACTCGTCAAGTTCCCGTGAAATCTGTTGCTGTAAAGCGACATCACCTTCGAAATAATTCTTCAAGATCCGTTCTATCGTCTGTCCCTTAATCACTTTATGAAATTCCGGCATATCCGGATGAAAACGTTTTCCTTGTTCCTGCCAGAAATTGTCGTATTGTCCCTCCGTGTCAAGCACTACCCCATCCATATCGAATAATGCCGCAAATCGTCTCTCTCTATCCATAATCTTTCATCTCAATAATACATATCACAAAAATATCGAAAAAAGGGTAATCCGGACAAATCCGAAACAATTTATTTGGTCTGTACAAGATAACTTGATAATTTTGCAACCAAAATAAATAATATGCAGTTAGCTCATCCTATTTTTAAGATATTATCCGAAATCGCGGTAGAGAAAGGGTTGGAAATTTATGTTATCGGGGGATACGTGCGCGACCTGATATTACGACGCCCCTCCAAGGACATTGACATTGTCGTGTTGGGGAGCGGAATAGAATTGGCTGAGACGGCTGCCAAGCAACTCGGAGATTTAACGGTTTCCGTGTTCAAAAACTTTGGAACTGCCATGTTCCGTTATAAAGGGGTTGAGATTGAATTCGTGGGTGCCCGCAAGGAATCCTATCATCTCGATTCCCGCAAACCCGTTGTTGAAGAAGGCACCATCGATGACGATCAGAAACGGCGCGATTTCACGATCAACGCCTTGGCCATATCCCTGAACCGGGAGAATTATGGCACCCTGGTTGACCCGTTCGGGGGACTTCAGGATTTGGAGAATGGAATACTAAAAACACCTCTCGATCCGATCATCACGTTTTCAGATGATCCCCTGCGCATGATGCGTGCCGTCCGTTTTGCCTCACAACTGAATTTCAAGATCGAGCCCGTGACCTTTGAAAGTATTATCGCAAATCGGGAGCGGTTGAGAATCGTGTCGAAAGAACGGATCATGGATGAGTTCAACAAAATCATGGCTTCACCCAAACCATCCGTGGGCTTAAAATTACTGGAACAATCCGGTCTATTGAGTGTCTTCTTCCCGGAACTATCCGCTCTAAAAGGCGTGGAACACGTGGACGGCATCGGTCACAAGGACAATTTTTACCACACGCTGACCGTTGTGGACTCGGTAAGTCGTGTTTCCGATAACCTGTGGTTGCGCTGGGCTGCCCTGTTGCATGATATTGCCAAACCAGTTACCAAGAAATTCATCCCGGGACAAGGGTGGACTTTTTACGGACACAATCACGTAGGTGAACGTATGGTCGGGAGATTATTCAACCGACTGAAACTTCCCCAAAACGAGAAGATGAAATACGTGCAGAAACTGGTAGGCCTGCATATGCGCCCGATCGTTCTCTCGGAAGACACCGTAACAGATTCAGCCGTACGCCGTCTGCTTTTTGACGCGGGTGACGATATCGACGACCTGATGACTCTCGCAGAAGCGGACATCACCTCCAAAAATGAAGAGAAAGTACGCCGATTTCTAGCAAATTTCCAGATCGTGCGCCAAAAACTGAAAGAAGTTGAAGAAAAGGATGCCATCCGGAATTTCCAACCTCCTGTCAGCGGGGAAGAAATCATGAAAACATTCCAACTCCCACCCTGCAAAGCCATCGGAGATATAAAAAATGCCATCAAAGAGGCAATCCTTGATGGCATTATCGGGAATAATTCTACTGAAGCCCGGAAATACATGTTCCAAGTAGCGGCAGAATTAGGAATTCAGCAAGAAGGCAAATAAGCATCAGTTTACTTTACCTTTTTAGCGATATAAAATACATAACCGTAAAACTCTTTATACTTACGGTACAATTCAGCCTCGTGCCGTCCAAACTTCATCAGTTCCTCAACTGTCTTATTCCCGGGATATTTCTGACTAAATATCTCTCTGGCTTTAATCAATGGAGTAAAATAATTCTCCGTCCAGCAATATTCCGGCAGAATAAAAGTCGCCACGGGAATGTATCCCGCTTTCTGAATCTGGGCCACTTTATTGGGTATCGTGTCAATCTCCGGGTAAACGGACATCCAGAAATCATGGATCTCAGCCGGACGTTCCTCGGTGAACCACGAACTCTCGGAAACGGCAACGTATCCTCCCATCTTCAAGTATCTACGCCACTCATTCAATCCTCGCTCAAAACCGATATTATAAATAGCACCTTCTGACCAAATCAAATCTAATCCCTCTTCCTCAAAAGGTAAAGCATCCATCGATCCGACAATACCTTTCACCCGTTCTTGAAGATTCAATTCTCTGGCATTATAATTAAAACGCTCAACAAATCCCGGGAAACAATCTAGTCCGGTAATGTGTCCTGTCGTATGTTGAGCCAGAGTCATGGTCTGTCCTCCCGTCCCGCAACCAAGATCGGCAATCAAAGATTTTTCGGTCAGATTATCTACAAAACTCAATGCTTTAAGAGTCACGTCGGGACTTCCCGGTCCTTGTCGTTTCACATTCAGAAAAAACTCACAAATCAAATTAACGTCGATTTCAAGAATAGTTTTATTTTCGTTACTCATGATATTTCAAATAATAGCGTACACGTGAAAATAGAATGACATTTTTATCACTGCACACCAATTCATAATTCAAATTATAATAATAATAGAATAATTACTCTCGAAAAGAACTTCCGAAAGCAAGCGAAAGGACAACCCGTATCAGAGATACAGATTGTTTACTACACCAAATCCGATTGTAATCTAGTTTTTAACATGGTGCAAAGATAAGAATTTTTTGTATAAAAAGAGTACGATAAACGAGCTAAAGTTCCCAAAACTTCATGGGGAGGTCTACAAAAGTCCCTCCGTCTTCTTTTTCCTACGTGCATTAAGCCGGAAACTCATCACGGTCAAATCATCCGATTGTTCCGCATTCCCGACAAAACGGTTCACATCCTCGATCACGCTCTCCACCATTTGTTGTGGAGCAAGTCCTGAATGAGCTGTCACCAAATCAAGCAACCGCTCTATCTTATAAAATTTGGATTGTTCATTTTGAGCTTCAGACACGCCATCCGTGTACAAAAGCAATTGAGAACCCGGGGCAAAATAACATTCTTGTTCCTCGTAATTATAATCGGAGGTAACACCCAAAGGCAAATTATCCGCCGTCTTGAAGAAAGAAACCGTTCCATCCGGAGCGATCAACAACGGGTAGGGATGCCCCGCATTACAAAATCTCAGGCGATCCGTGTTTAGATTCAATACCCCGGCAAAAAAGGTGATAAACATGTTCGTGTTCCCGGTTCGACACAAACTCTGATTCATCAAGTTCATAATATAATTCAACGAGGTATCCTGTAGGGCCAATGATCGTATCTGACTAATTGTGGTTGCCATAAACAAAGAGGCGGGGACACCTTTCCCAGAAACGTCTCCTACAGCGAAACCGAACTCGTCCTCATTCAACATCAAATAATCATACAAATCACCTCCTACCTGACGGGCCGGACACAACACGGCATGAATATCAACACATTCTGCTCCCAAGGTGGGAACAAATTGTTTAGGGACCATTCCCAGCTGAATATCATGAGCGATGCGTAACTCACTCTCTATTTTTTCATTCGCTGTCGTTGTCCGACGTAACTGGTCCACGTATTCCGTTAATTGTTTCTGCATGAAAAGAAAGGATTCGTACAACTCTCCCAATTCATCCTTAGATCGGATACGCAGTAACGGCGTGTTAAAGTTTCCCAATGCCACATCTCGGGCTGAAGCGGCAAATATGGTCAACGGTTTCGTGATTCGTCGTACGGACACGAAACAAATAAAATAAACAAATAGCAATAACAGGACAAAACCAATCAAAAGATACATACTAAATCTGCTCAACTTACCAAACACTTGGTCGTATGGACAAATTACCGCCATATACCAGTCAGTTGCCACCACGGGTGTGTAATACACGTAAGACAGCACACCCCCGTCGTCCACGATGATACTACCACTTTTGCCGGCAGCCATTTCGTTTACCAATACAATAACATTAGTATCTCGTGCCTCCTTTGCTGTTTCGAACATGTTTTTACCAATCATGGTCTCGCCTTCTTTACGTAATATATAACGTCCCTGCTTATCTATAACCACGGTATAACTCCCCTTGTAAGGCTTAATCGAATCTACCAGGTCATGCAACCAACGATTGGTTAAATCTACTGATAAAATACCAATTAGTTCATTCTTTTCCCCGTGAATCGGAACCGCGTAAGACGTTGTGATCACATCCGGATCGCCCACATCCCAATAGGGTTTACTCCAGTACCGATGCTCCCTCGCACCATTATACCAGCCTTTTTCAAAATAATTATAATCTTCACTTCCCACTTGAATGGTCTTCACGGAATCTTCAACCATAAATGAATAAGGTGCAAAGTACTGCCCTTTTTCTGGGAAATAGTAGGGTTCGAAAGCGATCGCACAACCAAAAATTTCCGGGTTATCTTTTACAATCCGTCGAGTAATTCCAAACAAAGAGTCCAGTTCCTCGACATATTCAACGATCATCCATCCCAGGTTTTCAGGAATCTTTTCCACCTTGCTCAACAAGGCACTCACGCGCAAATTTGCCTGAGCTGCCATGCTCTCTATCTTATCTTCAGCCTCCTGCGATAACGTTTCTGTTGAGTAGTGATAAAATACACCCACTAAAACAAAAGATAGAATTGTAATGAACGAAATCACGTACAAACTCAACTTAGCAGGAAAAGATTTTTTATATCGATCAAACATAACAATAAACAATTGATGAGAAGTTCCTTTTTATACCCCATTGTAACAAGTTACGAATATACGAAAAAACAATAAAACACGTACAAAAAAAAGCAATTATTCAAGCGTGTTTCCCAAGTAATTCCAGCGAACAAGCTTAACCAGTCCTGATTGGGGATATAAATCCGGAAAAGAATTTCTACACACGAAGACTTCTCATCCGAAATATTTGTTCTTGTTAAATATTAATAGTAATTTAGTCGCGAATTACAAACGAAAACGTTTTAAATATTTAGTAGATGTATAAACCATCAGAATATTATTTCGTTTTAGCCTACATCGTGGGCGTTCTTAAATTGTTCGGGGGACTATGAAAATTCCGCCGAGATAATGTGTAGGCATCTCTTGGCAACAGGTATGTTGCACTCTTTTAAGCAAATAAACAACTTAAATCAATAATCTTTTAATTATGCAAAAACAACTATTATTAGGTGTTGAAGCTATTGCACAAGGTGCTATAGACGGAGGTATATCCGGCGTGTTCGCATACCCGGGAACCCCTTCAACAGAGATCACGGAATACATTCAGGAATCGAAACAGGCTATCGCCCGTAACGTTCACCGGATGTGGTCTGCAAACGAAAAAACAGCCATGGAAGCTGCATTAGGGATGTCCTATGCAGGAAAAAGAGCCTTGGTATGTATGAAACACGTGGGGATGAACGTGGCCGCAGACTGTTTCATGAACGCTGCTATTACCGGGGCTAACGGAGGTATGGTTGTTGTCGCTGCCGATGACCCATCCATGCACTCTTCTCAAAACGAGCAAGATTCACGTATGTACGGTAAATTTGCCTTGATTCCGATCATGGAACCTTCCAACCAACAAGAAGCATACGAGATGACCCGTTATGCTTTCGATTTGTCAGAGCAAATGGGTACCCCCGTGTTGTTAAGAATCACGACTCGTTTGGCACACTCTCGTGCTGGTGTTGAAACGAGAGAGGCTAAAGCCGAAAATGAAATGCGTTTACCGGAAGACAAACGTCAGTTCGTGTTACTTCCTGCTATCGCTAAAAAAAGATATAAGTTATTACTAGAGAAACAAGCTGCTTTCGAAGAAGCATCCGATAATTCTTCTTTCAACCAATACATCGACGGAGCTGACAAATCAATGGGTATCGTCGCTTGCGGTATCGGTTACAATTACCTGATGGAAGTATTCGGTGGCAATTGTCCTTACCCAGTAGTAAAAGTAAGTCAATATCCTCTTCCGAGAAAGATGATCACCAAGTTGGCCGAAAGCACCGAAAAATTGTTTGTATTAGAAGAAGGCTACCCGATCATCGAGGAAGCATTGAAAGGCTACTTGGAAAAAGAGTGTGTACTCGGACGTTTGGATGGCACGCTCCCCAGGGATGGAGAGTTGAACCCGGACCTCGTGGCAAAAGCATTCGGATTACCTTCAATCGAAGGATCACCTGTACCGGAAATCGTGGCACCTCGTCCACCGGCCCTTTGCGTGGGATGTAGCCACAGAGACGTGTACACCGCGTTGAATGCTGTTATTGCCGAATACCCAAACGCACGCGTATTCTCAGACATCGGTTGCTACACTTTAGGAGCTCTTCCTCCATTCCAAGCGATCAATTCCTGCGTGGATATGGGTGCTTCCATCACGATGGCCAAAGGTGCCGCTGATGCAGGATTATACCCGGCAGTATCCGTGATCGGAGACTCCACGTTCACACACTCCGGAATGACCGGATTGCTGGACGCTGTAAACGAGAAAGCAAACATCACGATTATCATTTCCGATAATGAATCCATCTCCATGACCGGAGGTCAGGAATCTTCAGCATTGGGACACTTGGAATCCATCTGTCGCGGTATTGGCGTTGAGCCGGAACACATCCGCGTTCTGCTTCCCGTACCGAAAAACCACGATGAACTATGTAAGATCATCCGCGAGGAAATCGAGTACAAGGGAGTATCCGTGATCATACCGAGAAGAGTTTGTATCCAGAAAGCTGCAAGAGACGCTAAGAAAAAGAAAAAATAAATTGATTTAATGATCAATTTAAAATCTAAAATTAAAAATTTAAAATTATGAAGACAGATATTATATTAGCGGGTGTAGGTGGACAGGGTATCCTCTCTATCGCAGCAGCACTGGGGTCTGCCGCCCTTAACAATAACCTGTACATGAAACAAGCCGAGACTCACGGGATGAGTCAACGCGGTGGCGATGTACAGTCTTTCATGAGAATCTCCGACAAACCGATTTTCTCTGACTTGATTGCCAAAGGAACTGCCGATATTATCCTTTCAGTTGAGCCGATGGAAGCATTACGTTATCTTCCTTACTTGAAAAAAGGAGGCTATGTGGTAACGAACGCCACTCCATTCATCAATATTCCAAATTACCCGGAAGTTGAAACCTTAATGGCAACGTTAAAAGCTCTTCCTCATCAGGTTATCATTGACGCTGACAGTATTGCCAAAGAAGCTGCAGGCAACGTACGTGCCAGCAATTTCGTGATGTTGGGAGCCGCCTCTCCTTTTATCGAGATTCCTTTCGAATATTTGGAGAAAGGTATCACAGCCATTTTCGAACGTAAAGGAGCCGATGTTGTTGAGATGAACTTAAAGGCATTACGTGCCGGACGTGAATTTGCACAAAATTACATTAAATAATCGAAGTCCAAGGATGTCCGCAAGACTTCCTTCTTAAAACAAAAGTCCGTCTAACAAATTTCAAGAGTCAGACGGACTTTTTTAATCTAAGAATAACTTAATTTCCTTGGCCAAATTTGTTATTCACGAACTTTAACCCATTTCATGGCATCGGCAACAACCTCCTGCGGTCCCCACTTTTCATCGGTAGAATCGGAATCCCTGTCCCTATCACTCAAAGTTACCCACGCTGTTGGCCCGTGAAAATTAAAAATACCCAAGGAGATCCATCTCCAATCATCCTTGTCCATAGTCAGAACAACCTCGTGTTCTTCCTCCCCGTCAAATACAGTATAGTAATATTTCCTCGAAAAACGAGGTGCTTTGGACGGATATGCACTTTGTTCATCATAAGGCAGATAACAAAATACCTCGTATTTCCCCTCTTGTGGTAAACGAGCTTCCCACCGCACTTTCTGGTTACCTTTACCGGCTTTTTTGAAATACGCCCCTTTCATGGGAAAACCTTGGCAATTACGTTGAATTGTGAATCCCCAGTGATTGACAGGGGCAAATTGGTAAGATTTGGCCCGTGTCTCAACCTTTCCGAATAGGGAAGCAAGACTAAACTTTCTTGTTTCTTGGATCGTGAAGCCCGGATCCTTGTCGTCCACGATGATCTCATTGTCATTTGTCGGGAACAATGGAGCATCAAGGGGTAAAAAACGCATAGTAGTATCGGTATCGGCATTTCCTTTTTCGTTCGGTAATTCTATTAAGGATGGGAGATTTAAAGCCAATATTGTATTTACATTAAAATTGGTAGCATTTTTTACGTACTTCCTTATATTTCGTCCCTCTCCCGGGGGAATAACCCACCCTGGATCATTACCACTCAACGTAATAATACCAGGCACTTCACCCTGATTAAACACTTTGAAATCATATATTTTATCACCATCCTCGACAGAAATACAATGTCCGGCTATTTGAAAAACAGGTAACCCGTTCTGCTTGAATAGATTCTCGACAATAGTGTCCAACCCGACATTGCTACTTTTGAAAAATTCCTGGGCGAACTCTTCAAAAGTTCTTTCCTCGAAAAGGTGTCGTTTGAGAAAATTGTGATAAATTTCCTGAAATTTATTCTTTCCAATTCGAATATCCAAAAGGTTTAGCAACTCATTGCACTTCTTCTTGATAATATTATCAAGTAATACTGAGGAGAGCGAAGAATCTCGCAAGGCATCCTCCAGGCTGTGATCCTTCAAATAATCCACGATAAGATACTCAACATTCTCTCTCAGCACATAACCATAGGGAGAACTAAATATCGATGTCAACATATCATTTATCAAAGGCCACTCGTCAGAATGAAGAAAACTCGTGTTACCTATGACACTCGGCTCCAGATCACAACTACCGTCCTCCAACAAACTTAATTCACTGTACAAGTGAACACGCCTTTCGGTTTCTTTGTTCTCAAAAGAAGTTGTCAACTCGTCTGCCGAGTATTTCTTCTCCGGCAGGAACACCATCCCTCCCTGTACACGTTCTCCTGACTGCAAAGACCTTCCCGTAAACACGTGAAAATTACAAGGGACTTCCACACAAGTAAGCCAACTGTAAGGGTATTGTAACGTGGGATCGTAGTCCATTTTATTCTTCTGTCGTTTACTTTCATAATCGAAATTATTACTATAAAAATGCACCCTTCTCTTTGTTCCCGCAATAGCGAGAAGCAATTCCTCTCTGGTAACAGCATCATAACGGTCAAGCAAAAATTCATGCTCAGGCAAATAGAAAAGTTCTGCCCTTACCGGGCGATCGTCTTCTACGAACTCAACAGGTTCTCTCACATCAAATCTCGTTCCTATCGTATCATTGCAAATCAATATCTCCCGCCTCTTGTAGTTACCGATACAGAGACTGATCCCGGGCATATTATGATCGAAACTGAACTTCGTATCCCCGGCAGTCTCCCGATCGGCCTGTCCCTGAGATATCGCTATAAGCTTGGAATCATGTTCCACCTCCAAAGTGTAACGAGTGAACATCTTTTCCCGGAAGCACAGGGAATGGTAAGGAGGAATACTGACCGGATACCAAATGCATTCCGGAGAAAGCAGTTTGTATTCTTTCTCGCAAAAAGCGGGGGAATAACCGAAGTGATAAATACCAATCGTGTTCACTTCCGTAGATACATATTCCTCTTCCGGAGTATCGAGGAAACAGAAACTATTGTCAATTTTCCCCTCGTATTTCACGACAACATCTCTCGTTTTGCCGGGAGCCACCGTCTCGTCCGCAAGAATCACTTGTTGTTCTCGTCGGAAAGAAACCGTTTTCCCATCCACCGTGATCGAGGAAACGACGAGCCCAGGATTCAGGTAAAATACCAACGGAAGAATCACACTCTCCCTGTTCTTAACAGTCATCTCGCTCGTCACGGAAATCCCACCGTTCTTTGTTTCTTTCAAATGGAGGTGGTTTGCGATAATCTTGAGTGGTTTCTCCCGCCCGTACCCTGCATAAGCCTCACGGAAAACTGCCCGCTTTTGAGAGACAGTCTGAATGCAATGAATATACACGACAGCCAAACTGCCAGTAACAAGCAACGGCAACAAGGCCACATAAACCAACCGGAATGGCGCCTGCGGATTATTATGAATCCTAGGGTAAGGAATCACGGACAGAATGGCCAACCCACCCCCGAAAAACAGGACAAACACCCGTTGCAACAAGTAATCTCCGAGATTCACGTGACCCGTGAAGTCTGAAAACATATTAGGAATCCTCGTTGCCAAGGGATCAAATAATCCGTTTAACCAAACAGATCCCGGGAGAGTTAACACTCCGAGGATAACCACAAGGAGGATCATGCCTAAGCCTTGGTTCTCCACCAACCTCATCACGCAGGAAGAAAGAGCAATACAGAAAACCGCGACCGGAAGGTTCAGGGTCAACCAATAAAAAAGATAATATCCGGCGTTGAACACTTCGGGATAAAAAAGAAGGTTCAATAACCCACAAAAAGCAAGTACTGACACGTTGACAACCGTGAAAGCAAGAATTTTACCGATGACATTTCCTGTCACGATCTCAGTATTCCCTTGGGCGTGAACATTCAAAGCCATCGTCGAATCCAAACGGGATCGTCTTGTGTCGTTGATCACGAGGATCGCCCCAAAAAACAGTTGCAAGATGTTGAACACGTAAGCACACCTAAAGGGAATGGACGAAGACAGTGACCGCGAAACCCAGTCCATAACCGGTCCCCGAAACAGCTCTCCGATACTTGCCGTAGAACCCAAACGGGATAGTGGTGTGAACATGTAAAGGGTGATCCCCACGATCCCAAGAATAACAAATATTCTAAAAATCACGTTCCGACGAGAACGCTTGTACTCGTATAAAATTTCGGTAAAAACATGGTTATTGTCCATCATGCTTGTCATTTATTATCAATTTAATCCCTAAATACAAATTTTTCGCAAAACACATATGAATAATTATAAAAATCACCTCAAAATACACGACAAGGTGTTCTTGAGGTGATTTCAATTAGATACCAGCAATAAATTAAGTATGCTATCTTGCTTCTAATTTTACTTTGTGACAGTTAACTTTGCTTCTGATACATCCTCTCCAAAAGCGTTACATATTTTAACTCGATATATTCCAGCATCTGCTGGCTTAACTTTATTTATTACTAATGTCGCATATCCCTCTTTAAGATAGGATTTAATCCGATCGTCACTAATCGGAAGTGTTTTTTCATTATGATACCATTCAGCTTTGAGATTCGGATCGTCAATAGGCGTAAAACGAGCAAGAAATACAGCTATCCCCCCTTCATTAAGTTCCAAATTCATGAGTTTTTGCTCTATTTTAGGTTTTTGTCCCACAGCAGAAATTCGCCCAAAGATTTCCGTATTACTTTGTTCCACAAATCTTTCCTCTTGATTGAACCCTGTCAACATAAAGGATAGCACACAAATCGAAAAAATCAATTTTTTCATACTGGTCATGTTTTAAATTAGTAATTATACAAATCTAAGAAAATAATGGCACAAGTTTAAAGATTTATTGATTTTTTTAAAATTTTATAAATAATCCATTTAATACGGATTCATGGTTCTAGAAAATTAGATAAATGAACACGGTAATCTTTCCTATTGTATATACAAAAAATCCCAATATAGATCTGCCCACTTCATCGCTCTTTGAATGTTCGTTTTCTCATTCAGCCTAATTACTTTTACAAGTATAAGCATAGTTATTTTCTGTTCCAAGCCAGCTACCTTTCCCTGAAAAATTTATATAACACCTTCCCCCTAACGCAAATATTACCCTAAAACAACACATAAAAATAACCCGGCTTTTGAAAAACTTATTGTACTTTATTTATTACCGATTCCTTTTCCACAAATAGCAAACAAGAAATATCAACAAGAAGCAAAGCACGATTGTCGCTCCCGAAGGTAACTTCAACGCCGCTGAGGCAAACAACCCGATAATCGAACCCACACAACTGATGATCGTTGCCCACACGAGTTGTTTCGTGAAATTTTTATGAAACATTCCGGCAATAGCCTGCGGCATGGTAAGATACGAAATCACAAGAATAATTCCCGCCAACTTCATGCACAACACGATACACAAAGCGATCAACGCCGTTACACCTATTTCCAAGCCATTTAACGCTATAAAATGCGTCCGACTGTATTCCTTATCAAAAGCGATGTAAAATAAAGGACGATAAAATTTAGCAAAGAACACAATAATCACCAAGCACAACAAAAGCGAGAGAATCACTTGTTCGCCCGTCACCGTGAGGATATTACCGAACAAATAGGATAACAAATTAGGAGCATACCCCGGTGTCAAATAAATAAATAACACCCCGATAGCCATACCTGCAGACCAGAATATCCCGATAAGGGAATCTTCCTTGAATCGTTTGTTATCCGAGAGATATAGAATACAAAAAGCGGCAGCCAAAGCAAACACAGCCGCCCCCAAAAGAGGTGATAGTCCCAAGAAATAGGCCAACCCCAATCCCCCGAAAGAGGCATGCGTGATTCCCCCACTAATAAAGACCATCCGTTTGGCCACGATATAAGTCCCGATCAATCCGCAACTCACGCCAATCAGAATCGTACACAACAGTGCATTCTGAAAAAAAGTATATTCTAATAATTCAAACACCGTATTAATTTTTTGATTTTAGATTTATGACTTTAGATTTTCCCCACGAATCACACCTTTCTCCCCCAGAAAATCGTAGTCCATATATCGTAAATTGATTAGTTTTCATTTGTTCCATCGTGTTTCAACAGCACCCGATGAGGCACTGTTCCATGAGAGATCAATTCAATCGGACAATTATACAATTTCAATTGTTCCGGCGTGATCAGATTGGATTCGTGATAATGCAAGCCGCCATTCACGCAGGCAATCGTCTTCACGTAAGAGCAGATCGTTCCCAAATCATGAGAAACCATCACGATACTCATTGTCTTATTCAATTCTCCCAATACAGCATAAAACTCATTCTCAAAATTCGCATCCACGTAAGTAGAAGGCTCATCCAAAATAAGAATTTTCGGAGAAGAAATAATGGCCCGGCACAAGAACACCCGTTGCATTTGTCCTCCCGAAAGTTCTCCAATCGGACGATTCCCGAATTCTCCCATCCCATAAGTTTCTAAAAGCTCATCCGCCTTTTCCCGATCGGCCTTCGTGTAGCTCTTAAAGATCCCTTTCTCTGACATCAAACCGGACAAGACGACCTCTTTCACGCTAATCGGAAATCTAGCGTCAAAACGGCTGTTTTGAGGCAAATAGCCAAACAAAGATTGCTTGGCGACGTGATAAACGACTTCACCGGAAAAAGGTTTTAACAATCCCAAAATCACCTTCAATAAAGTTGTTTTACCTCCCCCGTTCGGTCCGATAATTCCGATAAAATCATGTTCCCGAATGGTAAGATTCACACCCCGCAACACGACCGTCTGCTCGTATCCAGCTGTAATCCCTCTTAACTCCAGAAGTTCATTCATCCTTCTATTTCATTTTCTGTTCAATGATACCCAATAAAGAACACATCTCCGCCTTCCAGTCCGGGCTCAACGGATCGATGGTGATAACTTCTCCATCAATCTCCTTGGCAACAGCCTTGGCATTGGCCACGTCAAATTGATTTTGAATAAAAACAATCTTTATTCCTTTGACCCGGCAAGTATCGATCACCGCTTTCAAGTGAGAAGGATTCGGCTCTTTTCCTTCATCTTCAATAGAGATTTGTTCCATCCCATAATCCTTGGCAAAATAAGTCAGTGCCGGATGGTAAATCAAAAAAGTCTTATGCTCTTTCTCCGAAATAATTCGACGTGCCGCTTGATCGATGCTGTCTATCTCCACCCGCAACTGACGATAGTTTTTTTCAAACGTCTCCCGCTGATCGGGAAACTTTGCCGCCAATACATCCAATATCGTACGAGCCATCATCTCCGCATACCGGGGAGACATCCACACGTGAGGATCAAAATTTCCTTCACGCGAACCATGATCGTGCTGATGCCCATGACCGAGGTCATGATTACAAGTTCCTTGCTCCAAATCCATCCCGACAGATTGCTTCACAAGCAACATATTCTTCTGTGTTTCCAGAAAAGGATACAAATTACTCAACTCGAAAGGCAAATACCCCACGGCAAAATAGATAGAGCTATTGTGTAAAGCTTTTAACTGTTCCGTACTCAAATCACTCACCGCGGGATTCGCACCCGGCGGAATCATCACGTTCACCTTCACGTAATCACCCGCAATTCTCTCCACGAAATAACGCTGTGGCAAAATACTCACGCTAATTGTTCTCTCTTTATCCGTATTTTCCCCACAAGCCGTCAACATGGCGATTAAAACAACTATAATACTCGGTATTTTTTCCATACTACAAATTTCATTCTTCTGACAAAGCTGTAATCAACACTTTGATCATTTCAAAGGAACGCTTGGGAGCCTCTTCCCAAAAATTCAAATATTGTTTGTAATGATCCCTTACTCCAGGCGTGTCACTGATGATGCGGTAACTCAAGAATGGTACTCCACGCATATAACAAACCTGTGCTATAGCACAAGATTCCATATCTACCGCCATCCCTTCCGGGAAACGTTTTTTTATCTCCGTCAACTCTTCTTTATCGGTAATAAACTTATCTCCACTACATATCAATCCTCCGTAAACATGCCCATCATGAGCCACGGACAATGCCAATTTACACAACTCTTTATCCGACACGAAACGAGCCGGCAAACCTTGCACTTGCCCGTATTCATTCCCTTCTCCACACCACACGTCATGATAAACCATATTCTCTCCCACCACAATATCCATCACTTGGGTCAAGGGATCTATCCCTCCAGCAACACCGGTATTTACAATAACATCCGGCGCATAGCGCTGTATCATTTCCATCGCACCAACAGCAGCACAAACCTTTCCTATACCGCTTTTAGCCAAAATAACTTCCACGTTTCCGATACGGCCTTCTGTAAAGAGAAGCCCATGAACGAACTCGTCTTTCGTCTGCTCCAACAATGATTTTACCAGTCCGTATTCGGACGTCATAGCCACAATTATACCGATCCTTCTCATATAACTTCTATTGAAAAAATGGATTCATTCTTTTTTCTTCCCCGATCGACGTAAATCCTCCATGCCCTGGAACGACACGAACATCATCGGGTAATACAAACAATTTTTCCCGAATGCCCTTCAACAATTGATGCATATCCCCACCCGGCAAGTCAGCCCGACCGATACTTCCCTGGAACAAGACATCTCCGGCAATCAATAATTTATCTTTCTCGGCATAAAAACAAAGTCCCCCGGGTGAATGCCCCGGAACATGAATCACCTTCAATTCCGAATGCCCGAACTTCACGGTATCACCATCCTTCAAATATTCGCCTAAAGCCGGAGGTGGAGTAATTCCCCGCATTCCTAACATCGCGGCATACTTTTCCGCATCTTCCACCCAAAAAGAATCAGCTTCGTGAGCACGTGCAGAAAGACCGTATTCGTCCAACATAAAATTATTTCCGAAAATATGATCAATATGCAAATGAGTATCCAATAAGGCCACAGGTTTTAATTGATTTTCTGACAAAAATTTCTTTAAACGTTCCCCCTCTTCTTTAGAGAAGCAGCCACAATCTATGACTACAGCCTCGCCCGTCTCATCATATAACACGATCGTATTCTCTTGCCATGGATTATTTGTAAATACTTTAATTTTCATCTATTATACATTTTAACGATTACAAATATACGAAAAAAAAGACGTGTATCAAGGTAAAAATTCAAGAGTACATTGTTTTGACATAATCGATCAAAAACTTACTTTTGCTTTTATAAAAGTAAGTTTTTATCTGATAAAATATATTTAATTTCTAATTCTATATGCAATGAAAAGCAGGCTATTTTTTTTGTTCGCTATTTTTTTGTTTGCGAATATAGGACTATTTGCCCAAACTTGTACAAGGTGTCATGGCAAAGGCATCATCTACTTCCAATATGGCACGGGTACCTACGGACATAATAATTCAAAAAAACAGTGTCCCATATGCCACCAGTGGGTTCCATCGGGAGTCTCACACTCCGACCCCTGTCCCTCATGCAATGGTCGCGGTAGTATTCGTAGCACCAATACAAATCATTCTTCCAGAAACAACAACTCATCCCAAACGAACGGAACATTCGAAGCGACACAGAATTTCATCCTTGAGAATGCATTGAATGCCCAACTGAAAGGTTACGATGGCTTCTTAGATCAAAACAATTGCTATGGAAATATCGGCAAGTACAATCCAAACAATCATGTTTATCTGAACAGTTTGACAAATAAAATCAAAGAATTGAATAGATGTACCTCTGGAGGCTTCTCCTCAAAAGGAGCAGGGGTGATTATTTTCGATGGTTACGGTTTCCAAGCAGAGAATGTGCCTCAAGAGTTACTCGATCAACTTTTTGAAATTAATAGAAACGAACAAACGATCAAAGATATCACCTTTTCAGACAATGGCACCTATTGGTGTGTTGTTTACAACATCAATGGGTGGTTTGCACTTGCACCACAGGAAGTCTACGATCAATTAAACAGCATGATTGATAAAGAAATCGGAATTCGATCTGTTGCTTTGGATGATTTCGGACATTACATTATCGTGGGTGATGATGGAACCGTTCTTTGTTCACAGAAGTATCAAAACATCGTAAATGAAGCAAGAAACAAATTCGGAAAAATCGTATGTGCCTCTACAACCCTGCATGGAGGTGTTGTTTTGTGCTGTGATAACGGTGTATATTTCAACAGAATATCCAGTAGTGTTGCCGATGTTTTGAAAAAGCTCGACTTTATTCCTAAAGTTGTGAAAATTTCATACACGGGACACTATTTAATAACGGATGGCAACAACTATTCCTTTTATTGGTTTTAAAAGGATAAGCCAGCTAATTCGCGACAAATTAGCTGGCTTATCCTAAAACAAATCCTTTGTATCTATCCGATCAAATCCTCAACGTATCAAATCCTCGTCCATAGACACCCATAACCGTATTCATCGTAAGGAAGGCATCCGGATCTACCATTTTCGTTACACGCATAATATCTTGCATTTCGCTCTTACGGGCTACGACAATCAACATCTTACGAGCCTCTCCCGTGTACCATCCATGGCAATCCACCACGGTAACACCGCGTCGTAAATCACGGGTAATAGAATTCGCCACTTCCTCATATTTTGGAGAAAATATAAGAAACTGTACAGACTGCATCTGTCCCGTGAACACCAGATCAACCGTGTAGGAGTTAACCCCCATCACCACGTAACCATAGATAATCGTGGCTATTTTTGCCGTAGGATCGATCTCCGTATTCTCTCCGATAAAATAACTGCATCCGATGATGAACACATCAATATACATGATAATCTTACCCGGACTAATGTTACGATATTTATTGATAATCATGGCGATAATATCCGTACCGGCAGTACTTCCCCCGTTTACCAGAGAAATACCGATACCCGCACCACACATGATACCGGAAATCACGGCACACATGAATTTATCTTCCAACAGAGGTTCGTGTATAAAATTCTGCAACACACTCAACAGGAAGGAACTCATGAAGATAGCATAAATGGTTTTGAAACCGAAACGAGGTCCCAAGATCTTGATCGCAATCGCCACCAACAAAAAGTTGATCACGAAATAGCTATACCCGATCGGAATCACCTCCCCGGAAAGAAAATAAATAATTGTTGAAATACCGGTCACACCACCACCTACCATACGATGCGGAGCTAGGAATGCCGTTACCGAAAACGTGTATATCAACAAACCGAACGTAATCAACAAATACGCCCGGATTTCACTCATCAACTTCTCCTTTGTAATTTTCATCACATTAATTATTTTGTTTTGCCCACGTATCCTTCAAACCAACGGTCCGGTTAAACACTAACGCACCCGGCTTGGAATCTTTATCCACGCAGAAATATCCCAAACGCTGGAACTGGAAACGATCACCTTCCTTAGCTTCTTTCAAGCTCGGCTCCAACTTACATCCCGTCAAAACTTTCAATGAATTTTCATTCAAGAATTCCTTGAAATCTATATCTTTATGTCCGGCAGGATCCGGGTCTTTAAACAAGCGATCGTACAAACGAACTTCCGCCTCGATAGCATCCGGAGCAGACACCCAATGCAGGGTACCTTTCACCTTCCGGTTACTTGCCGATCCGGTACCGCTACGGGTATCCACATCATACGTACAATGAATTGTCGTGATATTTCCTTCCGCGTCTTTCTCCACGCTTTCGCACTTCACGATATAAGCCCCCTTCAAGCGCACTTCGTTACCCGGTGTCATCCGGAAGAATTTCTTCGGAGCGTTCTCCATGAAATCATCCCGCTCGATATACAATTCGCGAGAGAAAGGAACCATTCTTGTTCCAGCCGTTTCATCTTCCGGATTGTTCTCGATCTCCACGGTTTCGGTCTGTCCTTCCGGGTAATTGTCTATCACCACCCGAACCGGATCCAACACGGCCATCACGCGGGGGGCAATCTTGTTCAAATGCTCCCGAACACAGAATTCCAATAAAGCCATGTCCACCACGATCTCCCGACGGGCAACTCCCACCTTCTCCGCAAAATTACGGATAGATTCGGGCGTATACCCGGCACGTCTCAACCCGGTAATCGTCGGCATACGGGGATCATCCCAACCGGCCACGATCCCTTTTTGAACAAGTTCCAACAAACGGCGTTTACTCATCACCGTGTAACTCAAATTACGACGGGCAAATTCAATCTGACGGGGACGATACTCCGTGTCAATCAATTGATCCAAAAACCAATTGTATAACGGGCGGTGTACTTCGAACTCCAACGTACAGATAGAATGCGTGATTCCTTCCAAATAATCGCTCTGACCATGCGTGAAATCATACATCGGGTAAATACACCATTTATCCCCCGTTCTGTGATGAGGCACATGCATGATACGGTACATAATCGGGTCGCGCATCAACATATTGGAAGATGCCATATCTATTTTTGCCCGCAAAACTTTCTCTCCGGCTTGGAACTCACCGTTTTTCATCCGGCGGAATAAATCCAAGTTCTCTTCCGGAGTCCGATCCCGGTAAGGACTGTTCACTCCGGGTTCCGTGGGTGTCATACGTTGAGCACTGATCACCTCTGCCGGCTGATCATCCACGTAAGCCTTTCCCTCCAGAATCAATTTTTCAGCCCAATCATATAATTGTTGAAAATAATCAGATGCAAAATGCGGTTCTCCATCCCATTGGAAACCTAACCATTGAATATCTTGTTGTATGGAATCAATATATTCGACATCCTCTTTCGAGGGATTAGTGTCATCAAAACGCAGGTTACACTTCCCCTGGTATTCGGTTGCCAATCCGAAATTCAAGCAAATAGAAGTTGCATGCCCGATATGCAGGTACCCGTTCGGTTCGGGCGGGAAGCGCGTGTGTACCCGACCGCCGTTCTTTCCCTCGGCCAACTCCTCTTCAATAATCTGTTCGATGAAGTTTAATGATTTACCTTCACCTTCTTCTTCTACGAGATGATTTTTATCCATACTAAAATTATTATAACATATTCGACGCGAAGGTAATTAATTTATGAGAGTTTTAAAAGTTTCTGTATATTTGCAGGCCATGAAAAATATATTTTATACCATAATATGCTGCCTGATTTCACTCTCGTCATTAGCCCAGAGTGATTTTGGTTACGGGAATCCGGATAGAATGGGGCCCCAAGAAGAAGGAATGCAACGCGATTCCACGAAAGAACAACCTTACGTTCCGCATCATCGACTAACTTGGAAATGGGTACATGACGGGGTATACAAAAAATTTTACCCGCTTGACACGCTTCAAGACGGGCTGCAAAACACGAACTTGATATTCAAGCATAGTGTTTCCAACACATATTTGGGCAACTTCCCGGCTCCTTACGTGTCCGACATCTACATCCTGCGCCCGCAAGGAGAAGATTTCCTACCGCAAGACCGGCTAAGAGATTATTTCTTCAAACCGGAAGACGCCTTGGATTACAACACCACCACACCTTTCACGCAATTAAGTTATTTCAACGGCGGGGGTCGGGGAAAAACGGAAGACTGGCTGGACGTGTGGCACATCCAAAACATACGCCCCTACTGGAACGCCGGATTCCGGTATAACCTCATTTCATCCGACGGAGCCTATTCTTACCAGAAATCCAAAACATACAACTTTTCCTTCTTCAGTTCATACGAAAAAGACCGGATGGCCGTGTCCATGTTTATCAACCAAAACATCGCACACATCACCGAAAATGGCGGTATCGAAAACTTGGCAGACATTCGGGACACCTCGCTTGATCCCAAAGTGGTCGGTACGCGACTTGCCTTGGAGCCTAGAAACAACCTTATGAATTTCAATTTTAAAGCTCTAGCACAATACAACATTGGAAATCCCAAGGAAATCACCACGCAAAAAGACAGTACCACGATCGACACCACGATAACCTATCCCATGAAATTCGCTTTGGCCTTCAAAGCCGAGGATAATCGTTACTCCTTCAAAGAAGAGAGTGTCGAGGAAGGATTCTTTTCTGATACCACCTATATCAGCAATCAGAAAAATTCCGACATGATCAAAAACCGGAAATACGAAATCGATGCCAAACTCATTGTAAACGAGCATCCCAAGTATAAATATCTACCGGGTGTGTACGCCGGATTAAAATTCAAATACCTGAGCTACGACCAACGCGTCTCGCTGGACTCCGCCAACAACAGGGGAACCAGCAAATACACCGGGACATACTTGACTGCCGGGACTTTCAACATGGACAGTACCACCCTGTTTAATTTCGACATCTGGGGAAGTTTCTGTCTCGCCGGAGAGTACTCTGCCGATTACTCGTTAGAGGGAGAAATTATCCAATATTTGAACAAGGGACGCAACTCCTCTGTCACCGTTCATGCTTTACTGGAAACGCAAACCCCGAATCATTACTATCTCCAGTACCAAGGGAATCATAATCAATGGCAGAATAGTTTCTCCAAGATACACGCTTACAACTTACGAGGCCATTACACGAACAAGCGTCTACGGACGGAAATCGGGGTTGCCCTCAACAACACGAAGAACTACATTTATTTCGACACCACCGCTATGCCCCGTCAATATGATGGAGACCTCATGGTATTCACGGCATGGGCAAAGCAAGTATTCCGTTTGGGACATTTCTATTTCAACCAGAAAGTGTACTACCAAGTAACCAACAAGGAAAAAATATTGCCATTACCCCAAGTGGCGCTTCACTCGCACAACTACTACCAAAATCGCTTTTTCAAACAGGCCTTGGGATTCCAAATCGGTATAGACTTGTTCTACAACACCTCGTTTTATGCCAACGCGTACGACCCGGCAATCATGCAATTCTACAATCAAGAGATCGAGAAAACCGGAAACTACCCGAAAATGGATGTATTCGTCACGTTGAATATCAAGCGAGCCGACCTGTTTGTTAAATACGAACACTTCAACGAGTTCTTCGGGAGCAGGGATTATTTCTCGGCTTACACCTATCCAATCAACCCGGCAAAGTTGAAATTCGGTATCCGATGGAACTTTTTTGACTAAAGAATCGTAAGGTCCATAAACTCTTTCGACATTATGGACCTTATGGACTTTATATACCTTCGATCGCCCCAATTTGGTAATTCACAACATTTTCCGTATTTTTGCAGCATGTATATAATAAAGACTATTACGTACACGCTGTCATTTTTATTTTGTTTCGTCTCGTGCAAAACGAAACAAGAGACACTGGTTATACCTGAACCCGGAACGTTGGAACAAATAGAACAACGCGGTGTATTAAATGTTTGTTGTTACTACAACACGACAGATTACTACGTGTACAAAGGTATCCCCAAAGGATTCCATTACGAACTGGTAAAAAATTTTGCCGACTATCTGGGGGTAAAATTAAATATCGAGATAAACACGAATATTGACGAAAGCATTCAGAGATTAAATGACAACAAGTATGACTTGATCGCCATGAGTCTTTCCGTCACGGATGCCCGCAAGGAAGATGTACGATTCTGTCTCCCCTTGTTTACAACCAGCCAAGTACTGGTTCAATATAAATCAGACACCCTCCTCCAATCGATTGAAGACTTAAAGAACAAAGAGATTTTTTTACAGGAAGGTACCTCCCCCACAAGATTCCTGCAACACTTAAATGATTCCCTGCAACTGAATTTAAAAATTACCGAACTGGAAGACGTCACATTCGAGGATATTCTATTAAAAATAGAAAACGGGGAAATTCCCTACACCGTAATCGACAAAAACATCGCCCAGATTGCCTCCCAATACATGAAACACATTGATTACTCCCTCCAATTATCCCCCGAGAACCCCGTGGCCTGGGCCATCACGAAAAAGGCGACACTACTGAACGAGGAAATCAATAACTGGCTGGGTGCAATAAAAAAAAGCGGGACATTAAATGTCCTGTACAATCGCTATTACAAGAACAGTTACATCACGTCACTACACAACTCCAAATACTACAAATTAAAAAATGGAGTTATCTCCAGCTTTGACCCGATCATCAAAAAAGAAGCCCAAGCAATCGGTTGGGACTGGCGTCTGTTGGCAGCCGTTATCTACCAGGAATCCGGATTCGACCCGGAAGCCACCTCCCATCTCGGGGCCGTCGGTCTGATGCAAGTGATGCCGGAAACTTCCCTGGAACTGGGATTCGAGGCATACGAAGAACCCCAAGACAACATTCACGTCGGGGCATACTATCTAAAATATTTGGAAAACAAATTCAACAAGTTCGAACTCGACACGTTGGAACAGATTAAATTCACGCTAGCCGCTTATAATGCCGGCTTGGGCCACGTGCTCGATGCCATCCGGTTAGCCGAATCATACGGGAAAAATCCAAAAGTTTGGAATAACAACGTGGATTATTTCATACTCCACAAATCCCAACCGGAAATATACCGGGATTCTGTTGCCCGCTCCGGCTATTGTGACGGAAAACAAACATTCAACTTCGTCAACAACATCATAGAAAACTACACTCATTACAAAAACACGATCAAAAAATAACCACTTTACAACGAAATTCAAAGTAAACTTTTCCTAGGAAATACACGTTTATCTTCCGTGGCATATTCGATGTTCTTAGGGATTAAAGACGTATCAAAGACGAATCAAAGACGTTACAAAGACGTTCACGAACGTCCCTGCCACGTCTCCGTGGCGAAATTGATTGACGCTTGTCTTGGAAATGAATCCCTTATCCATTGGATCACGAATGGTAAATATACCTTCTTGCATGCAGGAGTTAACATCTCTCGACAAAATCGTATATAACCACCAAAACAATTGATACATAAAAGTTAGCTCCTAGAGAGGAATCACTTCATCGTGAATCATAAATCATAAAATCTCACTGGCGAATATTGATTTACACTAATATTTTTTATATCTTCGCATCGAGGTTTAGATCATTATTTAACTAATTGCTAAGGATATGCCTTACAGAAGATTACCAAATACAGACGCAGCAAGGATAAGAGCATTAGAAACAGCCTTGAATAACGAAGAGTTTTCTAATATCAACAACTTACCGTTTTCATTAAACCTCAGGCAAAAGATTGAATTCTTCTTACCGAAGTTCAAAACGGCAATTGCAAATTCCCAATGCGCCAGGGACAAACAGAATAAAAACAGCCAAAAATACGGTGAATTCACCAAGAAAGCGAAATTATATATTTCCCATTTCCTGCAAGTACTGAATTTCACGATCATTCGCGGAGAATTAAAACCCGTGGCAAGAACTTTTTACGGGATTGACGAACACGACACCAAACTCCCCCCCTTGGTTTCAGACCAAGACTTGCTGGAATGGGGTGCAAAAATTATTGCCGGAGAACAGGAACGCACTCGTAATGGCGGTGGCAGCCCCGTGTACAGTCCTTCCATCGCCTTGGTGAAAGTAAACTACGAAAACTTCAAACAAGCCTACGCCTCCCAAAAGCAATTCCAACAGAACTCGGCCCGTTGCAGTGCAGAAGTTGCACAATACCGGGGTGAGGCCGACGAATACATCCTTACTTTGTGGAACGAAATCGAGGCTCACTATGCCGACCTCGAAGATGAAGAAATACGCCGCCAAAAATGCGAACATTTCGGGCTGGTCTACGTCTTCCGCAAAGGTGAAAAAGAAGATATAAAAAGAAAAAAGGAAGCAGAGCGTATCACACTCAAACTCCCCTTTTGATATTTTAGATTTATGATTTACGAATCTAAAATCGTAAATCATAAATCACATATACAAGTCCCTCTCCCCTCTCGCGATTCTATCATAATAGGAACGGAACGTGGGGAGTAACTTTTTATCGGTAAAGAAGGGCATTGATTCTATCTCCTGCAACTCCCGGGCGATCAACTTCTCACCCACCTCACGAGTTTCCGGAGAAGCGTAGTCATTCAAATATTCCCGGAACGTCAACACGGCATTCAGTTTACAGAATTTGCCTTCCACCCCTTTCTCCAACAAATTCATGATCTTATCTCCCGTACGACCGCAACGATAACCCGCCGTGCAGAAAGAAGTAATCATCCCGTCATTTGCCAATTCACGGATCACCTCATCCAACGAACGCTGGTCACCCAACATAAACTGCACCTTATCCGGGTTCTCCTCCTGTTTCAACTTCTTGGCATACGCCCCGATTCCCAACTTGGAAGAGGCATCCGTCTGCGTACAGCCGTAATGATTGATCAACTCGCGTTTCAACACCGGATTCTCGCGAGCCGTCACGATCAACCCGCTGTACGGGATGGCCAGACGCAACACGGCAACCACTCGTTTCATGGCTTCGTCGCTCACGATATACGGAGAATGTTCACTCAAGAATGAACCGGGAGCCGGTTGCATACGCGGGAATGACACGGTATGCGGTCCGATGCCGAAATGTTTCTCCAAATCCCAAGCATGATGAACCAACCCCATCACCTCAAATTTCCAATCGTACAAGCCGAATAACGCACCGATAGCCACGTCATCCACCCCGGCTTCCATCGCCCGGTGCATGGCGTAAAGCCGCCAGCGATAATTTCCTTTCACCGTATTGGCCGGATGCAATTCGGCATATCTTCCCCGGTGGTAAGTCTCCTGGAACACTTGGAACGTACCGATTCCCGCACGCCACAACTTCTTCATGTCGGCAATCTCCATGGGAGCCGCGTTCACGTTTACCCGGCGGATATTATTAAAACCATTCCCCGTGGGAGTCGTGCGCTTCACGGAATAAATCGTGGAAATAGAATCTGCAATATAGTCAGCTCCATTCTTCGGATGCTCGCCATACACGGCAATCATCCGCTTATGCCCCTCATCAATCACGGCAGCCACCTCATCCCGCACCTCATCCATCGTCAACACGTGGCGGACCTCGTCTTTATTCTCCGCACGAAACCCGCAATATTTACAGCTATTCACGCAAAGATTCGATAAATACAAGGGTGCGAAGAAAACGATACGGTTATCATACACTTTCTTCTTCACCGCCAACGCAGCCTCCTGCATCTCATGCAACAACTCCGGATCCTCCACGTTCAGCAATGTAGCCGTTTCCGCCGGAGTTAAAATTTTTATATCCAAAGATTTTTGTAAAATATCCCGCACTTGCTGTTTATCGGGATTTTTATGCTTCTCAATATCTGCAAATATCTGCTCTTCATCAATAAAATCCTTTCCCCCATCCAGATATTTATCAATCTCTGCTTGTTTGATTACACTGGCAGTCCAATCTTTCACACTACTCATTTTTCACTTAATTACAAGTTCATAAAGAAAATCAATCACGCGATCGTGAAATCCGTAAACATTTCTTCCAATTCCTACGAACTTTAGCTCAATAATTCTTTTACGATAGCGGAAATCGCTTTACCGTCAGCTACCCCGGCCAATTCTTTGGAAGCAACACCCATCACTTTCCCCATCTCTTTGGCTGAAGTCGCTCCCACCTTCTCAATAATCGCCTTCAACGCTGTTCTCAGTTCTTCCTCGCTCAACTGTTTCGGCAAAAATTCGTTCAACACCTCAACCTGCGCCATCTCATGAGAATACAAATCTTCTCTTCCCTGACTTTTATATATTTCAGCCGATTCGCGTCCCTGTTTCGCCAATTTCTGGATAATCTTCACGCTCTCGCTATCAGCAATCTGATCCGGAGCCCCGGCTACAGATTTTGCCTCGATAAAAACTTTCTTTATATTTCTCAAAACTTCCAAACGGACGGTATCTTTAGCTTTCATGGCCGCCATGATGCCTTTGCTAACTTGTTCCTCTATAGTCATTGCTCTTGAATTTAAAATTAAAACCTACGAAATTACTATTTATTCCTCAAATGTACAATTCTTAGCGATTCTACACACACTTTTTTTCTCTACTTTATCGTAAAAATCAAGAAAAAGATGTATTTTCGAAAAATAAAATCATTGGCAGTGAAAAGGAACATTTTACTTACATTTCTGACAATTCTTGTCTTGCTAAATAGTGCAGCGATCGGGTATTACATTTATCACGATCAAAAGGAACATAAGAAGAACGAGGAACCGCCATTCCTCCTCATGAAATCATCAGACGTGGATTTACCGACAACATTCAGTTTGGCCGGAGAACCGGTACCCCTGGAAAGAATCGACGTGACAGAAGCTTTCAAAAAGGAACTGATCGTGAATACCTACTTGCATTCACACACGATCCAGATTCTGAAAAATGCTCCCCGCTATTTTCATATTATCGAACCCATCCTAAAAGCGGAAGGCGTTCCGAATGATTTCAAATACCTGGCCGTCATCGAAAGTAGCCTGAACCCGCTGGCCGTATCTTATGCCGGAGCCGTGGGAATATGGCAACTCATGAGTGCTACGGCCAAAGAACTGGGACTGGAAGTGACGAACGACGTGGACGAACGCTATCACGTGGAAAAAGCTACCCGTGCCGCTTGTACCTACTTGAAAAAAGCCTATCAAAAATTCGGTTCCTGGACACTGGCTGCAGCCTCCTACAACGGTGGTATGAACATGCTCACCAAACAGATGAACCGACAAAAAGAAAAAAACTTTTACGACCTCCTGCTAAACGAGGAAACCGGAAGATACGTGTACCGCATGCTGGCCTTAAAGCAAATCATGGAAGAACCTCACTTGTATGATTTTTACGTGGACCACTTGTATCCCGTGGAACCGACCACGCAGGTCAAAGTAACCAAAAACATAAAGGACTTGGCGGACTTCGCGCAAGAGCATGGAATATCCTACAAAACGTTGAAACGCTTTAATCCTTGGCTACGGCAGACCTCGTTAAAAGTCGGGAAACATAAAACGTATTATATCGCCATTCCTGAAAACAAGCAAGTATACAAATAAAAGGTGTTCGGCACGCTATTTGTACCATTCAGCCTATATTTGATGTAAAAAACTCCCAACATGGAAAAGAATAAAATAACCATCTTTTGCGAAAACAATGGAAAAGAATACCAGATACCCACTGGATCTAGTTTAAAAGAATTCAAGAAAATTGTATTCCCCACAAATCACCAGAACATTCTGGGTGCGTTAGTCAATAACGAGGTACGAGATCTGCATTACGAGATATACAACCCCAAATACGTGAACTTCATTGATGTCACCACGTTGGACGGGTATAGCGTGTACCTGCGTTCTCTCATTTTCGTACTTTACAAGGCGATACGCGATCTCTACCCGAAAAAAACACTCGTCGTGGAATACCATCTTTCTAACGGAATCTTCTGTCGCTTGGCAAACAAAGAGTTTACACTCACCGGTGACAGGATTACCGAGATAAAAAAAGAAATGCAACGTATCATCGATCACGATTACGAGATCATGCGCACGGAAACTCCCACGGAAGAAGCCATCAAACTTTTCAACCGTCAAGGTTTAAAGGATAAAGAGATATTACTTTCCACCCGAGGGAAGATGTTCACCTCTGTCTATTCCATTGACGGGACTTGCGACTACTTCTACGGGACACTGGCACCTTCCACCGGATGCTTGAAAGTATTCGACCTGATGGATTACAAAGATGGCATGCTATTGATGCTCCCCGACCGGACAAACCCGACGCAAATACTCCCGTTCGTCCCCCAAGAGAAACTGTTCAGCACCTTCAGCGAGTTCAAACGGTGGGGCAAAATCTCCGAAGTAATGCAAATCGGGCATTTAAACCAAGCCATCGAGCACAAACATGCCGGCGACATGATCAAGGTCAGCGAAGCCCTACACGAGAAAAAGATCTCCCAGATCGCCGACCAGATCAAAAAACAAAAGAAGGTAAAAGTCGTGCTCATCGCCGGTCCCTCTTCTTCGGGAAAAACCACATTCGGGAAACGATTGGCCATCCAATTATTGGTAAACGGCATCAAACCTGTCAACTTATCCCTGGACAACTATTTCGTGAACCGGGAAAACACGCCCCGAGACGAGAAAGGGGAATATGACTTCGAGACGATTGACGCTTTGGACATCAACACCTTCAACGATAACATCATGAGTTTATTGAGAGGTGAAGAAGTAGAAATTCCCAAGTTCTCCTTCGAAACAGGCCAACGTTTCTACGACGGAGAGATATTAAAAATGAGTAGCAACAACGTGATTATCGTGGAGGGGATTCACGGTTTGAATCCCAAACTAACCGAATACCTGCCTCATGAAAGCCTGTTCAAAATATTTATTTCGGCACTTACGGTGATCTCTATTGATAACCACAACATTATTAACCCATCGGACAATCGTTTGATCCGCCGCATGGTTCGGGATCATAAATACCGGGGCTATTCGGCTCTCGACACGTTAAAAAGATGGGAAAGCGTGCTTTCCGGTGAACAAAAACACATCACTCCCTACCAGGAAGAAGCCGACGTCATGTTCAATTCGGCACTCGTGTACGAATTGGGAGCTTTGAAACAACAAGCGGTTCCACTTTTGGAAGAAGTGCTGGTAAAATACCCGGAACACTCCAAGGCCTCCCGCCTGTTGAAGTTCTTCTCGTACGTCCAAGCCGTACCGACCCGAGAAATACCACCAACTTCCATCTTGAGGGAATTTTTAGGAGGAAGTTCATTCAAATATTAGAACATAACAGAGGAAGAGCCGGTAATCCCTATTCATCATAGCAGAATTCCAACTCTTCCTCTGTTTGTCGAAAACACGTCAAATACCTTCCAACCCTTTCCGTAACGAGTCTCTAAAGACTTGATCTTCTTCAATCATACCTTCCCAAGAATATTTGACCTTACCCTCTTTATCCAGCAAAAAATAAGCGGGGTAATTGGTTATTTCAAATCCCTCCTTCAAAAAAGCCACAGCGGGATCATCCATATCAATCCTCACGCTAACACATAAAGAATCCAGATAACTCACCCGTTCGGGTAAATCCCACGCCCAATTCCGAGCAATAAAATAAGCATCATTACCTCTCACACATTCTAACAACAACGGCTTATCCTTCACCCTTACTTGCTCCAAAGCATTACTCCAAAATTTCCCGTTACAACTTATCGGAAACCCCAAAAACCTAAACTTTTGATAGAAATCCCATTGTTCAACAGGAGTATTGGCAAATTCGAATAACATCTTGAAAGTAAATTGCCCCATGCGTTCCTTATCTTCACCATTCCCATTCACCCCCACGTATTTCATGGCATACCACAAACAATCCTTCCACTCGTTAAGCTCCACCAATTCTCGCATTCCTTCCACCATCCCCGAGATGTCATTTTCCAAGAAAGCTTTCACTTCTTTTGCCCAAGCCAACACGACTCTAACTTTATCTTCCTCCGAGATCATCGTACGACCAGGGACGGACAACGCTGTTGTAATTTGTTCGATCAAATCGAACGCTTCGGGAGAAGCCTGGCAATCATACATCAAACGCAGGATCTCATGCTTATAGCCTTGAACCAGATAATCGTCAATACGGTCTTTCCCTTGCTTCTCCCGAAATTTATCTCCATGCTTCACCACGTATTCAAAATATTCGCTTCCATATGTATCTCCACTAAAAAGAGGCCAACACTCTTTATCTATCAATTTTTCAAATGATGTCTGTTCAAACAAAACCGACCGAAGACTATCGGCTTCGTGCAACTTCCTTGTATCTTGCAACACCAAATAATAATCCACCCTATTCTGCAAACTCATCTTCTGTTTTTGTTCAAGCAAACTATTCAAAAAAAACAAGGATGACGTTTCACTCACACCCCGGTTGGCCCAAGCCAGAAAATCTTCCGGTCTTCTTGATCCCTGCAAACGATGCCTTACGGTGCCATCCTTTTGCAAAATAAAAAATGTCGGGAGGGACTTCACACCATACTTCTTTTTAAAATCTTTCCCTTCCAATTTATCTATATCTATTTGTATACAGACAAATTGTTTGTTACAAAACTCTCCCACCTCTTTTTTACTCAACACCTCTTCAAACATCAATCGACACGGCTCACACCAAGAAGCAGTAACATCAACAAAAACGAGCTTTCCCTCCGCCTGTGCCCTAGCAAGAGCTTGATCCAAAGAAATTGTATCAAATTTTACACCCTGGGCAAACACACTACAATAAGTCAAAAGACTTATTCCCAATAAAATAATTCTTTTCATACCTGATTTATTAACAAAAGAGGAACTAATTCACCAATTTCATTCAGCAAGCATTAGTTCCCCTTTCATTCTAACATTCTAATTCCTTTCTAACGAAAAGATTGATACGTAGTACCGTTTGCTTCACAAAAAAGCTCCACTAACTTTTTCATGTACAAACGTCTCTGAATACATTTTTCGCTATACTCCACACCTGTAAAAAGATTCTTGAACTCTTCGTCCGAAAAAGCGTAAACAGCAGCAATATAATTCATCGCATCACAAGTTTTTTCCAAAGCTTTACGATGTACTATCTCTCTGTTACTATTGTTAGGATCAATTTCACGCCATTCCGTATCCCCCCATTCCAAAAATCCCATACGCCAATGGTCCCATAATTCTGCACCGAAATACCAATCCGAATTCAAATCAATCTCCTCTCCGGTATCAATCATTCTATAAAATTTATAATCATGCAGATTGTATAGAGTTCTAGCTTTTGTTGGTAAATCCGAATTAGTCATTTTATAAAAGACTTTTAGGGAATCAGAACAATGACTGTCTAACCAAGTATATACTTTAGCACTCAGCACCATTCCGGCCCAAAACTTCAACGTGGATTCATTCATATTCTTTATATCTGCCAGTTTACCCACGGGAGTTGTTTCTATTGATTCCTCAAAAACCCATGCCGTTTTTCCCCCCTCTCTTATCGTATCACCGCCATAATCTGCCGTCAACAAGCTATCAACCAACAATAAAGATTTCATCCTATATTTACCCGAAGGAGGCAAATTCGGGACCACCCATTTCTCGATCGCAGAAGCAGCCTTCAACATGGCAACCGTATCTTTCGATAAAACGAAACGAATATCTTTTGACACGGAACTGTAAATAAGGTATCTTTCACTTACGGTCTCATAAAATCTGACCGGATCTCCGTTAGCATCAACACCATCTTCCACGTACCCCAACGTGTCGTTAACGAACACGGAAACCCCTGTCTCTTCATATATTTTATGAAGTAAATGTCCTAATTCTCCCGGTCTATCCGGCACGGCAAACCAGTCAACAACAGTACTTGCATCCAGTTTAATATCTTCTTCATTACAAGAAATCAATAACATAAAGACGCATACACTATATAATAAATAACTTTTCCACATATAACTTATTTTTTATTATCCGTTACTCCAATTCTCTTTCCACCCGCTGGGGATTATCCACCAAATTACCTTGATTGTACACGATCTCGTAACCGGGAATCGGTAACACCCACGCCGGATCTTCACCATACGGTTTCAACACGTAATCCCCTTCCAAGACTCCATTTTTATCATAAGTCTCATGTCTTATGGATTTTTTCTCCGGGTATTTCGGAGAAACAGCGTACCGACGCAAATCAAACCAACGGTGAGCCTCGAAACAAAGTTCCCGACGTCGTTCATCCCGGATAAACGAGACTAAATCCTTCCCACTCAATCCATCTACAGGGGGGATTTCTCCTTCAAAGCGATTGTACAATAGCGTTTTAATCGTCTGCTTGGCATCCGCTTTATCCAACATGGCTTCAGCTTCCGCCTTGTTCAAATATAATTCCGCGCTCCGAATCACAAAACAATCGTAGACTTTCTCTACCACTTTAGCCACCTTGTACTGCTCATCTCCATGAAGTTCAAAAAAGGCATTCAATCTCAAATCCTTGACTCCCTGATCATCCCATTGGTTATATAAAGAAATCAACTCTTCCGAACAAGCGAAAGAACATATCATAAAATAGCTAATATCCTTGTAAAATAAAGTAGTTGCATTATACCCTTGAGTAAATACAATTTCCGGATTTTGTACATCTAGCATATTCCGGTTTCCCTCTCTTCCCGGAAACGAATTCAAATCCATCAACTCTACACCTTCCAACGCCAATGCTTTCTGGCATTCATCCAACGCCAATTGCCACTCTCCCATATACAGGTACACCCTGCTTAACAAGACACGAGCGGCAAGCTCATTCACCCGATAGATGGTCGGTTGGGTTACCCCCTTCAATTTCTCCGCGGCAGCTTTCAGATCTTCCACGATCACCCGATAACACTCTTCCATGGAATTACGTTTATAATATTCATCCACAATATCCTCGGTAAGATTTAAAGGAACTCCCATATCCGTGGACGCCGTCTCTTTCACGTAAGGATTCGCATAAAGATTGACCAGCAGGTAGTAATAAGCCCCTCTTAAGAAACGAGCCTCCCCTTCAATTCTATTTCGAATCTCAACAGAATCGTTTGTAAATTTTTTCACGTGAGCGATGATGACATTCAGGTAAGCAATATGACTATACATTTTCTCCCAATCCCGATCTTCCCACTCCTCCTCTGTCTTCGGGTTTATCGTCAATTGGTCAGACCAGTCATAGAAATTCTTGAAAGAAACCAAATTGTTAATCACATCTCTAGTGCCATCTTTTTTAAATATTGTCATCACCACATCGTCATCCATCACATGAATATAAGGATAGTAGCCATTTCCATAAATACTGGCCTCTGTAGCAAACGTCGGCTGATCCATGTACCCATTCCCGATAAGAATCTCGTCCAAATCGGTACAACTCTCCGCATACGCCAAATCCTGTGAAAACTCTTCCAAGAATTTTCCGCACGAGTTAAACAATAACCCACAAAGTATTAAGATTACATATTTTCTCATCTTTTTCACGCATTAAAATGTTACATTCAAGCTAAGGCTATAAGTCGGGCGAACGGATATGTTTATCAACTCGGAAGAACCGGATTGAGAGGGATCCTGCCCTTTCAATTTTTTACTGCAAATGGTAAATAGATTTGTTCCACTCACATTCAAATAGGCCGATTTCATATACATTTTATGGCAAATCCTCTCCGGAACGACATAACGTAACGACAAACTCGTCAATTTCAAATAATCTCCCGAAGCAACACGTAGATTGGAATTGTCGTACATATTCCAAATCGTTCCGGCAAATTCATACGGTTTATCATTCCACCAGGGAGTTTTAGTCCTGTTGTAACTTTTAGCATCCAACAAACCGGGAACATTCGTATATTCCTCATCTCCGGGACGTTGCCAACGATTCACGAATTCACCTCGCATATTTGTCACCGGAGGTAAAACGGCTGAATTATTGCTTCCATACATTTGCAACAGACGAATCTTCGATCCCACACTATAGGCTAAATTAAAAGATAAACCCCAATTTCTCCAGCCCAAATAATTACTGATACTTCCCTGCAAAAAAGGTTCCCTACAACCGGAATGCTCCATGACTTCCATACACACCTCTCCCAACGTCATCAACTCATACGCTCTCTGACGAGTCAGGTCATTCCCATTTTTATCCTTTCCGACAATCTCGTCGGCATCCGTCCCGTAAAAAGTAGGACGACCGTCCTTGGGATCCAAGCCTGTAAACTTATAGGAATAAAACGTGTTCACGGGACGTCCCGACACTTGCACCCGGCCATCCAGATAATCCCCGTACCTGATTTCATCCTGTAAAACCTTGTCTTTACCTTTCACTTTATCCACCAATTGATTGAACACGGAACCGAAATTCGGGTTTATACGCCACACAAAACCGCGTTTCTCCCCTCCCGCACCAAGATTCTCGATGGGGGTATAATTAATATCAAATTCAAAACCTTGATTATTTAACGTCCCCTGATTTACCGTGTAACTGCTAACACCGTTAATTCTCGAAACCGTTTTTGACATAAACGCATCCGTCGTGTGCCGGTAATAATAACTGAAATTCCCGACTAGCTTGTTATTAAACAACGAATATTCCAACTCGATGTTATAGGTTGACGTCTTTTCCCATTTTAAATGCGGGTTCGGGTAATACTTGATGGAAGAGTATAATTCGTTAAATGCCCAATGCGTGCCCTTCCGCTGTACAATCAAGTTGGGAGAATCCTGGGCAGACATATTCCCCTGGTAACCGAACGAGGCTTTTAACGCAAGAGTATTGATCCACCATTTATTCGACAACAGATTCTCGTGTATATTCCACCGACCGGAAACGGACCATATCGGGTTTAATTTTTCATTACTAGCATCCCCGAATTTATTACTTCCGTCGATACGCATATTAGCATTAAAAATATACGCATCTTTATAAGCATAAAACAACGTTCCGACCAATCCCACCTGACGAGTCAAATTATGAGTCAAAATCCCCTTGGCAGCAGAATTAGTTTTTAACCAATTGTCATAATCAGGATATGACACGTATCCCCACGAATCCGACAAATTAACATCATCAAAAAGCATTCCCCGCTCCGGAATGTACCCTCGTTTGGTAATGGCAAAACCGGTGTAAAGCGTAGAACTCAACTCACCGATAACAGACGCCTGAAACTGATGGCTGTTTTCTTTATCCAAAAATTTATTGAAGGCCAAATTCGCCCGAATACTATAATTCTCATTTTTAGTATTATTCAATCGCAATTCACCCCCGACAGGCATTCCCGAATTAGCTGCTATATACCCGAAATTAGCAGTCCCGGGAGCATACTCTCTCTTCAAATTTGCCGCATACCAACTTTTCTCTCCAAAGTAAACTTTCTCTTCAAAATTAGATACCCCGTAAGAAAATTGCATCCCGACCTTCAAACTAGGAATCAATCGATACTCAACATTCGCACTCGCACTAATCGCATTGGTTTGCACATCATCATCCGTATTCTTCCTTTCATTAATAATACTGAACGGCTTGGAATACATGTGATCCAAATTATTATCCCTCTGATAAAACATCAAACTACCATCCTCGTTATATGCCCCCACGCTACGAGCCGTATTCAATGCATACGACATCAACCCGACTTCCTGAGGAGTATACTGCCTTTTCTGTACATTCCCGTTTAAATTAAATGACAGAATAAACTTATTGTAATTGATATCGACCTTAGCCATCGCGCTGTAACGATTATTCTCTTCTCCTTTCAAATTTCCATTCTCAGCCGAATACCCCAACGATGTATAATAACGAACATTTTCCGATCCCCCGGAAACACTCAACGTATGCGCGTGAGAATAGGTGTCTTGCATTAACAAACCCAACCAATCGGTATTCACCGTTTCCATATACTTCACCTTCCGAATAAATTCATCCGGAGATATCACCCCATTCACATAATCATTATAGGCAGCCTCATACCCCACGTAGCTCGTCAAATTCGGCACAAGTTGCTTTTTGCGCACAACTTCCTTGGAAAAATCAATTCGTTCCTGCGAATTCATCACATCAACAGAACGATCCGTGTAACGAGGACGTTGGCGATAGGTTCCCGATAATGAATAAGAAACGGTTGGCGCCCCGACTTTTCCCTTTTTCGTGGTAATCACGATAACACCGTTAGAAGCTTTAGGTCCGTAAATGGCAGTAGCCGAAGCATCTTTCAACACGTCCAACTTTTCGATATCCTCGGGATTCAAACCGGAAATGGCATTCCCTAACAAGTTCACGAAATCCAAGTCATTGATACTTGCAGGATCAACATTCACAGGATCAGTCAAAATCACCCCATCCAACACCCACAAGGGAGCTGTACTTCCCAACAACGTTGTTGTTCCACGTATCTTAATCTTGGGTGCAGCTCCCACTTGTCCGCTATTCTGCATAAAAATCATTCCCGGAATCCTTCCCTCCAGCATTTGATCCAACGTCCCGACTCCCGGTTGCATGATATCATCCATCTTCAACGTGGTCACGGAACTTGTCAAATGACGCTTATCCACTTTATAATATCCCGTGGACACCGTCACTTCCTCCAACTCCATCAAATCTTCCTCCAATACAATTTGCAACGTATCCGTCTTCTCCGTAAAATTTATAAGTTGCTTTTTTAAACCTATAAAAGAAAATTCCAGGGAACCCCGTTGTATGGGCAGTGTTATCCGAAACCACCCTTTCACATTCGTGGAAGTTCCGATTGATGTCCCTGCTATTTTTACCGAAACACCGGGTAATACTTGCTTATTTTTATCATACACCCACCCTTGGATAACCTTGGATTTTTCTTTCTCAGATACTACTCTTTCCTGAGCTATTCCTCTGGCAGGCAAAAACATACACACAACAAACAACAAGATTCCCAATAATTTCGTAAACATTAACATTTTGCGCCATGCTATCCAATAGCATGACCAAGCGCAGTTTCGCTTTTTTTCCATAAATTTGTGCTACATAATTTAATAAAACATTTTGTTTTAGGAGAGTTCCAAGGTTTCCTAGGCGTTGGGCTCTCTTTTTTGTATAGAATGCCACCTTAGTTTCTATTGACTTTCAATCTTTTCACACGAGTATTCTATTTAATCATACGCCTCAGCCATAAAACTATACCGGACAAAAAGACAAGAAAACATCGTTTAGAAACAGGTATAAAAGTATTCCAAATTTCACCTTGTGAATATGGTTAGAGAAGTCTCGTTAATTCTTTACCCTGGTGATTTATTCATAACCTTGATTTTAGTTTTACTCCAATCCCCAAAAGCAAAAATTACACAATAAAAAAGCGAGGATCGTGCTATTTGAACCTCGGTATCGCCAAACACCTGCACACAATAGACAACAATCCACGCTTGCCAGCGTGAACATATGTCCATCTTGTGTGCATCAAATTTGGCGATTTCAGGCTCAAGATGTAACAATTTTCACAATATATCCAAGGTAGGCTCTCCTACCCATTATTTCCATTAGGGCAAATATATGAATACTTTTTTTCATTCCCATAACTTTTGCTTCATTTTATTTATCCATCTATAATTTTAATCCAAGCAACCCTCCTTTTGCATGAAACCTGCATTTTTAAAATAAACACATAGCGAGAATACAAATTTGAGCGAAGCGTAGCGAATAGCACTGAAACAGTGTCCGTTACGCTTCGTTTTTATGTGGTAAGGAAGCAACTGAAAGCCACTTTAAAGCCAAATGCGGCAGGAGTTCAGTTACCACCCCATTACTGCCGTAACGGATGAAAATTTTTAGTTAAACGCTTCTATTTCTGCGATTTGCGCAGATTTGCTTATCTGTCGGTAACTCACTGTAATTTAATTTTGTAACCAAAAAAAGGGTGAGTTATGCGAAGTACATTCAAAGTCTTATTCTACGTGAAGAAAGGCAGTGCCAAACCCAACGGCAACCTGCCCCTGATGTGCCGTCTTACCGTGGACGGCGAGATTAAACAGTTCAGCTGCAAGCTGGACGTTCCCCCACGCCTGTGGGACGTGAAAAACAGCCGTGCTTCGGGCAAGAGCATCGAGGCGCAGCGAATCAACCATACCGTCGATAAAATCCGTGTGGACGTGAACCGCCGCTATCAGGAGCTTATGCAGACGGACGGGTATGTTACAGCCGCCAAGCTCAAAGACACCTATCTCGGTATCGGTGTCAAGCAGGAAACCTTGCTGAAACTATTCGAGCAGCACAACGCCGAGTTCGCCAAGAAAGTCGGGCACAGCCGAGCGCAGGGGACATTCACCCGTTATCTGACCGTCTGCAAGCACATCCGGGAGTTCCTGCCCCATACCTACAAGCGTGAGGATATTCCCCTCAAGGAGTTGAACCTCTCTTTCATCAACGACTTCGAGTATTTCCTGCGGACGGAGAAGAAGTGCCGCACCAATACCGTGTGGGGCTACATGATTGTACTGAAACACATCATCTCGATAGCGAGAAACGACGGACGGCTGCCGTTCAATCCCTTTGCCGGATATATCAACTCCCCGGAAAGCGTGGATAGGGGCTACCTTACCCAAGCGGAGATACAGACGCTTATAGATATGCCGATGAAGAACGGACAGCATGAACTCGTACGGGACTTGTTCGTCTTTTCGGTGTTCACGGGGCTGGCGTATTCCGATGTGAAGAATTTCACCGCCGACCGTCTGCAAACCTTCTTCGACGGCAATCTGTGGATTATCACCCGAAGAAAGAAGACGAACACGGAATCGAACATCCGTCTGTTGGATGTTCCGCAAAGGATAATAGAGAAGTACAAGGGAATGACACGGGACGGTCATGTTTTCCCCATGCCGAGCAATACCACCTGCAACAAGATACTGAAAGAGATAGGCAGGCAGTGCGGTTTCAAGGTGCGCTTGACCTATCATGTCGCAAGGCACACGAACGCAACGACCATGCTTTTATCCAATGGTGTGCCGATTGAGACCGTGAGCCGACTGTTGGGGCACATGAACATCAAGACCACGCAGATATACGCCAAAATCACCGCTCAAAAGATAAGCCGGGACATGGAAGCCTTGTCGCACAAGCTGGAGGACATGGAGAAGAACATCTGCCGTGCCATTCAGTAACCTTAAAAGTGAATACCGATGAAAGAAGAAAGGAATATTATCACGATGGACGAACACGGTAATATCATCATGCCGACTGATACAGCCAACGTGTGGATGTCCGAGCCGGAACTTGTCGGGCTGTTCGGGGTAACCGCCCCTACAGTCCATGCAGGAATCAGAGCCGTTTACAAGAACGGAGTTCTGAAAGAGTACGACACAAAACGTTATCTGCGTTTGGAGAACGGTTACGGGCTGGACGTTTACAGTTTTGAAATGGTTGTCGCACTCGCATTCCGTATCGCCTCATGCGGTGCGGAAAGGCTGCGCAATGCCTTGTTAAAGAGGATGTACCGGCAAAAAGAGAAAATATGTCTGTTCCTACTATCATCCGGGGGTGCGTATTGCTGTTAGTACGTACCCATACACGAAACATGTGCGACCGTTTCTGCCATAAGATACACCGTTATTCTAATGAATTGTTGAATACAAGCATTAAGTATATGATAATGAGTAATATATATTCTCAACAAAAGCTCAACAATAGAAATTAGCTGTTGAGGACTGCAAGCAGGAACATTTGCCCTTTCTCTTTTGGTTAGTACTTTGTTGAGAATGTGTTGAGCTGTTATAGCAATGAATATCAACATTATAGATGCCCTATTCATCAATTCAACGGATTTTCATCCGTCATCAACCCGGCAGGAAAACGGGATATGGGGAGTTTGTGACGGCTGCAATGCTCACAGATTAACGATACTCTGTTTACATTGTCATATACGCAAAGCAGGTAAGCAAGGCAAACAAAGTAAACTGGCAGGGACGGACGGCGCACGGGTATTTGCGGACAGAAAATACCGTAGCTTATTAGGGAATTTTCCGAGCCGCATTGCAGGCAACGCTGAAAATTCCCCAATAAGGCAAGGGGGAGCGCAAGCGCAGGAAACGGGAGGAGCAGGCGAAGAAACGCTACCGCAAAAAGCCTGCCGACAGCGTGAGGCTGTGCGCCGATGACATCATGAACCGTTTGAAACTGAAATCCTATCAGGACAGCTATGCCGCAGCGATGGCGAAATACGGGCTGCAAAGGGGGATTGACGGTTCGGACGCAAGGCACGTTTCCACGCAGCAGTACTACCGTGACATAAAGCGTCAGACTGAAGAACTGAAAGCGGAGGTGATGGAATTGCAGGAACGGAAAGATACGGCACAGGAGGAGCTTGTACGGGCGAAAAAGGAGATACAGACCGAGCGGCTGAAAGGGGCTGCGACGACCGCAGCTGCCAACATCGCCGAGAGTGTCGGCTCTCTTTTCGGGAGCAACAAGGTCAAGGCATTGAAGAGGGAGAACAGCATCCTGCATAGGGAGGTAGCCGACCACGAGGAAACGATAGAGGCTCTGCAAGACAAGATACAGACCATGCAGGCAGACCACAGCCGCCAAATGCTGGATATGCAACAGAAGCATATCAACGAATTGGCACAGACAGAAACAAACCTCAAACGTGAGATTTCACGGCTTACGGTGTTGTTAAACAAGACCTTGAAATGGTTCCCACAAATCAAGGACATGATTAACATTGAAATATTGTGCCTTGCTGTAGGTTTCAATAAAGAGCAGACTGCGACATTGCTGACAGGTAAACCCATTGAGTACAACGGCGAGTTGTATTCGGAAGAACACAAGCGGAAATTCATGGCAAAAGATGTTAAAGCCAAAGTATTCTCTGACAACGGTAAGTTTATCCTTACGATTGACTTGCGACCCATCGGCGAATGGTTCAGGGAGCAGTTCGAGAAACTAAGGCAGACCATACGCCAACCCGTTATACAGCAACGGAAAGGCAGGGGAATGAAACTGTAGCCGTTTTATTTCACTGGGAATAATAAAAAGTGCCGTTCATCATTTCGCATGAACGGCACTTTTCGTAATTTTGCAACGGTATAATTGTTCGATATGTAAGATTTAACAAAATGAATATTAATGATATAATAAACAGTATATATCCGCTGCCACAACTTTCTCTTGACACATTGGCAGCTTCAATATCGGAAGTGGAATACCCTAAAAAATTTCATTTGCATCGGGAATATAAAAAGGAAACAAAGTCTTATTTCATAAAGAAAGGAATCGTTCGGGCATATGCACATAAAAACGACAAGGAAATCACATTCTGGTTCGGTCAGGAAGGAGACCTTATATTTCCTCTGCAAACTCTTTTTGCAGGTTTGGGAGAATATGCCACAGTAGAACTTCTAGAGGATTGTGTTTTGTATGAAATTGATTTGGGACGGTTGCAGGATTTATATCGGAACGATATACATATAGCCAATTGGGGACGCCGGTATGCGGAATCAGCTTGTATCAAATCAGAAAAATTGTTTATAGCACGGCAATTCAAGACATCATTGGAAAGGTATCAGGAACTCATAAATGAATATCCAAGCATTATACAGCGGGTTCCATTAGGTATAATAGCCTCTTATTTGGGTATTTCCCAAGTCAATTTGAGCCGTATCAGAGCCCAAATGAAATGAATTTATCAAATGTAAAATCGCTTTTTAAAACATGTAAAGAAGAAACAAACCGCAAATACCGAAATTCGCACCCCATAAAGAATTAAAGTTATGAATTGGTTGCTTTTAGTGGTATCCGGGTGCATCGAGCTCGTTTTTACCTTCTGCTTGAGCAAAGTGAGCAAGACTGCAGGATTTGAAAAAGGTTTGTGGTGCATAGGCACGGTAAGTGCCATTGCGCTTAGTTTGTACATCGTGACTAAAGTTTTGAAAACTTTGCCTATCGGCACAGCTTATGCCGTCTGGACGGGAATCGGTGCCGTCGGCACGGTTCTGATTGGCATTCTCTTTTTTAAGGAGCCGGTAAGTTTCGGAAGGCTTTTCTTTATCTTTACGCTGATAGTTTCCATTATAGGCTTAAAGGTCGTATCTTCCTGAATGACAAAAGATGAAGTAATATGACGGAACAAAACTTTCCACTATATGAAGAAGCTGTTTCTGTTCTTAAAAGAAGGGATAAGAAGCTGGCTTGGCTGATAGAGCGGGTCGGTCCGCTTTCTCATACTGACCTCAAAGATGATTTTCGCTTCTTCATAGAGCAGGTTATAGGACAGATGCTTTCTATCCAAGCCGCCGATGTGATGACAGGACGATTGTCAGACCTTTGTCGGGGAGAAATGACGGCCGGGGCAATATGTTCGTTGTCTGTCTATGAATTAAAAAAGACAGGTATTTCCTTGAGAAAAGCCGAGTGCATCCGGGAAATAGCGTTCATGGTAGAAACCGGCAGTCTCGACTTCGGAAAACTCAAAGAACTTTCCGATGCGGAGATTATAAAGTCCCTGACGGCTATCAAGGGCATAGGAAATTGGACTGCCAAAATGTATCTTTATAAAATCAATCGCCCCGACGTGCTTCCATACGAGGATGCCACCTTTTTAGCCGCTTACAAGTGGCTTTACCGTACCCGGAATGTGAAACCGGAAGCGGTCAAACGGCGTTGCCGGAAATGGTCGCCATACTCTTCCGTTGCCGCTATGTATCTATATGCTGCATTCGATAGAAAGTTAATTGCAACAGAATCGCCTAAATTGAAAGATTTATAAAATGGAACAGTTATCTGCGCAGGTACATAAGCTGATAGACGAACTGGATGAAGTGGCTGACAACCGAACCGCTTTCCGTTCCGAATCAAACAGAATAGGATGCGTGGGGGCTGATTTCTTTATAGGCATTAAAGTTGCGGAAATAAGAAAAGTAGCCGAACGGTACGTCAATATTTGTTTGGATGAAATAGAACAGTTGCTTTTGTCAGAAGTCCATGAACACCGAATGTGTGCGCTTATCATACTCAAAAAACAGTTCAAACAAGGAGACGAACGCGAACGGACTGAAATTTTCGAGTTCTACATCAATCATACGAATTGTATAAACGATTGGGATTTAATAGACAGTTCATCTCCCTATATCGTCGGTGAATATCTACATGACAAACCGTGCGATGTATTGTACCGGTTAGCCAAAAGCGATTCGCCTTGGGACAACCGTATCGCTATGATGGCTACATACACGTTTATACATAATGGTAATGTTGAAGATACATATCGTCTTGCTCTCTCCTTGATGGGGAGTCCCCACGTTCTGGTACAAAAAGCTGTAGGATGGATGTTGCATGAAGCGGGTAAATACGACCTCATTCGGCTCAGTCTCTTTATTGACAAATACCGGCAAGAAATGCCCCGTGTCATGCTTCGTATTGCCGCCAACCGTTTTCCGAAAGAGAAACGTAGAGAATGGATGCAGCTTTGACAATAGAAATAACAAGGCGGCATTTAATTTGAATATAAATTCTTGGAATTTCAAAAAAGATATTCTAATTTTGCAAAAAGAGTTATTTGACAGCATAGCACCGCAAACCGCTGAAAATCGCACGGTTGCCAATTCGTTACTGTTATTTCTCAAATACTCCGCTAAATGTTTATTCCTCAAATGGTTGTGTCAAACCGTTGAAAATTTAAAATAAAACTTTTAGGAACTTATATACAACTTTACAGGGAATCAACTCCCTCCCGGCTTCGCCGTACTCCCTCTATAAACAGAGGGAGAGCTAAGTTACTCTCCGTGGTAATTATTTAATGCAAGTTTAATAGAACCATCGGGAATAACTTATACTGAAAACTAGGGGAAATCCTACTGAAAAGCTATAGAAATAATCCCACTTAACCGTTGCTCAAACGTTGCACATCCGTTGCTCAAACGTTACGGGATGGTTCAGCTACGAGTGAACTTCGGATGAGTTCTGAGTATGTGGTATTATTTGGGTTTGTTTACTACCTTATTGGGGTAAGATTTGAGTAGTATCACGAGAGTAGATTTAAAAGAAGCCTGCCATTGCTGGGAATTTCATCAATGACAGGCTACACACTTTATTTTGAGTTGTATCAACTCATTTTAATACTTACATTCTTTTTGGAATTATATCAATCTATTTTCAACGCTTTACTCACCTCTCGATATAAATAAGCATAATGAGCTTTATCAACAGATGAATTCACTTTCGTCTTCAACAAACTACTTATTTTTTCCAATAATGCTAATTGATAAACTGCGATGTCATTAATCTCTGCAACACTATATCCATACAGCACGGAACGAGATGTCGGACCAAAGGTATTTACCTCGTCCTCTTCCGAAGCAGAACAACAAGAATCTTCTGTGTGATTTGCAATTCCCATTCCAACTACAAAATTACCTCCACCCCGACTATTTAGAGCCTGCGTTAAACTCGTAACGATTCCTCGTTGTAAACCTTTTTCTGTATCAGTCAAACGTTTTCCCTTAATCGTAGAGGCAAATAATTCTGCATACAAATCATTCATGTATTCTTGTAATGTATACGGATTCTGATTTTTAGCCATGTGTGAAGCCAAAACTACTTTTTCAAGTGTTTTTCCTAACAATTGCTGGTGTAATCCTGCCAATTTAGAAGACATGTTTATTCTCACCCCAAATTTGTTCAATAATTCCGAATCATCAAGCCACTCACAATTTCGTAATTCATTCATCACCCAAGTTAAAGCTTCCTTCTGATCTTTTTTGGATACAACCTCAACAGGTTTTCCCGGTGTATTTTCTTTTACGCGAGATACTTTAAAACCTCCAATCTGATAAATGGCATTTGATAAATAACGAACATATTGACTTGCCAATTCTCCATAAAGCTCTTTACGGCGTTCAACATCACCGGTTTCTCCACTCCATTCATCCAAGTTTTTCAGTATATATTTCAAGTTTTTCACACCATATTTACCTGCTTTTACCGGATTATCACCCAAATCTTCCGCCAAAGAACTGGGATCCCAAATGGCAGATACCTGTTGTGCCCCGTAACGATAAAAAGGATCACCGGCCTTTTCGTCTATCCATTTCTCTGCAATTGCTGCTTCTTCCCACATATCTTTCGCTCCAAAAATAGGAGTATAAAGCCATTTAATAGCGTAATAATCATATACTCCTAACTCCGGAGGAGTCAATTTCACCCCTTTGTCTTCCGGTTGAGCCACATAATTAAAGCGCGCATAATCCATTATGGAAGGAGTTGTCCCGTATTTTTGCGTAAATGTAGCAGAACGTAAAGAATCTACCGGAATAGCAGCAGAAGCCCCCATATTATGCATCAATCCCAACGTGTGACCAATCTCATGAGCCACCACATACTCGATGGATTCGTCTCTCACGTCTTGAGGCATCTTTTCTACTCGTACGCGAGGATCAATTTGAGATGTTTGTATAAAGCGCCAGTGATTAATTAATTTCACCATATCGTTATACACGATCACGGATGCATTTATAATTTCTCCGGTTGTCGGATCAACCCAACTCGGCCCCATGGCGTTTTTCTCATCATCCGGACAATAACGAATACAAGAATATTTCAAGTTGTCCGGGTCGAACGAGGGATCATCCGTTGGGAAATCTCGAACTTGCATCACATTTTTTAAACCAATTTGCTCAAAAGCTTTGTTCCAACGTAAAACGCCTTTTTTTATCGGTTCTTTCCAAGTTGACGGGAATGTATTATCCACATACCAAACAATCGGTTTCTTTACCTCTGTTAATTCACCACGTTTCCAAGCCTCTTCGTTTACCGGTTCTAGTTTCCAACGATTGGCAAACAAAAATTCCCGAAAACCGTCTGTTTTATCGCTCACCTCTATTTTAGGCATGGAAACCATAGCCCCGCTAAATCCATTTGTTGAAAAAATGCCAATACGCGAATCTTGGATACGCGGTTTCATCTTCTCTTCCGGCAACAACAATAAAGACACTACAGAAGAAACAGATAAATCTCCCATCGGAAGATTTCCCATAAATCGCATAGAAACATCCACTTGTTGCTTCATCTCAATAGAAGCATTATCATCAAATGCTTTTATTTTCCCATAAGAAATATTCTCTTTTTTGGGTTCCATCATAAATCCTCTTATAGACATTCCAACGGGTCCCAATTCCGATAACATCTTGGTTGCCTCAAATACAACTCGGGAACTATCCGCATTATAAGCTAACACCGGGAATTTCTTATAAAGATTAGGGATGAAATTCTTCTCCATGGCTTCTTTAAGTCCTGGATCCTCACTATTCAAATAGGCTTTTGTATTTGGAACATTAAAAAATACCGTTGAATCTTTCAACTCTACCATTAAATGCTGAGGTCCCTGATACTTATACCCCACATTAATCATTCTTGCAAAACCAGACGAAGCAACCGTACTTCCCACAAGAATTTCACGATCAAAATACTTTACCGGATATTCAAAATAAATTTTATCTCCGATCTTATGAATTGTCATAAAATCACCTTTTGCTGTTTCAACACCAGGCTGTTTTAATAATTTGTCATACTTACTTACATTTTTCTTTTTCTCGACATCTGTCTGTACGACATTTTCCTTTTTCTTGTTCTTTTTCCGCTCGCTCCCGTTTACCAACAGACAAGGGATGAGCATTACCACTACAAGTAGTGTTACATACAATCTTTTCATTACAATGATTTTTATATAAGATTAAACATCTATACTGATCAAAAGATCAGTATCACTTTACTTCTATTCCATTTATATACAACGCTTTCCGGTCTTGAAGAGCATTCAATGACTCCAATGGGTTAGATTTCAATACTAACAAATCCGCTTCTGCTCCTTCTCGAATCACTCCCAATTTCCCTTCTTTTCCGACGACTTCAGCCCCGACAACAGTTGCAGCCCGCAGTACATCAGGAATACTCATCCCACAAGAATCTACCAATAAATTCAACTCTTGCTGAAAAATAGTTTTTCCATCAATCACATCAGTTCCTGCATCTATTTTCACCCCGGCACGATAAGCTTCATTTACCACACGATAAAGGAAATTCATCTCTTTTGAAACTGTGATTGTGGCATCCAGAATTGTACCTCGGGCAATCATCTCTTTGTAAATAGAATCCCGACGGGTTATCTCCTCTGGAGTAAAACATTTTTTCCGGTATTCGGAAGAATAACAGTTTCTCAAACCGACAATCAAATAAATATGAGACACGGTTTCTACGCCCGCTTTCACGACCTCCAATGCATCTGCTAACCTGTTTTCCGCATGTCCCCACGCTTTAAGTCCATGCTTATGACACAATGGAATTATTTTCTGTAGCATCTCTGCAGAAAGATAATCATACAACTTCAATCCCGTGCAACCATATTCTTTAGCCTCTATAACCATTTTTTCCAGTTCCTCCACGCTAGCCGTATCAGAAACACTTTGGCTCCAGGGTGCATTTTCAGTCGGATAACCCTTCGTTTCAAAACGAGGCCTCATATAAAAATATTTCGGTCCGGCCCAAAAAGAAGAAAAATAAACGTCCGGTCCCACCATTGTACCACTATCCAACTGAGCTTTATAAATTTTCAGCGGGCGCATATCACCTCCAGCATCTCGAATCGTCGTAACACCCTCTTTTATGTAAGATTTCACGGTATTATTAAGCCATCCCATTCGTCCACAATCCCCTAGATGAGCATGAGAATCAATTAAACCGGGCATCATATACAAACCCGTTAAATCTTGTTCTCCCTCTTTGATCCGAGTATCTGCTTTCTTTATTTTTAAAATGATTCCGTCTTTCACCGAAACAGTCATTCCCGGTACAATTTTCCCGTTTTCAACATCTACCACGTTAACATTATAAAACACGGTATCCGGTCTTTTCTCACAAGAAAGTAAACAGAAAAAGCATATTAACAGAAGAAATATATTTTTCATCGGTATTATCTATAGTCATTTATACTTACAGGTTCAGCTTCCAACCTGTTTATCACACGATCAAGATAAAACATAAAACCATCTTCTTTGGGAGAAATACCCCAAGCGTTCACGATCTTTCCATCCTGATCTATTAAAACACACCGCGGCAACTCCGTAATACAATAATCTTGAATAAAAGAAGAGTTTTTTTCTGTATGCAAGCATTTGAGATGATTACCTATTTTTTCTCGTTGTACAAAATTCTCCCAAGCCTCTGTCTTGTTTATCGGTAATACCGCTACGGTCAAACAACAAACATTTGTACTATCTTTATATTTTGCACCAATTGCCTTCATTATCGACAACTCTTCCATCGCATTCTCTCCGTCCCATACAAACATAAATACAAATTTCCCTTTCAAATCAACCAACCGGACATCTTCTCCTTGCAAAGATTTCAATTCAAAAGCAGGAGCCTCTACTTTTCGTCCTCCGCGAATCCGACAATACCGATCAACAAGGACCTTCGCCTGATTGCTCAATTTCATGGATTTCGAACACAACCGAATATCTTCCAACACATCATTCACCGTTCCAAATCCATATCCATGTTGCGCCAATTCTTTCTGAATAGCCCACATTACATAACATTCCCGGACTTTCTCACTTTTCACGTTATATAATATCCATGTGGCTCGTCTGAACCAATCGAACGAAGGATTTTTAAGTGTTAGAACATTATTGACTACATTTATAATCTCAGTAGAATCCAATTGTTCCACCTCTGACGAATCCAAATCTATTTCATCCCACTTTTTCTCTTCTTTATTGTCCTGAGCGTTGACAAATGAAATAACCCCCACCGTTAAAGCCAAACACAATATGATTATTTTTCGCATATCCATTTGTTCTATTGATTCAACAATTCAACAATTTTCTCTCGCAATGTATTTCGGCGTATATTCTTGGCGGCAATTTTTCCATCCTTATCAAGTAATATGATAAAAGGGATCTGAGTTATTCCAAATATCTCTCGAATTTTTGAATTATTCCACCCCTTTTCATCCCACACACTTAACCACGGGAATCCCTCTTCTTTATAAGCCTCTTTCCATTTTTTCTCGGAGTCATCTATAGATATACTTAAAAATTGTACTCCTCGCCCGTTAAATTCCTTGTACCGTTCCATCAAACTTTTCATCTCCTGTCGACACGGCCCACACCAAGATGCCCAGAAATCAATGATAACCAGAGAATTTTTGAAAGAAGATCCCAATAAAGAGCTCATCATAAATTTCTCTCCATTAACCCCCGTCATTTCAAAATCCGGACAGTTCTTTCCGATAGCAGTTCTTTCTAACTCTTCAACTCTTTGTTTCAATGCCACACCCCACGATGAAGCACGAGCTTTACTTCCTAATAGATCATATAGCTTTTTCCCTTTCTCATAACTTCCTCCAAGAACAAGAGTCGAAATATGAGCAGAAAATATACTGTTCGGATTCTCTCGTACAAGTTCTTCTGTCAATTGAAATTGCACTTCATTCTCCAATTGCAAAATACGAGTCATTAGCCGATCTCCCAACTCCACATCATTCGCCCCAAATGCTTTCCTATATTCTCGTAACAAAGAATCACATTCCGAACGAACATATTTATCCAACAAATTCTGATATTTTTTATCCAAATCATTAGCAGGAGAGCCCTCCAATTTACTTTTAGAAAAAGAATCATAATTTCCTTTTAAGAACATCTCTTCTCCATCCAAATAACAAATCAAGCTTTTTCTATTTACTTGAATCGTAAACTTTCCTGGTTCCGGCACTGCTGTTTTTAATACAAATTTACCACCACTCACTTCTGCAGAATCCAATGGATGCCTGCTATCCCCCTGTTTGTACAAAAACATTTTTCCATATTTCATCCCGTCCAACTCACCTCTCAACGTAAATCGGTAACAAGATGTTCTTGAAGAACATCCTGTTACGATATAGAATGAAATTAGACAAAACATTAAAACATTGCTTCTCATCGCTTTCTCTCGTTTAATACTTTCTCTATCATTTCTTCCAAATTTTCAAATGGAATTTTTGAAACAATAAAATTGCCTTTCTCATCGATGATCATATACAATGGAATTCCCGGTATATTGTAATCTTCGGCAAACGTTCCACATTCAAACAAATTAGTTAATTCCGTTGCTTTCAATCTTACAAGTCCTTTTTGCCATGCATCCCAATTACGATCCTGAGACACAGTGATAAACTCGATATCTTTTCGTCCTTTATATTTTTCAGCTATTTTGACATAATAAGGCAATTTAGCCACACACCCGCTGCACCAAGTTGCCCATACATCTATAACCAAAATCTTTCCTCTATAGTCTTTCAACGAATGCTCTTTATCGTGTGCATCTTTCATGGTAAATGCCGGTGCCGGTTTTCCCGGTTCTACTCGTTCAGCCCTCTGAAATCTTGCCATCAACTCCTCCTTTTTTTTCCCTTTTGGCATTTTTTGCTCTACCAAAGGATATATTTGTTTCAACGCGGGAGTATAGCCTTGGTACATAAATACGGTTCGCAAAGAAGGAAAATAGTTTAAAATTGCTTTCGTACACCCTGATTCCAATAATTCTTTATATTTCTCATAATCATATTTATATTTCCCCTTTTCTCCCCAAAGTTCATCCGCAATAGCTCCTTCGCCCAGAGCTCGCACGGAAAAATATTGGTCGACTTTTAAAGCAAAAGCTTTATCTTCCACAAATTCATCCGCATAAATATCAATTGAGTTCATCCACTTTTTAATCTCCTTTTGATGCTTTACAGGAATTATTTTTTTATCTTTCTTGTAAGGAACACTATAATAAACAAAAAGTTGTCGAACAAGTTCTCCATTATTTTCAAGGGTAGCTTTTACATCATTTTTGTCTTTGGAAGCAATATATTTTTTTATTTTATCTCCCTGCGCCAAGATAGCTTTGACCGTATCTTTGTCACTGATCTCAAATTCTCTCCATAAATCTTTAACTTCTTCTTTTAAAGATTTTTCCGATTGTCCCATTACACCAGAAGGCATAACAAACAACATCATACAACATACTGTTACTAACCAATTTTTCATTTCAATTCTTTTTAAGTGATTTACAATATACAATAGGTAAAGAAAAGCACATCGAAGGCCATATGTCCCAATTCCTCCAATTTGTGGAACTAAAACACAATACTAAAAAACACAAACATTATCCACTCTCCATGTCACAAATGACATAGACTTTCGACATGCTTTCCTTTAAATTTTAGTCTATCTCCGGTCCATTATGTATAGCCTGAAGATCTATTCCATACGTTGTTTTTAAATGATTTTTTACAATATCCAATTTCTCCCGCAAAAAAGGATAAGTCTCTCGGGGAAACTGAACTTCTATCTCCTCATCTGAATAATAAAAACCAAGGTGAATGTATTGAAAGAAATTCTTCAAACGAGTAACAGGCTTTCTGGAAGTTATTTTATAAAAGTAACCAAATCCATCTGAAGCTGTAATAAATCCCCGATTATAAGGATAATTTGCATTTCCGGGATCATTCGTAACAAATTCTGTAGAATAATCAAATCCGTCATCATATTCCTCCGGAATAGTTATGTTCCCTAAGTTTACAGCATTTTGCAAAATCGTGTACAACAGGCCTCCTCGCAATGAAAAGTATTCAGCTTTCGTGCTAGGCAAGTTTTTATATTTGTCCCACTGTGATGCATAATAACTACCAGCCGTTTTCTCCATATAGACCTCTTCTGTAAAATGCATACATGAAGCCCAAAAATCCATTCCATTATAATTACTTTTCAAAGGACGTCCATTACTGAAATAGTTTTTTAGCAAAAACCAATAAGGTTTAAATACTTTTGTTGTCACCTTCGGAGATAAATAGGCAAAAATATGATTCTTTAAATAATTCACGAGAAACTTCACCTCCTCGTCTTTCAACTCTTCAGCGCTATTATTCGTGGAAGCATAGGACATCCAAGAACGACTCAAGTCGGCTGATGTTACCCCCTTATAAACTAACATGACACCATATTGATCCAAAATTTCTTGAATATCTTCATCCCAAGTATTATTTCCCTGAGGAAATTCAAAACGATCGATATTTTCCTCATCAGAGGTCTTTAATGCATCCTCGTTATAGCAGGATACAAACAATAAACATATCGATAAACTATATAGATAATTCTTCCATTTCATAAATATTCATTTTTATCATTTCATTCTGTAACTTGAATCCCGGTTCTTTTAGCGGGTAACGGATTTTGGGTTAAGGCACGATTCATTTCCATGATGTATTCCGGAATTGGCAATGTATAAAATGGATCTTTTTCTTGTAACACATAACGTGTCATATCTTTACCTCCGTTTCCATTGCTAACTTTCCAATCATGAGTAATGGACGGCATGCCATAACGTCTCAAATCAAACCACCGAAATCCCTCGAAACACAATTCCATTCGACGTTCTTCACGAACCTTCGCTAACAGGGCATCACCGGTCAAACCGGAGAGTGGTGCATAATTCTCAAAACGTTTTTCTCTCAAATCGTTCAATGCTTTCAATGCCGTGATAGTACCATCCTCATCCTCTCGCAAAACGGATGCTTCCGCCAAATTCAAATAAGCCTCAGATAATCGAAACGCATGTGCGAAATATCCTTGACCGCTTGTCATAACAACTGATGGTACATCATACCTACTCTTCGATATTGCAAACTTTCCAAAAGGAAGATAGGCTCCAGTTGCAACACCTTTGTAAGTAGATTGGTCAAGATATACCTCACTCACCAAAGATTTTGTTTTTCGCAAATCGTTATCCAGATAAAGCGAAACCAAATCAGACGAAGCATTCAGGAAATAAAAAGAATAAGTATAAGTATCCCAACGGTCAGACTCTTCTCGTTTCATCATGATATCAAAATCCGACCAATAAGATCTCACAGAACCAAATACCCAAATTGTTTCCGGACATTCCTGTGTTGTAAAATTGTAGTAAGCTTCTTTCTGAGAAGAGGTAAACGTATTCAGATCAGCCAAAGAAAAATTCCCATTATCAATTACAGCTTGGGCATACTTCGCAGCCTCTGACCAATTCTCCATATAGAGGTACACCCGGGATAATAATAATTGTACCATCGGCAAACTTGTTCTCCCGTTTCGCTTGAATTGCATATCTTCAGGAAGGGTCTTGTAAAGTCTTTCCGACTCTTTCAAATCAGCTAACACTTGTGTATATACCTCTTCAACCGAATTACGTGGAAGTTCATCTGAACCTAATGCACTTGTCAGCTTCAAAGGAACACCATCAGCCTTTTTATTATCATTATAAGGAGCTCCAAAGAAATTTACCAATTGAAAATAATAATACCCTCTTAAAGCCAAGGCTTGTGCCTTCACATTATTCTTTTCATCCTCCGTACCTGATACGTCATCAATATAATCCAATGCAGCATTCGCTCCTAGAATAACGCCATAATAAATATCCCATATGGCCATATTTACTCCTAATCGTTCTGCTATTACACAAGCATCCGGTTGCCATGTGAAAAATGCTTGACATTTTTCGTATTCAGTCGCATCCGATCCGTCTTCCTCTGCATCTACATCAGAACACATAATGTCATCATCCAACAACGACAATGTTGTCAAAATATCACGCTGAGCACTAGCAGCGACATAAGCTTCAGCCAACAACATCTCGTTAAGAGAGGAGGCCTCTTTCGGAATGTATTCGCTTTCCGACTTCGGTTCTAAGAAATCAGAACAAGAGATCGTTAATCCTGCAATAAATATCGTCAATAACTTTTTCATCTTCCTACATTTTAAAATCCGACATTAATTCCGATAGAGAAATTCTTCGGGTGTACGCTATTCCCTAGTTCTGGATCGAAACCATTAAAGCGTTTACTAGCAATTACGAATAAATTAGAAACAGATCCATTCAAAGAAAGAGATTTTACTCCAATCCGCTTGCACCAAGCATCCTGCATCCGCCAAGAAAGAGACAATTGATTACAACGGAAAAAAGAGGCATTTGCAACCATAACATCCGAGTTCTCCCAAACTTCAATCCACGACTCTTGTTGTCCGTCGGGCAAGGTTATCATTCCAGTTTGTCCCATGGTCACGAATCCTGGTATATTCGTTTTATCTCCCGGTTTCTGCCAACGTTTCAACAAATCTTTGCTCAGATTGACGGTTGCATCAGGCATGTACATACCCTTACTAATATTTTCATAAGGAGAAGGTAAACGTTTCTTTCCTCCTAACAGCAACGAGAAATTAGACGACAAGGACAAATTCTTCCAACGTAAACTAAGATTTAAACCTCCGGTGAAATCAGGTTCCGTCGTTCCGGAATAAACCAAATAAGTTGTCGGGTCAATATCTGAACTTCTCTCTTCTTCCGGAACATCCAAATAATTAAACAACGGTCGCCCATCTTCATCACTTATGCCGGCAAATGAATAAGACCAAAACGCTCCAAGAGGATACCCTTTTTTCAATATTCTACTAGTTGAACCTGAAATAAAAGCAGTTCTCGTTGGTTCGTAATCGGTTTTTCCCAATTCGTTCCAATTCTTTGATGCATTTAAAGCTACACTAAATGCCCAATTCTTCGTTCTTACCGGGGTAAAACTCAATGTAAACTCAACGCCTTCATTCGTCAACATTCCACCATTCTTCTCCATGGAAGTTTTTCCATATTCGTAAGCAATTTTTTGAGTCACAATCGCATTGGATTTACGCCAATAATAGTCAAATGATAAATCAAACAGATTAAACAATCCAAAATCTACACCCAAATCCCAAGATTTTGTTCTTTCCCAGGAAAGGTCAGGATTAGGCAACCGATAAATTTTTGAAGTAAATTGCTTATAGTCAGAATCAAGAGCACCTCTACTTAAAACTAAATCCGGACCAATATTTGTTAGTGCATTACCTTGTATTCCGTATGTTACGCGCATATTTAAAGCATGTATCCATTTTTGTTGTTGCAACCACTCTTCACCCATTGCATTCCACGACAACCCAAAAGAATAAGTCGGATCAAAACGATTCTTCGTATCTTGGCCGAAACGATTGGAAACATCGTTACGAACTGAAAAATTAAACACGTATCGATTTTTCAACGAATAAGCCAATGTAGCAAAATAGGACAAATAATTATCTGTTTGATGCGAGCGCTTCCAAGCTCCGGAATATAAACTGCTCAATATGCCCAACCGGAAATTGTTGCCGTACCCATGGATGTAAAATCAGACGGTAAAGTGGGTGTCGCTACGGTTTCTCCACGTTCCGGTAAATAACCAAATACCGTATTTCCATTTACAATCTTTTTCCCAGATCGCAATTCCATAGCAATCATCACATTTAAACGATGGTTTTCATCAAAATTTTTAGAAAACAAGATCTTATTTTGAATGTTATAAGAACGTTGAGTCGCATCAGAAGTAACTAAAACTCCACCAAATGGCAACATGGCTGCCTTGTAAAGAGGATCGGTAGCTTCCACCGTTCCGTAATCATACCCTCTATAGCTATTAGCAACATAAAAACTTTGCTCAGTCATGTAAGACTCCGAATTCGTGTTGTTTGAGGTATATCCTCCAACAAATTCATATGACAATCCGTCTAGAATTTCCCACTTAAAATTCAAATTTGCTGAAGCATAAAAATTTCGACTCGTAGAACCTCCATTATCTCGCTCGTTAATAAAATTATACTTTAACATCTTAACAGAATTATATCTGCTATACATCGAACTCACATTATAATAAACGGGGTCTCCTTTTTCATCGTAAGCTGGGATCGCCCGACTTGTTGTCGTCGCATACGACATGGGATTCACGCCTGCCCCAAATGCATTCGTTTCCGTAGAAGATACATTGATCATTGTATTCAAACGTACTTTTTCATGTAATCGCGTATCCACAGAAACTCGTCCTGTCATTTTTTCACTCTCATTACCGATTTCTTGGCCTAAAGAATTACTATATCCTAAAGATACATTATATGTAATTGTTTCATTACCACCGCGGAAACTCAAGTTATGGTTGTGGCTCACGGCCGAACGGGTTAATAAATCAAACCAATCTGTATTCACCGTTTCCAAAAAAGCCTTCCGTTTTGCAAATTCATCTCTCGTCATATCCCCGGCAATATACATTTGCATAGCCCCCTCGTACGTGTACGGATCGGCAAACGGTTCGCTACTATATCTCATCCCCGCATTGAAAACATCTTGAGAAAATTGAATACGTTCCTTAGAATTCATGTAATTAAACATACCGTAATTGGGACGAGTATTGATCGTCATATTACCGGAATAATTGATTGTCAATTGACTTGCTTTTCCCTTTTTAGTCGTAATCACAATCACACCATTCGACGCCTTCGATCCGTAAATTGCCGTAGCTGAAGCATCCTTCAATACCGTTATTGTTTCAATATCCATCGGATTCAACCAAGACACTTGACTACCAATTATATCTTTCAGATCTTGAGTCATAGAACTGGATACCTCCAACTCAAGCGGATCCTCCTGCACAATTCCATCTACCACCCACAAAGGAGATTGATTCCCCAAAATTGTAGAAGTTCCTCTCAATTTTATTTTAGGACTAGTTCCAACACGAGAACTTGTATTAACAACCATTAAACCGGCAACCTGTCCCTGTAACATTTGGTCGATTGAACTATAAGCCGGCATTAAAATATCGGAAGCTTTTAATGTTTTATGGGCACCAACCATGTCTCGTCTATTTACAGTTTGATAACCGGTAACAACAACTTCCTCCATCTTTTGTGAATCTTCTTCTAGGGTTACATACAACGTATCTTGAGCCGTTTTTTGAGAAAAGTCAATTATTTGCTTTTTATATCCTACAAAAGAAAATTCCAAAGATCCTTTCTGTAAAGGCAAATCTAACACAAACCAGCCTTTAGAGTTTGTGGACGTTCCAATAGGCAATCCTGCTACCTTCACCGTTACTCCAGGCATTCCTTGCTTGTGAATGTCATACACATAACCTTTGACACGTACGAATTTCGACTTCTCGTCACTTACTTTCTCCCGGATAACAATAACATTTTGGTCAAAAGTAAATGTCAATCCTAACTTGGGTAATAACTCTTCCAAAACTTTTCCAAGTTCCAGATTCTCTGCTTTCACATTTACCATCCCTTTCGACTGCATCAAAGCGTAATTGTAAAAGAAATCACATTTCGATTGTTTACCAAGCTCCTCTAACACGGTGGTTAACGCCACGTTTTTCATGTCAAGAGTAACTTTCGCCTCTTGAGATAGTACTTTAGCATGTAAAGACATACACATCCCAAACAATAGAATACTCAAAAATTTCATAAACATTAACATCTTGCGCCATGATATCCCAAGGTATGACCTGGCACCATTTCGTTTTTTTTTCATAGATTTGTAGAATAATTATACATGATATACTTTCTTCTCGGTGCAAATGACAAGAAAAGTATATTTTAATTTAGCAGATTGAAGATTGATCAGATTTTCAATCTGTTTTTCTTTTTATAATAATGGTATTACCGTTAATTACAAACTTCACATCTTGAGTTCCTTCCATTTTTTCCAGCAAATAACTTATATTCTCATAGCGTCTCAAGCGTCCGCCAAATTCCATACTCTTCAACTCTGAATTCTGGAAAAAGACATTCAAATTATACCATCTGGCTAATACATCCATTATTTTCTCCAAAGACTCTTGTTTAAAATAATAATAACCATCTTTCCAAGAAGTATAAAGTTCCGTATCAACAACACGCACATCCGCTGTCCCATTTTCCCGATCATACACAAGTCGCATGCCCGGATCCAAATCATATTTTTGTGTTCCGTATCCAACCCTTACTTTCCCCTCTACTAACGTCGTTGCGACCATTTTTTCATCCGGATAAGCATTTACATTAAAAGAAGTCCCCAGCACGCTCACGTCCACGTCTTCAGTTTTCACTATAAAAGGCCGTTCATTATCTTTTGTCACTTCAAAAAATCCCTCTCCTGTCAAAAAGACTTCCCTAACACCTCCCGCAAACCTGACCGGATAACGCAATGATGAACCGGAATTCAGGTACACACGCGTATTATCGGACAATTGAAGGCTAAATTCCCCTCCTAACGGAATCCGAACAGTATGGTACTCTACAGCCACAGAATCTGTGTCACCACCATAAATCAATGTATTTTTGCTACTCGTCACTTTTGATTGATGATTGGCAAGAAGTATCTCCCGAGAAGAAGAGTCCAACTCGATAACTTGCCCTTGAGGTAACACAAGTTCCGCTTTAGGTGAACCCGGGCCGATATTCACCAACTGCATTGTTTTATCTTCACTTTCTTGAGAATACATTAAATACCCCACAACACCGGCTAGCAACAATATACTTGCAGCAATAGAACTCCAACGAATAAACAATCGCCCTTTTCGTTGCTTTCGTACATTTTTTTCGATTCGAGCAAAAACAAGATTCTTGTCTTCCCGGCTTTTCAAATCTTTACCAAGCTCTTTCAACTCATGCAGTTCATTCTCAAACCACTTATGTCCATCCTCTTGTTTCCATTCTTCCAACAGACATCGTTCCTCCTCGGAAAGCTTTTCTCCGGTAAAACTGGCAGCTAAAATTCGATCTATATCATTTTCTTCCATTCCAAAATATTTGTTCTTCTACATATATATCACCCCACCTTTCATTTAGGGTGAAAAGAAAAAAAGATTTTTTCCCGAATTTTTAATTATTTTCCTGTAGAAATAAAAAGTAGAATAGAAGAAAATGTATCTCGTGTCAAGTGCTCCCGCAAAAATCGCAAGGCTATCTTCATTTGTGTTTTGACCGTGTTAATGCTGATATTCAACGTTTCCGCGATCTCCCGATATTTCATATCATCCAAACAAGCCATCAAAAATATCTTTCGACATTCATCCGGAAGGCAACTAATCGTGTAGTGCAACAATTCTATTTCCTTTCCCACCTCTTCCTCTTGAAAATAAGTCGGTAGTTCATCATTCTCCTCAGAAATATTATCAGCTAACCGATCTCTTCGATATTGATCGCGGACATAATTGATCGCCCTGAACTTTATTGCCTGAAACATGAACCGATCCAGTTCTCCTTCAAAATTTTCCAAGCGCCGAGAACGCCATATGTGCACGAAACAATCCTGTACGATATCCTCTGCACTTTCCGAATCTCGTATCAAACGGTAGCAATAAAGCAAAAGTGGTTCATAATAGATATCAAAAAGTTTCTGCAAAGCAGCCCTTTCATCATGCTTGTACAAAGATAATATCTCATTAGAGTTTGCCATTTCACTCGCATTTGGCACAAAAATAGAAAATATTTTCGAGTAAACAAGTAAAATAAAAAATGCCTACAAATGAACCCACTTCATAATCTCATAAGGTTCATCAGCAATATATTGAGCCCCATTTGCCAACAACTCTTTCCGATCCCGGAATCCCCAGGTCACCCCGATCGAGGTCACACCGCTATTCACGGCTGTCTGCATATCCACACCGGAATCTCCCACGTAAAGCACCTCTTCCTTAGAAACTCCAGCCTCTTTCATGATGTCAAAAACAATCGTGGGATTGGGTTTCGCGGGAATACCTTCCCGTTGGCCATAAACAAAATCGAAGACTCCCTCACCAAAGTACTCCGGAATCAACTCCCGCGTAGCCGCGTGGTATTTATTGGAGGCCACGGCTAACAACAGCTGATGACGCTTCAGTGTCTTCAGCAATTCGCAAATCCCATCATAAGGAGCCGTGAAGTCTGCCTTATGCTCGGCATAATAAGCCATGAAATCTTCCCGGATCTTCAACACATTCTCACGCGAGCGTTCTGCCTCCGGTAAAGCCCGTTCAAGTAGCTTATCGATCCCGTTCCCCACGAAATAACGAAAAGCAGGCAATTCATGTGTCGGGTACCCATGTCGCTGCAAAGCATAATTCGTACTCGTTGCCAAATCCTGTAAAGAATTCAACAATGTCCCATCCAAATCAAAAATTACCAATTTCGTCATATCATTTTATCTATATAAATAAAAAAAGAGGTTGTCTGTTCAACCTCTTTCTGCACGGGAGGAGAGGTTCGAACTCCCGACCCTCGGTTTTGGAGACCGATGCTCTACCAACTGAGCCACTCCCGTATTTCGTGCTGCAAATTAAGACAATTTAAACGAGAAAAACAAGTGTCTCGCAGGAGTACGTGTGAAAAATATCATCTTAAAAATACTTATTATCCCACAACTGTCAGGACTTCAAGCAACAAATTCATCCAACAAAATACAAAACCGCATGACAATTCTAAAATTAAACCGTATTTTTGTCCCCGACTTCAATAAATTAAGGAACATGGAAAAAGTGGTAGTCGGCCTCAGCGGAGGCGTGGATAGTTTCGTAACGGCACTCCTGTTACAACAACAGGGGCTTGAAGTCATTGGCGTTCACCTGCAATTATGGGACTCACAGGTCGGACACTCGCAAGAACCGGAAGTCGAAGAATTGTGCAAACAAACGGGCATCAAGCTCTACCGGTTGAATGGCAGGCAGCTCTTCCAGGAACGAGTGGTCCAACCTTTCATCCAAGGCTATCTCTCGGGAATTACCCCCAATCCATGCGCCACGTGTAACAGCTTTATCAAATGGAACCTGCTACGCGATCTGGCAGACGAATTAAACATACGTTACATCTCCACGGGTCACTACATCCGGGTACTCCCTTTCACGAACCATGATTACGTCCACAAAGGAATTGACCCGAATAAAGACCAATCTTACTTCTTATGGGGCGTGCCGGAAGAAATACTACACCGGGTCATCACCCCGTTGGGAGATTACACGAAAACACAGGTCAAAGAAATAGCCAGAACTCACGGCTTCACCCGCCTGGCAGAAAAACAAGAAAGCATGAGTATCTGTTTCCTTGAAAAAGGTGACTACCGGAACTTTATCGCCCGACAACCCGGCACATCCTCTTGCTTCACTCCCGGTTGGATCGTGGATGAATCCGGCAATCCCGTGGGAGAACATACCGGGATTGTAAATTACACCGTGGGACAAAAAAAAGGAATTCCCCTCAAGGGACAAACCCCACAGTACGTTTCACGCCTGTCCCCCTCCACGAACCAAATCATCGTAGGAGACAAAACAAGCTTATTCCGGACAACCTTCTCCCTACACCAAGTGCATTTAATTGACCCCGAAGAAATCTTGTCCGAAGACATCGAGGTAAAAGTACGAGGTATCGGGCTAAATCCGGAAGGATTCGCACGTCTCTCCTTCCAACCCGATCAGACATTACACGTGCAACTATCCTCTCCCGCCTGGGCCGTCGCCCCCGGACAACCGGCAGTCTTTTACCGGCAAGACCGAGTGATCGGGGGCGGGATCGTTCGATAACCGCTTTCCGCACCTTATCACTCTTCACTCCCTGTATCTTTCACCTTTTTATCAATGGAACGACAAAATGCAATATCATCACGGAACAATTTGCGATAAGTAATATACGTCTGAGACTGTTTTGCCCCGATGTAATCCATCAAATGCATCATCTGCGGATTAAAATCTCCCACCCAACTCATATCCAACCAGTCATAAGTCTTTTTCGACAAAATAATATTCTTACAGAAAGCATAAATCATGGCAGCCTCAACCCCACGTCCTTGGAATTCGGATGCAACACCAAAAATTAATCCCAAGGCCACACGCCCGCGCTTGATATAGCGATAGTACAAGAATTTCAAAATACCCAAACCGCTAATCTTACCATTCACATGCTTCACGATATAATTCAATTCCGGAATCATGATAAAGAAACCGATAGGCTCTCCCTTATAGTAAGCAAAATACAACAAATCCGGATCAAGCACCGGCTTCAAGGTCTTGAACAACACCTCCACCTGCTCCTTATCCATTCCTCCGACACCATGCACGTTCAGATTCCACGCCTTATTATAAATGACAAGGAAGGCATCTTTCGCCTGCTGAGGCGTCATCTCCCGGTAAGAAGTAATCCGGTAATCTTCATTCTTCAACAACCGTTCCGACTTCCAAATCACCACTTTGGAAAGACTCTCCATCACAAGGTGAGTCCGGTAAATATATTGCTTAAAATAATCACGGAACCCGTAATTTTCAAAAAACGGGACATAATACTTATGCGTGTAAGGCATCTGAAATACTGGCGGCTTGAAACCGTCCACCAGCAAACCCCACCACTCGTTACGCTCCCCGAAATTCACCGGCCCTTCCATGGACTCCATGCCTCGTTCCTCCAACCATGCCCGACAACGGTCGAACAGCATGAAAGCGGCCTCCTGATCATTAATACACTCGAAGAAACCCATCCCCCCTACCGAATACGAATCCAAATGACAAGAACTTTTATCAATAAAAGAAGCCACACGCCCCACGCATTGTTTTTTTTCATCCCGCAACAACCAACGGGTACACTCGCCATGGTTGAAAAAAGGATTCTTCCTCGGGTCGAATACCTTTGTAATGTCATTATCTAAAGGCCGCACCCAATTTTTATCATTCTTGTAAAGGGATACAGGTAACAGCAAAAATTCTTTTGCCTGCTTTTCGTTCAAAACCTCTTCAATAGTGTATTTCATATCTTTATAAACTAATATTTTCAACTTTTACCGGTGGGTGTATATGCACCTGCAACAAATAAATACCCCGACGAACCCACACGACAATCATAGCCAACACCACCCGGGGAAGGATCAACCAACCGACAGGCAACCCCATCACGGCAAACAACAGCGGATCCTCCAATTGCGAATGAGAAATTGCCAAGTGATGATTCAGCAAATCAGTCTCTTGATGCCCCAATTTTCCCATCTTGACATAATCCATCATGATCGCCGAGCCGTAAGCCAATCCTACCGTGTTCCCCACCAACCACAGGAAAGCCACATTCGGATTCAACCCGAACAAGCGCATCAACGGGGACAACATGGCAGACAATATTTTCAAAATACCGAACTCTTCCAACAATCGCTGCAAAATCATCAATCCCGAAATCACCAGCACGATTTTCAACCCCAACATCACACTACTCTCCAGCCAATGCAACATCGTCTCTCCAAAACCGAAAGAGATCGCCGTTTTCACCATCATTTTCTCGTTCATTTCCGGTAGCAACCAATTCAAACCGATTGCCGCAACGAAACTACCCACGATACGCAGAATCACCATCCACACCGCGGACGAACCGGTTTTCTGCAACACGATGGTTTCCACCACAAAATTATGGGAAATCAGACACATGGTCGCCATGATTAAACTTTCCCGCACGGAGAAATCGAGCGTGGAAAGCAAGGCAATCACGGTATATATGTTCGTAAATATACTGGTTACAAACACCAAAGCCGCGTCTCCCGGCAAACCGATCAAGGTAAACAACGGGGAAGCAAACGAAGAAATATAAGGCAAAATAGTAAAGTACGACAACAAGGTCACGAACAAAGATACCGGCAACATGATTTTCAGGAACCATATTGACGTCTTTATCGCCACGGGTAAGGCCTTCTTCACACACCCCCAAACCCTCGCACTGTAACTTGACATACTTTATTAATTGAAAATTGAAAATTGAAAATTGAAAATGATAAAACCCCACCCCCAACTTCCAATTTTCCAATTAAACTTTTATAATTTTAAAATCGCTTGGCGACTTTTCATTTTAAATTCTAAATTACCGAAGCTCGTCGGTCAGCAATCGAATTTCCATGGTCGGGCTGATTCGCTCGTAGAGAATGTTATAAACAGCCTCCGTGATAGGCATATGAACTTTATACCGCTGATTGATTTCATGAATTCCCTTCACGCCAAAGTATCCCTCGGCAACCATCAGCATCTCCATTTGCGCGGACTTCACGGAATACCCTTTCCCGATCATCGTCCCGAACGTCCGGTTCCGGCTGAACTGGGAATAGGCCGTTACCAGCAGATCTCCCAAGTACGCGGAAAACTTAATATCCCGTTGCATCGGATGAACGGCATTCACAAAACGTTCCATTTCCTGGATAGCATTAGCAACCAACACTGCTTGGAAATTATCGCCATACCGCAATCCGTGACAGATCCCTGCCGCAATCGCGAAAACATTTTTCAGCACCGCGGCATACTCGGCCCCGTATATATCATCGGAAATCGTGGTCTTTACATAGAAACACTCGAATAATTGAGCCACCGCCCGTGCTACCCGCAGGTTCTCACTGGAAAATGTCAGATAAGACAAACGTTCCAAAGCAATTTCCTCCGCGTGACAAGGCCCGGAGATAATCACGATCTGGCCAAAAGGCACCCCGTACTTCTGGTGGAAGAACTCCCCGATAAGCAAATTTTCATCCGGAATCATCCCCTTAATGGCCGAAACAACAATCTTATCTTTCAGCGATACTTGCAATCTTGGAGTTACCACGTTTTGCAGGAATGCGCTCGGGATGGCAAACACGATCACGTCGGAATTCATGATCACCCAATCCAGATCATCCGAAAACGAGATCCTGTCTATATCAAAATCGACACCACATAAATACCGTGGATTGTGTTTCAATACTTTAAAGGCCTTTATCGATTCAATATTTCTCATGAACCAATTAATATGCCCGTTATTTTCGGTCAGCATCTTAGCGATAGCGGTAGCCCAGCTACCCCCACCAACTACTCCAATCCTTGGTTTTTCAACTATTTCCATGATCCAATAAGTTACAAGTTCACAGGTTACAAGTTCCAGGTTTTGTTCCACACGAACTTGTAACCTGTGAACCTGTAACCTGCAACGTTCATTTAGTTAAACCAACTTTTTACCTCATCCGGGGATAAGGTCTTCAAACCTAATTTCATTTTCTTATTCAAACCGCTTAACTCCTGATGCAACTTGTTCGGGTTCTCTACCGCCTTCAAGGCTTCCACGGTCTGGTATCCGGCTTTACGAACCACAGCCACCCAATCAGCCGGGATGCCCAATTCGATAAATTTCTCGTCAGCATCCACGGTAGCCACTTTCTCCGGTTTCATCTGCGGGAACAACAGCACATCTTGAATAGACGGGCTATTCGTCAAAAACATACAAAGCCTATCAATTCCGATACCCATTCCCGAGGTCGGGGGCATACCGTACTCCAAAGCACGCACGAAATCATAATCGATAAACATAGCCTCATCATCCCCTCTCTCCTGAAGCGCCAACTGATCTTTGAACCGATTCAACTGATCGATCGGATCATTCAACTCGGAATAGGCATTAGCCACCTCCTTACCATTCACGAACAACTCGAAACGCTCCGTCAACCCGGGATCGGAACGATGCATCTTGGTCAACGGAGACATCTCCACCGGATAGTCGTAAATAAAGGTCGGCTGTATATAATGGCTTTCACATTTCTCCCCGAATATCTCGTCAATCAATTTTCCCTTACCCATGGTCTCATCCACGTTCAAACCGATAGACACGCAGAATGCCCGAATCTCGTCCTCGCTCTTCCCCGTGATGTCAAACCCGGTATACTCCTTAATCGCCTCAGACATTTTTACACGCTTGAACGGACGCTTGAAGTCCACCTCGTTCTCCCCGAAAGGAGCCTTCGTAGTCCCGTTCACAGCCATAGCCGCCGCTTCAATCATTCTTTCCGTGCTATCCATCATCCACAAATAATCCTTGTACGGCACGTACACCTCCATGCAGGTAAACTCCGGGTTATGCGTCCGGTCCATTCCCTCGTTACGGAAATTACGGGAAAACTCGAATACCCCGTTAAAACCGCCCACGATCAGACGTTTCAAATACAACTCGTTCGCGATGCGCAAATAGAACGGGATATCCAGCGCGTTATGATGCGTGATAAACGGGCGAGCCGAAGCACCTCCCGGTATAGCCTGCAACACCGGAGTCTCCACCTCCAAACATCCCATTTCCGTGTAGAACTGACGGATGGCGTTGATCATCTTCGTACGCTTGATAAACACATCCTTCACCTGCGGATTCACGATCAAATCCAAATAGCGTTGACGATATCTTAATTCCGGATCGGTAAAAGCGTCAAACACCTTACCGTCCTTTTCTTTCACAATCGGTAGCGGACGCAAGGACTTGGACAACATGACCAACTCTTTCGCGTGAACCGAAATCTCCCCCATGTTCGTGCGGAACACGAAACCTTTCACGCCCACGATATCACCAATATCCATCAACTTTTTGAAAACGGTATTATACATCGTGCAAGCTTCATCCCGACTCACATCATCCCGACTCACGTAGACCTGAATCCTACCTTCGGCATCCTGTAATTCAAAAAATGAAGCCTTACCCATAATCCGCCTGCTCATCATTCGCCCGGCGATCACAACCTCTTGCAACTCCTCCGGTGATTTTTCAAATTTATCCCGAATCTCTTTAGAAAGGTGAGTTACTTTAAATTCCGGTGCCGGATAGGCATTTATTCCCAAATTTTTCAACTCGTTTAAAGAGTTCCGGCGAATAATTTCCTGTTCGCTTAATTCTGCAAGACTCATTTTTATATGCTTTAAAAGGTTATATAAAATCTATTCGTTACCGGACATACGCCCGTTCTGAATTTTATTCAAAAATTAATGTGCAAAGATAATAAATAAAGTGCAAAGAAGAAAGCAAAAGGACCACACACCCCCTCGTTATTTACATTTCCCCTGCTTTTTGTTAAAAATTTATCATCAAACATTCAATCACATTTTTATAAAACTGAAACACAAGCGCATAACCTTATTTAGAACAAACCTGTTAAAAAATATAATCCGTATTCTTTTGAAATCCCAAGGAATTTCTGCTTCTTTGTAGCAGAATAGGAGAAAGAGATAATGAAAAAAAGATGGGTCATCAACACCCCACCCGAGTGGGAGAAAATTGACAAACTATCCAAAGAACTTAACTGCAGTCATGTTATCGCTAACTTGCTTTTGCAACGCGGTGTGGACACTGCAGAAGAGGCCCATGCTTTCTTCAATCCAACCAAAGAAATGCTCCACGATCCGTTCCTAATGAAAGATATGGACAAAGCCGTGCTCCGGTTGGAAAAAGCAATCGACACCAAAGAAAAAGTCATGATCTACGGTGACTACGACGTGGATGGAACCACGGCGGTTGCTTTACTCTACAAATATTTAAAGAACAAATGCAAAAATCCGGAATATTACATCCCGGATAGATACACGGAAGGGTACGGAGTTTCCATCCTAGCCATCGACTACGCGGCTCTCAACGGGATTTCACTCATGATCGTAACCGACTGTGGCGTGAAAGCCGTGGAAAAAGTCCGTTACGCCAAATCCAAAGGAGTGGACATCATCATCTGCGACCATCACACCCCGGGAGACGAACTCCCGGATGCCGTGGCCGTCTTGGACCCGCAACGGAAAGACTGTCACTACCCCTACCGGTGGTTAAGCGGTTGTGGCGTGAGCTTCAAACTGGCACAGGCATATAACAAGAAACACAACCTGCCGCCGGAAGACCTCGACAAACTACTCGACTTGGTTTGTGTCAGCATAGCCAGTGACATTGTTCCGATCACGGGAGAGAATCGCATCCTCGCCCATTTCGGTTTATTACGATTAAACAGTGAACCCAGCCTGGGATTAAAAACAATATTAAGTTTCTCCGGCATCAATAAAGACCTGACGATAAATGATATTGTTTTTCGCATAGGTCCCAAGATCAACGCGGCCGGGCGGGTTGAATCGGGCAACAAATCGGTCGAGCTTCTGATTGCCGACGATGAAACCAAAGCCACGGAAGTCGCCGCAAGCATCAACAACTTCAACGACCAACGCAAAAAACTGGATCACGACATCACCGAAGAAGCCCTTGAATACATCAACCAGTCCCACTACGACCAATCCCAAAAAGCAACCGTACTTTACAACCCGAACTGGCACAAAGGTGTCATCGGGATCGTGGCCTCGCGTCTGACGGAATATTACTACCGCCCGACCGTGATCCTGACGGAATCCAACGGTTTGGCTACCGGATCGGCACGTTCCGTGGAAGGATTCGACTTGTATTACGCCATTTCACAATGCAGCGAATTCCTGGAAAATTACGGGGGCCACAAATACGCGGCAGGATTGACATTACGGCTCGAAAACATCGAACCTTTCACGGCTAAATTCCAAAAAATCGTGAGTGAAACAATCACGAAAGAGATGTTGACCCCTCAAATCAATATTGATGCCCAAATCAAATTAAACGACATCACTCCGGATCTTTACGCCATGATTCAGAAGTTTGCCCCGTTTGGTCCCAACAACACCATTCCGGTATTCATGACTGAAAACGTGACGAATTTCATCGGTTCAAAACAAGTCGGACGCAACAACGAACACTTGAAACTGGTTGTCGTGGACGACACGAGAGTCTGCAACGACCGGAGCGGCATAGCCTTCGGCATGGGAAAGGCATTTCCCCGTATCAGTAAAGGCGAGTATTTTGATATTTGCTATACGCTTCAAGAAAACGAATTCATGGGTAGAAGCGACATTCAAATGATGATTCGAGATTTAAAATTCAAAGAGGAGTAAAACATGCAATCTTTATCTTCCAAACTATTGGAAAAAGCGGTAGAACAATTTGCTTCCCTCCCGGGAATCGGACGCAAAACAGCCTTACGCTACGTGTTACACATGCTTCGCCAAAGCCCCGAAGAAGTAAAACAATTCACGGACAGCATCACCGCCTTAAAAGAATCCATCAAGGAGTGTACACAATGCCATAACATTTCCGACAGTGACATCTGTGACATCTGTTCCGATCCCAAACGGGATACCCAGACCCTATGCGTCGTGGAAAACATCAAGGACATCATGTCCCTCGAAGCCACCGGACAATACCACGGACTTTACCATGTTTTAGGAGGAATCATCTCCCCCATGGACGGCATCGGCCCCTCCGACCTCCACATAAATTCTCTATTGGAACGAGTAGCCAATCCTTCCGTGAAAGAGGTCATTTTCGCCTTGCGGGCCACCATCGAAGGAGACACCACGGGATATTACATCTTCAAAAAACTCCCCCGCCAGGATGAAATCACGGTCAGCACCCTCGCTAAAGGCATAGCCATCGGTAACGACCTCGAATACACCGACGAACTCACGCTGGGACGCTCCTTAGTCAACCGGATAAAATTTAGTTTAAACGGATAACCCCATACTGGCAAATTTACATTTCACTAACAGTTAATAAACAGCTAACCTAGAAATAAGTTCACAACTACAGAGCACCGACGTGTCATAGTCGCTCAATACCCACTCTCTTAGAACGTCTTTGTTCTCTAGTAAACACTCTCGGCCAACCCCCGTATGAACTTTACTCTCACCTTTCTCCCAATTAACACTCACTATACTTTATTTGCAAACCGATTTCATACAACAAGAAATTTGAACACCTTTCCTTGTAACTTCTTTCATTATATTGAAAGATATCTTATATTTGTGTTGAAAGAAATTCAATTAAAGACAAGGCAAGAAGAAATCGCCTTAGTAATAAATTCACAAAAGGAGACTTTTCTGAAACAAGATACGGGATTTACCCGTGATGCACTTGTGGATATACCTATTGCAAATTCATTTGCAACGATCATTACAGGAATACGCCGGTGTGGGAAAAGCACCCTCCTTTTACAATTACTTCGTAGAGATTAGTCGGCATGTTTGACATAAAATCTCCCGCAACTTTCTTAGAATATTTTTCATTCCTGCAAGATGCTTATTTACTTGAATTTGTTCCGATATTCAATCATTCATTAAAAGTTCAAGCACGTAATCCGAAAAAAGTATATATTATGGACATGGGGTTATATACGGAAAACTCCATATCAATAAGCGACAATATGGGTCGACGTTTAGAGAATCTTATATTCTTACACCTACGTCGAAAATACAAGCATATTTTCTATTATAAGGATAAAGGAGAATGTGATTTTATCACGATGGAAAAAAATACAGTAAAAGAAGCTATACAAGTATGCTTAACTATAAATGACGAGAATTTCGACAGAGAATTCAACGGTCTATTAGGAGCCATGCAAAATTTGGGTTTGAAAGAAGGATATATTGTTACCCTTAATCAAAGTGATTTATTCGAAAAAGAGGATATGACAATCAAAATGCTACCTGTACATGATTTCTTTGAAATTATTGTATTATAATGAGTTGTACATCAAATCTAGATTACAACTCATTACAACACACAAATACACTTGACAACCCTCAAATCCCATTCAACGCATTGAAAACCTTTTCCGTTTGCGGATCGGATGGACGAGTCATTGTTGCATTCACGATCTTTCCCTCTTTATCCAACAAAATAAAACGGGGAATAGCTGTAATACCGTAAGCCTCCCGGAACTTCATGTCTCGCCCCATATGCAACTGAATTCCGCCCAATTTTTCCTTTTTCACCATTTCCTTCCATACTGACGGGTTTTCGTCACAGGAAAGACTGACAAAAACAATCTTTTTTTTCCTCATCTTCTTTTCCAACTCTTTCAAATAAGGAATCTCTTTGCAACAAGGCCCACACCACGTGGCCCACACATCTATATACACGTATTTCCCCTTAAAATCTTTTAATGAATACATTTTCCCTTTCATATCCGGATAATTAAAATCCGGTGCCTCCGTTCCCGGAGCAAGCTCTTTTTCAATCTGTTTATTAACTTCCTGTCGCTGATTTTCCATTGCTTTCATCAGCACATTGAAGATATCAACCTTTTCTACATTTACAGAATCCTTCGCTTCGTTCACCCCCTGCGCCATCAGGCAAAACGGGGAAAAGAACCAACAAACCAAACTTATTAATCCTATTTTCTTCATATCAAAATTCATTTATCACTCTACAGAAAGCACAACTTTATACGTCTCGTTCGGTTCGAAAAAACAATCATAGATAAAAATAAAATTATCATTCACCTCCACCGTTCCCTCAAACTTCAATTTCTTGGCCAGTTTCGCACCTTTCAGCCTCTCCGGAAAAAAATACGAAAAAGGCAACCGACCTATCGTAGCTGCATTAAAAGGATCCGGTTTCTCCATATAATAATTGCCCGTCATCTGTTGACGTCGGAATTGCCCATCCGTTTGAATAGTCAGCACATATTTTTTACCTTTCCGTTTTCCGGTAACTTCATAATACATCTTTTTTCCTTCTCCATTCAAGCGCACATCCCACTTGGGATCACCGTAATACACAAACACATCCCGGTCATACAAATACCCCATTTGGTTTAACGTGACCAATTCCTGTTCTGTTGCCCGCCCGACAGTCGCGAGACTTTCCTGATAATCACGTCCCACGTTATCCGTTTCCGGATAATCAATCGTCAAAAATTTCGGATTCCATTCATGCAAACGACTCAATATAAACTGAGTATTCAAGTACACGGCCTCCGCAAGAGTGTATCGTCCCGGATCAGTCATCCAGAATTTCCAAGTTCCCCATCCGGCTTGCCCGTGCCATTCGGGAACACTATACCCGGCCAAAGCACTCACGTTACCGTCCTTGATCCAAGCGGTCACCAAATTATCTGATTTTTCAAAAGTAGCACCCCCGTAGTTTCCCATGGCCAAATACACCCGACGATTACTCCCCCGCGGGAAATACAACTTCCCTTGTTTCGAATCCGCATATAACTTTCCGTGATCCACCCGGATAGCATAATTTTGAGCCTTAACAATCTTCAGTTCCTCCATTCCATAAGAACAAGTCAACAACAAATTCGGATCCAATTGTCCGTATAAATCCAAAAACTTATTCAACAACGAATCTGTAATAATCTCATAGGCTGCCAACGTGTCGTTTTTCCTTTGTTTTTCTTTCCAAACAGCCATAACCCTAGTTTTTTGCAAATAACGATCCACTTGAAGTTTCTCCCTAAATTCTTTCTGTAACAATAAAAGAGAATCATCAACAGGCTGCCCACCTTCTCTTTTTTCCGATATCACTTTATTCAAGTGTTCAACCTGTCGTGCAAATTCCGGATCTGCATTAGCCAGTGCATCTTGAAATGCCGATATATGTCTAGAAAAAGCATTACTCTTTATATTAGGATCTATCACGACACATTTATCAAAACTCGATGTATATTCCATTTCCGGGGCAGTGCTTAACGCCGAACGGATAATCATAGGAGTTTTAGCATCTTCAATCATACGCATAGCACTCTCCGCATCATATCCCGTGATAATTCCCCATAGAAAAGTTCCAAAAATACCCGAACTCATCTTACGGTTTATTTTATGCATCATTTTAATATACTCGGCGGTAATATTCTCCGCTTTCTCTACCACGGCCACATACCGGGGATTCGCCTTCTTTAAAGCAGGCAACGCCTCCTCCGGCCAGCTCTCAAAAGGGATAACGAATGCATCATGTCGTTTTTTCAACACCTCGATCACCTTATTCCATCCCGCATCCTCCCGCACGGTCTTACCGGCCAATATCACGTATTCATACTCGTTTACATCCCGTTCCGCCAAAGCGATCGCGGGAAACAAACACACCAATAACACGACACCACACCATATCTTTTTTATACTCATATCCACTCATTCAATATTTTATCATTTTCAAATACCATCCAATTCGGACAACGCCTTTTCTGTCTGGGACCAAGCAGGCATACCGAAATTACTTTCCAGTATCCGTCCTTTCTTATCCAACAGTATAAAACGGGGAATAGTCAAAATCCCGAAATCTCTTAAAATAGGAGCCTTTTCTCCCTCCGGACACACCCATTGCAAAATTCTCTTTTTCTCCGCTTTCACCAACCGCTCCCAAACCTCTCGATGACGATCCACGGAAATACTCACGAATACAATCTTCTTATTATGGAATTCCTCCTCTAACTTTTCAAAATAAGGAGTTTGCTCTATGCAGGAGGTACACCATGTCGCCCAAAGATCGATATACACGTATTTTCCCCGGAAACTTTTTAACGAGACTCGTTTACCGTTCAAATCCTTAAAAACATAATCCGGCATTTTATCCCCTTTTTTCAACAAAACAACCGGTTGTTCTTCCCCCTTCACGGTATCTTGTTGCAAGGCAGCCTCCACGCTCGCGAAAGCGACAACCGACAACAGGGTAAAAACCAACCTCATCCCTCTTTTTCCAAACATATCAAATTCCCTTTAATGCACGTAATGTCTCGTCTGTTTCCGGATCAGATGGTCTTGTCATATCCGGATCAATCACCCGCCCCTTTTTATCCAACAAGATAAAACGAGGAATGGCTTTCACCCCGTACGCTCCCCGAAACATCGGATTCCCGTCAAAATTCAACTGTATCCCACCCATCTTGTTACGCCGAAGATAATTCAACCATGCCTCCCTGTCATCATCGCAAGAGATGCTCACGAAAACGATCCTTTTCCTCTTAAACAACCTTTCCAACCGTTGAAGGTGAGGAATTTCCGCCTTACAAGGAGAACACCACGTCGCCCAAAGATCAATATACACGTACTTACCTTTCAAATTCTTCAATGAAAACTTCCGTCCACTGGTATCCACCGCCAAAAAATCAGGAGAAGGATCTCCCGGTTTCAATTTCTTACCCGGAGTATTTACCTCGTTCTCTTTTGCCACGACCTCATCCACATTCTCTCCCCAACAAGCAGCAAAAGAAAAGTCCATGCTTACCAGCATACAAACTATAATAAACAATACTTTCATATCTTTCAATTCATAACATGATACTCATACAAACCTCTTCATTGGAGGGATAAATTTTTGCACGGGAGGGATATTCCACGTCTCTCCCGTGCAAAAAAATTCGTTTAACTATCTTTCTTATAGAATATTTTCAACGGTTTATCCGCCACTCCCCGGTATTCCCGAACGATCTTTTTCGTATCCATTTCCAGAATATAAATACTCCCCTTCAACTCCTCTTCCGCCCCCGGATTCCATATTCCCAAATAAACATATTTTTCGTCCGAACTCAACTGCATACATGTAATTTCTCCGTCTAACGTCATAAGAGGCGTTTCCGGCAACGTGAAACCTTTATATATCCACTCGTACAATTTATTCCCTTCGGCATAAAAAGTCAAATAATACGTGTTATTGGTCAACATCACGGTTTCCCGGGTCAACGTGATGGGTTGTGTAGCCAGATACGATGATGTTTTGGGATTTTGAAAAGCTCCTTTATAATTGAACAATCCGGCCCGAGCTGTCATATCATCAAAATAAGTTATCGTCACAGACAATGGATTTTCCGGATCGGTAGTTATCACGTGCAATCTATTTCCCTCATCCGCCATGAAATTCACGATATACTGCCCTTTGAAAATTTCATCACTTGAAAACCTTTGATTCGGGAATGACACACTAAATACATGATTAAGATAAGATTCTTCAAAATTCACGAACAACGCATTCCTACCACCTTGAAAATAAACTTTATCATATTTTTCCTCGGTAAAAGACCCCGTATTCGGTGTTACAAGTCCCAATTCATAATCAATGGACCATATTTTCTTGTCCCCTCCCCAAGCCAACGACTTGTACACAGGACTATTCTCAACGAGAACAAACGCACGCAAGCTAGCTTCCGAATATTCCTGATCAACCCGAATAGAGTTCAGATAATCGAAAGTCACCTTATCATATTCGTGAATCACTTTTCCTCCATCTGATATCACAAGTAATTTCTGTTTATACCACGACACGTCTCGCGGATGATTCAACACAATTTCCGGATTTACTTCCTCACAAGCGTTCAGCATAAACTCTTCCTCTCCCGTAACCACGTCTTGCGGTCCTTTCGTACGCAAAAAGGACGTTCTTCCCACATGATTTTCATTCTCGCTCAACACCAGCAACCCCTCTTGAAAAGGAGTTCGAACAAAAAGGTGAAAATAATAAAAACCACTTCCATCTTCATTCGTCACACGTAAACGCACTTTAAATTGTCCCAATTTCCGAAAGGCATAATGCAACACGGGATCCTTTGAAATAACCTGAAGAGAATCCACTATTTTCCCGGCATCATTTACGGCACCCCACGACCATTCATAAGTCATGTTTCCTTCTCCCGATTGAGTTATAGAAGCCTCAATCTTCGAATCTAGTCCGAAATCCACGTAAAAAGTATCTTGAGCCGCTTCTATATGAATCAACGACAACTCCCGAATCACCCCAACCGACTCATCATCAATACAAGATTGCCATATTCCCAAGCAAGCCAAAGAGGTCAGTATATATAAAACTATTCTTTTCATAACTTCTTATAATTTACAATTAATATTTCGGCATTGGAATATTCACATCCGGATGCGGATTCTCCTGATAATAGTCATATAAAGGATGTACAATATATTTTACTGTCACATACTCGTAATTTTGCCAAATATACGAGGCATTCCACCCGGAAAGATAACTATACAACGTTTTGTAGATAGTCGGATTTGTTGTTTCCAGACTTGCTAACTGTTTCATGAATGCCCCATACAACTCTTCCGAAAAACTACCCAAATATGTATCACTCCACCACCCGGGGCGTGCCACCTGCTGTAATTGAAGGATAACCCGATAAGGGGCACTACCACCCATTCCCGGAACCAGGTCAAAATCCTCATTTGCTTTCAGCCGGAATCCGATCGAGACACGCTTAAAAGAAGCCTCGGGATCCCGATTCCGATATAAGGTTAAAGGCAACGAAGTTTCCACCTCTCCGGCTTTCACTATCGCCTCTTTTCCGAGAAAATAGTGAATATTTTCTTCTCCCGTCGTTAAAGAATCTATCAATTCCACGCCTACCGCCCGATCATAATCTCGCGGCATTCCCATGACCTGAATGTATATGTTTAAAGACGTGGAATCGATAAGATATGTAGAACTAAATCCATAGGGGAGAGAATCCCCGACCAACGTCCAATATGCTCCATCTTTCTGACTAGTATCATATCTCAGGTAATCACGGCTACAAGCACTAAACAATACAATTCCCAAAACAATCCACCAATTGATACTATTTATATGTTTCATAATTCGTCCTATTTTAATTTATGTCACTTTCCTCTTCGTCATCATACCTGTATTCAAATTCCGAATCCGGAATTAAAAGCGTGTACAACTCTTCTGTCCCCGTCAGAAGCGTATAAGGCGAGGTCGCGGTCAAATACACTTCTCTCATCTGCCGTTTCATGTTGTAAAACTCTTGTCCTTCCCCGAAGAACTCTTTTTTACGTTCCCGGTTAATATCATCCTGTGTCAGAGCTTTTCCCCGATCTTTAAATTTATTCAACCCGCGGGAGGCAATAAAAGTATCAAAATAATCCCTGGCCAAATCCGGATCTTTTTCCAACAAAGCCTCCGCCATAATCAGATACATTTCGGGCAAACGGATCATATTAATTCCGGCAATGCCACCTCCATAGTCCAGTAGAGAGGCTGTCATATTGCTCTCCAAAAGCAATTTCATAAAGTAATCTTTAGCTTCAGCGTCACCCGTTTTTTTCCGAATCCATCCCACCCGCATTTCGTTTCCCACATCCACGCCACTCGGGTACAAATCATCAAACAACGTGTAAAGAGCGTTCGGATACAACGTTCCGTCCAGTCCTGTTTTGAAAATACCGTAAAAAACCTTCTGATATGTTTCCGTCAACTGATTATTATAGATACCCCATATTCCCTCTTTTTTCGCAATAATTTGCGCCGTGAGTTCTTTTATTTCCGTGGGTTGCGCCAACTGGAATTTCTCACTCTCGATTACTTTACGCGCATAGATGGCAGCACTATCCATATCCTCTTTCATCCAATACACCCGGGCCAGCGTGGCCTGACAAGCATACAGGTTAAAATGAATCAGCGGTGTATTCGTAAAATCATTTCCTCCATCCATTTTTTCCATTCCCTTTGTCAAAAAGCGTTCGGATTCTTTCAAGTCCTTAATCACGGACGCATATACCTCAGCCACCGTGCTAAAAGAGGTTACCAAAGGAGTCCATTGCCGCACATAAGGTATTCCCCTAGCTTCCGGCTCCCTTGCCACGTGCGGGGCAAACAATCGAACCAAATCAAAATGCAAAAAAGCGCGTACTCCCAAAGCTTCTCCCAAGTAAATGGAATAATACCTCATCGAATTTTCATCCTTAGCCGATAAAGCATTAATCAAATTGTTCGTGTAACCGATCGTTTGGTACATCTGAATCCACATCGCACCATATCGAGCTCGCGCATCTGTGTTCTCGTGAGAAAACTGCGCGACAGCATAACGATCACTACCATGATTCGTGTTCAACAAAAAATATTGTGCCATCAAATCGACCACACCCCACGTCATATCCTCCCCGTACAATGCACTCTGTCCCAATTTGGCATAAACACCATACAAAGCATCTTCCACACCCACAGACGTGGCAAATAAATCACTTTCCAAAATATCCGACTTCGGACGGACAGTCAGGAAATCATCACAAGACCACATTCCAAGGGCCAATCCTAATATCAAAACATATATTTTCATCATTCTCATCATATTAAAATGTTGGACTTATTGTAAAATTAAATCCTCGCATATAAGGATAACTGGTTCCCCTCTCATATTTCACGGTCGATAAGCGCAATACATCGGAGAACGTCACCCCGACCATTAATTTTTTCAACCCGATTCGGCGTACCCACGAGGGATTTACGTCATAATTAATTCCCAAGGAAGATAAATACAACTCATTCTGTCTCTCCACGAAACGTTCCGAATGATTATAAGGCATATTCGGATCTATTCTTATATAATCCACCACATCCCCCGCTTTTTTCCATCGTTCCGTGAAAGCCCGTTTATCCACATTTACCCGGTAATCAATATTTTCAATTTTTGCCGCACGGGTGGAATTATATATATCTCCACCCCAAGTATAAGATAGAGCCATATTCACCGAAACGGATTTCCACGCGAAGGAAGACATGATGCTACCCTGCATTTTAGGCACCGAGATTCCAACCGCCACCTTATCTTGTGGATCAAATTTAAACGTGTAAGTTCCATCCTTCTTGATAAATATCTCTTGTCCCGTTGCCGGATCAATTCCCTTGGAACGCACGGCATAAATGGCGTCTTGCGATTCCCCCTCTTCATATTGGAACTTAGGAGACGATAAAGTAACCTCATCCCGATTCTCCGAGTTCTGTCGTTTTAAACTACTACTGATCTTGGTAATCTTGTTTCTTGTCTTACTTCCATTGAGGGTAATTCTCCAAAACATATCCGTTTTTTTGATGATTTGACCGGAAACAGACCATTCTATTCCCCAGTTTTCACTTTCGCCCAAATTAGCCATCGTACTGGAAATCCCGGCAGAAGGCGGTAAAGAAATAGACAACAGCAAATCTTTCGATATCTGCTTGTAACCATCCAAATTCACATCCACCCTGCCATCAAAAAGAGAAATTCCCACTCCCCCGTTCCAAGTCAGCGTACGTTGAGCCTTTAGCTGGTCATTTCCCATCGAACTAGGTATCGCCCCCAATCCCGTGTAATACGTATTCTCCGGATCGTATTGATAAATCGTCATGGGTTTTATTCCCCCGAAGTTAGAACTGCCCACGTACCCCACGCTTAAGCGAAAACGCAATAAATCCACCCAAGAATCTTTCAGAAATGCCTCATTCTGAGCATTCCAACCGACACCACAACTCCAATAAGGAGAGTAAAGATTATCCGTCCCGTAATTCGATCCCCCGGAAGTTCGAAAAGAGCCGTCTACAAAATAACGATTATCGTAAATAAAATTCAGATTCACGTACCAACCGACAGAAGTAGAAATCGTCTCTGTCCCGGAAGGCTTTCCACTTGCGGGATACGAAGATGCATAACTCAAGTCATCAAACTCGGGTTTCAAAAATCCAACCCCCAAAAAGGAGAAATTAGATCGACGATTATGCGAGGCCGTTCCCCCACCGTGTAAACTTAATATAGTTGTATTATCTTCTCCAAATAACTTACTATAATTCAATGCATAAGTCAAACTCCACGAATTTCCTTTACTTCCGGTAATAGTATAACTACCCTTCTGTGATTTTTCCAGTTTATCCGACCACGTGGATGAAGTGGGAGAATCGTACACGTCACTCTGCGTATTGGATTGCGTATAAGAAAAAGTTCCTGTCGCGTAAAGATTTTTAATGATATCCCAACGTGCACCCAGAGAATTCGTAAAATTCTTGATGGTACTTTTACTAAAACCACCTGTTGTTGCATCGTACAAGGGATTCCGGAAGCCGAAAGACAACGATTCATTCCAGTTTCCATATTCATCTTTAGGCGCATCATAAGGATTAATCTTCACAAAATCGGCAAAAGAACCGTAAGGAGAATTTTTAGAATCCGTTTCCGTCCAATTCGAACGATAATTCAAATTCAATTTTTCAGCCACGTTATAGGAAAAATAAAAACCGATACCATAAGTTTGATGAAAATCTCCTTTCATCACCCCGCGCGTATCCCCGTAACTCAAATTAATACCGTAATCAACCCCACCCCCTCGTCCGGTCACAGCCAAAGAGTGTTTGAAAGACCACGAATTTCGCAACGGTTTTGATTTCCAATCCGTGTTTACCCCGGACTTTACCAATTGGTATTTCCGATTATATTCCTCGTCTTTTTCCCCTTTCGCATCGACATACTCCCCGTATAATCTCTCCAACTCCAACTTTTGCTCTGCATTACACAGGTTAAAAGACGACACGTCCGGGAATTGCACGTTCGGTACGAAATTGTAACGCACCCGCAATTTGCTATCCGTTACCTTCTTGCGCTGTACGACAATCACCCCGTTGGCAGCCTTGTCCCCGTACAACGCCGTGGCAGAAGCATCTTTCAACACATCCACCCGGTCTATCTCGTACATATCCAAATCGTACAGTTGCTCCAAGGTGATCTCAACCCCGTCCAAAATAATCAACGGACGATTCAATCCAAGCTCCCCTTGACTGGCAATAGAAGTGGTTCCCCGAATGATAATCTCCGGAATGTAATTCGGGTTAGACCCTTGTTCATTATTCTCCACGATTCTTAAACCGGGAGTCAATATAGACAAAGCCTGAAAGAAATTCGTTTGGGACACACGCAACAAATCCTCCCCTTTTACCGTGGACACCGCTCCCGTGTAACTATTCCTGTTTTGAGTGAACAAACCGTTCACCACCACCTCTTCTACTTCTGTCACATCATCTTCCAGCGTTACCTGTAAGTTCTTCTGATTTTTCAGTTTTACCTCGACGGTTTTCATCCCGACAAAAGAGAACACCAGCACTTGATCTTCTCCTTCGGGGACAGCCATTTCAAAACGACCTTCCGCATTCGTCGCAACTCCTTGACTGGTTCCCTTCAGCACGATAGTCACACCCGGCACCCCATCGCCATTCACATCAACAACCGTTCCCTCGTAAACCGTCACGTTCATATTCTGCTCTTTGGGTAACCGAGGAGAAATAATCACGTGAGATTCTTCAACTTTAAACCCCAAATCCGTGCCCTTCAAACAAAGTTCCAACGTCCTCTCCAATGTCTCATTTTTCACCGTCAACGACACCTTCACGTTCTCCGGCAAAAGAGAACTGCTATACACGAATTTATAACCCGTTTGCCGCGTTATCTCTTTAAACACCTGCTGCAACGAGTTCCCCTTTACATCCAAGGTAACTCGCACCTCTTTCTTTTGCGCCTGCCCATTGAAAATGGAAAAAAAGACGAGTAAAATACCCAAAAACAACCTTTTCATGATGTAAAAACAACATCCGACATCATAATTCTCATTTTTTTTCATAATTTTGTTCTCATTAAATTTTATGAATTTATTAGGTACACCTAAAGCTAGGGGAGTGTTCTCAGCACTTCCCTATTTTTATTTTAACACGTTTCAATTATTCAGCCATTCGTACTGTAATTGTTCGTCCCCGCACTTCAAACTTGACGCAAGTTGCCAGCTCTATAATATCCAAAACCTTATCTATATCCTCGTAACGCGGAAAATCACTCGTGAATTTCAACTGTTCAACCCTTTCATCTTCAACCACAATCTGCACATCATACCATCGCTCCAACTCTCGTAACACTTCAGCCAACGGATGATCCTCAAATACAAAACGCCCGCTTTTCCATCCCGAGTAAATATGAATATCTACCTGCCGCACCTCCAGATGCCCGTTATTCAATGCCACCTGCTGTCCCGGATTTATTTTCACTCGCTGCTCCCCGTAAGCGACTTCCACGCACCCCTCGACTAAAGTTGTTTGCCGCTCTTCCCCCTCATACGCCCGCACGTTAAAAGAGGTGCCCAATACCCGGATCCTCATCCCGTTCGCGTTCACGATAAACGGCCTGTCAACACACTTAGCCACTTCGAAATAAGCTTCTCCGTTAACCTCCACTTCCCTGCAATCATTTTTAAACCGCACGGGATAAGATAATTCACTCTCGGCATTTAACCACACGATCGTTCCGTCTGACAATTCCAAGCTATACTCGCCTCCCCGGGGAGTATATACCCGGTTCACAGCCTCTATTTTCAACGAATCTTCTCTTGAATAAACAATATGGTTATCTTTTATCGAAATCACGGTAGATTTTTCCTCTACTTTCAACTCAGACCCACCGGACAATTTCACCCGTTGCCCGTTATCCAAAACCAACACGGCCCGACGCTCACCCGGAACAATCGGAATTTCCACCCGGGCAATCTCATGCTTTCCCTGTCGTTCGGATCTCCATAACCAAAAAACAGAACCACTCACCACACAACAAACCACGGCAGCAACCATCGCCACCCGCATCCATCTCGCACGTCTCACTTCCCGTCTCTTTCTTGCCTCAAATTTCCGATACCCTTTTTCAAAACTAAACGCCCGATGCCCCCGTTCCTTCCTATCCCAATACTCCCGACCACGAAAACCTATCAACATTTCCCGGTGCCTCTCGCTCTGCCGCACCCATTCATCCAAAAGACGTTGCTCCTCCTCGGATATTTCCCCGAGTAAATAATCATGGATAATTCGTGCTATTTCAAAAGTATTTTTCATGTATCCTTCCGTTTTTCATGAGTAGAACACTACCTATAAACGAAAGTGTCAAAAAAAAAGTATACTTTTTTAAGATAATCCAAGGAAAGGCCATTAAATATATTCCTATATTTGCCCATGCAATAAAACAACATGATATCCAAAACAGAGCAGCAAGATTGGCTAAAACGGCTTTGCGCCGGAGAGGAAGAAGCATACCGTTTTTTCTTTAAAGAGTATTATCAAATATTAGGTTCTTTTGCACAGCAATACGTCAAAGAAGAAATGATCGCCGAGGATATTGTCAATGATGTCATATACGAATTATACCGTAACAAAAAATCATTTCCCGATATCGTTTCCTTAAAATCATTTCTCTTCACGTCTATCAAACATCGCAGCCTAAACTATATCCGAGGCAAAAAAGCACAGGAACGTTACCTGCAAGATCCACAAGTCGCAAATGATACGGAAGAATTTTTCCTCGATGCCATCATTGAAGAAGAAGTATACTTTCTCATGCACAAAGCCATCACCGAACTGCCCGAAAAAATACAAGAGATCTATAAATTAAGCCTCTCCGGGGAATCCAATGAAGCCATCGCCGCACAACTCCATTTGACAATCGACTCCGTTAAAGCCTATAAAAAACGGGGAAAACAGATATTGAAAAAGAAATTACAGAATTTACTCCTGTTCTTAAGCGTCACATTATAAACAGAGAATGAACCGGTACTTCATCCCAAAGACAAAAAGGCATTGAACTTTGAGAGGGAGACATTCCCATCTCCCTCTCCTTACATCATAATTGTCAAATCACTTACCTCCGCTCACGGTACACCACATCCTTTATTCTAGCGAACCCCTCGTATTCCGTCCTTTTCGTCACGCTGTTATTCACCCCGTCCACCGGGTAAAATCCCAACCTGCCACCGTTATTATCCGAAGCTGAATGATTATAAGAACCCACCATCAACTCGTACTGCCGGGCCATAAACTCATCCGATTGGTTGCTCAAGTCAGCCAACGAACACTGCCTGTACAGGTTAAACTTCAACATTGTCACTTCCTCGTTATCCCCCAACGCTATATTATCCATCGGGTACGTCACGTTCGTCCCCAAGTTATGCAAGTACACCTTGTTGCCCACGGCATAGAACATGTAAGGGAACTGGGAATGAAAGGCAAAACTCGTTGCCTTGTCAAAATCCGGGGCGTTCAAGTTCTCGTACTTTGCCTCCTGCACAAAACCGTTACCTGACATGTTGATCCCGTAAATACAACGCTTTCCCGCATCATCCTGCAAAATTGCATAAACCAGACCATTGGAATAACGAGTACTTTCCATGTACACGAGCTCCATACCCGCTCTGAAACTGAACAAAGCGTCATCCGGATCTGGCACCGGGGTCAATATTTGCATGCCATCTGCATCAGAACCGTACTTCCATCCCACGAATCGTTGATTATCCACGTCGTAAAATAAAGCTGTCGAACTGCGCCCCGGACGAGCCAAACTCACTCCGATATATGGGGCTACCCGGTACTCGGGAGTAGCTCCCCGTGCTGAAGTATTCACGGGATATTCAAACGCAGCCCCTCCGTAATCAAGCACTTGGGCATAAGCATTCCCAACATCTGTCACACAAAGACAGGCAAGAGCCCCTGCCGCATTGCTACCATTCACGGATGTATAAAAAATCACATTTTCACCCACCCGAGGAATAACAAAATCAACATTATTTATATCCCATGAAGCATCCGTCTTAAACGTCTCCCGGTCTATTTTAAATGTACCCTCTCCCGACATCACGTATATAATATCGGAAGGATTCGAGTACAGCGTCGGATAAAAACCGATTCCCGCGGCCTGTTTCAATTCCGGTAAACCCAATGGAGTTAAAATATCATAAGCCGGAACAGTCCGCTCTGCAGAGATCACCGAAATCATATCCATTCGCACGCGTTTTTGAGCCCCCTCATCACAAAGAATCATCCACCCCTCGTAAGTTGGGGAAGCAACTTTTACCTCAAACATAGCAGAAGTCTGTACACCCGAACGCTTGTCCATCACGGAGAACCAGCCGACATACGTGTTCGCGACGAATGCCGCCAATGTGTCCAAGTACAACTTTTTCATCGGATTCAAGTCCACCCACCTTTGCCCGGATACAATTGTTCCTCCCGCCTTTAACTCAATCTTGTAATTAAATTCAAAATTAGGGTTATCCTCCGTGATTTCTTCTTTAGAAGGAGAAATCACTTTTGGTTTCACCACGATATGATCCGAGCTACCTAAAACTTCGATTAACTCCGGAATATTTTCTATCGTGATCTCTGCCATTTCACGATAATCGTAATTTCCCTTGTCGTCAAAACAAGCACAAAGAGAAAAAACAAATAAAAACAATATAATTACCTTTATCTTCATAACTTTACATTTTAAATCATTCATACCGGGAATAATCTACAGAATAAGCCGGAGCAAGTTGCATGTATTTCCCATCCGAATCCACTTCCGGTGTATCGGCATCCGCTTGTTCCTGCAGATATTTTTGAACGGCAATGGCAAAAAAGCTCAAACGTCCAAGAGTCACTTTCGCCCCCGCCAATCCTGCATCGTCCCAATCCTCATCACTCAGCCCACAAACAGCATTAACCACAAGATATTTTTTCGACGTCCACTCACCTAGATATTTTTTCCCCTGCCTATTCCAGTACCTCGGTTCTGAGTACATCTCACTCAATGAAAATGCGAACAAATCACCGCGGATTTGCACTCCTTTAGCCGCATAAGCATTCGTATTTTTATACTCCGGGAAATGACATTTAAAATGCTCGTTATCCTTCAAACGTAAAGCCAAACGAATGGTCTTTTCCAACAAATCGTCTGTTCGAAAAAAACGGATCTGAACTTCCGCGGAACTTTTCCCCGCGGGGATAACCATCGTATCGAAAGCCACCTCGTAATGCTTCCCTTCCACGGCTGTCGTTCCTTCTTGATCAATCTCTACCTTAAAAGGTCTGTCGTAATCCACAACCTTACCCATTGTCCGAACCGTGGTTGAAAGCACCTCACTCTTAGCCGATGCCTCCACGGCCAAGAACGAATACGATAATGAATCCGAATAAAATTCCGTGGTGGTACCGTAATAAGAACTCGACACTCGTTGAAAATAAATCCCGGTGTCATCCGTGGTAAATGTCGGTATTTCTTTCTTTTCACAAGCCCCTAAAAGCCCCCCAAAGGCTAAAACCAATAATATATTTCTCCATTTCATAACTTTACTATTTTAACGATTTTCAATTTCCCCGGAAGGCATAGGCAACACGTAATTTTCCTCCTTCGCCTCATACGTGTTCAAATCGTACCCGTTTTCACTAGGAATGATGTTACCGAATAAACGTTTATACAAGAAAAAAATCTGTCCCTCACCGAGGAACTCGCGCAAATATTCCACGCGTAGGCGAGTCATAAAATCCTCTTCCGAAATAACAGGCGAAACGGGCAACCCTCTTCGACCACGTATCTCGTTCAACCACCCGTATTTATCCTCCAACACGGGTTCACATTCCGCCGCGATATAATACACCTCGCTCAAACGAATCAAAGACATGAAAATAGCATAAAAGTATTCAGAATCAGTTTCCCCGCTCGGTTTATCTATATCTTTATATTTGATAAGCATATGTCCGGTCTCACCCACACCGGAAGACACCTGCCACCACGTTTGGAAACGATAATCTTGCGTTTCACTGGCAAACAGGTTAGTACTCACAAAATCTTTTCGGGGATGCAAGTAATTATTTCCAGCCGAACTGGAGCTGAAATAACTGTTATAAACAGCAACACGATCCTTTTTATAAATTCCTGCTAACACTTCTGTAGAGAACACCCGGTCAGGATTTCTTTGATTGGCGAGAAGTTTAGTCGGATCAACGGCCGGAAAATACTCATTCACTTTAGGATCTGTCAACAGTTTTTTGGCCACGTCCAAAGCTCTCGCTTGCTCTCCCGCGTAGAGGTACACCCTCGCTTTCAACGCGAGAACAGCATAATAATTCATCCGCAATTGGCGATAACGCAGGTAAACATCCTGTCCGTCTTCAAGAGAAGCCATCGGACCACCCGCGATCACCGGGTCACTATTTGCCAATAAACTTTCAGCCTCGTTCAAATCACGCAAGATCTTTTCGTGAATCACTGAATCTGCTGTCAACAAAGGCAGCACTGACACCCTCGACGATTCATTGTACGGGATAGATTCCCCATCCGGATTCAATTTGTAGACAGGCCCGAACAATCGCAACATATCAAAATGCAAGAAAGCACGTACTGCCAACATTTCCCCCTTTAACATCCGCCTTTCTTGTTCCGGCAACACACCTACACTACCGTCTATATTCTCCAATACCACGTTACAATTCAATATCGTGTTGTAGGCCGCCGTCCACGTGCTGGACAACTCCTTCTCCACCGAATTATCCGTGTAAGCAAACGTGCTTAATGCAGTCAAATATGTATTGGCCAATAGAGGCTGGTAACGCTTTGAGATCACGTCCACTAATTCAAAAGAGAGGTTTTTACCGTATAGGGCCGAAGCCGCTATTTTATTGTATATACCGTTCACCGCCATGTAATACCCTCCCCTCGTGGCAAACAATTGTTTCTCCGATTGCTTGTCTTGAGGTTGCACGTCCAAAAAATCAGCACACCCGGCAAAACCCGTCAACATCATTCCGAACAATATAATATCTCGTAATTTCATACTCATCAACTATTAAAAATTAAACGAAATTCCCGCCTCCATGCTTCTCGCGAAGGGGTATGATATTCCTCTCTCCGACCTAACCGTTGAGGCACGGAACACATCACGCATGGACCACTGCAATTTTAAACTGCTTAATCCCAGTTTTTTGATCCATCCGTCATAAAATTCGTATCCCACGTATATTGACTCCAATGATAACACGTTCTCCCTTTGCACAAAACGAGAGGACATCGGAGTAGTCTCCGCGCTGGCAATATCCTTAAAACGCACGACATCACCCTCCTTCTGCCAACGCTCGTACAATGCACGCCGATCCTGGTTCTTATTCAAGTCACTCCGGGAAATATTCTCCACTTTGCTATACAACGCCTCGTTGAACACGTCTGCTCCCATCTGGTAACGGAAATTCAAGTTCACAGAAAATCCCTTCCAGTTCAACGAAGTTCCAAGAATCCCCTCCACGTCAGGCCGGGTATTCCCACAAATCACCTCTTCATCGTAAGAGAAATCGTATGTATAACTCCCGTCCTTGGCATAAAACAACTCCTTACCGTTCGAGGGGTCAATCCCCACCGATTTCACAGCCCAGATATCATCCGGATCCGCCCCGTCGTAATACCTCTGCGTATTCCGTCCTTTACCACTGGCATTCAAAGTCGAAAGTTTGTTGCCGATGTTATCTATCCGAGTTTTTTGAGTCCTCAAATTTCCCCGAATCATCCACAAAAAGCGATCTTCAAAATTCTGAAAAATATAATAAGTCACCGATACCGTAAAGCCTTGTGAAATTTGTTCCCCGGCATTTGTCATATACATCGATGTACCCGAAGATAACGGAACGCTCACTTTGATTAACAAAGGATCTGTAACTTTGTAATAGTAATCCGCTGTTAGTGAAAACCGCTTGTTGAACAACGTCACGTCCAAGCCGATATTCTTGTCCATCGTGATTTGCCATTCTAAGTCCGGGTTGCCGATCTGTGACAACATGGCTCCCTGCCCGAAATAATTCATCGAGCCATACTGAAATGAATAAGTTAACAACGATTGCGCAGAGTCAAAATTCTGGTTCCCGGGATTTCCTACCGAAGCTCTCAATTTCAACAAGTCAATCCATCCCACGTGATCCATGATAAACTTCTCCTTGTGCAAGTTCCATCCCAATCCCACCGACCATGTCGTGTTATATTTCCGGGAGGTACCGAAAACCGAAGAGCCACTTGTTCGCAAGCTGAAGTCCATCAAATAACGATCATCAAACGAATACCCCGCGTTAAAATAACCGTTCAAAGAACGAGACTCAGATTCGTAATACGAAGGAGTCCCGTTTTCCGGATAGCCGTTCGCGAAAGAGGGGTAAGAAAAATCCCCATCCGGGAATCCCACTGCCGAATATCCCTGCGTGAGAGACTTGTTACTATATATATTTCCTCCCGCGATCAAATTAATCCGGTGTTTTCCCAACATCTTTGCATACGTGATACTCAATTCCCCTTCCACTCGATTCGTCCGGATATTTGAAGAACGAAACTCTCCTTTTTTAGTTGTTTCCATATTCTCGTAACGGGTATCGTTCCGGGAATAAAATCTCTCCGTGTCATCATTCCCATAGGTTAACCCCAAACGAGCTCGCATTCGCCATGCTATCGACGGGGAATACTCCGCGATAAAATAATTACTCAAGGCGAGATTTTTCCCCTCGTCCCGGCTATTTTGGCTTGCATTCCACAACGGGTTGGGAGCCTCAAAAAAGTCATTGTTTTCCAACCACTTCTCCACCGTCCCGTCTGGATTACGTTTTTTATAATACGGGTTCGCCTGCGCATACTCGTAAAAAGCCACGATCGGATTTTTATAATCTGTGGAAGAAAACGAGAACTTGTTCGAGAACTGGAATTTCGACACCCGGTAAATCAAATCGATATTACCGCTGATCACACTCCGGTCTGACTTTTCCATTACCCCGGAAATTCCGTTGTATCCCACTCCCAAACCAAACAAAAAATTCTCCTCTCCGCCCTGCACGTAAAGCGAGTGTTTCTGGTTCACACCCACCCGCAAAGGTTCCGCCAACCAGTACGTGTCCACCCCGCTCTCGATCTCCTTCAACTTCTCATTATATACTCCATCCAATTCGATCTCGTTTGTCGTACTTGACGGATTAAATCTTCCTGCCAGCCGTTCGAACTCCAACTTCTCCCTCGCGTTCATCAAGTTATAACTCGACAAATCCGGCATCGAGAGATTCAAGTTCCCCGTGTAACTCACCCGCAATTTACCCGCCTCCGGTTTCACCGTCTCCACCACGATCACCCCGTTGGCAGCCTTCGATCCGTAAATGGCCGTCGAGGCCGCGTCCTTCAATATCGTGATAGAGGCCACCCGGTTAATATCCAAATCGTTAATCGCCGCCAACGTCGACTCGAAACCATCCAGGATAAAAAGCGGCTGGTTCGGGTCTGCCTCCAACTGATCTCTCAATCCCGACATGCTCGACTTGCCACGGATCTCCATGTTCGGCAAACGGTTCGGGTCCGAACCAAACTGGTTATCCTCCAAGATAGCGAAAGCCGGGTCCAGCGTCTTCAACCCCTGCAGGATGTTCTGCGTTCCCATCGTTTTCAACTCCGCGGCGGAATAGGTGGAAGCCGATCCCGTGAAACTCTCCTTCTTTCGGGTAAAAATACCCGTCACCACCACGTCCTCCAGCCTCACGTCCTCATCCCGCAACACGATTGTCAACTCTTTCTGCTCCACGCCCGCCCTCAACCGGGGAAGCCTCACGATCTCCGTTTTCATCCCGATAAAGGAAACCACCAGCGTGGCCGTGTCTGCCGGAACTAACAATTTAAACTTCCCGTCCACGTCCGTGGCTGTTCCCATCGATGTTCCTCCCAGGCGAACCGAAACTCCCGGAATGGGTTGCTTCTTCTCGTCTATCACCTTTCCCCTCACCTCCCGGTTCTCCACCCGGGTAGAATCCATCGTCCCGGCCCTCGTCAATAGCGGGAATCCCAGTAACAAAATCATAAACAACCGGATAATCACGTTTACCCCAATCCTTCGAGACAGTAATTTTCGCTTAAAAACTTTCCTGTCATAAGTTTTTTTCATAACTTTGATTGTTAATTAATTAATAAAATTGATTTACACAAGAAGGTGATATTCAAAGTTTTCCAGGCCGAGAATACACCTTCTATTCTATTTTCCGTTCCTTATTTCACCATCCACATTCCATTACAGTTTGATATGATACACACCCCCTTTATCTTGCAAGACAAAGATTTCACCTAACCGGCAAAAAATAAAAAGATCAAAACATTCCTAAACACGAATGCTCTTCTAGCCGATCTCGTTACAAGTAAACGCTAAAAATCAAAGAAAAATGGAAGCCGGATCAGCAACCTCCATGCTAAAATATGATCACGATTTCCCTTCATAAATCTTTTAGTATAAAATTAGGGCGAAAAGAAACGGTTCCGCCTGTCCCGCTGCATAACACCACAAAGGCTGTGGGTGCATTAACACTCCACACGGGGGTTCGGAACCGCCGTATGGAGTTAACAGGCAAAAAAATGCCTGCTACACTGTGGCAGGATTCCCCGCCTTTGTGGTATGTTATGCATCACAAATATACATACATTTTTATAAAAAACAAATATCACCTCAAAAATTAACAATCAAAATTATCCGATGTAGCATATCTTACATTTATACCACTATAATGTGTTACCACTCCGTATCTAAAAAGGATAGAACACCACTTTGTAACAAAATACATTTTTAGCAAGCGAATCATCTGATCTCCTATACAAAAACAGACTCGCAATTTCCCTTCATAAGTCTTTTGATACAAAATTAGGGCAAAAACGGTTCCACCTGTCCCGCTATCTAACACCTCAAGGGCTGTGGGTGCATTAACATTCCATGCAGGGGTACGGAACCGTCATATAGAGTTAACAGGCAAAAGAATGCCTGCTACACTGTGATTGGCAGTTGTAGGACCGTGTCTCTTATTTGAATCTATTTATTCTCTTCGTTCTCTTGAATAATCTTATAAATTTGATACCAGTAATGGAAAGCCTCTGGATTGGATTTTTTCAGTTTATTCAGTTTGTTCAATTCATTTAAAGGATGTGCTGGATTGAACTGCTTTATTTCTAAATCCTTTAAATTAACTTTAGGGTTAAATCTGATTATTTCTTCTTTGGAGTATTTTATTAATATAGTTAAATAAGCAGCTTTGGAGGCGTACGTAACAGCTTTATCCAGGTGAAAGGAATCGGAGAATATATAAGACTTAATTGAAGTAATCCCATTATTCAAGACAGCAAAATTGGTATTCTGAATATCTTTTCTGAAACAGATAGCCAACGCTGTATAAAAAGTATCATCCAACACGTCAGAGATTGTATGTGTGTTTCCCCTGTACTTTAGTTCAACGGTGGCAAAAGCATTGAATACATCCTTAACCATACTGACATTATCAATCTCATCAAATAGACACCCCACATCATACATTTGTTTAATAATCTCCATTCCCATCTCTTTATCCTTTTTGATATAAGGAATGCCGGTTGTTGTTGGAGCAAACGCAGTCAGTTTATCTCCTAATATATTATTAAAGTCTGGAGTGGTAACCATAATGGGAGGTCCTGTTTCTTTAAGGAAACTACTGCTTACCGGAGTTTTCACAAGAGTTTTATAATAAATGCCCTCTTTCAGCACATCTAGTAAAATATGTGATTCCTTTCCGTTAAGTGCAGATATAAAGAACAGTTTATAGTGCTCCTTCTCTATGTCACTTTGTACCTTTCTTTCCTGCTTCTCGTATCGGGCAAATCCCTTTTCTGTTATGAACTTATCCAGATAATCAGTCAGGTCAACGCTCCTGTTAGGTACAATAATGTCAATGTCTATAGATAGACGTTTGGTTGTACCTAACAACAGCATAAGAGCTGTTCCCCCCTTAAAAACGAAATCCAAACCTGAGTTGCTTAATCCCTCCAATAACATCAATGCTCTGATAACTTTCTCTATAAGGATTTTATCGGCTTTCTTCCTCTTTGAAATTCCTTCAACCCAATCCTTTTCAATACTTTTTATGTCTATCATAATATCAAAATTTTGGCAGTATAAGTGAATTACTGCCGTTTTATAGAATTAATAATTTCCTCTATCTCCGCCTTTTTCTCCTTGCGGCTTGCATACCTTAACATTGTGCTTTCATTTACGGTATAATCATTGAAAGCATTCTTATATATATGGTATATCTCGTTCCCCTGAAAGGGGGTAAACTCTCTGTCGCAATACAAATCAACCAATATTTTTTCCAACGAAGCTACTTGACCACTCTTTTCTTTCAGTAGAGGAGCCTCAGTAACCAATGCACGCACACAAATATATCCGGCAAAATCGGACAAATCTTCTTTTATATCCTTGATACGGACAACCTTGTACCTCATATCCTTCAACGCTCTGTAAACTGAATCAATAACCTCACGTTCCACTTCCAAAAAAATCACGTTATAATTAATGAGATGTTGGCTAAAACTATTGATTATCGACAGTTCCCAAATACAATAATTAATATAGGGATATTCTTTCCTGATAAATTTCCCCGCCTTTATAGTCTTTGCCGACAATTCGGGAGAAAAGGTTAGTGTTTTACCTTCACGATATTTTCCCCTGCCAATTCTCTGGATTATCCCTTTCTGAACCAAGTGATATATCCGCCAGTTTGCGGTTGCCTCCGGTATCTCAGGTTCCTCTTTTCTATATAAATAGAGTATATCCGTATTGGTGATAACTTCCTGCCGGGTAAACAACTGCTTCACCTTACTTTCTTGTAATTTGCTATTCATATCTCTTCTTTATAATGTAGTACAAATATACATCAAAATTTCGGCAGTAATATCTTTCTACTGCCGAAATTTTGAAAAAATATCCTATCCTATTATTACGACAGCATGAGATATAACGTACATAATATCAAAGTAATAAAGTCCTGCCGTCCGAAAATACCCCGTGCCATTGCCACGAGTTCATCCTCTTTCCGCTTCTCCTTTACCGTTTTACATTCCAGTCCGTGTAACCTCCCCACCAGTGCGAAGCAATCCCCTGTATAATCATCATTCCCAAAATCCTTCATTTCATAAACTCCGCTTTCGCACTCATAGTACAATTGCATGAAGCCCGTTTATCCTGATAGAATAGATTAAGGAAAATAGGAATACAAGGATAATATCCCGTGTTTACCCGTTGCACATTTGATGTACTTAGGGATTAAAGACGTATTAACTTCGATACAAAGACGTTTCAAAGACGTTCACGAGTGTCTTTGAAACGGAATTAATAGGTCTTTGCCTTATGATTATCCGATAATTACCTTAAGTCTTCATTCTTCCTTCATTTGGTAACGGGTAATAATACATACATTCTTGCATTTGGGAATGAATACAAAATAACTTATACTGAAAACCATAGGAAATCCTACCGAAATCCTATGGAAATAATCCCGCTTAGTCGTTGCTCACACGTTGTTCAGACGTTGCTCAGACGTTACGGGATGGTTAAGCTCTGGATAAACTTCGAATGATCTCCGGACGTGTGGTATTATTTGGGTTTATTTACTGCTTTATTAGGGTTAGATTCGAGTAATATCACGGGTATTATGGCATGATCACGATAAGTAATAAATCTTCGCTCCGCATGAAAGATGATGCGATACCCCCGAGAAGAGCATGGCAGAAATCATTGGAATGGGGAAAATCGTCAAAAAACGTCAAAAACGTACAAAACGAAAAGTGCTCAAACAACAAAAAATATGCTCAAACAACAACGTAAAGTTATCTAAACGACAAAAATATGCGATTACCACAATTAAAACGCCACTCCCCTGTTCGGTACTTTTTAATTCTAGTCCGTTTCTCTAAATTTGCGTATGTTTAACCAATTTACATAATAGTAAAACATACCGAATATATGAGCAAAAAAGTCTATTTCTTATCCTTATTCTTATGGTTGTTCGCCATGACCGTCCCCGCGATGGCACAAGAAAAAAGCGACACCACGTACACTTTCCGGTTCGTCTCTGGAAAAGACATCTTCTACATTCCATGGAGCGGCAACGGCAAGGAACTATCCCGGTTGCTGAAAGCCATAGAACAGAACCGCACGGCCATCGAATCCGGCCAAATGTATATCTACGTCACAAGCCTCACCACGCGTTCTTCTGCAGAAATGGCAAAGATACGCCGCAACAGGGTGAAGTCGGAACTCATCTTACATGGAGGGGTGAAAGAAAGCCACTTCGTGACCGACAAGGAGATTGAAAACAACCGCAAGGACATGAAAGGAAACAAGCATGATTATGTTGTGGTCATGTTGCCGGCTCCGGTAGATAAGGTTGCCCGGATTGCGGGTGCGGAAGCTGCCGCCAGAGTAGCAGCGTACAATCGCGAAGTATCGGGCGAGGCCGAACGCGAACGCCTTGCCGCGGAGAAAAAGAGGGAGGAAGAACGATTGGCAAAAGAGCAAGCCGAAAAGGAACGCCTCCTCGCCCAAGAGCGGGCAGCGCGTGAAAAAGCGGAAGCCGAACGCCTTGCCGCGGAACAAGCCGAACGGGAACGATTGGCAAGAGAGCAAGCCGAAAAGGAAACCCACAAGCCCACGTCTTCCACTTTCGCCCTACGTGCCAACCTGTTGCGCTGGGCCACGCTCACTCCCGATCTTGGAGCAGAATGGCACGTGAACAAAACGTGGAGCATTCAATTGAACGGCACCTGGACGTCCTGGACTTGGGATAACAAGGACCGCCGTTACGCCCTTTGGGAAATCTCGCCCGAGGTACGCTATCATCTCGGTACGGAAAAACGAGGCTACATCGGGGCCATGTACCACACGGGACATTTCAACTACAAGCTTTCCGACACGGGCAAGCAAGGCGATCTCATGGGCGGCGGCCTGACGGGAGGTTACATCCTGCCTCTCGGTTGCAACTTCTCGTTCGACTTCACGATAGGAGTGGGTTGCACCCACGCGAAGTTCGACAAATACAGTGTCATCGATGGCGTACGAGTAAAAAAGGGCAAAGAGAGCAAGAATTACCTGGGCGTGAACCGCCTCGGTGTATCACTGGTGTGGAACATATTTTAAACAGGGAGGAATATCAAGATGAAAAACAAGAAGACACGTTATATGACCATCCTGACGGCGGCTATCGCGCTGTCGTTGACCTCTTGTGTCAAGGATGAACTCTTCAACACGCCCCATCCCGACCTAGGGGCCGTGATCGTTACTACCGACTGGAGCGCGAAGAGCGCGGAGGCGGAAATACCGCAAAACTACACGCTCCGCATGGGAACGGAGGAGCAGGCCGCGAGCGGCATTATCAACACGTTCAAGACGTTGCTGCCACAAGGCAGTTACGAACTGACGGCGTACAACACCCCCGAACACATCGGCATCAGCGGTAACACCGCCACCGTCGGGGAGAGCGAACCGGGATACATGGAGCCGATGCCGGGTTATCTATTCTCGGCACACCAAACCATCGACGTGATGGCGGATGACACGCTGAAAGTGACCGTCCCGGTAAAACAGCTCGTGAGACTGCTGAACGTGGAACTCACGGTAACGGAGGGTGACTACAACCGCGTGCAATCGGCCACGGCAACGCTCGACGGGGTGGCCTCGCGAATCGATATCGTAACGGGCGAGCGCACCACCGCGGCAAAGAGCCTGAATACCCTCGTGCAGAACGGCAACAAGTTCACGACCTCTTTCCGTCTGCTAGGCATCATTCCTACTGCAAGCCAAAAACTTACAGTATCCATTCTTTTCACCAACGGTGACACGCAGCAGATAGAAAGCAACATCTCAGATAAGCTTGCCGACTTCAACGACCGGACGGAAGCGAAGACACTCACGGGCGAGTTGCTGCTGCCGATAGAAGCGGGAGTAACGGGGGCCACCATCACGAACTGGAAGGAGACCGACGGCGGCAACGTGGACGCGAACTAAAGAAATTAATCATGTAAATTCAAAATAATGTTATGAAAACGAATACGAAATTTTTCATTCTCGCGGCGGTAACGCTACTAGCAGCGTGCGCGAAAGAGAACGAGGAACCGAAGAACCCCGTGGCAGCACGCATCACGGCTGGCGTGAGCGGTCCGATGACCCGTGCGATCAACAACACGTGGAACACTGACAAAATCGGCGTGATGGTGGTGGATGAACCCAACACGCCCACGACCATGGGTAACAAGTACAAGAACGTGGGATACCAAACCACGAGCACCGGCACCACCGCGGACTTCACCCCGATAACGAAGGGTTACGGCATCTTCTTCGAGGACGCTTCCAGCAAATTTACCTTTGCCGCCTACGCACCTTATACGTCGAGCGCAAACGCTTCCATCCTACCGGGGAGTAACGGGGAAATAACCGTCACGACGGATAACCAGCCCACGGTGGAAGACCAAGAGAAGATGGACTACATCTATGCCACGGGAGCCCAAGCCGGCAAGAGTAACCCGACCATCAGTTTCACGGACAACACTGCCACGGGCGGCAGCGACTGCTCCTTCAAGCACCAGATGGCCCGCCTTATCCTCAAGGTGCAAGCATCAACAACTGACGGATTCTCCGACACGGACGTGCTGAAACTTGCTGACTACAAGTTGGGCGGCCTGATCCACGAGGGAACATTCAATGTGACGACCGGTATCGCCGCAACCACGGGTAGCGTTGTGAACGATTGGAAGTTGCGCGAATGCACTGGCACCCCGAAAACGGCCGCGGACAAGTGCGTGGCAAGTTTCGATGCCGCCACGGGCGTGATGACCTTCTCCATGATTCTACTCCCGCAGACGCTCGCCGACTACTTGAATTTCGAGGTGATTCCCGATGATGGTATGTCGCAGACCTACGCCAACAAGGACAAGATCAAACCCGCGCTCGAAGCCGGTTACTCCTACACCTACACCATCACGGTGAAGAAGACGGGACTGGCCGTCAGCGGGTGTACCATCGAGGACTGGAACGACGGTGGAAGTCATTCGGGCGACGCGATGATGCAGTGATGCCTGACAGCCGCCGCCGTGCATCAGGCGTAAGCACGGAGGTACGCCAAAAGGTGTAGCTGCCCGCGTCGCGGCGGGCGGCGGCACGAAGAAAAGAAATACGATAAAAAGATAATGATATGAAAATAACAGGTTATTCAAGGCGATGGCCGCATGTCGGCTCGTGGTTGCCGGCCTTGATGCTCGCCGGCGGGTTGCTTGTTTCCTGCGGCAAGGATGATACGGTGGGAAATACCACGTCTCTACCCGAGGGCATGTACCCGTTGAAACTGACGGCAGAGGTGGCACAACAGCCGCAGACCCGCGCCGGTGGCAAAGAGACGTGGACGGGTGGCGAGGAAATCGGAGTGACGGTAGAGGGCTACATAGGTGGTATGCCCAAGACATACGTGATGGATGCCTCGGGCAACGCTGTTCCAAAGGATGACGCGAACGCCATTTACTGGAAGAACACAGCCGAAGCCCGCATCACGGCATGGACTCCTCCATATATTAATGGTAGCCCGGATGTCGACATTTCCGACCAAAGTGGCGGGTACGCCGCTTTCGACGTCCTGTATGCCAGTGCCGTAGGACGTTATGGCCAGACCATCAACCTCCGTTTCAACCACCGTATGGCTAAAATGGAAATCACGCTAGCGGCGGGCGAAGGTGTCACGGAAGAGGAGGTGGAAGGGGCAACCGTCACCCTGCTCGGTGACTCGGAGGCTTACTTCAGCTGCGGCATGGTGGGTGCGGCTGACCAATCGGATGGCGAGATAAAACCCTATCACGATGCCGCAACCAAGAAATACGAGGCGGTGGTTGTACCGCAGTACATGACGGGAAAGCCGCTCATCCGGATAGCTGTCGGCTCGGATGTCTTTACCTACACTCCCGATACGGATGCCGCGGGCAATCTCAAGTCTGGCAAGCGGTATACCTACGCCATCACCGTGAAAGCAAACGGAATAGAGGTACAGGCGGCGACCAGTGGCACGTGGAGCGATGGCGGCGAGGAGAGCGTCTCCTCCAAAGAAGTGAAACGGAGTTTCACGGCTGACGAGCTTAAAATCGGCGACTACTTCTATTCCGACGGGACTTGGAGCGACGGCGGTCTGCGCAAACGCTATGACGACGGCAGTGTGGCGATAGCGGAACCCAAGCCCGCTCCCGTGATGGTCAACCCTACAACCGGCGCAAGCAGGGCAGTCGTCGGCATCGTGTTCCAGACGGACAAGAGCCGTATCGGTGCAAAGGAAAAAGAGAAGTTAGGCGGTGAAGGCAAAGTTCACGGCCTTGTCATGGCTGTGAAGAATGCTGCGACAGATCGGCAGCGGTGGGGACCGTATGGTCAAGATGAGGGTCTGACGAAATGCAATACGAAAGCCGATAACTATAATGACATCAGCGGTTACGGAAATTGCGAGCATATCCGCACCAATCGCGGCAACTTCGACAATTATCCCGCATTCAAGGCCGCCTATGATTATAACACGACCTGCCCGGTTTCCGCGACTACTACCGGCTGGTATTTTCCTTCCTCCGGCCAGTGGTGGGACATTCTGCAAAATCTGGGCGGTTGTCCGGCTTTGGCAAAGCAGGATGAACAAACCTCATCGCAAAGCGGTGATTTCACTTGGACAGGTCAAGGCGATGTTCCCGCTGCTTTAAATGCATGGATGGAGAAAATTGCCACAGACAGCAAGGATAATTTTAGAAACGGTGACTGGTTTTGGTCGTCTTCGGAGTACTCGGACTACCGCGCACGGCTCTGTTACGTGAGCGACCGTGGTTCCGTGTACTGTGAGTGGTCTAATAAGAGCAGCAACTTCGATGTTCGTCCCGTCCTTGCTTTTTGACCTATTTACCTGTTTAATCCATTAAGAACATGAGTATGAAGATACAAAACATATACCACCTCTTGCAAGCCGCGTTGCTCCTGCTGCTTGCTGTCTCCTGCACGCAGGAAAAGTCCCCTGCCGCACAAGACAAGGCGCGGCAACTCACCATCTCCGTTACCGACGGGGGATATACATCGACTGAGGGTAAAACGACCCGAGCCGTGGAGAACGGCTACACCACCGAGTTTACCGAGGGGGATGCCTGTGGACTCTTCGTGGTGCGCGGCTTATACTCGGATAAGAAGATGATTTATTCCAACGTGAAACTGACCGCCGAGAGAGATGTCGCCACGGGGAGCCTCGTTTGGAAGCCCGAGGCTGGTACGACACTTGCGGGAGGGCTGTCGGATGAGGAATACTACCTCTATTACCCCTATAGATCGGACTTGGACAACACGGTCATAAGCAATCTGTTAGAGCACGCAATTGAGTTTCCCGAAGAGAATTTCTTTAAGCCGATTTCGTATGATTGGCCGGTGAAGACCGACCAAAGCTCGTATGCGGATTACACCGCTTCCGACCTGATGACAGCCTCTTGCACTCCCACGTTGGACAATGGTAAGCTTCGGCTCGATTTCGTCATGACCCACGCCCTATCGTTGGTCGTCATCGAGATGCCGAAGACCGTTTACAAGTTTACCGACGCGCAGGTTCCCGACTACACCGTGCAGTCAGAAGCCACGTTCACCGGTACCGCCAAGCCACTGCGCATGGCCGACGGCACTTACCGCTACTTGTTGCCGAACTCCTTGCCGACTATCGAGGGAAGTTATGACGAGGGGAACAGGGAGTTTACCATCACCACGTCCGCGTCCCATCCTGTCGTAGGGGAATACAAGAGATACAAGGTGGACGGCGCGGCGGAAACCATAAAGAACGTCACCTATGCCGAATCGGGCATTGCTCGCATCGGAGACTTCTACTGCACGAAAGATAACGGTACGACGGGGTATCTGATTCCGAAAGAGGCGGACGAAACGACGGTGCAGGCGGCTACAGTCGTCGGTATCGTGTTCCAAACGGACAAGAGTCGTATCGGACAGGCAGAGAAGAATGCGCTGGGTGGCAAAGACAAGGTACACGGTCTTGTCATGTCTGTCAAGAATGCCGCAACAGGCCAATGGTGGGGACCACTTGGTACAGACGAGGATCTGACGAAATGCAAGATGAAAGCCCAGAACTACAACGATATCAGCGGTTACGGAAATTGCGAGCATATCCGCTCCAATCGCGGTAACTTCGACCGTTATCCCGTCTTCAAGGCTGCTGACGGCTACAACACGACCAGACCGGTTCCCGCGACTACTACCGGCTGGTACCTTCCTGCATCAGGTCAGTGGTGGGACATTCTGCAAAATCTGGGCGGTTGTCCGGCTTTGGCAAAGCAGGATGAACAAACCTCATCGGATGACGGTGATTTCTACGGTGATTTCTCATGGGGTAATCAAGGTGATGTATCCTCTGCCTTGAACGCCTGGATGAATAAAATTGCAGCCGACAGCAAGAATGATTTTAGCGACGGTGACATTTTTGGGTCATCTTCGGAGTGCTCGGCCGGCGATGCACGGGGCTGGCGCGTGCGCTCCTATGGTTACGTGTACTGTTTATGGCGCGATAAGTACTACAGCTACTTCGTTGTGCGTCCCGTCCTTGCTTTTTGATTTCACTTTATCAAGATGGAGACAAACATCCGGTGCGTGCCGTGTGTGCTTTCTAACTGCATAAAACAAAGAACAAATGACGATATGAAAAAAACAGATTCTTCCAAACTATGGTCGTACTTCTGCAGCCGGTTATCGGTTTTGATACTCGCAGGCGGACTGTTCGTCGCCTGTGACAAAGAGGAAACAGGAGGCGTCACGCCCCTGCCCGACGGCAAGTACCCGTTACAACTGACAGCAGAGGTGGCACAACAGCCGCAGACCCGCGCCGGTGGCAAGGAGACGTGGACGGGTGGCGAGGAAATCGGAGTGACGGTAGAGGGCTACATAGGTGGTATGCCCAAGACATACGTGATGGATGCCTCGGGCAACGCTGTTCCAAAGGATGCCGCGAACACCATTTACGGGAAAAACACAGACGAAGCCCGCATCACGGCATGGACTCCTCCATATATTAATGGTAGCCCGGATGTCGACATTTCCGACCAAAGTGGCGGGTACGCCGCTTTCGATATCCTGTATGCCAGTGCCGTAGGACGTTATGGCCAGACCATCAACCTCCGTTTCAACCACCGTATGGCTAAAATGGAAATCACGCTCGCGGCGGGCGAAGGTGTCACGGAAGAGGAGGTGGAAGGGGCAACCGTCACCCTGCTCGGTGACTCGGAAGCTTACTTCAGCTGCGGCATGGTGGGTGCGGCTGACCAATCGGACGGCGAGATAAAACCCTATCACGATGCCGCAACCAAGAAATACGAGGCGGTGGTTGTGCCGCAGTACATGACGGGAAAGCCGCTCATCCGGATAGCTGTCGGCTCGGATGTCTTTACCTACACTCCCGATACGGATGCCGCGGGCAATCTCAAGTCTGGCAAGCGGTATGCCTACACTATCACCGTGAAAGCAAACGGAATAGAGGTACAGGCGGCGACCAGTGGCACGTGGAGAGATGGCGGCGAGGAGAGCGTTTCCTCCAAAGAAGTGAAACGGAGTTTCACGGCTGACGAGCTTAAAATCGGCGACTACTTCTATTCCGACGGGACTTGGAGCGACGGCGGTCTGCGCAAAATCTATGCAGACGGCAGTATGAAGATTGCCGCGGAGAAACCCGCTCCCATGCTGACCAACCCGAATACCGGTGCTGCTAGAAAGGTTGTCGGCATCGTGTTCCAGACGGACCCAAGCCGCATCGGCGCTGCCGAGAAGGCCAAACTGGGCGCAGGCAAGGTGCATGGGCTGGTGATGAGCGTGAAGAATGCCGCAACAGGCCAAAATTGGGGGCCTTACAGTAAGGACGAGGGGGTGACGAAATGCAATACGAAAACCGACAACTACAACGACATCGGCGGCTACGGAAATTGCGAGCATATCCGGGCCAATCGCGGCAACTTCGACAATTACCCTGCATTCAAGGCTGCCGACGATTATAACACGACCTGCCCTGTCCCCGCGACCACCACGGGTTGGTATCTTCCTGCCTCCGGGCAGTGGTGGGACATTCTCCAGAATCTGGGCGGTTGCTTAGATTTGGCAGACGCAGGTCAGCAAACCTCGTCCGAGACTTTGCCAACGTCAGGATATTTCAAGTGGTTCAGGTGGGGACAAGGCGCTCCCGCCCTGAATCGTTGGATGGAGAAAATTGCCGTCAACAGGAAACATGAATTTGACAGCTTTGGCACGTTTTGGTCGTCTTCGGAAGACCTTTCGTATAAATGGGGCACATGGTTTTGGGAGATACAAGCGAATGCCGTGTGCTGCACTCGCAATGGCAAGCAACTCAACCGTATTGTGCGCCCCGTCCTTGCTTTCTGAACCATTTAATCCCTATACACGCATGAATATGAAGATACAAAACATATACCCTCTCCTGCAAGCCGCGTTGCTCCTGCTGCTTGCTGTCTCCTGCACGCAGGCAGAGTTCCCTGATGCGCAGGACAACGTGGCGCGACCACTCGCCATCTCCGTTACCGACGGGGGATATACATCGACTGAGGGTAAAACGACCCGAGCCGTGGAGAACGGCTACACCACCGAGTTTACCGAAGGCGATGCCTGCGGACTCTTCATGGTCCGCGGCTTATACTCGGATAAGAAGATGATTTATTCCAACGTGAAACTGACCGCCGAGAGAGATGCCACCACGGGGAGCCTCGTTTGGAAGCCCGAGGCTGGTACGACACTTGCGGGAGGGCTGTCGGATGAGGAATACTACCTCTATTACCCCTATAGATCGGACTTGGACAACACGGTCATAAGCAATCTGTTAGAGCACGCAATTGAGTTTCCCGAAGAGAATTTCTTTAAGCCGATTTCGTATGATTGGCCGGTGAAGACCGACCAAAGCTCGTATGCGGATTACACCGCTTCCGACCTGATGACAGCCTCTTGCACACCCACGTTGGACAATGGTGCCGTCCGGCTCGATTTCGTCATGACCCACGCCCTATCGTTGGTCGTCATCGAGATACCGAAGACCGTTTATAAGTTTACCGACGTGCAGGTTCCCAACTACACCGTGCAGTCAGAAGCCACATTCACCGGTACCGCCAAGCCACTGCGCATGGCCGACGGCACTTACCGCTACTTGTTGCCGAACTCCTTGCCGACTATCGAGGGAAGTTATGACGGGGGAAACAGGGAGTTTACCATAACCCCGTCCGGTCTTTCCAGCGGCAGTTACAAGAGATACAAAGTGGACGGTGCGACAACGATTCAAAAAGATTATCACTTGCAGGTGGGCGACTTCTTCCTTGCCGACGGCCGGGTGCTGCCGAAAGATGCCGAAGCCTCAGTAGTGCAGGCAGCCGATGTAGTAGGCATCGTTTTCCAAACGGACAAGAGTCGTATCGGTGCAAAGGAAAAAGAGAAGTTGGGCGGTGAAGACAAGGTGCATGGACTGGTTATGTCCGTGAAGACTGCCAGGACAGGTTTGCGGTGGAGTCCTTCACCTATTGATGAGGGCCTGACGAAATGCGTAACGAAAGCCGATAACTATAAAGACATCAGCGGCTACGGCAATTGCGAACATATCCGTACCAATCGTAAAGGCTTCGACAGTTATCCCGCCTTCAAGGCTGCCGATGATTATAACACGACCTGCCCGGTTTCCGCAACTACTACCGGCTGGTATCTTCCTGCCTCGGGTCAGTGGTGGGACATCCTGCAAAATCTTGGCGGCTGTCTGGCTTTTGCAAAGCAGGATGAACAAACCTCATCGCAAAGCGATGATTTCAAATGGTCAGGTCAAGGCGATGTTCCCGCTGCTTTAAACGCATGGATGGAGAAAATTGCTACAGACAGCAAGGATAATTTTAGAAGCGGTGACTGGTTTTGGACGTCTTCAGAGTACTCGGACAACTGCGCGAGGTACTGGAACGTGTACTCCGATGGTCGCGTGTCCTGTATCTGGGGCCTTAAGAGCTACTACAACGGTGTGCGTCCCGTCCTTGCTTTTTGATTTCACTTTATCAAGATGGAGACAAACATCCGGTGCGTGCCGTGTGTGCTTTCTAACTGCATAAAACAAAGAACAAATGACGATATGAAAAAAACAGATTCTTCCAAACTATGGTCGTACCTCTGCGGCCGGTTATCGGTTTTGATACTCGCAGGCGGACTGTTTGTCGCCTGTGACAAAGAGGAAACGGGAGGCGTCACGCCCCTGCCCGACGGCAAGTACCCGTTACAACTGACAGCGAAGGTGGCACAGCCGCAGACCCGCGCCGGTGGCAAGGACACGTGGACGGGTGGCGAGGAAATCGGAGTCATGCTGGAGGGCATGCTCGGCTCTAGGACATACGTGATGGACGCCTCGGGCAATGCCGTCCCAAAGGATAACGGGAACACCATCTACTGGAAGAGCACCGCCGAAGCTCGCATCACGGCATGGACTCCTCCATATATTAATGGTAGCCCGTATGTCGACATTTCCGACCAAAGTGGCGGGTACGCCGCTTTCGATATCCTGTATGCCAGTGCCGTAGGACGTTATGGCCAGACCATCAACCTCCGTTTCAACCACCGTATGGCTAAAATGGAAATCACGCTCGCGGCGGACGAAGGTGTCACGGAAGAGGAGGTGGAAGGGGCAACCGTCACCCTGCTCGGTGACTCGGAAGCTTACTTCAGCTGCGGCATGGTGGGTGCGGCTGACCAATCGGACGGCGAGATAAAACCCTATCACGATGCCGCAACCAAGAAATACGAGGCGGTGGTTGTGCCGCAGGACATGACGGGAAAGCCGCTCATCCGGATAGCTGTCGGCTCGGATGTCTTTACCTACACTCCCGATACGGATGCCGCAGGCAATCTCAAGTCTGGCAAGCGGTATGCCTACACTATCACCGTGAAAGCCAACGGCATCAATGTGCAGTCGGTGGGCAGTGGCACGTGGGTTGCAAATGGCGAGGAGAACGTCACCTCCAAAGAAGTGAAGCGGCGTTTCACGGCTGATGAACTTAAAATCGGTGATTACTTCTATTCCGACGGGACTTGGAGCGATGGCGGTTTGCGCAGACTCTATACTGACGGCAGTGTGGTGATAGCCGCAGAGAAGCCTGCCCCTTTGAATGGCAAAACCGTCGTCGGCATCGTGTTCCAGACGGACAAAAGCCGTATCGGCTCAAAGGAAAAAGATAAGTTAGGCGGTGAAGACAAGGCGCATGGGCTTGTCATGTCCGTGAAGAATGCAGCGATGAGCCAAAAATGGGGGCCTAATAGTCAAGACGAGGGTCTGACGGAATGCAAGACGAAAGCCGATAACTACAACGACATCAGCGGCTACGGCAACTGCGAGCATATCCGTACCTGTCGCGGCAACTTCGACGATTATCTCGCCTTCAAGGCTGCCGACGGCTACAACACGACCTGCCCGGTTTCTGCGACTACTACCGGTTGGTATCTTCCTTCCTCCGGCCAGTGGTGGGACATCATGCAAAATCTGGGCGGTTGTCCGGCTTTGGCAAAGCTGGATGAACAAACCTCATCGCAAAGCGGTGATTTCACTTGGTCAGATCAAGGCGATGTTCTCGCTGCTTTAAACGCATGGATGGAGAAAATTGCCACAGGCAGCAAGGATAATTTTAGAAACAATGACTGGATTTGGTCGTCTTCGGAGTACTCGGACAGCTTCGTACGGTACTGGAGCGTGTTCTCCGATGGTCGCGTGGAATGTGACTGGCGCGCTAAGTACAACTATCTCGATGTGCGTCCCGTCCTTGCCTTCTGATTCGTTTAATCCATTAAGAACATGAATATGAAGAAACAAAACATATACCCACTCTTGCAAGCCGCATTGCTCTTGCTGCTCGCATCCTGCACGCAAGAAGAGTTCCCTACCGTACATTTGCAAGACAAGGCACAACAACTCACCATCTCCGTTACCGACGGAGGTTACGCGCCGGCTGATGGCAAAACTACCCGTGCGGTGGAGAACGGCTACACCACCGAATTCACCGAAGGCGATGCCTGCGGCCTCTACGTGGTGCGCGGCACTCAAACCCTCTATTCCAACGTGAAGCTGACCGCCGAGAAGGATGCCGCCACGGGCGACCTCGTGTGGAAGTCTGAAAATACGACACCGCTTATGGGTGGATTGTCGGATGAGCACTACTACCTCTACTATCCCTACCAAGCGGATATGAGCGGAAAGACTGCAACCCTCACAGGCTCGGCCTTGACCGACACGGAGTTCTTCGCCCCGTTGGTTTCCGCTTGGCAGCCGCAGGACGACCAAAGTACTCATGCGGCATATACCGCCTCCGACCTGATGACGGCCGAGGGGATCGCCACTCCAGACGCAAACAACACCCTTAACCTCTCCTTCCCGATGACCCACCAAATGGCTTTGGTTGTCATCGAGATGCCAAAGACCATTTACAAATTCACCAGTACGAACTATCCCGATTACACGACCGATACCGAAGCAGAGTTTACGGGTGCCGTCCAGCCACTGCGCGTGACCAACGACACTTACCGGTATTTGGTGAACTCGCAAGCGACATCTTTCCCGACCATCGAGGGAAGCTACGATGATGGCAGCAAGGAGTTCTCCGTAACCCCGTCGAATCTTGCTGCCGGCCATTACAAGAAATACAAGGTGAACGGACTGACGGAGTTAACGAAGAGCTACGCCATACAGCCTGGCGACTTTCTCCTCGCCGACGGAAACCTTGTGCCCAAAGAAATATCCCTCACCGAGGAGCAGAAGGCAAGCGTGACGGCCATCGTGTTCTATGTCGGTCACCATGAAAATGATGCTTCCGATTATTCCGCCACACGTATCGGTCAGAAGAAATGTCACGGCTATGCAGTCGCCTTACAGGATGCCACCACTACTAACATCTATTGCATGTGGGGTGTTTACGATAAAGAACTTGGACTTTATATTTCGGGTACGAATAATGTCGGTAATCCTGATATTGACTGGAATGGCTACTCCAACACCCAAAAAATAGTCAATGCAGCGGGTGGAGAGCAGAATCTGAACAAGGACACAGAAGCGGGGTAACCCGCAACCTGGTATGCCGTGGTGGACTACGAAAGCAAGACCCCTGCCCCTCCAAAGAGCAGCGGATGGTTTCTTCCCTCCATCGGGCAGATGCAGCGGGTTCACAAGCAGGGTAACCTGTTGGAAGAAACAAGCGTGTACAGTTCTTTGAACGGGCGATATTGGTCATCTTCGGAACTATACTACTCTCCGCATAGGAGTGTAGTCCATGTGGACTTGTCCAAATACTACCTTGATGTTTCTTATAAGAACAAAGAGGAGTGCTATGTGCGTCCCATCCTGGCTTTCTGATCTGTTTACTTATTCAATAATACATATTTCATTTAAGGACAAAAATATGAAGACACAAGGAATATACACACTACTGCAAGTTGCGTTGATCCTGCTTCTTGCTGCTTGTACGCGAGAAGAGTTTCCTGCCATCCAAAACAAGGTGCAGCAACTCACTATCTCCATTACCGACGGCGGGTATGCATCGGTTGTTGACAACAAAACCACCCGTGCCGTGGAGAACGTCTATACCACAGCGTTCACCGAAGGCGATGCCTGCGGCCTATACGTGGTGCGCGGCACTCAAACCCTCTATTCCAACGTGAAGCTGATCGCCGAGAGGGATGCCGACACGGGCGACCTCGTGTGGAAGTCTGAAAATACGACACCGCTTATGGGGGGATTGTCGGATGAGCACTACTACCTCTACTATCCCTATCAAGCGGATATGAGCGGAAAGACAGCCACTCTCACAGGCTCTGCCTTGACCGACGCGGAGTTCTTCGCCCCGCTCATTGCCTCGTGGCAACCGCAGGAGGATCAAAGTACCTATGCAGCCTATACCATCTCTGACCTGATGACTGCCGAAGGCTCCGCAACGACCGGAGAGGACAATACCCTCCACCTCTCTTTCACCATGAATCACCGCATGGCGTTGACCGTCATCGAGATGCCGATTTCCATTATATATCAGTTTACCGACAAGAGGATTCCCGATTACATCGTGTCACCCGTCACCACATTCTCCGGCATTGCCCAGCCGCTGCGCATGAACGATGGCACATTCCGCTACTTGGTGAATCACGCGACTTCCGCACCGACTATCAAAGGAAGTTATGACAACGGAAGCAAAAAGTTCACCATAAACCCGTCCGGTCTTTCCTCCGGCAGTTACAAGAGCTACAAGGTGGATGGTGCGACAAGGCCTAAAAAGCCTATAGAGCACAAGTTGCAGCGAGGCGACTACCTGCGCGCCGACGGCAGTCTGGTGCCCAATTGGGTACACTTGACCTATGAGCAAAAAGCAAACGTGGTGGCCATTGTATTCTGGACTCCGACCGAGACGGATACTGAAGGACGAATCACGCCGGCATCTTTGACTTTCGACAAGATTATGGCGAAAGAGCACCCCTTTTGTAACCATGGCTTGGCCGTGTCGATTAAAAATGTTTCTTCGAGCCCAATGACGTGGCAAAACGTTAGCGACGGAGTAGAGGATTTTCAAAGCGGACCGAATTTCAATCCGGTCGACAAGGTCGACTATGTGACCATTCGTGAGTTTTCTCATAACCCTAAACTCGGAATTATCAACCGGATTCTCGGCTACCAAAATACGAAAGTGCTGTGGGCGTATAACGATTATTGCAAGGCAAACGGCAAAACAGATTTCTTGGTCACTCCTGCCGAGCTCCTGAAAACATTTATCACACAGAATCCGGCACCGGCAAACAGCACCGGATGGTACATTCCCTCGGCAAAGGAACTGCACATGCTCTGCTACAAGGATGTGGATGACATTACATCCGCATTTAATGATTCTTACTGTGAAACCAGAAATATCGTCGATGCTTCCATCTCTGCCGTCAGCGGAGACGTAGTGGGAATGTACAATAACTACCAATCGTACTGGTCTTCTTCGGAGGGTTCCGCTACTAGCGCTTATAACATGTATTCCTACACTGCATTTATAGTAAATAGCTACAAGGATGGTGGTGTCTTGATGGCACGTGCCGTGTGTGCTTTCTAACTGTATAAAACAAAGAACAAATGACGATATGAAAAGAACAGATTCTTCCAAACTATGGTCGTACCTCTGCGGCCGGTTATCGGTTTTGATACTCGCAGGCGGACTGCTCGTTGCCTGCGACAAGGAGGAAACGGGAGGTGTCACGCCCCTGCCCGATGGCAAGTACCCGTTACAACTGACGGCAAAGGTGGCACAGCCGCAGACCCGCGCTGGCGGTAAGGACTCGTGGACGGGCGGCGAGGAGATCGGGGTGATGTTGGAGGGGATGCTCGACCCCAAGAAATACGTGATGGACGCCTCGGGCAAGGCGGAACCGGCAGACGCCGAAAATACCATTTACTGGCAAGATCCCACCAAGACACGCGTTACGGCATGGACTCCGAATGTATCGAATGTGGATATCTCCAACCAAAGGGACGGGTATGCAGACTTCGACCTCTTGTACGCCTCCGCGCTGGGACGTTATAAACAGACCGTCACGTTAAATTTCAACCACCGTATGGCGAAAATCGAAGTCACGCTCGCGGCGGGCGAAGGCATCACGGAGGAGGAGATAACGGGTGCGACCGTTACCTTTTTCGGTGACTCGGAAACCGACTTCAGCGGTGGTATGGTGGAACCGGCAGACCAGTCCGACGGCGAGATTGCACCGTATCACGATGTCACAACGAAGAAATACGAGGCAGTCATGGTGCCGCAAAACATGAAGGGCAAGCCGCTTGTCCGGGTAGACATCGGCGGAAAAACCTTTGCCTATACTCCCGAAACGGATGTCGCCGGCAATCTCGAGGCGAACAAGCGATACGCCTACGCCATCACCGTGAAAGCAAACGGAATTGACGTGCAGACAGTAACCGGAGACACGTGGAGCGAAGGTGACAAGGAGGACGTGGTGTCGCTTATGAACACGTACACCGCCGATGAACTAAAAATAGGAGACTTCCTCTATTCGGATGGCACGTATAGTGACGGAGGCTTGCGCAAACTCTACACCGATGATTCCTCTGAATGGGACGAAAGCATAAAACCTATAGACGGGAAAACGTGCATCGGCATCGTGTTCCATGCCGGTCAGCATGAACATGATGATTCCGACTATTCCACTACAGGCATTGGTCAGAAAAAATGTCGCGGCTATGCAGTCGCTTTGCAGGATGCCACCACTACTAACATCTATTGCATGTGGGGTGTTTACAATAAAGAACTTGGACTTTATCCTACATATCCAGGTAGCAATAAACGTCCGAATAATATTGATTATCCCGATTATGATTGGAGCGGTTACACCAACACTCGAAAGATAGTCAATGCAGCGGGTGGAGAGCAGAATCTGAACAAGGACACAGAAGCAGGTTACCCCGCAATCTGGTATGCCGTGGTGGACTACGAAAGCAAACACCCTGCCCCTGCAAAGAGCAGCGGATGGTTTCTTCCCTCCATCGGGCAGATGTACCGGCTTTACACGCAGCGTAAAGTGTTGGAAAAGATAAGCGTGTACGACTCTTTGCACGGGCAATATTGGTCATCTTCAGAAGAATACGGCGCTCCAAATTACGAGGCACTCTACGTATCCTTCACGTATACTATTTGGACCATAGATGGCGGTGAGAAGGGAAGTAATGATTGCTATGTACGTTCTATTCTGGCTTTCTGATCCATCTGCCTATTCAACACATTTTATTTGAAAACAAGAATATGAAGATACAAGGTATATACACATTCCTGCAAGCCGCCCTGCTTCTGCTGTTTGCTTCTTGTAGTCAAGAGGAGACGGGAGGCGTTACGCCCCTGCCCGACGGCAAGTACCCGTTACAACTGACGGTGGAGCAGGCACAGCCGCAGACCCGCACCGGAGGCAAGGACACGTGGACGGGCGGAGAGGAGATCGGAGTACTGTTGGACGGCATGACTGATGCCAAGAAGTATGTGATGGACGCTTCCGGCAAGGCGGAACCGGCAGATGCCGGGAATACCATCTACTGGAAGAATACCGCCGAGGCTAGCGTTCAGGCATGGTATCCTTATAGGACCGACTCGCCTGTCAACATCTCCGACCAAAGTGGTGGGTATGCAGACTTCGACCTCCTGTACGCCACTGCCAGAGGGCGTTATGACCAAGCCATCAACCTTCGTTTCAACCACCGCATGGCGAAAGTCGAAGTCACGCTCGCTGCCGGTGACGATATCACGGAAGAGGAACTGGATGGCGCAACGGTTAAAATCTACGGTGTATGGGAAGTCAAATTCATCGACGGTAGCGTGAATCCGAAGGAAAGTACATACGGTGAGATAAAACCGTATCACGATGGTGCAACGAAGAAATTCGAAGCAGTGATGGCACCGCAGAATACGACGGGCAAAGTGCTCATTGAGATAGGCATCGGTGGTAAAACCTTCACATATACCCCCGATACGGATGCCGTAGGCAAGCTCGAAGCGGGCAAGCGGTACGCTTACACCATCACCGTGAAAGCAGGCGGAATAGACGTGCAGGCGGTGAGCAGCGGCACTTGGAGTATCAGCAACGAGAACGTGAATGTCTCCTCCAAAGAAGTGAAGCAGAGTTTCACAAGTGATGAACTTAAAATCGGTGACTACTATTACTCCGATGGGACTTGGAGCGATGGAGGCCTACGCAGAATCTATTCTGACGGCAGTATGGAGATAGCAACTCCCAAGCCCGCTCCGATGCTCAACACGGAGAGCGGTGCAAGCAGGACGGTCATCGGCATCGTTTTCCAGACCGACCCGAACCGTATCGGCACAGCCGAGAAGTCTAAATTGGGCGAAGGGAATGTGCATGGTCTTGTGATGGCCGTGAAAAGTATCTCCGGAGTTACAACGTGGGGACCCAATTATGCTGAGGTTATGACGAAATGTGATTCCAAGAAGAAAAACTACGACGACATCAGCGGCTATGGCAACTGCGAGTTTATCCGTAACTATTATAGTCATTTTATCAACCATCCTGCCTTTAAGGCAGCCGACGACTGGAATGCTTCGGATAGTGAACACAAAGCGCCTGAGAACACTACCGGCTGGTTTCTTCCTTCCTCCGGTCAATTGTGGGACATTATGCAAAATCTGGGCGGTTGTCCGGCGTTGGCACGATTGGATGAGCAAACCTCGGGAACCCCCAATATTAGCATGAAGTGGGATAAGCAAGGCGATGTCCCCGCCACTCTGAATAACTGGATGATACATATCGCCGATAAAAGCAAAAGTTTATTCCGCGAGATCGACCAGTTATGGACATCATCTCAATACGGTGACTACGACACGTCGACATGGTGGGTGTACTCCTCAGGCACCGTGTTCTGCTATAAGACTTTTAAGAATAACGGACTATCAACAATATTCGTGCGTCCCGTCCTTGCTTTTTGACTATTCACCTAATTTAATCTATTGCAGCGAAACCACACGACTTTTTTACATTCATTGGAAATATGAAACTATACAATATATACCGAACCTTACATCTGACAGTCCTCGTTCTTGTCGTCATCTCGTGCAGCAAGAACGAGCCGGTGTCGCCTGACGGTACAGAGCCGGGACAACCCGTCTCCATCTCCATCACCGACGGGGGCTATGTATCCGCCGATGCCTGCAATGCAACAAATGATCCGGCCTCCCGTGCCGTGGAAAACGGTTATACCACCGAATTCACCGAAGGCGATGCCTGCGGCCTCTTCGTGGTGCGTGGCGGAAAGCCGGTTTATTCCAACGAGAAACTGACGGCCGAAAGGGATGCCGCCACGGGCGATCTCGTCTGGAAGACCGAGGAGGGCACGACGCTTTCCGGCGGACTATCGGATGAACACTATTATCTCTACTATCCCTATCAGACGGACATGACCGACAAGACCGCAACCCTTACGGGCAACGCACCGACCGACGCGGAGTTCTTCGCCCCGCTCATCGCCTCGTGGCAGCCGCAAAAAGACCAAAGCACATACGCCAACTACACGAAGAGCGACCTGATGACCGCCAAGGGAACCGCCGCTAAAGGTACAAACAACACGCTTCGGCTATCTTTCTCCATGACCCACCGCATGGCTCTCGCCGTCATCGAGATGCCTGCAACGGTTTATGAGTTTACGAATACCCCCGCCATCCCTGCCTATACTGTCAGGATTCCTGCCCGCTTCCAAACCGAGAATCTGCCATACGCTCTTCCCGGCGGTGTCTATCGCTATGTAGTGCATCCGGCAAATGCTACCAAACTCATCGGCTCTTACGATGACGGAAAGGAGCGCGGGTTTGCCATTGAATTTGCGGCGGGTGAACTTGGTTCCGGCATCAGCAAGACTTATAAGGTGGACAGTGAAAGGGCAACACCTCAGTCGCACCATTTGCAGATCGGTGATTTCTTTCTCGCCGACGGCCGACTGCTGTCTAAAGACGCCGAACAGTCCGAGGTACAGGCAGCCAAGGTCATCGGCATCGTCTTCCAGACTGCATCCGGGCGTATCGGTGAAGCCGAGAAGAGAGCCTTGGGCGAAAGCAATGTACATGGTCTTGTGATGTCCGTAAGGAATGCCGCAGCGAGTGCCCAATGGAGCTCTGAGACACATGAGTTTGAAGGTTTGAAAAACTGCGAGTCTAAGTCCGATAACTACAATGACATCAGCGGCCTGTACAACTACAGAACGGTCATCGACTACGCGGAAAAGAACGGCAAACTTTCGTCATATCCCGCTTTCGAGGCCGTCGCCAAATGGAATGCCGACGGCAGTGGACATGAAGCCCCTGACCATACCACAGGCTGGTTTCTTGCTTCCACCGGCCAGTGCTGGGATATCCTTCAGAATTTGGGCGGTTATGCAGCTCTGGCAGATCCCACCGAACAAGGCTCGACAGATACCGGCAATACTATCTTTTCATGGTCCAATCAAGGCGATGGTCCCCGCCGCTTGAACGTTTGGATGGAAAAAATCGCCAACGGCAACAAGGATAAATTTGTCAGCAGTTGTTTTTGGGTGTCTTCGGAGTACTCTGTCAACAAAGCACAGTGCTGGTTCATGGAGTCCTCTGGCTATGTGCATTGCATCTCCGAGGAGAAGGAGGAGAGCAGCATCGGCGTGCGGCCTGTCCTTGCTTTCTGACCTATTTAATCCATTTATCCATTAAGAACATGAATATGAAGATACAAAGCATATACCTACTTTTGCAAGCCGCGTTGCTCCTGCTGCTTGCCTCTTGTAACCAAGAGGAGACGGGAGGCGTTACGCCCCTGCCCGACGGCAAGTACCCGTTACAACTGACGGCGGAGCTGGCACAGCCGCAAACCCGCGCCGGAGGCAAGGATACGTGGACGGGCGGTGATGAAATCGGGGTGCTGTTGGGTGAGATGCCCGATGCCAAGAAATACGTGATGGACGCCTCGGGCAAGACGCAGCCAGCAGATGCCGAAAACACCATCTACTGGCAAAGTACCGCCGAGGCTAGCGTTCAGGCATGGTATCCTTATCAGATCAACCCGTATGTCGACATTGCCGACCAGAGTGGCGGGTATGCCGCCTTCGATTTTCTGTACGCCACCACGCGGGGACGTTATGACCAAGAGATCTACCTCCGTTTCAATCACCGGATGGCAAAAATCGAGTTCACACTGGCGGCGGGCGAAGGCATCGCGGAAGAGGAGGTGGATGGCGCAACGGTTAACATTTACGGTGTACAGGAAGTCAACTTCATCAACGGCACCGTGCAACCCGTGGAAGGTTCATACGGCGAGATCGAACTCTATCACGATGCCGCAGCGAAGAAATTCGAGGCGGTGGTGGTGCCGCAAGATATGACGGGCAAGCCGTTTATCCGGATAGGTATCGGTGGAAGAACCTTTGCCTATACGCCCGAAACGGAAGCCGTGGGCAAGCTCGAAGCGGGCAAGCGATACGCATACACGATCACCGTGAAAGCAAACGGGATTGACGTACAGGCGATGACAGGCGGCACTTGGAACACAGCCGGCGAGGAGAACGTGGCGGTGGTCAAGCCGATTGTTTACACCGCCGATGAAGCGAAAGCGGGAGACTACATTTATTCGGACGGAACCACCTCCGACGGCGGACTGCGCAAGCGTTATACCGATGGACGAGCACCGGTCATCGCCAGCCCGAAGCCGCAACCCATAGCGGGCAAGAATGTTGTAGGTGTCGTCTTTTGGACACCGAAAGATACCGACCCCACAGGCAGAAAAACTCCCGCCTCCCTGACCGATGACAAGGTTATGGCAAAGGATTTTCCCAACTGCACCCACGGACTGGCCGTTTCCAAGGTGACCCACCAGATATTGGTGGGCTATCAAAAAGCGTATGAGCATATTTCGGTGAATTTTCAAGACTCCGAAAATTTCAACCCTGCCAACAAGGCGGATTATGTGTCTATTCGCAGCAGTACGATGTATTTCGACCCCATTAACCGAATTCTGGGCTATCAAAACACGAAAGTAATGCGGGCCTACAATGAATTTTACAAGAATACAAGCAACCGCATCGTCAAGCCCATTGCCGAACTGGAGAACTTGACCGCATCCAACCCTGCACCGAAGAACAGCACCGGATGGTTCCTCCCTTCGGTAAAGGAACTGCATATACTCTGCTATAAGGATGTGGATGACATCAAACGGCATTATAATTACACTTACTCTCAAGCCGAAAATTGGAATTATATAGTCAACCCATCCCTCGATGCAGCCGGCAGTCAGCGAATAAGAACCACCGCTTACTGGTCGTCCACGGAGGGATATTATAACGACGCTTTGGCCTATATCATGTTGTTCCCCGGGGCCACCCAGCGCCTTTCTCATAAGTGGGAGTACGAAGTTGAGGTGCTGGCCGTATGTGCTTTTTAATCACGTTAAAAAATGAAACTATGACAAAGCTACAAATTCTATATCCCATTTTGGCGGTGACGCTGTTGCTCGCGTCCTGCACTGCCGATGATCATACGACATTCGTCCCAAACGAAGCGCAACGGTTGTCCGTCACCGTTACTGACGGAGACTATACCTCCGCGACAACCGATGACACGAGTGCTACTTCCGCCACCCGTGCCACGGAGAACGGTTATACCACCGAGTTCACCGAAGGCGATGCCTGCGGCCTCTTCGTGGTGCGCAGCGGACAGATGATTTATTCCAACGAGAAACTGACTGCAGAAAAGGATGCCGTCACGGGCAACCTCGTATGGAAGCCCGAGGAGGGTACGACGCTTTTCGGCGGGCTATCGGACGAACACTATTATCTCTACTACCCCTATCAGGCAAGCATGGACGGAAAGACTGCAGCCCTTACGGGGAACGCACCGACCGATGCCGAGTTCTTTGCTCCGCTCATCGCCTCATGGCAGCCGCAAGAAGACCAAAGCACATACGACAACTACACGAAGAGCGACTTGATGACCGCTAAGGGAACCGCCGCCAAAGGCGCAAACAACACGCTTAGGCTATCTTTCGCCATGACCCACCGCATGGCTCTCGCCGTCATCGAGATGCCCGCAACGACATACAAGTTCGAGAACGCAACGGATATTCCCGACTTCACCACTCCGGTAGCGGCAAGTTTCACGGGGAATAACCTGCCATTCCGCAACACCGATGGCTGCTACCGTTTCCTCTACAACTCCGCCACCTCTCCCTCGCTCGCAGGCAGCTACGATAACGAGCAGAAAGAGTTCTCCTTCAGCCCCTCAGCCACGGCAGGCAGCTACAAACGCTATAAAGTGGACGGCGCAGCAACAACAGTAAAGAAGTGCACGATGCAGCCGGGTGATTTCTATTGCCGAGACGCGGAAGGCAACGGTTATGTCATTCCGCAGGAAGCCTCTTTCGCGTTAAGTCAACATCAGTGCATCGGAATCGTCTATTACTTAGACGATATAACCGGTGACAATTCCGGATTGCTGGACACGAAATTTCCCAATGGCACCCACGGCATCGTCATGTCACTCTGGGATATCGACGAAAACGGAGAGCCTAAAGATGGCAACGGAATAATGACTTGGACTTATGGCGATTCCGAGTCTGTCTACGACTGGATTAAAAACAATATTTCGATACTCGAAGCCATCGGCGCTATCGAAATACCCGATATACAGGAAACAGATTCTTATTCCGGCTATGCCAACACCTGCGCTATCCGTGCATATAACGAACATCTTTCGCCCGATGACAACAGACGGGTAAAACCGCTCTATGCCCTTGATGCTTTTTCGATGAAAGAGGCCTATAAAGCACCCTCCAACAGCAGCGGTTGGTACTGGCCTTCTTGTGAGGAATTGAAGGTCATGTTCCTGGGGCAGGGTAACAGCAAGGGTACATCCGGTCGTGACCTGCTTGACGGGCAGATAGGCAAACTTCCACTCAAAGACACCTCGAAACCCGAACAACCTGCAAATGCTATAAAGTTAGGGATTGCCGAACGCTGGTCGAGTACGGAGTACAACCGCCAGGCGGAAATCGCCTGGAACATAAACTCTAATGGCGAGGCGGGCAAATATCCTAAATACGACGAGTTCATGGGCTACAGGGTACGCCCTGTACTCGCATTCTGACCTATTTACATGTCTAATCCATTTATCCATTAAAAACAAGAACATGAAGATACAAGACATATACCACCTCCTGCAAGTCGCGTTACTCTTGTTGCTTGCCGCCTGTACAAAAGAAGAGCTTTCTGCCATCCAAGACGAGGCGCAGCAACTCTCCATTACCGTTACTGACGGCGGATATATTTCTGCGACAAGTGCCGACCCGAATGCCAGTCCCACCACCCGCACCGTGGAAAAGGACTATGCAACAGAATTCACGACAGGCGATGCCTGTGGCCTCTATGTGGTGCGGGGCTCCCAGATGATCTATTCCAACGTGAAACTGACTGCCGAGAGGGATGCAGCCACGGGCAATATCGTCTGGAAACCCGATGATGGAACAATGCTTTCCGGCGGGCTGTCGGATGAACACTACTACCTCTACTACCCGTATCAGGCGAACATGGACGGCAAAACCGCTACCGTCCCGCCGGGTGCGACTCTGACGGACGTGTCGTTCTTCAGACCGCTCGTCAACTCGTGGCAGCCGCAGGATGACCAAAGCACCCATGCTGCCTACACGGCCTCCGATCTGATGACCGCCAAGGGTACTGCCGCTAAAGACGCAAATAACACTCTTCGGCTTTCCTTCTCCATGACCCACCGCATGGCATTGGCCGTCATCGAAATGCCGACGACCGTTTACAAGTTTACCGACGCAAGGATTCCCGACTACACCGTTATTACCCCGACCTCGTTCGCCGGCACGGCCAAACCAAGGCGTATGGAGGATGCATATCGCTACGTGGTGCACCCGAACGCAACATCTTCCCCGACCATCGAGGGAAGCTACAACGGCGGAAACAAGGAGTTCTCCTTCACCCCATCCGGTCTTACTGCCGGCAAATACAAGATATACGAGGTGGACAACGCACCCGTGACAAGGAAAAGTTACACGATACAGGTGGGAGACTACCTACTCACCGATGGTAACCTGCTTCCCAAGGATACACCCCTCACTGCCGAGCAGAAAGCAAACGTGGCAGCTATCGTATTTTGGACTCCGGCCGAAACCGAAACTACCGGACGGCAGACCCCCGCATCACTGACAGATGACAAGATTATGGCAGCAGATTTTCCTGCCTGTACCCACGGACTGGCCGTATCATTTAAAAATGTCTCAACAGCTATGGTATGGCAAGCCTCTTCCGAGTTCGTGAAAGATTTTCAGAACGGAACGAACTTCAACCCCATCAACAAAGCGGATTACGCATCCATCGCCTCAGATAGAGGAGCGACCGACAATATAAATCGAATCCTCGGCTACCAGAACACGCAAGTGCTGCTGGCATATAACGCTTATTGCAAGGCAAATGGCAAAGACGATTACATTGTTCTTCCTGTTGCTGCACTGGCAAACTTTCCCGCAAGAAATCCGGCACCGGCAAACAGCACCGGTTGGTTTCTTCCTTCGGAAAAGGAATTGCACATGCTTTGCTACAAGGATGTTGATGATGTTTATAAACAATCTAATGACACTTACATCCAGACCCGAGATATAGTCAACGCATCCTTGCAAACGGCCGGCGGTAATCCCTTGGGAGCTTATTCGTACTGGTCTTCTTCAGAGGACGCCTCCTACAGAGACCTCGCTTTTGTAGTGGAATTAGGGAATGCCTACGTGCGCACAGAATATAAGAAAGGTTCCAGCGTCATTCACGGATGCCGGGTGCGTGCCGTGTGTGCCTTTTAACTATTTAGTCTGTCTATTCTCCCATGCATCATTATCCTTCCCTACAATCCGTCTAACAGAAGGGGGAATGGAAATTTGGAGTTTATGGGCAATCTCTTTGCCCATAAACCCTAATAGACAAAAATAATTCGTATTTTTAATTGTTTTTATAAACAAAACCATTGCAAAATAGTATCTTTGTAAAGAATAGACTGTCTTATCACTAAAGCTAATATCAAGTTTATGAATGCTGAAACAAACCGTATAGAATACAAACAAGAACTCACCGATGATTTAGAAAAAGAATCTGTAGCCTTTCTTAATTACCTAGAAGGAGGTGTACTCTATATCGGAATTGAAAAAACTGGCACAGCAATCGGAGTTACTGATATCGATCGTGACATACTCAAAATCAAAGATCGTTTGAAAAACAATATTACTCCATCTTGCATGGGATTATTTGATATAGCTACAGAAAATATTGATTCTAGGGATGTAATAAAAATCACATTTGCCAGTGGCCCCGAAAAACCTTATTATATAAAAAAGCTCGGGATGTCAGAAAAAGGTACATTCATTCGAGTGGGGACTGCTGCAGAACCCATGCCTGTAAAAATGATTGAATCACTCTTTGCTAAACGTACCCGCAATTCAATTGGCAAAATAAAAGCTCCCAACCAGAATCTTAATTTTGAGCAATTAAAAATATATTACGAGGGAGCTAACAAAGCATTAAATCAACAATTCGCAACGAACCTTGAATTGCTCACTGAAGATGGACAATATAACTACGTGGCCTATTTACTAGCAGACGCGAATGGCATGTCTATAAAAGTTGCTAAATATGAAGGCCTTGACCGTGTCGACTTAATGGAAAACAATGAATATGGTTATTGTTCGTTGGTCAAAGCAACTAAACAAGTATTGGATAAAATCAACGTTGAAAACAAGACCTTAGCAAAGATTACCCCAAAAGAACGAGAGGAAAAAAGAATATGGAATTCCGTTGCCTTACGAGAAGCAGTGATTAACGCTATAGTACACAATGATTACACGTCTGAAGTACCTCCTAAATTTGAATTTTTTGATGATCGAATAGAAATCACTTCATTTGGAAGTTTGCCACAAGGTATGACTGAAAAAGAATTCTTTGAAGGCTATTCCATACCCCGCAACAAAGAATTGATGCGAGTATTCAGAGACTTGGATTTAGTTGAACATCTAGGCTCCGGAATACCTCGTATTCTAAGGTGTTATGGGAAAGAATGCTTCAAATTCACAGAGAATTTTTTGCGTATGACATTCCCTGCTTTAGAAAAGACTACCCCCCAAGTTACCCCCCAAGTTACCCCGCAAGTTACCCCGCAAGTTACCCCGCAAGTTACCCCGCAAGTTAAAGAACTTTTAAAGGCATTGACTGGAGAAATGAATCGCTTAGAACTCCAAAACAGACTAAACCTTTCAGACAGAGAACACTTCCGGAGAAATTATTTAAAACCTGCACTAGAATGTGGTGTTATAGAAATGACAAAACCAGATAAACCCAATAGTAGCACTCAAAGGTACCGCCTGACAGAGCTAGGGAAACAAATAATTAAAGTATAACGATAATCCGACATATTGATTGCAATATATTAAAGAATAAAAATAAACTTTTATTGTCTTTCATTCGTATGATTCTGGTGTGATTTTTGTGATAATAATGATATAAACCATTCGAATAAAGTTATGAAAGCAGCTTTGTTTTTTGAAGACGACCAGCTTTGCCACCTCGGTGAAAACATGGGGAAAAAGGCGATAAAAGTATCTACTATTACGACTGAAGATGATAAAATCATTTCGATAAAAAATAGTGAAGTGAAAAATCGGAATATGAATTATTTTACCCAGTGGTTAGTGGAGTGTGGTATAAAAATGATTTATGTTTCCGGTATTGACGAGAAAGTAAAACGATTCTTTGAACAGATGAAAATCATTGTGAACGTGAAGAACCAGTCTGATAAAACTCTTTTGTTGGCAGAAATTACTTCTCAAAAGTAATGAATTGGATTTTGCAGTTTATCCCGGATCTCAACCCCGGGATAATTTTTTTACTTCCTTCGAATACTATTGTTTAAATCTTCTGTCCCCGTATCAACGTTATCCCCTCCTGCATATCGATAGCATTATCACGGATTCAATATAAGCGTACTTGTCTATTGCCTGTTAAATAAATGAACATTGTTTTTTTTTGGACATTCAATATTTTTACTACATTTGAGATCAATAAAAGAACGTTTTATGATATCACGGCATCTGTCGTAATACCATCTTACTTGTAGGGATTAAGCGATATTCCCCAAATGAGAAGTGTGAGAAAATCTTGATATGGGCGAAAAAGAGATGATAAAAGCGATACTTAAAGGCGATCAGAAAGCCTTTAAGCTATTGGTTGACACCTATCAACTGATGGTTGTCAATACTTGTTATGCTTTCGTTCATGATCAGGATGAGGCAGAAGATATCGCCCAAGACGTCTTTATCCAAGTCTTTGAGTCTCTAAGCACATTCCGGTTCCAAAGTAAATTATCCACATGGCTATACAAAATCGCGGTGAATAGATCCATTAATCACTGCAAATCCCCCAGGGGACGAGCCATAAAAGTCGATATTGAATCATGGAAACAACAAGAGGTGGCACTATCGCCTGAAATGCCACAACAACAGCTATTGGAAGAACAGGAACAATTGGAATTATTACACCGTTCCATTGACAGACTTCCTGAAAACCAGCGTACAGCATTAATCCTAAACAAGTATGAAGAACTTTCATACAAGGAAATTGCTGAGATCATGGGGACTACTCTCTCCTCCGTGGAATCGCTTCTTTTCCGTGCGAAAAGTAATCTTGAGAAAATATTCAACACGAAATAAAAGATATTATCATGAAAAAAATAAATAAAAAGTATTTGATTTACTGGGTGAACATTATTCTGCTGATGTTGAATACGGCTCTTCTCGTATTCTTCTGTTTCACACCCGAAAAAACAGTCTACAAGAGTGAAAACTCCACCATATCCAATGAATTTTTACGCAAAGAACTGAATTTCACTGATGAGCAGTATAAACTCATCAACGAATTGGATAAAGACGTCCTAAGAAGACACCAAACCGTATTAAAATTACTCTGCCAAAGACGTTATCAGATGTTGAACGAACTGGCTAAACCCAATCCGTCCACGGAAGAATTGAACAAGATTGCCACCTCCGTGGGACATTTGCATAAAGCATTGAAGACACAAACAGCACGACATTTACTCAATATAAAAAAGGTATGCACCCCAGAACAATCGAAAAAACTCGAAAAAATGTTTATCGATTTACTGGAGATTAACAAACATTGCTCGGAATGCGCAGAAAAATGTACGGATCAAGAAAAATGTAAACGATGCAATAAATTTCAGAACTACAAGAATATAGAATCCGATTCATTAGAGATAAACAAAGATTCTATAAAAAATGTCGTGAAATGATGAAAAAAAACATCTTACCAGCGCAAGTTTTTATTGCGAAGTCTGTCATATAACCAAAGAGAGAAAAATCATGAAAATTGAAGAGATCATCGAAAAAGACAAGGTAAGGGAAGTACGTGAGGACTTTTACAACGGGATCATGAAAAAAATGACCCGGAATAAAACAGACAATGCCGGTCTGATGATCCGAAAAAGGCACCTAGGTATGAGCATTGCCGCAGGAATTGCACTAGGCATTCTGGTGGGCAGTATACACCACTATATGCACAAGACCGATCGGCAAGTGGCAATGCAGGAGTGGCTAGGGAAGTATAATATTAACGACACTAAACTTGAATGTATTGAGGACAGACTTTTTAATTAGAAACAGCTAAATCTATAAGATCTTACTATGAGTTTGAAAAAATTGTTTTTTTTAAGCACGGTTATCTTTTTGATCGGGCAGATAGACTTGTATGCCCAATCTGAAAAGGTCAGCCTATCCGGAACCATACAAGACGCGAAATCCGGTGAAACACTTCCCTTTGTAGTGGTCAATATCAAGGACTTAAATCTATGGACCACTTCTGACATCAACGGAAAATTTTCTTTCAAAGACGTAAAAAAAGGCGAATATACCTTAACCGCTTCCTGCCTTGGGTACAAAGATTATGAAATGAAAATTAATCTAAGCAAAAATATTGAAAAATATATCCTAAAACTAGAGGAACAAACCCTGGCACTAAAAGAAGTCACCGTGACAGCGACAGCTGGAAACAAACTTAGCAGTTCTTCTTCCATTAAAAAAGCGGCATTGGAACACGTACAGGCTTCCAGTATCGTGGACGTGATGCAATTATTACCGGGAGCATTGACCGTTAATCCGAACTTAAACGATATCTCGAAACTGACTATTCGCGATGTCACGGGAAAAGATGCCACCAACGCTTTCGGAACTGCCGTGATCGTTGACGGAGCACGTATGTCAAATGATGCAAACATGCAAATGACCTCCACTGCCCTATCCAATCAAGGCATAAGCACTTCGGCCGGAACCGGAATCGATGCCCGTCAGATCGCCGTGGACAACATCGAGTCGATCGAAGTTATCCGGGGAATCGCTTCTGCAGAATACGGAGACTTGAACTCGGGAGCCGTGATCGTCAAAACAAAGGCCGGGAAATCACCCCTGGAGGTACGTTTCAAGACAGACCCGAAAATCAAACAGGTTTATGCGGGCAAAGGTTTTGCCTTGGGAGAAAATAAAGGATTTTTAAATATTGACGCCGATTACGTGCAATCACAGAATGACATTCGAACTCCGGCAAAATCCTATAACCGTTTGACCGCACAAATCGGTTACTCCAACGTGTTCAATCCACAGGGGAAAGCTTTCAGTTTGAATGCCAAATTTAAAGGTCTGACCACGTTAGACAAACAAAAAAGTGACCCGGATAAGCAATCCGAAGAAAAGACAAAAGTTGAAAATCAGGAAATCAGTTTGAATATCTACGGAAACTGGATGGTAAACAAAGCTTGGTTAACCAGTCTGAAATACACCGTAGCCGGATCCCTTGGGAGACAATATAACTGGGACCACGAACAACATACAACAGTCGGGGCTGCCACTACGAACGCCATGGAATCCGGGGAACATGTGGCCGGTTTCCTGCCTTATGAATACTATAGCGATTTGAAGATCGAGGGAAAACCCGTTTACGCGCAAGCCAAACTAACAGCCAATATCTCCGGGAAATACGGAATATTCTATAATAACTTCATGCTAGGAGGTGAATGGAGTACCAAAGGAAATGAAGGAAAAGGAAAAAGTTTTGACCCAAGCAATCCTCCCTCACAAAACATTCGTCCCCGTTCATTCAAAGACATTCCCTATATCAATGAATACAGCGGTTTCATCGAAGATAAAGTAAAAATTGAAATAGGCAAAAGATCAATAGAACTTTCTGCCGGAAGCCGATTCACCAAGATTGACACGAAAGGAGCAGATTTTGACGTGATCGTGGACCCGCGTTTCAATGCCCGACTAACGTTATTAGAAAATCGCTGGAACAAGAAAGGCTGGGAAAGCTTAAGCATTCGTCTAGGATGGGGAATTCAGCATAAAATGCCGACTTTGGCCTACCTGTACCCGGATCCGGCTTATATAGACAAAGCCAGCTTCTCGTTCAAAGACGATGCCAATAATCGTAAATTGGCCGTGATCACCACGAATGTATTCGAAACGGACAACGATCATTTGAAAATCCCCAAAAGTAACAACTTCGAAATCGGGGTAGACTTCAAAGTATTCAATATTAATGCCAACTTAGCTTACTTCAAAGAGAAGTTGACCCATGGATACAACCAAGCCAACTATGCCGTTCCCTATCAATACCGGGAATATAACTACAGTTCCAGCTTGACCAATCCGGAATACGTGAACGGAGAAGTCGTGGAAAACGGAACTCCCGTGGGTTACCGCATCTTAAAAACATTCGGACTTTTCCAACGCCCGGATAACGGCATCACCACTGACAAATGGGGGATCGAGTACTCCTTCGACTTCGGGAAGATCGAGGCGATCATGACATCAATTCTCGTGGACGGAGCATTTTTCCACACCAAAACATTCGACAACAGCCTCAAAATGAATCATGAAACTCGCTATATAAATAATGAACCTTATCCTTATGTCGGGTTGTACGTGGGCGGTACCAATGTCGGAAACGGGAATCTGTACCAACGCTTGAACACGAACGTGCGTTTAGTGACCCACATCCCCCAATTACGACTTGTGTTCACGTTAGGCGCTCAATGCGTGTGGATGGATAAATCGAAAGCCTTATCGAAATACCAAGGACAATGCCTGGCTTACATGAAAGACAACGACGGGAACATAATTGAAGGAGATGTAGAAAAAGACAAAACCTATAATAAGTATATAAATCCGGTTGCATACATGGATCGGGACGGAGCTATTCACCCGTTCACAGAAACGGAAGCAAACGATCCGGTATTCCAACACATGATCAAAAGCGATAAATCTACCTATTTCGTGGAAGACTCTCTTGATCCGTATTTCATGTTGAACCTGCGTATGACGAAAGAAATCGGGAAATTAGCCTCTCTTTCTTTCTATGCGAACAACTTCACAAATGCCAAACCTTGGAGATATTACAAATCCAGCGGTTCTGACTTTAGAGTAAACAGTGACATTAGTTTTGGTGCTGAAATCAGTCTGAAATTTTAACGGATAAAAAAAGGAATAAAGATGAAAACATATCATATACTTACACTTCTGGTTGTATTCCTTTTCACGGGATGCTTGGAAGAAGAAAAAATGAGTATCGGAGCCCGAATCAAGGTGAACATGCCGGAAGGTTATGAGGATATAAGCCCGGAAGGGATTGATGTGAAATTATACAGTACGACTTCCGGACTAACTTACACAAGCCAATGTGACGCCTCCGGAATCGCAACATTCAACGCAGAATACGGTTTCTACGAGGCAGTAGCCCAACACCGGGAAAGAGGAGAAAATACGATCGACATCTTTAACGGGAGAATGGAACGAATCGTATTAAATGAAAACACAAAAGATGGGGATACTTACACGATAAATTTGAGCCATGCCAAATTACAGCAGCTAATCATCAAAGAGATTTACTATGCCTCTTGTAAAAATGATGACAATAAAAACTATGGGAAAGACGCTTACATGTCTATCTACAACAATTCCGATGAAGTCGCTTACCTGGACAGTCTGTGCATAGGAAGCGTATATCCACCTACGAGCAACAGTTCTAGTAACTTCACCAATCAGGACGGAAGTTTATGGGATGAAATGCCTTTATTCATGATGGCATGGCAATTCCCCGGAACAGGCAAAGACTACCCGTTACAACCCGGAGAAGAAACAATTATCGCAGTCAATGCCATCAACCATGTGGATATTGCTTCGCAATCCGTAGATCTTTCCAATATAGATTTTGCATTCTGGGATATGCGGTTAACAGCAGCATCCACTCCCTCACAGGGTGTTGAACCCTTAAAGATGATCGGTTATACCCAAGGTACGTCATATAGCATCAGTTTACCAGGACCGGCTATGGTAATTTTCAAAATTCCGACATCCGTAGCCATCAGTGCACAAGCCTATGGTGATGATCCAGAAAACTTTAAACCAGACCCAACAAAAACTTCTGGCCAAAAATACCTGATGATACACAAAGATTGGGTAATTGATGGAGTTGAATGCGTAGCGAGTGCCAGTAAAGCAAACAAGCGAATCCCGAATAACATCGATGCCGGATTCACCTATATGCCAGCGAATTATCTGGGTAATTCTGTTCACCGAAAAGTAGATGAAATTATCGATGGTAGAATCATATACATGGACACCAACAATTCCAGCGAGGATTTCGAAGTAGTTCCGAACACATTAAAAAACAGATAGACGAACTGTATCTAAAAATGAAGATTATGAAATTCAAAAAAATATATACATTGGGTCTGGGTCTACTCATCGCCGGGATGTCGGCAGTAAATGCCCAAACCCAAGACGACGAGAAGATTTTTTACCGGATGGATCGGGTCAAAGCGAATAATCCTTGGACAAAATCTTTAAACTATGCCGGATTGACATTCAACGAAAATCAAGATTTCACTATCGTAGAACTTGATTTCCAATACGGGAAAGGCAATTTCAGAAATGTAAATGCCCCCCACGCGTTCAATAAAACAAGCCTGCAAACAGAGTCTTTCCGAAGACTGAACAAAGTATTCTTCTACGGGAAATTCAGTTTTGACTACATGAATCGGCTTAAAATGGGGTGGTGTAACGTTATCAACCCGTACCGCTCCCCCATATTCTTTGCCGACAGTATGCCGGGACGGCAAACCCTGGAAACTTACATGCTGGAAGGCGGTATCGGCTACATGATCGGAAATCACTGGAGCATCGGGGCCAAAATCGATTACTTAACTGCTAGTAATGCCAAGAAAAAAGATGCCCGAAACAAGAACACATACGTGAACTTGAAAGTGTATCCGGGAGTGGTTTATCGTTCCCAATACGTGAACTTGGGACTAAACTTCATTTACCAGAGAGAAATTGAAAACATTAATATCAGAACCATCGGTACCGGACGGACTCCGGAACTTCTTTCCGTTGAAGGGTTGTGATTCTACACATCCGAACAGGTAACCTCAACCACCAGTATCACTCGGGACATTCAGGATGAAGCCTTAGGCGGTGCCGCACAAGTGGAATTCTATACCTCTCGGATCCGACTCTTCAACCAATTCTCCATGCTGGAAAAGAAACAGGAAATTTTCAATGCCAACTACAACAAAGAGCGCGGAGGAGAAATGAAACAACGTGTATATAATTATACCGGAGCACTCAATATCAGCGGAGAAAAGTACAGTCACTACATGAACCTGCAAGCCGATTTTTCGAACATGCTAGGCTACGAAAACATCCAACAAAAGGAGGTTATAAACCAAAACAGCACTTGGACTCAATTCGGGAAAAAGAATAAATCTTCTATCGAATCCATTGTTTGTGATGCAAATTACAACCTGTTCCGCAATCGTACCGCGTACAACAGTTGTTGGAATGCACAAATCGGGGCGAAAGGCTTTTACGCGGAAAGAGTGTATCGTCTCTACCCGGCCAAATTCCAACAAATATTGAAAAACATGGAAGGTTATCTTTCATTCGAAAAAAACTTCCTGCTCAAAAAAGGAATGCTGGATTGCGGCATCCATGGAGCTTACACGATCGGTGGAGGCACAATGTTAAAAATGAAACAGGAAGCCGAAACAGCCTTACCGAATATCGATGAATACCCACAACGGAAAGATTTACTGGAACAGGAATTCGAGTACATCGCATCGGATAAAATCGCCGGAAGCATAAACGTTCGTTACACCTATTTCCTCAACAAGGAAAAAGGGATGAACTTGTACGCTATCGGTCATGTCAATTATAAAAAATCTACCAGCGGCCTGTATGACGGCAAGGACTGGACCACCTTACAAGCCACGATAGGACTATCATTCTAGGGAATCAAAAACAACAAATATTAAAAAAAAGAAATGAGCAAGATGAAGAAAAACTTATGGAGACATGTACTGCAATTGGGTGTAATTGCGGTTATTGCCGGATTCATTTTAAAAGTATTCGTCGGAGGCGGGCCGGCCAATGTCGAAGCCTATTGTCCGTTCGGGGGACTGCAATCTCTCGTAACTTACCTGAATTCAAACACACTGGCATGCAGCATGTCAATGGTGCAGATCATGATGGGAGTAACCTTGGCAATCGGCGTTATTCTTTTCAGCAAACTATTCTGCGGCTACCTCTGCCCTCTGGGTACGGTAACGGAATGGATGGCCGTTTTACGCAAAAAAATGAAGATAAACATCAACATCTCCACAGGTTCAGTTGTAGATAAAATTTTGAGAGCCATCAAGTATATCCTGTTATTCTGGATATTTTACATGACCATCTCAAGTAGCGAATTATTCTGTAAAAACTTTGACCCATACTACGCTATTGCAACCGGGTTCAAAGGCGAACTTACCGCGTGGATGGCGTCGATTTCTATAGTCTGCCTATTCCTGGGGAATTTGTTCATCAATATGTTCTGGTGTAAATACATCTGTCCTCTCGGGGCATTAAGCAACGTGTTCAAATTCACGCTTACCTTCTTGGGATTGTTAATACTCTCATTGATTTTAGGCCGTTTCGGGCTACCGATGCAATGGTATTGGTTACTCGGTGCAAGCTGTGTAATCGGTTACATTTTCGAGATCGTTTACCACAAGAGCAAAGTATTCCCATTACTCCACATTACCCGGGATGACGAAAAATGTACCCACTGCGGCTTGTGTAGCAAAAAATGCCCGCACCAAATTGACGTGGCAAACTTGAAAGTCGTGAAAGACATTGATTGTACCTTATGTGGTGAATGTATGGGAACATGTAATAAAAATGCTTTACAGATAAACCGCAAACCGGCATTCCGATGGTTGCCCGCAATTCTAGTCGTTGTTCTCTTCTTCGTCGGACTGTGGATGGGTACCCATTGGGAATTGCCGACCATCGATGAACGTTGGGGAGATCCTGCAAAATTAGAACATTTGGAATCCTTCGAACGTGACGGCATGAGAACCGTGAAATGTTACGGTAGCTCCAAGGCATTTGCTGCCCGCATGAAAAACGTTCCGGGAGTTTACGGGGTAACGACCTACGTGAATCGATTCGCTGTCGTGGTTTACTATAACCCGGATGAGACAAGCAAAGAAAAAGTTGAAAACGCCATGTTTACCCCGGTAAAACGGAAACTGAACACGCCTCCAGCCGAAATGGAACAATTGAAAGTGATCACCTTGGGCGTTGAGAAACTATTCGACAAAATGGACGTGACCTTCTTGGGAAATATTATTCGTGAAAAAGAAGGCTTCTATGGCATCCAAACCGAATATGACTGTCCGGTAAAAGTGAAATTATTCATGGATATCAACAAACCGATCGATAAAAAAGAATTAAGCAGCATCATCGAAACCCGTGAATTCGAAATGCAGGTACATGGCGGTGGAATCAAGAAAGTAGAATGTGACTACGAGCTAGTAAACATCTCGAATCAAGTAGACACGATCGGTCGTCAGGAGTTCCTTGAAATGATGTTCCCGGCAACCAATTCTCGTTTCCAAATTGCCTTGAAAAAATACGGAGAAGATGCTGCCACGGCTGTTTACGAGATGCCCTACCCGGGATTGGATAAACCGTTAGTTCAGCGTCAAGTCCCCTATTTGGGAAGTTTCCTTTCCACTCAAGATGGCGTGATGGGATTCGCCACGGCATTGAACGGTGACACCCCGGTTATCCGGATCACGTACGTGAAGGATGTGCTAGACGATGACAAAATTTGGGAAATTCTTCAAACCCCGAAATGGAAAATCCATTACACGAACGGGACAACCAAAGAAATTGACGCCACCTTAACCTTCAAAACACCGGGTAAAACCGTAGAATAAAAACACAAAAAATTTTATCATTCATTTATCTCGCCAGAGCAATCCAAATGAATTGCTCTGCGAGATTTATACCCATACAAGTTGTAAATCTGATCATCAGCCCCTTGATGACACAGGACATTGGTACTGACCAAACAATCCCGATGGGATTCGTATTATTACCCAAAAAATAACAGGATGAAGAAAACAACATTTATCAAAAGTATTTTTGCTACGCTCTTAATTGTAAGCAGTGCGTTTACAACAAAGGCAGACGAAGGAATGTGGTTGATCCATCTCATGGCTCAAACCAATTACGAGGCGATGAAAGCCAAGGGTGTAGAACTCTCTGCAGAAGAAATATATAGCGAAACCACTCCTTCTTTAAAGGATGCCATCGTGGCCCTGGATTACGGAAGTTGCACGGGAAGCATGATCTCCAAAAACGGTTTGATGATCACGAATCACCATTGTGCTTACGATGATATTCAAAAGTTGAGCAGCCTTGAACACGATTACCTAAAAAATGGTTTTTGGTCAAAAAATCAAGGCGAAGAAATTCGCATCCCGGGTAAAACCGTCATGTTTTTGGATCGGGTGATCGATGTCACAGACGAATACCGGAAAGTACTGAAAAGCTTAGAAAAAGATGGCGAAATCATCCCTTACTCATCCAGAAGAGCCAACTCCGTGATCGAGAAGAAATACGCGAAGAAAGGGTATGAAGCCTCATGTGCGGCCATGTTACGCGGTAACAAATATTACTTATTTTACTATAAAGTGTACGAGGATGTGCGACTCGTAGCAGCTCCTCCCACTTGTTTCGGGGCATTTGGACAAGACACGGACAACTGGTCATGGCCACAGCACAAAGGAGATTTTGCCATGTACCGGGTGTATGGTGACAAGGATGGAAATCCGGCAAAATACTCTCCCGACAATCAACCGATCACACCGAAATACGTGTTACCCGTGTCTATAAACGGGATTAAGGAAGGTGACTACGCCATGGTCTTGGGTTACCCGGGATCAACTGCCCGCTACACGCCATCCTTTGGGGTAAGCGAGAAAATCAACATCACGAACCCCGCCATGATCAAGGTGCGGGACACGAAATTAGCGATCCTGCGAGAAGCCATGAATGCCGACGAGAAGATCAACATCCAGTACGCTTCCAAATACTTCATGAACAGCAACTACTGGAAATATGCCATTGGCGAATGTGAGTACACGAAAAAATATGATGTAGTCGGAATCAAAACAGCAGAGGAGACCAAACTAACCGCATGGATCAATGCAGACCCGACACGCAAAGCTAAATATGGTAACCTGATCGATGAACTTCGAGCTTGTTACGCCTTCGCCGCTCCCTATGCGGCCTCGGCTATCTATCACCGGGAAGCTATCGTAAACGGGGCTGACTTGACTCGTTTGGCCATGCGTTTTAAAGGCTTCGAAAGTACCATGGAAAAACAAGGGTGTTGTGTCCTGCACAAAGATTGTTCCCAATGCAAAAATCTAAGACACTTTTGCGAACAATATTTCAAGGATTACGACGAACAGGTAGACCGCAAGGTCTTCACGGCTATGATTGAATTATACGTGAATAACATCGACCCGAAATTCTTTCCGGAAGAAATTGGTAAACTGGTGAAAAAATTCAAAGGAGACTACCAGAAATTGACAGACTACGTTTACAAAAATTCTGTACTAGCAACGAAAGACCGTATGTTTGCTTGGTTGGACAAGGGGGTTGACAAAAAAACGATCGACAAAGACCCCGCATATTTAATCTCGAAGTCCACACAAGCGAAAAACTACGAGTTACGCGATTATTTAAAAGATAACACTCAGAAAATAGGTGCTTTACGCACGCTTTACGTGGAGGCCCTTGTAGAGATGAACAAGGGAACCGTGCTTCCCCCGGATGCCAACTCAACAATGCGAATCACCTACGGAACGGTTGGCGGTTACTCTCCAAAAGACGGAGTTACCTATGATTACCGTTCTTCCATCGATGGCTACAAAGAAAAATACATAGAAAACGACCCGGAATTCAACTTGAACCCGGACTGCTGGGCCGCTATCCAAAAAGGAGATTGGGGACGCTATGCCGATAAAGACGGCAAACTTTATACCGGATTTGCCACAAATCTCGACATCACGGGAGGAAATTCCGGTAGCCCGGTAATCAATGCCAAGGGAGAATTAATCGGATTGGCCTATGACGGGAATTGGGAATCTATGGCCGGAGACCTCTATTATAACCCGAAATATAATAAATGTGTATGCGTTGACATTCGTTTTGTTCTGTGGATGATAGACAAATACGCGGGGGCTTCAAATTTACTAAAAGAAATTAGCATTGTTGAATAATAAAAATTACTATATTTGTTTGGTCAAGGAGTGAGTAATCTTGATACGAAAAGCACACTACGATTATTTAATGTTTTTAATCAATCGGTCACTGAAGCACGCACCAAAAAAGTGATCTTAGTTTGATTCCTTGACATAGCGGTCTCTGAGCGGGACCGCTTTTTTTTGCGTTTACCACCATACATTCACCATTTCATCCATATGCCTTGATTTTCAGACTACAACGATTTACCATTAAAAATCCTCCCGAATATACACTTTCATTAAAAATAATTTCTATCTTTGTCCCGCATTCGGAAAGATGCAGGAGTGGCTGAACTGGCACGCCTGGAAAGCGTGTAATCCTCTAAAGGGATTCGGGGGTTCGAATCCCCCTCTTTCCGCTGAAAATGAGATAAATGAGAGTTGGAACAAGAATCTGACTCTCTTTTTTCTTTTAAGGGATTCGAAGGAAGGGCTGGCGGGGTTCGTAAGAATCCGACTCTCTTTTTGCATATAAAAGGATTCCAAGCTCAATTCTTATCGATTTTTAACGGGATTTCTACAACGATTTTTCCCGCAGGGCGTATCAATAGTACAATTTCACCAGACAGATGACAACATCAAAAGGGAAATAAAAAAATTGCTAGCATAGGTAGAGAGTGAGAATTCCCGACGTCATAGCCGGGGAATATAGTGAATGTAGATTGTTGCTAGTCTCGGTGCGGTTACTTCGTGATGGACGTAGCCGCACTTTTTTATTTCACATTATCGAATAATTATGAAAAACTTTCCCACATATTACAGATAGTCTAAGATATTTGGTAATTTTGTGGCGAAAAATAGAAACAGATTATGGACGATTTACAACACATCGGATATAGCAGGGAGGTCATTGAATTCGTCGCCGTAGCAAAAGAATTTTGCAGTTATCTAGAAGGTTCCCACGAGGAAGAACCTAGCGAATTGCTTTCGAAGCTACAAAAGTTTATCCCGCTCATTTACCTGAAAGGAAGTCTGCTACCCTCGTGCGAAAGCGACAACCTCGGAATGATAGAAGAAGTGGTGACAGAAGAGGATTATAATGCATTACTTGCAACATTAAGTCGGATCCTTGGCGAGCATGACGAGTATCTAGAGGTTTTTGACGACAATATGCAATACAGTGAGGCTCCGGTCGTGAATTCGATTTCCGAGAAACTTTGTGATATTTACCAAGATTTGAAAAATTTCATTTCTGCATATCGCAGCGGGATGATCGATGTCATCGAGGAAGCATTATGGCAATTAAATAACAGTTTTGAATTATATTGGGGAAAGGCGTGTGCTAGCGTATTAAGGGCTATTCACTTAGCAATATACAAAGTTGTAGACACGGATGACTCCATGTAGGAGAAATTGGTATGGAATACAAGACGAAGATCAGCGAAGAAGAAATAGAAGAATTACCAAACTTTACGTTTGACGGGGAGATCATCGTGATTGATCATGAGGATAAAGTGGATGCAGCCGTGGACGATTTATTATCCTACTCACACATCGGATTCGACACGGAAACCAAACCGGCATTCAAAAAAGGGGTAACACATCACGTAGGCCTGTTACAACTGGCCACTGACAAACGGGTATATTTATTCCGTTTGAACAAATGCGGCCTGCCCGAATCGCTACAGGAGCTTTTGGCCAATGAAAACATAATGAAAATCGGCGTTGGGATACGCGATGACATTCGAGGACTCAGAAAACTAGCCAATTTCACCCCGGCAAGCTTTCTGGATTTACAGATATTTGCCAAGGCTTTCGGCATAGAAGAGATGTCATTCTCTAAATTAATGTCCATTATTTTCAAAGTGAAAATATCCAAACGACAACGGACATCAAACTGGGAAGCTCCACGATTAACCCCGGCTCAATTACACTATGCGGCAACCGACGCATGGGGGGCACTAAAAATGTACAAGGCATTAAGATCCGGAAACAGCCAGTTGCAGCAAGTATCCTAGAGTTTATAAAGTATTACTTTATAAACTCTCGCTCAGAGGCATGGAAAAATAAAACGTGGAGCCTTCCCCCTCTTTCGATTCAAACCACAATTTTCCGTGATTCATTTTCACGAAATCCTTACAGAGTTGTAACCCCAACCCACTCCCCTTCTCTTTCTGCGTTCCATAAGAAATAAAATGTAAGCCATCATCCAGCAACCCCTGTTGATGCTCCTCACTGATTCCCTGCCCTCTATCTTTCACTGCTACCTCCAAAAAACCGTTTTTTTCCTTGCAATCCACATCAATCCTCCCTCCCGCGTAACTGAATTTAATCGCGTTGGATAATAAATTACGCAATACAGTCTTCATCATATTCACATCCGCATACCCGGTAAAAGGTTGATCAATATGATTGCAAATCTCGACCCCCTTCGCCTCTGCAATATTCTCCTGCAACACGATCACCTCCTTTGCCGCCTCAGTGAAAGAAAATGCCTGCCCGTACGGCTGTAATAACCCATTTTGACTATTACTCCATAGCAACAAATTTTCCAGCAACAAGAAAGCCTCATCTGTAGTCTCTTGCAACATTTTGATAAGATGCTTCATATTATCATCCGGAATTTTCTCCTTCTGGTGATCAATCGCTTCAAGAATCATTTTAAGCGTACCGATCGGAGCTCGCAAATCATGGGCGATGACGGAATATAGCTTATCTTTTGAACGGGACTCACGCTGGATTCGTTCATTCTGCCTCTCGATAATACGCTGAGATTCCAGTAAAAGCAATTGATTATTTATTCGCAGAATCAACTCTCTCTTACTCAACGGTCGAGAAATAAACTCCACCCCCTCGTAATCGGCCACTTCCCGAAAATCGTCATAACGAGTGGGAATCGTCATGTAGAGAATTGGGATCTGTTTAGTCAGTACACTTTGTTTCAACTGATGTACAACCGTAACCCCCTTCCCTTCCTCTAGTGCCAAGCGAATAATAATCATATCCGGCAACCTCAACTTTGCAAGTAGAAACACCTCATTCGCCTCCAGAGTAGACAACAATTTAAAATTCTCTCCGGCCAGCAAGCTTGTCATCTTTTCCAAATTCGAAACAGAATCGTCAGCCAAAAGGATTGTATATTCGCTATGATCTATATGCATTAGCCACAAATTTATAATCAATTTTTGAAAAAAGTTTCGCGTAGAGCCTATAAAAACTCTGCGCCCGTTATTCTATTTTCTGTCTGCATACGCTTCTTGGGGATCGTTCAGCCCTCAATATTTGTTTCTTTTCCTAGCATTTATACACGAATTTTACACCTCAGGTTACATGATTCCACATTTTTATTGTACAAAATCAAAATACTTTTGCAAACAACTTTCTATAAACCAATACATTAAACATACACCCAAAAATTAGCCTATAAAAAAGGACGAAAACATTTGGTAACTGAGAAGATTTTTGTACTTTTGTGCCCGGGTAAGTCCTATGCGACCAGCTCCTGTCGAACTCCCCCAGGGTCGGAAGACAGCAAGGGTAGATGGTTGAGCGGTGCGACATAGCAAGCTTACCCTTTTAGGAAACGCCTCTTTAGCTCAGCTGGCCAGAGCACGTGATTTGTAATCTCGGGGTCGTTGGTTCGAATCCGACAAGAGGCTCAAAAGAAGAGAGGGAGGAAAAGTGAGTAAGTTCTTTTTAAGTTGCTGATGTAGCTCAGGGGTAGAGCACTTCCTTGGTAAGGAAGAGGTCTCGGGTTCAAATCCCGATATCAGCTCAGAGGTAGCAGTCAATAAATTGGCTGCTTTTTTGTTTTATAGTTAGTTACTCTCGACATTATGGTTTTCTCCTCAACATTCACTATATTTGCAGAGAAAAGAGTAATATGAATTTAATTGAATTAAATATCGATCAAATAATTGCCTTATGCAAAAAATACAAGGTGAATAAATTATTTGTCTTCGGTTCTATTCTCACCGATCGATTCAATAAAGAGAGCGATGTCGATTTTATCGTTAATTTTGACAAAGCACAAGTAACAGATTATTTCAGTAATTTTTTTGATCTGAAATATGCCTTGGAAGATATTCTGGGAAGAGAAGTCGATTTACTGGAAGAACATGCCATTCGTAACCATTACTTGAAAGAAAATATAGAGCAAACCAAAGCGTTAATATATGGATAACTTTACCAAGAAACATTTGCAAGATATACTCAATGCGATTGATGACATTGAAACTTTCTTCGATGGGCAACCGAAATTATTTGAAGAATTCTGTAGAGATATACGTTTACAAAGAGCGATCGAGAGATGTATTGAAATTATCGGTGAGGCGATGAACAGAATATTAAAGGAAAACAAGGATCTTGCCATCACAAATGCTCGCAAGATCGTGGATGCTCGCAACTATATTATACATGGTTATGATAGTCTTTCCGTGGATATTCTTTGGAGTATTGTTGTCAATCACCTGCCCCATTTAAAAAGTGAAGTAAAGAAGTTACTGCAAGAATAAAATCCCCAAGGTCTTTATGCCCCGGGGGATCTTCATTTAATTCAGATTCCTTCGCTAAGAATTATTTTACTTTCTCGTAGATATAAAGTTCGTGAATCTCTCCAGTATACCCCTCTTCTTTGAACGGACCTTGTGACATACCAAGAACAATCAACGTACCACGATTATTTAATACAACCAAATCATCATTTACCGGGTCAATTGAAAGACCTTCAATTTCTCCAGCACGACGGAAATCACTCATTTCACGGAATAACTCAACTCTTCCGGCCTTTGCCCCGGCTGCAATTTTACCTTTACGCATCACAGGCTTTCCGTTTTTGTCAAGTTTCACGCTGAACGGAGTGTCTTTAACCACTTCAGTTCCTTCCTGCAAACCGGTAAAATGTACTTCTGTGATGTCTGCAACATAAATATTGTCAGGAATATTGTACAAAGATTCTCCATCATCTGAAGTAAAAAGCATTTTTCCATCTGCGATGAAGATTCCCTGACACCAATAGGGGGTCGGACGACATTGCATTTTCGTGTAGTATTGCCCTGTTTCAAGACTATAGCAATACACGTAACGGCTATCTACCCAGTCTGACATCCAAACCATATTCTTCTCACGATCCACAGCAAGACCGGACACCTCTACTTGTCCTGATTCAGGAGACCAAGGAAGATCACGCTTCCACTTTAAAGTCTCTGCGTCATAAATAGACACGGCAATATTGTAACCACGTCCGTATTCGAATTTCTCAATTCCACAATAGATCTCGCCATTATACACGTCAATATCACCAAAGTGATTGGCTATCTTAGGATCCTGGAACGGTTGATCATTCTTCATGATAAGATTACCTTGCTTATCATATTTGTAAAGAACTTTAGTATCAGACACATAGTAATAATTACTGTCAATGGCTATTCCTTGACGTCCTGCCACGGGAATAACTCTTTTCAAACGATACTCAGTTCCTAGATGCTGAGCACTTGCAGACATTCCAATAAAAAGTAATGCCAGAGCGAAAAATAATTTATTCATAATCCTATAATTTAATTTGTTGGTAAAAAGATTGAGTATTATTAGAATTTAAGAAGACACATGAGTTGCAAGCTATTACCGGTGCCGGTTTTTGTTCCTGCATCTTTCACTTTGTCCGGATAAGTTGAGATGATATAATTCAATTGGAATTTAACATCTTTGATCACTTCATAAGTACAACCTAAAAGGAAATTATCCTTGTTGTTTGCAGATGTCTTAACGGCTTTGTCACGATACATGTCATAACGCACTACCGGTAAAAATTTACCTAATTTATAAGCAGCAAGCACGTAGAAGCCATCTTCTTTCACGTTAGCATCATCACTTTGAATGTGACCGTACTCTGCACGAACATCAAGACCATTCGGATCATAATACCAAGCACCAGTGATGAAACGATTCATCGGGAGGTAATTCTTCACCTCGTTGTTTTCGTTCAAACCTTTGTATTCACCCCAGTTATAACAACCGATGATACGTAATTTTTCTATCGGACGAATCGTGATCCGACCCACGAAATCTTTTGATTTATTATCATCATTCAACGTCGGAAGATAACCATTCGTCAAAGATAATTGGTAACTCAAATAACTAAATTTCTGATCTTTACTCTTGAAAAGATCTCCATAAGCCATTACTCCAAGATCGCGACCATAATCAATAAGATCTGGTGAAGAGATCGCGTTACGACACACCATACGATAGCAAATATTAGAAAAATCTACCGTCTCCAAAGTAGCCGGGGAAATATCATAATTCTCGAAACCAAGTGGTAAATAGTATTGACCTGCACGAAAATGCAAAGCATCTGTGATGTGAGCATTAACAAAGGCATCCATTACAGTAATCACTTTTTTCTTGTAAGCAGAATTATCTACTGATCCCGAGAAACACTCTAGTTGGGCGCGGAAATCAAATGTTTTTGAAACTTTTTTATCAATGATCAAACGCATACGTTTCAATTGAAATGACGACCTATTATCACCATTCTTGTCTCCCCAGTTATAACCAGTTTGAATATAACCGGAGAATTTCGGCAATATGGATAACAGTTTATTTACTTGTTTCGCAAGATCGTCGTTGCTGATTTGCGCAGCCTCGCTTTTCGTGTTAGAAGGTTCGTCTTTATCAGACTCGGCCCGAGCAATTGTACATACAAAAAGAGTACAACATAACACCAATACATTTAATAAATAGTTTTTTTTCATAATGACATAAATTAAGTTCATTGTAACTATGTTGGATAATTCTTCTCGAAATTATTCTTTAGGATTAATCGCGTTTTCTCTAATTCCCCACTCTGAAGTATGGAATCGTACTTTGGGATCTCTGACATCATTACACCGAACGATCACAGCGCCTTCTTTTTCCCAATACCCTTTTACAGTGAGACCATTCATCGGACCATCTTCTGGACCACGTACCGTCTTGTCATCCGGATTTACGACGATCTTCAAACCACAAGATTGATTCAACATATCCATATCTCCCCGACTATTTCCTCCCACTACAAGCGGGCGAGTTTTAATGAATGTCGGGATAACATTCGCTTTTCCATCATCTTGCGGAATTGGCAGTACGATTTCATTTGTCAACACTCCGTTTACCACGACAGACTTCATCCCGAGAATATTTACTTCGGGGATTCCCAACTCCTCAGATAAAAATTTTTGATACAAAAACTCGGGAGAAGCTGTCAGTATCCAAACTTCAAATCCATACTCTTTCAAATTGGCGATAAGCTGTTTCATTTCCGGGTAAAACTTTCCTTGATATGATTCTACATAACAATCGTATCCTAAATTTGCAACTTCCTCCGGAGTCATGCCTGCCAAAAAATGTGCACGATCCTCAACATAAGCCTTTCCTACATTATTACCGTCTTTTACCATCCGGTTGAGAATTGCCATTTTCTCCTTGGAAAATTTATCGCTCTTACCCTTGTAAAATTTATCGGCATAACGATACAACGCCTCATCAGCCAAGTAGTGAGGTGCTTGACCTACCACGGTTCCATCCCCATCAAATACTGCAACTTTACGAATATTCATGGTCAGCGTCGTATTCAAAAATGTTTCGATACGTTCATTGATTTCTTTTGACCATCCCTTGATCTCCCGGTAAGTTTGTGCGGTGATCGAGGGTGTAATAAATAGTAATAATACAATCACTATCCCACTCATCAAATGTTTTTTATTCATACAATTTGCTTTTAATAGTTGATCTGAATAATTCTATTCATTATTTTTTATTTTGTACCAGATACTGTTCCTCCTTGTAAGTGAAACCCACGAAAACGATGGACAGGGCGCAGGCGACGAGCAAGAGGACGAACGTGCCGTCCCAGCCGAACGAACTCTGGGCGACGTACCCCATCACCACGTTCGCCAGGATGGCGGTGCCGAAGAAGTAGCCGAAGAACCCGGTCAACCCGGCCGACGTGCCGGCGGCGTTTTTCGGTGCCAGGTCGAGGGCTTGCACGCCGATCAACATCACGGGACCGTAGATGAAGAACCCGATGGCGATCAGGGAGAGCGTGACGATCATGTAGTTATCCGAGAATTGCCAGTACAGGAAGATGAAGAACGCCACGAGAGCCATGAATATGATCGTCGTGATCGCCCGGCGTCCCTTGAACACCACGTCGCTGAGCCAGCCGCAAACGAGGGTTCCCGGGATCGCCGCGAACTCGTAAGCGAAGTAAGCCCACCCGGCTTCTTTAATATCGTACCCCTGCGCCTCCTTCAGGTAGGTCGGGGCCCAGTCCAGGCAACCGTAGCGCACCATGTAAACGAAGGCGTTGGCGATGGCGATAAACCACAACATCTTGTTGTTCAACACGTACTTGAAGAAAATCTCCCTCGTGGTGAGCACCTCTTCCTGCTTCTCGCTGTAATTCTTGGGGTAATCGTCCCGCCATCTCTCTATCGTCGGCAACCCGCAGGACTGCGGCGTGTCGCGGATCAGCACGTACGCGATCAAGGCCACGAACAAGGCCACGGCCGCCGGGAAAATGTAGGTTCCTATGATGAAGTACCTGGAGCTGTCCGCGCCGTAGAACCACGACCCGAACCACATGGCACCGTACACGGCCATCGGGCCCACCAGGGCGCCACCCACGTTGTGGGCGCAGTTCCAGATGGACATCTTCGTCCCCCGTTCCTTCACGGAGAACCAGTGTGTCATCACCCGGCCGCAGGGAGGCCACCCCATGCCGTTAAACCAACCGACCAGGAAGTTCAGCACGGCCATGATCACGATGGACGTCGTGCTCGCCCCGAACAGCTCGACCGGCACGGCCATGAACATCATGGACAGGGCCGCCAGTACCAAACCCAGGGGAAGGAACACCCGGGCGTTGCTCCGGTCCGAGACGCTCCCCATCAAGAACTTCGACAGGGCGTAGGCCACGGCGTTCAACGATAACACGATACTCAGTGAACCCTTGTCGAACCCGTAAGGACCGGTGGGGTCTGTTAGAAACGGCATCGCCATCGAGAAGTTCTTACGCACGATGTAATAGCCGGCGTAACCGACGAAGATGCCAACGAAAACCTGCCAACGCAAGCTCTTGTAACTCGAATCGATCTTACCTTCCGGTAATAAATCCTTGTGAGGTGCTGGTTTTAAAAAATTCCACATGTTATTAGATTTTTATTGTAAAAATATTTTGTCAAAACACACTTCCACGCTTTTTTGTTCTATGGACTTGTTTTCAATACTCAAAATACGTTTTTGTATCCTGCTTTTTTGTCAATTCATACTTGTCATTTTTTATAGACGCCGCACTTATTTCTTAAATCGAAATCGATTGCTTTCTTTTATACAATCATATTGTTTCATTTTGCAACAAATGTATGCCAATTGATTTTTAAAACAAAATGTTTTTCGAGAAAAAATTGTTTAAATTTTGATTTTAACACATTGTTTTTCGCTACCTGGCTATAAACACCTTAGCGTGGCATGGCAATAATCACTCTAAGGCATTGGCTAATATTGATATAGGATGTTCGCATCGTTTGGAAGTTGACATTTCGATTTGCCATTTACATGTTTCACAATCGGTAACCACGTAATCAATGTCAAGTGCTTCTATTTGCTTGAATAAAGACTCGCCTATATCTTGAGAGGTTTTGTAATTCTCTTTTTTGAAACCGTAAGTCCCCGCGATGCCGCAACATTGTGAATCCAATACGGTTAATTCAACATTCGGGATTAATTTCAACAACTCGATGGAATAGTGAGCCCATCCCAGTTTTTCCATGTGACAAGGCGTATGATAGGCTACCTTGATTTTTTCCCCTGTTTTGAAAGTCAATTTTGTTTTCTTTTGACTTAATAACCGATAGATATACCGGGTGGCCAATTCCACATTCTCTCGGACATCGGCATTATCAACATCCAGCAAGTGAGGGTATTCGTCTCGAATGGTAAACGTGCAGGTTGAAGAAGTCGCAATTACAGGCAATTTCTTTTCCAACACGGACTTGCGGATTGAATCTATATTCGTGCGAGCCTGTTTTTGGGCTTGTTTGATCAACCCGTTGGAGATTAAGGCCACCCCACAACACTTTTCTTTTTCTAAAAGTTGTACCCCGATACCGAAAGCGTTCATTACCTTAATTAAATCTTTTCCCAATTGAGGGTTGTTGTAGTTTACGTAACAACCGTGAAAATAGCTCACTTGGCTCGGATAAGCTGCTTGCTTTTTGGCAACTTTTTTATACCAACTTTCAAAAGTCCCGAAAGCGTATTTCGGGAATGTGCGTCGGTGATCGATTTTCATAACTCCATCCAGAATTGCCTTTACTGGTTTTAGTCCCAAAGTTGTGTTTACGATCGGGGCAAACGGGGTGGATAGTGTTCCGACAAGATCCGTGTTTGCTAAAATATAATCTCGGAGTTTCGGTTGTTTTTTGCTGTATTTAATCCGGGCCGCTTGGATGATGTCGCCAATTTTCACATTCGAAGGACACGCTACCTCGCATCTTTTACAATTGATGCAATATTTTAAAGATTCGTCGTAAAAGTTGAATTTCTTCAACCGCAAGCGCTCCCCGTCCGGGCCGGCTTGTTTGGGACCCGGATAATTGGGATTTACTGCTGCTACAGGACAATAAACGGTGCAGATCGTGCATTTGATGCATTGTTCAAAATTGTTGTCGCTGATATTATGTTGTTGGAGATTCATGGCTTCTTTATTTACTTAAAATCTGTTCTGCTATATACATGGCGCTCAAAATGGAAACTCCGGCTCCGCATCCCTCTTTTAAAGGATTGAATCCCTCAAGGATGGCCCCGGTTGCATAAAGATTCTCGAGAATTTTACCTTCTCTCATACAACGGAACGAGTTGTCGGTTTTGATTCCGAAAGATTGGTAGGGTTGTGATTCGAACACGTCGCTGTTGTACCATTGTGTTCTGTTCGGGGCATACGTCACGTCGAGATCAAAAATGGGTTCGTATATTTTTTCCGTGCTGGCAATCAATCCCTGGCTGAAATAACTTCCTGTGGCAAGAATGAAATTTTGTCCTATAAAAGGTATATCTCCGTGATTGGAAGAGTAAATTTGCGAGATTCTGTTCCCTTTTATTTCTGCCCGTAAAACCGTATCCCCCAGCATATAGACACCTCCGTTTTGCTGGAAGACGGAACGAAGTTTTTGTTGGGTGTGAATACCCGGAACGGAAGGCGGGAGCGTGGGCAAGAGATAGATAGGTTTGTCAACTTCTTTTCGCAAGTAATCTACCACATCTTCGCGGTTTAATCCCGTGATGGCAGGTAAAATGATTGAGTCACAATCTTCGCTTTCCGCTTTTAGTATTTGGACTAATTCTTGTATGTTTTCTTGTTTGTCAAAAATACGGGCTATATTGACAGAACGCATTTCTGTCGGATTCTTACGCAAGTTTTCAAGAGCCGGAAAATTGACAGCATGAATGCTGCATTTGGTTCCCAGCTTTAGGAATTCATCTGCAATAAATTGCGTGTAAAAATCAAGAAACCCTGTGACGTTAAAAATGCCCGGATGTCGGATCGGCAAACATTTTTCGTTCTCGCTTATCAATAAATTCTCAAGCGTGAGCCAGGTAGATTTTAATGTCCCCATGGGAGTCACTCGATAGTGATTCTTCTCGTAATCCCCCTGGGTGGCAATTCCCGCGTTTTTTAAAAACTCTTTGGTCTGTTGAGTTAATATCTTGAATTTGTTTTCGCCAAGTTTCGCATAAGGATGTGAGGGAGCTTGTTGGATGAGTTTGCCTATCGCGTCCAGTGGTTTTTGAACACTTGTCCCGTCTGGCAAATTATTTAACAAGTCAAATGATCCAGAAGAAAAATGCAAGGCACTTTGGCCTGAGGATATGATAACGCATCGTTGTCCTCGTTGGGACAAGTAAATTCCACTGATTAAACCGGATAAGCCACCACCGATGATAATTGTATCGAATTTCATATTATTTCTTAGATGATGATGTTAAACCACAAACGCCTTCATAAATCCAGGCCGTATACTCACACTCGCGCAACGTGTCTCCCCAAGCAATAGGAGACATCCCTTTCCACCTTTCGTTCAAGAAAGAGGCGAGATCCGCCTTGGCTCTATTCGTGCATACTTTTTTCATATCACTCATTAAACCCGCTGCACGACACGCACAAAGTTCTCCTTGACAGGTTCCCATCCCGACGCGAGTTCTTCTTCTCAGATCAATCAAATTATTGACATCCAGTTCATTTAATGCATATTTCGCTTCGCCGACAGAAACCTCTTCACATTCACATATCAAACTATTGTCTAATGGCGTGTTTCCAGAAAAACGATCAGCCATATCCCCGTGTCTGTAAATAGTTGAATTGCGTTGCGTCAGAGGTACGGATATAATTTTTTTGCTGATTTCTTCCATGTTTTCCCTTGAGCCGGGGAGTTTTTCCGTGGCAGTCGTACACGGGGCAGAGAGATGGAGTTTTTTACATATCAAGTCTGTCGTCCACTCGGCCATTAATCGATAGGTCATCAATTTTCCTCCCGTGATCGTGATAAATCCTTCCAGCCCATCGCGGGTTGCATGATCTAAAAGTACAATTCCCCGACTTACACTTCGTCCGCTTGGATCATTGTCAGATGCGACCAACGGACGCACACCAGCGTACGCTCTTAATATACGGGTTTGAGCCAAAATGGGTGCCATTTTCTCCCCTTCTCGCAACAATACATCAACTTCTTCCGGGGTCACCTTCATGTGATCAATTTCTTCAAAAGGCACCTTGCTGGATGTTGTTCCGATGAGGCAGATCGTATCACCCGGAACGAGGATGTCAGCATCCGCCGGCTTGCGACACCTATTTAGTACGATATTATTAACTCGATGTCCAAAAATCAGCAATGCTCCTTTTGAAGGAAGCATGTTTATATTAATATCCACGAGCTTCGCTATATTATGCCCCCAGATTCCTCCGGCGTTGACAACAATAGAGGCATAGTAGGATTTGATTTCGTTTGTTTTATGATCTAGAACTTTTACTCCGATCACTCGATTTTGCTCTCGTATAATCTCGATCACCTCTTGATACGTGAGTATTGTTGCTCCATGCAATTTAGCGTCCATCACGTTGGATGCCGTTAGACGGAAAGGATCCACTGCTCCATCAGGAACTCTTACTGCCCCGATAATATCCCGGTTTGCGGATGGTTCTAGACGTAATGCTTCTTTCGGATCGATGATATCCGCACGGATTCCCGCTTGATGACATGCTTCTACAAATTGGGACTGATAACTAAGATCATCCTCCGGTAAACTTAAAAATAAGCCGTCCGTTTCTTCCACACAATGACTGGCAATTTGGCGAAGAATCATATTCTCTTTGATACATTCTTCCGCGGACTCTTTGTCGGTTACGGCATAACGGGCTCCACTATGTAATAAGCCGTGATTCCTTCCCGTAGCACCGGTAGAGATGTCAAATCTTTCCAATAGAAGTGTTTTTACACCTCTACGAGAGCAATCCCTGGCAGTTCCTGCTCCGGTAGCACCACCTCCGATGATTATCACATCAAACGATTGTGTAGTTTCATTTTGCTTCATGTGTATGAAATTTTATTTTTCACCACAAAGAAATGAATAAAACGAAACATATCAAAATTAAAAAGCAATTTTTTTGCTAAAATCGAAATAAAAGAAAAGTAATTTCATTTCGATCGAAAATACATGACATGATAAAAGAAACAATAATGATATTGAATCGATAGATCCAGAATTTCATGTTCAGAAAATTTTATATATGAATAAAGGGTACTAGAGAAATATAGAAAGGAGACAAAAGCATAACGGGAAAATGCTCTGTCTCCTCACATCACTAACTGATTAATGTCCTCCTTTTTTGGGGGATTCATCAATAATCGTTATATTTGTAACAAATGATAGTCAAAGGTAATACAAATTTGGATTAAAGCAAATTTACATTGGATTATTTTTGTCAAAACAGCATAATTTACAATAATTCTAAATAACACAATATGTCATTTTCAGAAAGATTACAAAAGGTAATGGATGAGAAAGGGTACACGAAATATAAAGTGGCAAAATCCTTACATATGTCTGCGACAACGATTTCCAACTACTTAAAGAACAAAACAAAGCCAGACACCACAAAGTTAGAAGTGATGAGTCTTTTATTGGGAGTAAATCGAAGATGGCTTTTAACAGATGAAGGAGAGAAGTATCGTAAGGAAAATGTTGTAACAGAGCAAACTTACGGAAATCTTTCTGTTCGGGATAATGACGAACTTACGGTTCGATATCTTGCAGGAATTGTTAACAAACAGGCGTCTTCGTTACAAGCTAGAGATGAAGAAATCAGAAAGTTAATAACAATGCATGAAGTTTTGTTAGGAAAGTTGACCGCATTGGTGGAAAAATTGTTTGAGAAGCTCTGAAAATAACACAATATTGGATCACACTAATTCTCTGTAATTTATCGTTATAAGATGAAATATAGAGGGTGTTCAGCTACTTATTCGTTACCTAATTCAGCAAAATGAAAATATTTTTGAACAATTCTCTCATTTCGAGTATTACTTTTTAGATATTAGAGAATTGTTTTTTCTATATATACTCTTGAATGGCAAATTATGCAAGAGTAAATTCCATTATATCTAAAATTTGTCAAATGAAAAGTGTTTACTTTATTTTGACTTTACATCAATTATAAAAATAGAATTATGCGTAGTACATTCAAGTTGTTATTTTACGTTAAGCGTAACGCTCCCAAAAATGATAATAGCCTACCATTGATGGGAAGGATAACTGTAAACAAGGGAATTGTTCAATTCAGTCTTAAAATGACAGTCCCGCCTGAATTATGGGATAGCAAGGCTGGGAAAGCTATGGGGAAAAGTGAGAAAGCAAAAGATATAAATCGACAGTTGGAACAAATTCGGGTGACAATAAATAATCGTTATCAAGAAATTGTGCAAGCGGGTGGAGGTGTTACTGCTGAACAAGTAAAAAATGCTTATTTGGGAATTGGCATAAAGCAGGATATGTTTCTCAAGTTGTTCGCTTGGCATAACGAATTGTTCGCTCGTAAAGTAGGTAATGGTCGAACCCAAAATACATACAAAAAATATTGTAATCTTTACAAACTCATGCAGGCTTATATTCTGAAAGAATATAGGCGTGAAGATATATCATTAAAAGAATTGAATCTTTCTTTTATTAACGGCTTTGAATATTTTTTACGCACGGTCCGGGGGTGTTGTACAAATACAATTTGGTTGTATATGATTGGGATAAAGCATATTATTTCTATTGCACGGAATGAAGGTTTACTTGTTGCTAATCCATTTGCAGGCTATATGATCAGTCCCGAACAAGTGGATCGGGGGTTTCTTTCGGAAGAAGAATTGCAATTATTAATGAAAGCCCACATGAAGAATAAATCCTATGAATTTGTACGTGATCTATTTGTTTTTGCTGCATTTACAGGACTAGCTTATTCCGACATTAAAAATTTAACCAAGAGTAACCTGCAAACATTCTTGGACGGCCATTTATGGATCATCACGCGCAGGCAGAAAACAAATATCGATTCAAATATTCGACTGCTGGATGTTCCCAAGCGAATAATTGCAAAATATGAAGGCAAAACCGGAGATGATCGTTTATTTGCCGTTCCAAGCAATTGGTCATGTAACAATATATTGAAAAACATCGGCAAACAATGCGGATTCAAGATTAAACTTACCTTTCACGTGGCACGTCACACGTTCTCAACTTCGCTTACATTAGCGAAGGGCATGCCTATTGAAACTGTAAGCCGAATTCTAGGTCATACGAATATAAAAACCACACAGATTTATGCAAAAATAACTAACGAGAAGGTGAGTAGGGATATGGAACTTCTTTCGCAAAAATTAGCCGGGTTGGAAAAACAATTAACAGCAAAGATCTAAGTCTGTCACAAACTGCAAAAAGGATGAATAAATTTACAAGGTTTTATCCATCCTCTTTAGCTACTAAAACATTACCTTTTTATTGATTCACATCTTATTAAGGTATTCTTGTTCAAGTTATTAGATGATTGTAAATAGTTTTTACAATAAAAATCTAATAACATGTGGAATTTTTTAAAACCAGCACCTCACAAGGATTTATTACCGGAAGGTAAGATCGATTCGAGTTACAAGAGCTTGCGTTGGCAGGTTTTCGTTGGCATCTTCGTCGGTTACGCCGGCTATTACATCGTGCGTAAGAACTTCTCGATGGCGATGCCGTTTCTAACAGACCCCACCGGTCCTTACGGGTTCGACAAGGGTTCACTGAGTATCGTGTTATCGTTGAACGCCGTGGCCTACGCCCTGTCGAAGTTCTTGATGGGGAGCGTCTCGGACCGGAGCAACGCCCGGGTGTTCCTTCCCCTGGGTTTGGTACTGGCGGCCCTGTCCATGATGTTCATGGCCGTGCCGGTCGAGCTGTTCGGGGCGAGCACGACGTCCATCGTGATCATGGCCGTGCTGAACTTCCTGGTCGGTTGGTTTAACGGCATGGGGTGGCCTCCCTGCGGCCGGGTGATGACACACTGGTTCTCCGTGAAGGAACGGGGGACGAAGATGTCCATCTGGAACTGCGCCCACAACGTGGGTGGCGCCCTGGTGGGCCCGATGGCCGTGTACGGTGCCATGTGGTTCGGGTCGTGGTTCTACGGCGCGGACAGCTCCAGGTACTTCATCATAGGAACCTACATTTTCCCGGCGGCCGTGGCCTTGTTCGTGGCCTTGATCGCGTACGTGCTGATCCGCGACACGCCGCAGTCCTGCGGGTTGCCGACGATAGAGAGATGGCGGGACGATTACCCCAAGAATTACAGCGAGAAGCAGGAAGAGGTGCTCACCACGAGGGAGATTTTCTTCAAGTACGTGTTGAACAACAAGATGTTGTGGTTTATCGCCATCGCCAACGCCTTCGTTTACATGGTGCGCTACGGTTGCCTGGACTGGGCCCCGACCTACCTGAAGGAGGCGCAGGGGTACGATATTAAAGAAGCCGGGTGGGCTTACTTCGCTTACGAGTTCGCGGCGATCCCGGGAACCCTCGTTTGCGGCTGGCTCAGCGACGTGGTGTTCAAGGGACGCCGGGCGATCACGACGATCATATTCATGGCTCTCGTGGCGTTCTTCATCTTCCTGTACTGGCAATTCTCGGATAACTACATGATCGTCACGCTCTCCCTGATCGCCATCGGGTTCTTCATCTACGGTCCCGTGATGTTGATCGGCGTGCAAGCCCTCGACCTGGCACCGAAAAACGCCGCCGGCACGTCGGCCGGGTTGACCGGGTTCTTCGGCTACTTCTTCGGCACCGCCATCCTGGCGAACGTGGTGATGGGGTACGTCGCCCAGAGTTCGTTCGGCTGGGACGGCACGTTCGTACTATTGCTCATTGCCTGCGCCCTGTCCATCGTTTTCGTGGGTTTCACTTACAAGGAGGAACAGTATCTGGTACAAAATAGAAAATAAGATCACCAAATAATTCAAATTTAATATTATGGTTAATAAATCATGGAGAATTGCAATGGCATGTGGAATAGCCTTAGCTTTCATGTCTTGCGAAAATCAAAAATTCAATGACACGTTTGTCGATTCAGAACGTGTACATGTAGACACGCTATCAACCGAATTACAAAAAGTACGGGATTATGTCCCCCAATATGCCGTAGTAGCTCACCGCGGTTCAACCTATTGGACTCCGGAAGAAACCGAAGCTGCCTATCGCTGGGCACGGGAGATGGGTGCCGATTATTTAGAAGCAGACTTGCAAGTGTCCAAAGATGGCGTTATCCTTGCTCTACACGATACTGACTTAAAACGTACCACCAACATTGAAGATGTTTTCGGGGAAAGATTCCCGGAAAAAACGAGAAGAGAATACTATAAACTTTTAAATTACAGTGCTCAAAAAATAGACTCGTTGATCAGCGCGGATAAAAAAGCATTCGTGCCCAACTATCCTTGCTCTTATACTTATTACGAATTAATGCTTTTGGACGCAGGAACTTGGTTTAACCAAGATGCCGCCAGCCAGGAACAAGCTCGTAAAGGATTTTCAACGAACCACCAGTACATCTCTACACTTCAAGACTTGATCATGTACTCCAAAGGATACAAACTGGAAAGATACAATGGAGACGACCAAGCAAACGGTCACGTGAATATTTGGGGTAGCGCGACGAACAATGAAAGAGTTGTAAAAACAATGGTTGTCACCAACGAAGAATTCAGCAACCCGGTAAACTTCGGAGTAAAAGATAAAGTCGTTCGTTATGAATTCGGCTATATAAAAGATGCAGAAGGTAATAGCGGAAACACACCCGGAATTTACATCGAATTCAAAGAACCGTGGTTAAACCCGTCTAACTTCGAGCAAATGGTGTACGATGAATTGCAAATGAAAAACGTAACGGGCTTCCAGGAAAAACTCAACATGAACATCATTGCAGGAGGCGAGGAAGCAGAAAACACCCCATTCTACGTAAATGGAAAAATCAACGTGGGTAACACGAACGGAAAAGTCATCCTTCAAACCTTCTCATTACAAAGCTTGACACGCGTATGCGACTTGTTCAAAGGCCAGGTTCCAATGTGTTTCTTGTTATGGAAAGGAACCGGAGCAACCGACTTAGCTTACGATGATCCGCAAGGGTACGCTTCGTTCATCAACTTGGGTGTAAAATACAAAGCACACTACATCGGACCGTGTATTTCCGGAGCACCGAACAATTACCCGGAATTAAATTACCCGTGGCAACACAACTTGATCCATCGTGCTAAAATGAAAAACCACCCGTACTCTTTCGATACTTACGACCAAATGGCTAAATACTTCGGTCAATACAACTGGGGTAACGAAGGTGGTTCACGTTATGAAGCCCCTTATTTGGATGCCTTCTTCACGAATCACACGGACATGAGTCTTCAATACATGGTAGATTTCGGTTACCGGAAATCCCCCGCTCCGACAGAAATTCCGGACGCACGTGAAGTATTGGAAAAATTAGGTTATGACAAATAATTTTTAATCGATTATCGTAATGAAAAAATATATATTATTACCTGTCATGATGGTAGCCGCCATGTTGTCTACCACAGCAGTGAAAGCCCAAGAAGATGTAAACCCTTTGTTGAAATATGTCAATAAAGAAAACGATCTTAAAGCAAGCATCGGTGGTCGTATGTTCGCTGATTTAGCCTATTATCACACGGAATGGACCCCGATGAACTCCGGTGCCGCTATCACGGATGCCCGTATTCACGCCTCCCTGACTTACGGAAAATTGTATATCTACGCGGACTTCGGTTTCGGAAAAGGTGAATTCAGTCAAAAAAATCTATTCGCTCAATACACTTTTAAAGAAAGTTTAAAAGGTATCCACCTGGTAAAAGCCGGCTATTACAACGAACCGTCAAGCATGAGCATGATGACCAGCTCCTACAATTATCACTTTATCAGCCGCCCGTCGGTTGCACAAGCATTGGCTCCGGGACGTTCACTAGGAGCTACTTACAAATTCTTCAACAGACACTTCTTTGCAGATCAAGGTATATTCTCCCAATTGAAATACAACGACCAAGAAGAAGGTTACCAAGGATTCAGCTTGAGCGGACGCTGGTTATGGAAACCGATAAACGATAACAACATCACCTTACAATTCGGTACCGGGTTACGTTATCAAAGAATCAACGGTGGCGAAGTCTACCAAGATGGTGTTTACAAAACAAACATGCACGTGGCTGCCAACATGCAAACCTACGTGGACGAAACAACTAAATTCTTAAGTTGCGATCTACCATGGGCTAAAGACGCGTTCACCATCAGTCCTGAATTCTTATTCAAGAGCAATCGCGTATTCGCTCGCGGAGAATTTATCTGGAAAAAAGTATGGAAAGACCGTGACGATCAAACCTTATTTGAAAGTCAGCTGGGTGGCCAACAAAGTTGGACGAATGTTGAAGGATGGAGAGGTGGCAACAAATTACGCCCGACAATCATGAACGGCGGATACGTAGAGTTCGGCTACTTGCTTCGCGGTAAAGCCTATACTTACGATGACGAGTACGGCTTATTAAAAGGCATGGGAGACAAAGGTGGCTTGGAACTCGTTGCACGCTACTCTTGCACGAACTTAACTGACATTACGGATGGGGATATTTTCCTTGTTGGTAATCACAAATTCTATCCCAACGGAAAAATCGTGGACTACCCTTATTCTTCCAGTATTGACGGGGGAACCATGCACACGGTAACACTCGGGTTGAATTATTCTTTCAATCAATATATCAAAATTATGGGAGAATATCAATACGCGAACTTAAGCAACGTGTATTTCCCGGATGATAAAAACTTCCATCAATTGCAATTGCGTGTCATGTTTGCCTTCTAATTGCCCAGAAAATTTCAGGGAAAGAAAACACGCCGAAAAAAGGCTGTCAAACAAGTCTATGCTTTAACGACTACCTCCCCTAACCCCTCCTACACAGGAGGGGTTTTTGCTTGGTTATCAACCCTTCCCCTGTGTAAGGGGGAGTTGGAGGGGGTAGTTTGTTGATACGGAATAAGACTTTGAGGACAGCCTCGTTCATTTTGAATCCGAAATAAATTAACGGGGAAGTAAAACGGAAACAGGTAAATACAAATCTCCTACAAACATTCCCTCCAAAAAGCAAAGACAGTTGCCAAACGGCTTTAATACGTAGGGGACACGTCCGTGCTTCCTAGTGGGTTGCTTATTACCCGCTTATCTCCCGCCTAATTCAAAACATCATCAACAAAAGTAAGGAAACACTTAAAAATATCATGCCGGTAAAAGCATGACACATCAAGTCATATCATGCCAATATTCCCTTTTAGAACGGGTAACCAATGGCCAAATGAAACTTCAACCCGTCTTTGAATTTAGGAATATTATAATATCCCGACTTATCCGGATTCTTATAAGGGGTGTGTAGAGCAATTCCCAGATCCCCCCGGAGCACGATAAAACCGAAGTCATAACGTAAGCCGAAACCCGTTCCCAAAGCAATCTCTTTCAACAAACCGGCAAACTTAAACTCCCCGCCCGGACGCTTCGGATCATTCCGCAACAGCCACACGTTACCGGCATCCAAAAAGATGGCGCCGTTCAGTTGATACATAATTTTAAAACGAAGTTCCACGTTCCCTTCCAATTTTATATCTCCCGTCTGGTCGAGGTATGCCGTTTTGTTATCGCTTTCCTGATGATAGCTACCGGGGCCTATCGACCGGATCGTGAATGCCCGGATGCTATTGGCTCCCCCGATATAAAATTGCTCGCTATACGGCATCACCCGGGAATTTCCGTAAGCATAACCGATGCCCCCCATAAAGCGGGTAGCCAGAAGAGAGGTCTCCGTTACCTTACGATACACGATGACCTCAGAGGTCAATTTCAAGAATTGCGAGTAGATATTACCGAACAACTTTTTGTTTTGCCCCTGGTGATTTCCCGTGATATATTGTATGGCAGAAAGAATATTTCCGGCTGACATCAGCGTGTTTTGCCAGTATAATCGATTGGGATTCCGTCTTGTTGCCGCCCTGTCGTATGTGTACGAGTAGGACATGGAAGGGATCAACTGGTTTTTAAAACTCATCGCTATCGCGGGGTTATTCTCCATCGTTTCATCAAATTCTTTCGAGGTTTGCAACAAATGGGTGTACGTGATCTTCAAAGGGGTGATCGTGTGGAATACCCGCCACGAGGATTGAAAATCATAACCGAGAGATCCCGTGAAAGAAAGCATCCGGAAAAAGGTATGACGATTCAAAAAATCTACTCCTACCTGAAAATTCGTACGCTCGGCAAAATCTTTGTTGCTTTTCAGAAAGTCGGGTACCAGCAAGCGGGGTAATGACAACCCGACATTCACACCCAGCTCGTAAGAATTGATTAGCCCGGAATTTGAATTCGTTTTTTTATCCCCGACTTCCCACTCGTAAGCACCATTCAACTTAAAGGTCAGGTTTTCCCCGCCCCGGAATAAATTTTTATTCGTTATTCCCAACGATAGGCCGGGTCCGAGCAAATTATTGGATTTAGAGGAGACGTCTACTTCGATCTCCGTCTCAATCGGTAGGTCATACACGGCATTAATGCTAAAGTCCAAACTTCCGAAACCGGATTTTTTCACGCTATCCGCCCGGGTCACGTTCAAATTCGTGTACTTAAAAATCCCTAACCGGGCCAAGCTTGTCTGGGTTCGATTTTGTCGTCTGAACGAATAGATGTCCCCGGGAAGCAAGTGCAGGGAACGAGCGAGGACTTTAGGCTTCACGTCCAAAGGTTTGGTGTATTTTACTTCTATCCCCTTATAAGACAGGGTGTCTTGAGTTTCTGACTGGTCGGAATTTTCCAACACCAGTTCCACGTTCCCCACCTTGTACGGTTGCAGGGCTACCGCCGGAACGCCATGTTTCAAGGCTACGCGGACGTCCGCCACCCGTTTTTCCCGTGTCGTATCGACCAGGAATTCGATGTAATCCGCTTGAAAATAATAATACCCGTTATTCCGGAACATTTTAGTGATCCGGGTGCGCTCGTCTTCCATCGTGTACAAATTATACTCTGCCCCGGATTTTAGCAAACATCCCCGTCGCGCCCTCTGTATCAAACTATCCATCCTCCCCGTCCATCCCCAAAATTCAACACTCCCCAACAAGTGAGCTTCCGGCACGTAGACCTGATAACTGATTTTCGCCTTCTTGGGATTCCGTTTGTTGGGGATCAGTTCGTAACTGGTTTTTACCCCGAAATAACCGTATTCGCTGGCAGCGTTTTCCACCACTTTCAAGCGTAATTCCGGTTGTACATCAGAGATCAACACGGGTTTTTTGGCCAATTTTTTATACAACCAATGTTTTAGTCCTTTCTCTTTTTTCACGTTCCAGTTATACACCCACAGCCCGATCGGAAAGGGCGAACGTATGTAAGGAGCGTAAAGCGGGTTATTCGGCGGGAAACCCAAGGGGCCGGAAATAGCCGAACTCTTCGGTCCCTCCAACTTTACTCCTTTGGCCGTTTCGATGTTCATTTTTTTCACCCCGGTGTACAATATCTCTCCTTCCGTCAGCCGCTTCGTCTGAGAACAAGAGCTTCCCAATATCATAAATACGATAATAATACATAAATTATTTCCCAGACTTTTCATTTTCTATCGGTTCTTTTTGGGGTTCAACTTGTACTTTCTTTTTACGCCGGAATATATCCATGAATTTTTGGAAGTTCTTTCTCAATACCACACCTATACCGGTTTGCGTCACCTCACCTTCCAATACGCTTTCGTAACCCGTGTGACGGAAAATTTTCAGGAAGAAATTCGGATTCTTTCCAAACACGTACTCGATGGCAATGTCATCCACGAGGTTTTCCTCGACTCCCCCGGCCGCGGGATCGTTATCCGTAGAGATCCGTCCCCCGACTTTCACCCGTACTTTATTATTAAATAAGCGTTTCGAGAATTGATAAGAGTAATCCGTTTTCTTGGATTCTCCCGCTTCAGACACTTGATTATAGGTGTTGATTCCAAACGTCAAATCCATATTTTTCAGATGTTTCCGAGACCATTGATTTAATTCGTTTTCCACGAAGTTATTAAGAGCATTATCGGAAGCATTGGACTTTGCCACGGTCCCCGGCCCGGAATAGGTGCCATAGATCATCATGTTCATCGCTTCCTTGGAACGTTCTTCGGCAGTCATCGCCGCCAATTGATTCTGTACCGTGATATCTCCTTCTGCGGCAAGATCAAAGGTGATATCCAGTTTTTCCAGTGTATTCGAAATTTTGATCATGGCTTTGAACGTCACCAGGCGGGACTTCTGGCTGTCGTCCGTCACACTGGCCGAAACGGTTTCCGCCGCCGTTATATTCAAGGTCGGATTGGCCAAATCCCCGGTCCACTCCACGAAACTGCCGTCCTGTATTTTGAAATCCTTTTGCCCGATGACCGGCAGTCCATACGAGACGACACCACTTGTCAACACGTATCTTCCCACGAGGCGGGTCTCTCCCACCGGGTTCAAGGTGTACGTCAGGTTTCCCCCGCCATTGATCGCCACCCGATTCTGACCGTTCGATGACAGCAACACGTTCAGTCCGACCAACGGCGCGATGTTCACGGACATGAGCAAATCCAAGTTCACGGGGCTAATCTGTTGCAACTCGTCGTCCGCCGCCAATTGGGTCGTATCGCTGAAAGATACGAAACGCACGACATCCGCGCTTCGGTCTGTCAATTCCAACGGAGAGGATTTCAGCGTGTAGTAGACTTCGCTGTTATCCAACAGATTGATATTTCCCCGCACCTTCAGGTTGTCCAACATTCCTTTCAGCGTTGCCGAAAGGTCGACAAACAATTTCCCGAAGACCATGGTCTCCGTGTTCTCTTTCACTTTCATTGCCTGGAAGTTTTTAGCTTGAATGGAGGCATCCATTTTTATGGCCGAGAACGACGCGAAGTCAACCGTTCCCAATAGTTCCAAACGTTGTTTATTGGGAGCAATCAGCCCGAAATGGTTAAAATCCAGGAGGTTGTTATGTATTTTAATGGCTGACGAATCTATTTTAAAGGTTGTCCCGATCATTAAGGCTTCTATGGTTCCGTCCTTGAAACGCAAATCTCCATTTATCAAGGGTTGGTCCATTTGCCCTTTCACTTGAAAAGCCCCGATCATATCCCCACCCAGGTTCATTATACCCGGGGGCGTAAAAGCTCCCGCTACACGCAACGGGAATTTAGGGATGTCGATATCCAGGGCCATATTTTTATCTTCAATTCCTGTCATTAATTTGCCTTTGACCAAAAGCGCCTTTACTTTATCCACCGACAAGGAAAAATCCACGTCGTGTTCCGTCTGTCGCGACAATCGGTATGTCATGCCAATTCCCAAATCTCCCACGTGTTCTTTCCCATAATAAAAATCATCGACCTTGACCGCCCCGTTAAGGTCGATCACGTCATTTTTACTATACATCTGCATATCAACTCCTAACAAACCGGATATATCCGGAAGGAACGAGAGCGCTTTAGAGAAGCCGCCCAAGTCAATGGCTTTAATGTCTACAATTAAGGATTCCGGTTCATGATGTGCGTTTTCTTCCGAAATCAGACGGATCCGCTTGTCGCCATTCAATAATTGCAGATTAGCTGCCGGTATCTCCCCTTGTTTCAAGCGAATGAAGTTGCCCCGGTTGATTTGCCATGAAACATACCCCAAGATAAGGGGATCCGGGGAAATACTCACGCTAAAAGCACTATCCTGTAAAGCGATATTAGCCCCGACATTGAATATTTCCCCTTCCTCGTTGGCATGTTCCCGTATTCTCACGTTTATTTGATCATATTCGACGTTTCCTTCCGCGGTCAAGCGGGATAATCCTTCCAATTGATCTTTAGCCCCGAAAATTTCCGCTCCATAGCACAATGCCACGTTCTTTTGCTTGGCATACACGAACAGGCTGTCCAGGAGAACACCCTCGATATTCAATCCATAAATTTTTGAATTTAACCGGAAATCACGCGACACGTCGGTTCCGACGTCCAGTGCCACGCGTTCAAAGCGTATCCCGTTATTTTTCAAGTAACCGTTCAATAAATTTTCCCGACCGGCACCTAGGGTCAAGCGGAAATCAGGTAGCAGTTCGTTCAATCTCTCCATGTTAAAATCATGTTTCTCGATCTGCTCAACCAATAATCCGCCAACAGCACTAAAACGATCGATTAAAGTGGTGCTTCCCCCATCCCCTTCAAACGTCACGGTCAAGTCTCCCGCCTTGACATCCAACAAGGTCTTGTCGGGCAAGCCGGAGAAAGTAATATCCAAATCCCCCAACTTGCGAGTGGCAAGGTCCCGCAAGACAATATTTGAAAAATCAGCCTGTAAAGAGGAGGTTCTGTCCGCCTTTAATTCTGCATCGACATTCAGCCCCAAAGAAAAAGACATATTTTCCGGCATAAAATGCAATCCTTTCAGATCTACCTGTTGAATATCTCCATTCACGTGTATCTTGTAGGCGTTGTCATCCAAGCCTAACCGGAATTTCATTCCCAAGTCCAATTCCGGATTATCACTCACCAATTCCCCGGTTAATTCCCGATCTTTCAACGCCGCGTCCAAAACGATATTTTTATAATCGTACCCGTTATAAAATAAGGAGTCGAGTCCAACATCCACTTTCGCGATCATTTCTTTCCAATCAAGCCCCCGCCCCGAGGCCAAAAGATGAGCCGTAATAGTCCCTAACGAGTCATTCGGCATGAATTTATTCAACGCAAAATCTTTCCAATGAACTTCCGCACGATAGGTTTCCTCCTGCCAGGCAAAATCGGCAACTGCATGCAAGATTCCTCCTCCGGGCTTCAATTTCATATCCACTTTTGCCGTCCGGTTCGCGATAGTAACATCGGTGGTTAATGACAAGTGGTCCGGTAGAACAAATCCAACCTCCTCATTCTCTGACAAGAGAGGCGCGAAATACGCTCCCCGATCGACAACAAACGCCAGATTCAATTCCCCTGCCATTTTTTCCATATCGGTCACGCATGACACGCTCCCCTCGCTTTTCAACGAAAAACCATCCGTTGCCCCAATTTCAAAACGAGTAATGTTCAATTGATCGACCTTGCCTTTTACCAAACCGGATAAAGAAAAAATTTTATCCGATAACCAATTAGTGATCTGATCATTGGAATCCGGCAGAAACAACAGGACGTCTTGTCCGGCGATATTTCCGTCTATTGATAACTGTATAGGGGTTTCCATGCCGAAATCACTGATCCCAGATTCCGCCCGAAGATTCATTTTCAATTGGCTGTTACCGGTTTTTAACACCAAATTCGACACGTTCGTTTGCTCGCTTTCCAAGCTAACCCGACAAGATAAGTCTCTTAAATCTAATCCGTTTCCTTCTTTGAAACGCAAATTTTGAATCATTGCCGCCATCTCGGTTCCCCGGTTAAACACGCTATCCATTTTCAACGAAAGTGCTGATACGCGAATCGTTTCCGGGAACTGTTCCGCATCAACAGGCACACGCATCGGTTTCATCAAAAAACGATTATCCACCAATTCAACGGTCCCTACCCGAATTTGCCAAGGAGTACTTTCCTCCGCGGTCACCTCTGTTTCACGTTGTTCTCCGGTAGATTCTGACATCAGCAAATCGCAAAAGCCGCGTACCAAGGTGATTTTTTCCAAATCAACCGTCTGGTTTTCCAATCCGACATCCACGCCTTTCAAGAGTGCCTCTCCCATCCCAGCATGAAATTTTCCCATGGGAAGACCTTGTAACTGATAATCAACGCTATCAATGGTTACTTCTCCCACCTTAAAATGCCAACGAACGGGTTCCCCGCCCCCGGTTGTATCAACCGCGGATGGGCCACTACCCAAATTCATCCGGATGTTTCCGCCTTTAAGAGCGATGAAAGGGATTTCTGCCTCTTGTTGAGAGAGATTCAATCGATCCACGCGAAGGCTCAATTCCTTCAAAGCGACCTTCATTTTTAACGCAGAGAGAGAATCCTCAAAATGAATCGCCGCGTTCTCCACGATCAAACGACGAATTTCTATTTCTTTTTTCAAAAGTTTTGTCAAGGCAACATTTACCTGAATGACATCGGCATACAGCATCGTGTCTTTTTCCGTCTGTCCCAGATAAATATTTTCAACGGCCAGATCGAGTGGAAATTTCAACAAGATTCGACCGACCGACAGTTTCATGTCCAAATTTTCATCCACGTACTGCTCCGCCTTCCCTTTAACAAAATTTTGAATGGCCGGAACATACAAAAGAATCATCACGAGAATTACCAAAGAAAAAAGAACCAGAATAATTCTCAATGCATATTTAAAAAGCTTTCGCAAAAATCTCATTTCCCTTTTTTCATCAAAGATTAATCAACTACAAAACTACAATTATTTCTCCAATTCGACCACCAGGAACAAGGCTTTTGCCTCATATTTTCTGATCATACTTTTCCTCAACCCACAATTCGAATGGTTCATTTAACGAACAATCCAAGCGGAGAGTTACGAGATAGTGTAAATTCACGCGTTGATTATTATTCCATAAAACCTTATCTAATAATATTTTACTTACAACCATTCAAAATAGTGTTTTTTTCTTCATTTCTTTTTCGTAATTTTGCAAATTGGTTGATAGGATCTAACACGAGATAAGACCTGTCATTTACAAATAAAAAATAATATTTATGTCACTTAAAAGAAATGTTCTTGATTTAAGAAAGAGAAAAGAAATTGTTCTTCAAGGAGGTGGCGAGGAGGCGATTAAGAAGCAAGCTGCTATGGGGAAATTGACAGCCCGGGAGCGTATTGAAGCAATTTTGGACAAAGACTCTTTCCATGAGTACGACATGTTCGTTGAGCATCAGTCTAAAGATTTTGATATGGATAAGAAAGTTCTTCATGGTGACGGTGTCATTATCGGTACCGGAACAATTTATGGAGAACCCGTATGTATTTACGCGCAAGATTTCACCGTTGCCGGTGGTTCATTGGGTTTGATGCATGCGCGTAAAATCACCAAAATCATGGACCATGCTTTAAAAATGCGTGTACCTTTAATCGGAATTAACGATTCGGGTGGTGCTCGTATTCAAGAAGGAGTTGACTCACTAGCCGGGTACGGAGAGATCTTCTTCCGTAATACCCAAGCTTCTGGTGTAATCCCTCAATTATCCGTAATCCTCGGTCCTTGTGCAGGTGGAGCCGTATACTCTCCCGCCTTGACGGACTTCGTGTTTGTGGTGGACAACATCTCCAAGATGTTCATTACCGGACCGGAAGTGGTAAAAACGGTATTAGGTGAGGTGGTAACCATGGAAGAACTCGGAGGAGCCAGAGTTCACAGTGAAATCAGCGGTAACGCCCATTTCTTCGCTCATTCAGAGTATGAATGTTTCGAACAGATTAAAAAATTGTTGACCTTCATCCCCTGGAGTAACGAAGCAAAAGCCAAACCGTTCCCTTCCAAACCGCCAAAACCGGAATACAAAATCGAAAAAATTATTCCTTCCGACCCGACCCAACCTTACGATGTACGCGATATTATCCGTGCTGTTGCCGATGATTCGGACTTCCTTGAGGTTCAGCAAGAGTTTGCTAAAAACATCGTTGTCGGATTTGGACGAATTGACGGGGAAACGATCGGATTCGTGGCAAATCAACCTTCGGTTCTTGCCGGAGTACTGGATTGCGACTCTTCAGACAAGGCCGGACGTTTCATACGTTTCTGCGATGCCTTCAATATCCCCATCGTAACCTTCGAGGACATGCCGGGATATTTACCGGGTGTTGAACAAGAGCACATGGGAGTTATCCGTCACGGGGCTAAAGTTCTTTACGCGTATAGCGAGGCCACGGTACCTAAGATCACGGTTATCCTTAGAAAAGCATACGGTGGAGGTTATATCGCCATGAATTCCCGCCATTTGAAGGCCGACTTCATGTTTGCATGGCCGACTGCCGAGATTGCCGTCATGGGACCTGAAGGAGCCGCCAATATTATCTTCAAGAAAGAGATCATGGCTGCCGAGAACCCGAATGAAATGCGTAAAATCAAAGTTGCCGAATATCGTGAAAAATTCGCCAATCCTTACGTGGCCGCTTCTAAAGGTTATATCGATTCCGTGATCGAACCCGAGGAAACCCGAAGGATTTTGAAACACTCTATCGAGGTATCCAGCAACAAGTCGGTATTGACCCCGGCTAAAAAACATGGAATTCCTCCATTTTAAACTAAAATTATACCACGATGAGTACACCAAAATACGATTCATTAGAAATCGACGGCTTGAAATACAAAACCCAACTGACCGATAAATTCATTCATCGGAAACAATGGGAAAAACCCGATCCGGGTGCCGTTATCACCTACATACCGGGTTCTATTATCGATTTGTACGTGAAGGAAGGTCAAGAAGTGAAAGCCGGAGATTTACTTTGCCTTTTGGAAGCCATGAAAATGCACAATAAAATTCAAGCTCCCATAAGCGGTACGGTCACGAAGATCCACGTCAACAAGGGAGATAAACTTCCAAAAGACGCTTTAATGTTTGAAATAAAATAACTTCAAAGGCTGCCGAATCCGGCAGCCTTTGACAAATATCCGATTATGAGTTTCTTTAAAGCCTTGAACATCGTCAAAACCTATGCAAATCACAAGGCATTGGACGATGTGTCGATCAATATCCCGGAAGGAGCCATCTATGGACTACTTGGTCCTAATGGAGCCGGAAAAACCTCCTTAATTCGAATCATTAATCAAATTACAGCCCCTGATTCGGGAGAAATATTTTTCAGAAACGAACATCTGAAACCGTCTGATGTCAACCGGATAGGTTACCTCCCGGAAGAACGAGGGCTCTACAAGAAAATGAAAGTCGGAGAGCAAGCCGTTTATTTAGCTCGCTTGAAAGGAATCAGTAAACACGAAGCGATCATCCGCCTTAAAATGTGGTTCGAGAAATTCGAAATTGAAGCTTGGTGGGATAAAAAAGTGGAAGAGCTATCCAAAGGTATGGCTCAAAAAGTACAATTTATCACTACCGTTCTTCACGAACCGGAATTATTGATTTTCGATGAGCCCTTCAGCGGTTTCGACCCCATCAATGTCGAATTATTAAAACGGGAAATTCTTGAATTACGCAAGAAAGGTACAACGATCATCTTTTCCACTCACAACATGGGATCGGTAGAAGAAATATGTAGCCATATCGCTCTGATTAACAAATCGCGCAAGATTATCGAGGGACCGATCAACCAGATTCGCGAGAAGTATGCCAGCAACACGTACCAACTCAGTTGCCGTTACAACCCGGAGTTTTCACCCGAACAAATTATCGGATCGGAATTCGAGATAGTATCTCAACGTGTCGAAGGAGACCGCCAAGATATTATTTTGCAACAAAACACCTATTGCCCGGCAAATACCCTTTTGTCAAGAGCTCTGCCCCAAACAGACATTATCTCTTATCAAAAGATTATTCCCAGCATGAACGACATCTTTATAAAACTCGTAAAAGAACAAATCTAAATAATTTTAGATTTACGATTTTAGATTTACGATTGATGTTTTAGATTAAAAATAATTATACTAGATTGAAATATTAAAATGACGTTTTCAATACCTCATTTTCCATTTTCAACTTTCAATTTTCAATTAAAATGAACAAGATACTCATTATTATAAACCGGGAGTTTACCACGAGAGTTCGTAAAAAGACCTTTCTTGTTGTTACTATTTTTGTCCCGATCCTATTCGCTTTATTCTACGCCTTCCTGATGTGGATGCTATTGCGAGACGATAGCCAAGAACGCACCATTGCGGTGATCAACGAATCACCGCTAGAAACCCCGCTTCAAAAAATCAATAACACGAGTTTCACGTATATCGATCAAGATGTACCGGAAGCAAACTATATTGACTTTCTGCAAGAGCATGATTATTACGCCATTGCCCGCATACCGGCCGATGTTATAACCCATGCTGAGGTTCCGGTATTCTCCACCTCTCAAGTTCCCATGGAATTGAAGAACGAGATTGCCTCACAATTACGCCAGAAAATAGAGACGGTGAAGCGTGCTGAAGTAATCGCCAAGACCCAAATGCCGGATCTGGAAGCAGAATTGGACGCCACCAAAACACCTGTATTGGTGAGAACGTTACTCGTCACGGATACCGGAGACGCCAAAGAGAGTTCGTCCGAGATCACGTCTATCATCGGACTGGTTGCCGGGCTAATCATCTATTTCTTTATTTTCATGTATGCCTCTCAGGTAATGAAAGGGGTTATCGAGGAAAAAACGAATCGCATTATTGAAGTATTGGTTTCTTCGGTAAAGCCTTTCCAATTTTTGCTGGGAAAGATTATCGGAGTAGCTGCCGTGGGACTCGTGCAATTCTTGATATGGATTGTTTTGGGAGGAGGCATCATTCTGATTTCTCAAGTTATCTTCATGCCCAATCTTGACCTGGAGGCCTTAAAGAACGCCAATGATTTAAATATGTTTGCCCAAGGTACGGAAATTAATCCCGAACAATTGGCTATCATCCAGAATCTGGTAAAAACCATTGACCCGCTGTTTATCTTGAAATTCGTGGGAGCCTTTTTATTCTATTTCATTGGAGGGTATTTATTATACGCATCATTATTTGCAGCCATTGGAGCCGCCGTTGATAATGAAACAGACTCCCAACAATTCATGACTCCCCTGTCAATTATTCTGGTTATTGCACTTTACATCGGTATTGCCGCAATGAAAAGCCCCGAATCCCCCTGGTATTATGGAGTTCTCTCATCCCGTTCACCTCACCGGTGGTCATGCTTGTACGTATCCCGTTCGGTGTTCCGGCATGGGAGATCATCACTTCAATGGGATTGTTAGTCGGTTCTTTCCTTTTCTTCACGTGGTTATCCGGTAAGATTTATAGGGTGGGAATCCTCATGTACGGCAAGAAGGTCACTTGGAAAGAATTATACAAATGGCTTCGCTATAAAGCATAAGAAAAGCGACTCTTTCGAGTCGCTTTTTTATTGGAATCAAATCTTATTAGATTTTGTGGATTACCATTCCTGAACGAAGTTTCGGCTCAAACCAAGTCGTCTTCGGAGGCATGATATTACCGGTATCGGCAATATTGATCAATTGTTCCATAGAAACAGGATATAAAGCGAAAGCCACTTTCATTTCGCCATTATCAACACGACGTTTCAGTTCTCCCAATCCGCGGATACCTCCCACGAAATCAATCCGTTTAGAAGTACGCAAATCTTGAATATCTAAAATGTCAGCCAATACATGCTTAGAAAGGATGGTTACATCCAATACCCCGATCGGGTCATTATCATCGTAACTTCCCGGTTTAGCCGTCAATTTATACCATCTTCCACCTAAATACATACTGAATTCATGTAATTTAGCCGGGTGGTAAATCTCCGTACCCATATCTTCAACCGTGAAGTGTTCTTTCAATTTAGCCAATAATTGCTCTTCGGTTAAACCGTTCAAATCTTTTACCACCCGGTTGTAATCGATGATCTTCAACTGATGATCCGGGAAGTGAACAGCCATGAAGAAGTTATATTCTTCTGTACCATTGTGGTTCGGGTTCTTTGATTTGAACTCGGCACCGATACGAGCAGCAGCAGCGGTTCTGTGGTGTCCGTCAGCAACATACGTGTAAGGAACTTTCGTTGCAAATAATTCCTCCAGACGTTTGTTTGTTTCCGGGCAGTTGATAGCCCAGAAGTGATGACCGAATCCGTCTTCTGCCACAAAATCGTAGTCAGCTTTCTGGTTCTTCACGATATCCTCAACGATAGCATCAATTTCCGGAACAGCTTTGTAAGCAAAGAATACCGGTTCCAAGTTTGCTTTCACGTAACGAGTCAAGATCATACGATCCTCTTCTTTATCCGGACGAGTCAATTCGTGTTTTTTGATAATCCCGTTCATGTAATCCTCGCAGGCAGCGCAACCTACGATACCATATTGAGTTCTTCCGTCCATTGTCTGGGCGTAGATATAGAATTTAGCATCCTTGTCTTGAACCAACCATCCCTTTTCCTGGAACATTTTGAAGTTCTCAACACTCTTGTTATAAACAGTTTCGGAGTGAATATCAGTTCCTGCAGGGCAGTCAATCTCGGCTCTGGTAACATGTAACAATGAACGAGGTTTTCCTGCAGCCATTTGTGCTGCTTCCTCTGAATTCATTACATCGTAAGGTAGACACGCTAACTCCTCACAAATTTCTTGAGACGGTGTACGCAGTCCTTTGAATGGTTTTACTATTGCCATATATAATTTTAGATTTGTGATTTACGATTTATGATATTAAATACATTTCAATCTAAAATCATCAATCGTAAATCTAAAATTTATAACTTGTCTATTTGTTTACTCTGAATTTCTCGTCACCTTTCTCGATGAAGTTCACGATCTGGTGAGCGGCAGCCAATCCGGCGTTAACGTTAGCCTCTTCAGTTTGAGCACCCATCTTTTTCGGGGTAGCGAAGAAACGACCTTCGAATTTGCTGAAACAATCACAATCCGGAGCGATATCCGTGATATAGTGGAAGTCAGCTCTTTCTTCCATCAACTTAGCCAAACCTTCTTCGTCGATCACTTCTTTACGAGCGGTATTTACCAAAACAGCGCCCTTCGGCATGTTTTTCAACAAATCATAGTTAATTGATTTCTTGGTTTGTTCTGTTGCCGGAATGTGCAAAGATACGTACTGACACATTTTGTACATTTCTTCTGCAGAATGTACCGGGGTTGCACCAGCATTCTTAATTTGTTCGTCCGTCATGAACGGGTCGAAAGCGTAAACTTCCATACCGAATCCACGAGCGATACGTCCCACGTTTTGTCCCACGTTTCCGTAAGCATGGATACCGATTTTCTTGCCTTTCAACTCAGAACCTGATTTTCCGTTGAAGAAGTTACGAGCCATGTAAACCATCATACCGAAAGCCAATTCAGCCACAGCATTTGAGTTTTGTCCCGGAGTGTTCATAGCGACTACATTGTGAGCGGTACAAGCAGCCAAGTCGATGTTATCGTATCCGGCACCGGCACGAACGATTACTTTCAATTTTTTAGCTGCCTCGATTACTTCTTTGGTAGCTTTGTCGGAACGGATGATCATAGCGTCAACATCGGCAACAGCAGCGATCAATTCGTCTTGTGAAGCATATTTTTCCAATAAAACTAACTCATATCCTTGAGCTTCTACGATTTCTCTGATTCCGTTAACGGCAACCGGAGCAAACGGTTTATCTGTAGCAATTAATACTTTAGTCATGATAATTACAATTTTAAATGAAAAAAGATTTACGATTTCCGACATCTTTGCTTTCATTTTCATGAAAGAGAAGCATACGTCCGAAATCGTAAATCGTCAATTATTAGATGTGTTTTGCTTCAAATTCTTGCATTGCAGCAACCAAAGCTTTCACGTCTTCGATCGTACAAGCGTTGTAAGTAGAAGCACGGAATCCACCTACTGAACGGTGTCCTTTGATTCCCACGATGTTTTTAGATTTAGCGAAATCAAGGAATTCTTTCTCCAATGATTCATATCCTTCTCTTAACAAGAACGGAATGTTCATTCTTGAACGAGAACCTTCTTTTACAACCGGACGGAACATTTTGCTTCTTTCCAATTCAGCGTAAAGCATATCGGCTCTTTCGATCGCTAATTTTTCCATCGCTTTAACACCGCCCATAGCTTTTACCCATTTCAAGGTTTCTTTTACTCCGAAGATGTTAACGCATGGAGGCGTGTTGTACATGGATTCTTTGTCCACGTGAGTTTTATATCTCAACATTGTCGGGATCATTCTGTCAGCTACCACGTTGTTCAAGAAGTCATTCTTGATGATCACGAAAGTAACACCGGCAGGTCCGAGGTTCTTTTGGCATCCACCGTAGATCATGGCATATTTAGACACGTCAACCGGACGGCTGCAAATGTCAGAAGACATATCTGCAATCAAAGGCACCGGAGAAGTCGGATCATAGAAGATTTCCGTACCGCGGATCGTGTTGTTTGACGTGATGTGCATGTAATCCACGTCTGAAGGAATCGTGAATTCAGGATAATAAGTAAATCCGTCAGCCTCAGAAGAAGCAACGATTTCAACTTCACCCCACATTTTAGCCTCTTTAATAGCTGCAGTTGACCAAGTTCCGGTATTTACATAAGCAGCTTTCGTTTTCAAGAAGTTGAAAGGGATCATGCAGAACTGCATACTAGCACCACCACCCAAGAAAAGAACAGAGTATCCTTCCGGAATATTCAATACTTCTTTGAACAAAGCAACAGCCTCGTCGTAAACAGCTTGAAAATCTGCAGAACGGTGAGACACTTCCATGATTGATTGTCCCGTGTTACCGAACTCTAATACTGCTTTTGATACATTTTCCAATGTAGAATCCGGCAATTTACATGGTCCGGCATTAAAAATGTGTTTTCTCATCTCTAAAATATTTAAGTAGATAATTAATTAAAATCTTGTTTGCAATCGCGTTACAAAGATGCAAAATAAGTCTGTATAAAAGACTTTTTTCCGTAATTTTTATTCGTTTTTCTTAGTAACTAAAAATCAACGTTTTAAATATTTTCGAAAACGTTTTTTCTTTTATATAAAAACGAAGCACCCAGAAGCGGGTGCCTCGTTTATGTCTAGCTTAAAAGCACCCGACTAAAAGAACGGGGTCTTGACAATTTTAGCTTTTAACGCTTTATTTCTTACACGAATGAATATCTCGGTATCCAGTTTGTGGAAACCACTCTTCACGTATCCCGTACCGATAGACTTCCCAGTCCAGGGAGAAACTGTACCGGAGCAAACCACTCCGATCTCATTTCCTTCTGCATCCTCGATCACGTATCCCTGACGAGCAATACCTCTGTCTTGCAGTTCGAACGGTTTCATGTAACGGCTCGGCTTGTCAGCTTTCAATTTTTCATGGTAAGCACGGTTAATAAAATCATTTCCCGGTACGAATTTCGTGATCCAGCCCAAGCCAGCCTCGATCGGAGAGTGGTCGTCATCGATCTCGTGTCCGTACAAGCAGAAACCTGCTTCCAAACGCAAGGTGTCACGAGCCCCCAACCCGGCAGGTTTGATTCCGAATTCAGCCCCGGCTTCAAACACGGCATGCCAAAGTTTCTCGGCATCTTTCACGTATGCATAGATTTCGCAACCACCGGCTCCGGTATATCCGGTTGTAGAGAAGATCACTTTATCGATTCCTGCAAACGGGATCTCTTTGAAGGTATAATATTCCATATCTACCACATTAGCCGTGGTCAATTTTTGCATAGCCTTCAATGCCAAAGGACCTTGAACTGCAAGCTGACAAATATTATCAGAAGCATTTTCCAAATCGGTATCCACGTTCATACCCAATTCTTTCGCCCATTTCGTACACCAAGCCCAGTCTTTTTCGATATTTGCTGCATTTACAACCAACAAATATTTCTCTGCGCTGAAACGATATACCAAAAGGTCATCCACGATACCACCTGTTTCATTCGGGAAACAGCTATATTGCACCTTACCATCCGTAAGGGCAGCCACATCATTAGAAGTAAGCTTCTGTACCAATTCGAAAGCTTTCGGGCCTTTTACCCAAAATTCTCCCATGTGAGAAACATCAAATACACCTACTTTTTCGCGAACCGTGTTGTGTTCGTCTTTAATACCCGTGTATTCAATCGGCATATTGTAGCCGGCAAAAGGAGCCATTCTTGCCCCCAGTTCCTCATGGAAATGTGTAAATGGAGTCGTCTTCATTTTTATATCGTTTAAATATTCATTATATTATAAAGTATAACTATAACACTCCGCAAAGTTAAAACTTTTATTGTTCTTGCCTACCCTTTCTGAAAAAATATTAGCATTTTGGTCTAATCTTCAAAATTAGGGACAAACCACCCGTTAACTTATTTGCAATCTCGGTAAAAATGATTACTTTTGTTCAAAACAACTACAAGTAAATTTACTACATATTAACCCATAGAAACTATTTGAACATGATTCTACAAGTAACTGAACAAAATGGTATCACCATTGTCGAATTCATAAACATGACTCGTTTCACGTTAGCGTCGGCAGACGAAGTGAAAACGGAACTCAGACCTTTGTTAAACAATAAAGATTGTCGGATGCTTTTCGACTTTCATGACATTGAATTTGTAGATAGTAGTGCTATCGGCTGTATTATTGCACTTTTCAAAACAGCGAAAAGTGTTGGCTCTAACTTGAAACTTTGTAACCTTACACCGGAAGTATTAAAAATATTCGAGCTCTTACACCTGCAAGTGATCTTCGACATCACGGGAACGCGTGAAAGCTGCATGGCAGACTACGTGAAATAAAAATAAAGCCGCCTTTTGCGGGCGGCTTATATATAAAGTAACTCAACATTAGTCACCTAACGTAGCAACCATCACGGCTTTGATCGTGTGCATACGGTTTTCAGCCTCATCGAACACGATTGAATTTTCTGATTCAAATACATCCTCGGTTACTTCCAATCCATTCATACCGAATTGTTTGTAAACGTCACGACCTACTTGAGTTTCCAAGTTGTGGTATGCCGGCAAGCAGTGCATGAATTTGCATTTTTTGTTTCCAGTCAATTCCATAACTTTAGCGTTAACTTGGTACGGGGTCAATAATTTGATACGCTCTGCCCATACTTCAGCAGGCTCTCCCATGGATACCCACACGTCGGTATACAAGAAATCACAACCTTTCACACCTTCTTCTACATTATCCGTGATGGTAACGGTAGCACCGGTTTCTTCTGCAATAGCCTTGCAAGTCGCAACTAATTCTGCATTCGGTTGCAATTCTTTCGGAGCAACGATACGAACATCCATACCCATTTTAGCTCCACCTACCATCAATGAGTTACCCATGTTGAAACGTGCATCGCCAAGATAAGCGAAAGTTACTTTGTTCAACGGTTTATCGATATGCTCCATCATGGTCAAGAAGTCAGCTAAAATTTGAGTCGGGTGGAATTCATTGGTCAAACCATTCCATACCGGAACCCCAGCGTAACGAGCCAATTCTTCAACGATATCCTGTGCAAAACCACGATACTCGATACCGTCAAACATACGTCCCAATACGCGAGCCGTATCAGCCATAGATTCCTTTACTCCAATTTGAGATCCGGAAGGACCCAGATAAGTTACATGTGCACCTTGATCATAAGCGGCAACTTCAAAAGCGCAACGAGTACGGGTTGAAGTTTTTTCGAATATCAAAGCGATATTTTTACCTTTCAAACGAGGTTGCTCGGTTCCGGCATATTTTGCTTTCTTTAAATCAGCAGCCAAGTCCAACATGTATTTGATTTCTTTCGGAGTGAAGTCCAATAACTTCAAAAAGTTTCTGTTTCTCAAATTAAAAGCCATAACTTTATTTATTTTAGATTTATGATTTTAAATTTCAAATTGAAAAAAATGACGAGCATTTTTCTTTTATAAAAACGGTCAAAAGTAATATATCCTAACGAGAATTAAAACCAATTCTTCGTTTTAAATTCTCAATTATCTTCTGTCGTCCTCGTATTCCATTGTAATCTTGGATCCGTATCTCCGGTCTTCCAATTTGGTTGCTTCTGTGATAACGGATTTTTGCCCTCCGGCTTTCACGAAACGCAAGCAAGCCCGGATTTTCGGGGCCATACTACCTTCAGCAAAAGTACCATCTTCCAAATATTTCATCGTGTCGGCATAATCCAAGAACTCCAATATTTGCTGGGTCGGTTTCTTGTAATCCTTATAAATATAAGGTACATCTGTCAAAATATAGAATTCATCCGCTTTTACCCGGGTTCCAACCATGGCAGAAGCCAAATCCTTGTCGATTACCCCTTCGATCGGCTGAATATCACCTTTCTCATCAATATATACCGGAATTCCGCCACCTCCGGTCGTGATCACGATGTTTCCCTCGCGAGCCAAACGTTCAACCAAGTCTGCATTCATGAAATCTTTCGGGTCTGGAGAAGGAACCACTCGACGCCAGCCGCCTTCCACCTTGATCTCTTCTTTGAAGACCCAACCTTTTTCCCGGGCCAGCTTGTCAGCCTCATCTTTCATGTAGATTTTACCCACCCGCTTGGTCGGATTCTGCAAAGCCGGATCGTTCTTGTCAACAATCACCTGTGATACCATGGAGATCACGTTACGTTGCAATCCGTGTTCTTTCAATATATTACGCAAATTGCGTTCAATCATGTACCCAATTTGCCCTTGCGTGAAAGCCACACAAACATCCAATGGCATCGCCGCATTGTCATATTTTTCAACTCCTGCAGCATTATCCATCAAAACATTTCCGACTTGAGGACCGTTCCCGTGGGAAATGATCAGATTATATCCTTCTTTTATTAAATATACCAAATTTTCCAAGGTGTCGATGGTATTGGCATTTTGCTCTTCAATAGTACCTTTTTGATTCCCTCTTAAAAGAGCATTACCTCCCAACGCAATAACTGCTAATTTTTTTTCCATTACTCGTATTTATTTATTATTTTCTTTTCTGTTCGAAAAATTCTGTGTCCACAAAGCTAGCGAAATTAGTTATACAAAAAATAGGTAAAATTCTTTTTTATCAAAAGACAAAATATTGGAAATCAATTAGCTGTATAAATATTCTCCCCATTTTTATAAATATGCAGCGTAAAAACGAGACTTTTGCCCGTTCGGAAAAAATTTATCATTTATTTCTCTTAACCATCTCTTTTTTTGTACCTTTGCGAGATGCAAAACGAAAACAAACCATTATCGAGAAATTTGTTCCAGCGATTTGCAAACAAATACACTTTCGTGGGGTTGCTATTTGTTATCTGGATCGCTCTATTCGATAAATACAGTTTTATCGACCGGCTACAGTTATGTTCAAAGATCAACCAGTTGGAGAACGAGCAAAAGTATTACCGGGAAAAGATAGAAGAGGACAAACGGAAGAAAGAGGAATTGTTGGGGAACCGGGATAACTTGGAAAAGTTCGCGAGAGAGCAGTATTTAATGAAGAAGGAAAACGAGGATATTTTTATCATTGTAAAGGAATAATCAATTGGGAAGAATTATTGCTATTGATTACGGAAAAAAGAGGGTGGGTATTGCCGTTACCGATCCATGCCAAATTATTGCCAACAGTCTAACCACGGTCAGATCGCACGAGGTTTTACAATTTTTGTCGGACTATTGCTCGAAAGAGAAAGTAGATTTGATTGTCGTGGGACATCCCAAGCAGATGGACAACATGGATTCGGAAAGCATGACTTATATCAAACCTTTCCTTACCGCACTCGGTCGCAAACTTCCTGATATTCCAGTTGTTATGTACGACGAACGTTTCACCTCTGTACTGGCTCACAAAGCCATGATCGAGGGAGGAGCAAAAAAGAAACAACGTCAAGACAAGGCTATAATCGATGCTATTAGTGCAACAATTATATTACAGTCATATATGGAATCACAAAGAAATTTGAATATTTAAAAATGCTTTTACCTATTTACATTTATGGACATCCGGTTCTTCGGAAAGTTTCCGAAGATATTACCCCGGAATACGCGGGGTTGAGTAAATTACTCGATGATATGTGGCAAACCATGTACGAATCAGATGGCGTCGGCCTGGCAGCCCCGCAGATTGGAAAAAACATTCGTGTTTTCGTGGTTGACGGTTCCCCGTTCGAGGAGTTGGATCCGGACTGCAAGGATTTTAAAAAAGCTTTTATCAACGCACATATTTTAGAGCGCTCGGGAGATGACGTACCTTTCAATGAAGGCTGTTTAAGCATTCCCGGCATCCACGAAGATGTTATGCGAAAAGACCGGATAAAAATTGCTTACCGGGATGAAAACTGGGTGGAACACGTGGAAGAATTCTCTGGCCCCCGTGCCCGCATTATCCAGCATGAGTATGATCATCTGGACGGAATCGTGTTCATAGATCACCTGTCAGCATTGAAAAAACGTTTACTCAAAGGAAAACTAAATAACATCAGTGCCGGGAAATTCAAACAAAATTACCGGGTTGTTTTACCCAAGTAAATCAGAATAATTTAAAATGTAGCATGTAGAATAGTATTCTATACCTACATTTTAAATTCTACATTTTAAATTCTACACTAGTTTGCATTCCATTTACTGGCATAGATTTCCTTTTTTATTTCTCGCGATCCCGCTGATCTTGGGAATTACTGTCAGTCAATATTTATCAAACTTTCTTTCAGCGTCCATCCTCGGTGTCATTATTACATCTTTCTCCCTGCTTTTCATTATCCGGAAAGTACGTTCCGGTCTTCCGTTTGTACTGCTCTCGTTTACCGGACTTTTTTTCACGGGGGTATATCTATCGGGGACCAAGACTCCTGCAATCATTCCAGGAGAAACGTACCAATTGGCGGGGCGTTGCGAGCAAATTCTTTCCCCCGGAAAGATCGTTGTTTCCTCTCCCCATTTATGCACGTATCTAAAAATTCCGGACTCTACGGAGATCTCGGTAGGAGATTCCCTCTCCGGTCTGATAAGATTATACCCTTTACAAACCTCACACAACCGTCATGATTTCAATTACGACAATTACTTACAACACCAAGGCATACAGGCAAAAGGTTTTCCGGCAGGCGAAATCCACAAAACCGGACACTCGCAAGATCTTTATTCCGTGTGTCACACAATTCGGAATAACCTGGCAACTAAGCTACAACGGGTGATTCCGGATAGTGCAACTTACAAGTTATTAGCAGCTCTTTGCCTAGGGTGTCGACAAGAAATCACTCCCGATACGAAAGAATTGTTCCAGAACACGGGAACGATTCACATTCTTGCCATATCGGGATTACATATCGGAGCGATCTTCGCTTTTTTCTTGGGGCTATTCAGGTTATTCCATTTCAAAAGTAAAAAGTTCCGATTGATTTTGATCCCGCTAATATGGTTCACCGTCTGCATCACCGGCCTCTCTCCCTCCGCTTGCAGAGCAGCAACCATCCTAAGTTTTATTACCATTGGAGAGGTATTCAGACAAGAAACCATACCCTTGAATGCCATTGCCGCCGCTGCTTTTTTTTCACTTCTCATCAACCCGGAATTACTTTATTCGGTCAGTTTCCAAATGTCGTACGCGGCTTACACCGGAATCATTCTAATTTACCCGTTGATGCAAATCAAAAAGATGCACAAGTATCTTCGCCCCTTGTACACGCTACTTTGCATCAGTTTTTCGGCACAAGTCATGACACTCCCCATCATGGCTTACTATTTCCACACCATCAGTTTGAACAGTATTTTCATAAATCTTATCGCGGTGCCTGCAGCTTCTTTTCTTTTATACGGGGGAATTATCTTACTCGCATTGCCAGGATTTATCAGTTTTTACTTATCCTATATTATCATAGGTCTTACACGCCTGTTCATTTTCAGTCTGCAACAATTTTCCAAAGTCGTGATAAATTTACCGGATTTATACCCGACGACGACTCACGTCATCCTATTTTACCTCCTCATCATCCTTGCCATCATTTATTTCATCACGAGAAAACGTCACGTCCTTACATTTATCTGTTGTAGCCTGAGTATCTTGCTCGTTTTTCATTGCTGTTTCATATATTATATCCAAAACCATCAGGAAATCGTGATTTGCAATCTCTATAAGCATTCAACTATTTTATTGAATTACAAAGGCTACTACACTTATCTCAAAACCTCGGATGTCGATGCTCGTTTGTCCACTTACATCACGGCCAATCATCTACAAGCTTTACCCTCCCACGAGGCTTTTGTCGGACAACAAATAAAATTTATCCGGAACCACCTGTCGTCTCCTCGATATTCAATATCAATAGTGGACCACGCTTACCCTACATTTTCGAACGAAGACATCGTCATCATTACCGAAAATATTTACCCGCCCAATTCCCCCGAATTTCACCCACGACAAATCATCATGGACAATTCAAACACAAGTTTTTGCACAAAAGCCTGGCAAAAGTTCTGTCTCAAGAATCAGATCCCGTTTTTCAAGACAAACGAAGTCGGAACAATTATCTTGAAAATATAGGTAATTTTTTATGGAATTCGAATTATAATGCTTTATTTTGCTCGTTAATTAACACCTAACTAAAATGAACATCGTCATAGCGGGAGCAGGAGAAGTGGGGACACATCTCGCAAATATGCTTAGCAAGCAAGAACATAATATCATGTTGATCGACAGCGATGAAGAAAAGCTGGAAGCATTAGGTAATCAACTAGATGTCATGTCAATCGTGGGATCTTGTACCTCAATTGGTGCATTGAAAGATGCAGGAGTACATAAATGTGATTTGTTTATTGCAGTAAATCACCAAGAAGACCAAAATATCAACTCAGCAATCTTGGCAAAAAAACTCGGAGCCAAACAAACCATTGCCCGGGTAAATAATAGCGAGTACCTGGAAGATGAGAATAAAGAATACCTGAAAATGATCGGTATTGATTCGCTGATTTACCCGGAACGATTGGCCGCGGAAGAAATCGTAGCCTCCTTGAAACAGAGTGGTTCAAGGCAGTTGCACGAATTCTCGGATGGTCGCCTGCAACTACTGGGAATCAAGCTCTGGGAGAATGCTCCGGTACTCAACTTGACCTTGATAAAAATGGCAGAACGCTACGGAGCCCAACATTTCCGCGTTGTAGCCATCAAACGAGCTGATCACACAATCATACCGAGAGGGAATGATTCTTTCCGCTATGGAGACCTGGTGTTTATTGTAACAAAGCCTTTTTATGTCCCCAATGTATTCGCTCTTTGTGGCAAATCGCAATATGAGATTAAGAATGTTGTTATCGTGGGAGGCTCCCGTATCGGTATTAAAACAGCTTCTCTATTAGAGAAGAATTACAACGTAAAGATTATCGAAAAAGACCGGGAGAAATGTATTCTCATTGCCGACAAATTGAAATCCTCGCTGGTAATCAATGGTGACGGAAGAGATTTGGCCTTATTACGAGAAGAAGGGATAAAAAATACTGACGCTTTTATCAGTGTAACCCACTCATCTGAAACCAACATTCTTTCATGCTTGCTAGCAAAAAAACTCGGGGTAAAAAAGAGCGTGGCAGAGGTCGAGAATATCGACTATATCGATTTGGCTGAAAACATCGGCATTGGAACTCTCGTGAACACGAAATTGATTGCCGCCTCTCATATTTATCGTTACACGATGAACGTGGACGTAAAGCATTTGAAATTCCTCACCTTCTCGGAAGCCGAGGTGTTCGAGGTCACGGCAGAATTGGGTTCCAAGATTACCCGTAAAACTTTGGCAGACATGAATTTCCCAGAGAACGCAACGGTCGGGGGTGTTATCCGCAACGGGGATGCCATTATCGCTAAAGGAGACGTGCAAATCGAGGCCGGAGACAAAGTTGTTATTTTCGCCTTACCCAGTGCCGTGAAAAAAGTAATCAAATTATTTCAGAAATGATTAACTTTAGGTTTATTACCAACATTATAGGAAAACTTTTATTTGTAGAAAGTGCTTTCCTGATCCTATGTATTATCGTAGCCTTGATATACGGGGAGAATGATCTCATGGCTTTTATTTACTCCTCGATCATCACGCTGGGAGTCGGGAGTCTC